>NZ_CP191258.1:3692080-4307427 GCF_050410795.1 Fontivita pretiosa | reverse complement strand
GCCGGCCAGCGACGCGCTGATCGTGCCGTTGCGAACATCGAACGCGCCGGCAGTCAACGACGCTGCGCCGCCGCTGTTGATGATCGAACCATTGATCAGCGACACCGTGCCGACCGTCTGATTGAACCCGCCCAGGTCGAACGTCGTGCCGAAATCAACGATCAGGTTGGCCGTCGGGTTGAAGATGTTGCTCGTGCCCGCCGCCAGCGTCCCGCCAAAGATGTTGATCCCGCCGGTGAAGGTGTTATTGCCGGCCAGCACCAGCTTGCCCGCACCAACCTTCACGAGGCTGACGGTTCCGCTGGCGCCGTTGTCGGCGATGGGGGCGCTGATGGTCAGGGTGTTGCCGGCATTGGCGACGGCGGCGAACAGCGAGGCCGCAGCCGTGCCGTTGCCCGCGGTGAGCGAACCGGCGCCGCCGATGGTCGCGTCACTGGCGGCCAGAATGCCACCGGAGTTGATCGTCAACGACTGCCCGGCGGCGATCGAAACAGTGCCATTGGCGCCGAAGCGCAGCGAGTTGACCGTCGCCGACGCCGCAACCGTCGAGGTTCCCCCGGCCGTCAGGTTGACGTTATCCGTAGCCGCCCAGACGGACGGATCGGAGTTGGTCTCGCCGGGGGTGTGCGCGTAGGCCGCCACCGTGCCGCCGGAGACTGTCGCCCAGTTGGTTCCGTTGACCGTGGCCCACGGTCCGATGATGCCATTGACCAAAGTGGGGGCGGTGCTGAACGCGACATTGACGCCGGGCGCCAAGTCGAAATCGACCACACCATTGGTGCGAGCCAGGGACGCGAAGGTGATCGTGGCGTTGCCGCCGGAGCCGGCCGCGACCGTGCGAACGGTGCTGGCACTGGCGCCGGCGACCAGCGGCCCGGCCAGCTCACTGGTCGAGGCACTGAGGTTGCCGACGAACTCGAGGTTGCCGCCGTTGAGGGTGATCGTGCCATTGCTCAGTCGATCACCGTTGCTGGCGGCGGCGTTATCCAGCTTCAGCGTGCCAGCATTGAGGGTGAGCGATCCGCTGGCCGCGATGGCGCCGCTGGCTCCACCGAGCACCAGCGTGCCGCCGTTGACGGTGGTTCCGCCGGTGTAGGTGTTGTTGTTGGTCAGCGTGGTGGCGGCGGTGCCGATCTTGGAGATGCTGGTGGTGCCGGCTTCGCGGTTGGCGATCTTGGGAGCGATGGTCTCATCGGTGTTGTGTCCGCCGAACGCGAAGCTGCCGCGAAGCTCGGTCGAAGCTCCGCCAATGACCTTTCCGATCTGGTAGCCGCTCTGGTTGGTTTCCAGGATGCTCGTGCCGGTGCCCAGATTCCAGGTGGCATTGACCGAGCCGGCGCTGTTCTCAAGCACGACGTGGTTATTCAGTCCGCTGGGACCGTCCAGCAGCGAGAAGGTGCCGGTCACCGCCGCGAGGTTGGCGCCCAGACGCAGGCGGACGGCGTCCATGCGCATGAGGTTGAGGGTCACGCCCGAGCCCATGGTAATGGTGCCGTTCCAGGTTCGACTCTCGGCAATGGCCCCGCCAGACTCACTGACGGCGCTGCGGTTCAGCACCAGAGCGCTGTCGGACAACACGGTGATTACTCCAGCGAGGTTGGTGCTGGCGGGCTGGGTGTTGCCGGCGGTATTGATGTTGATCGCCAGCGTCCCGCCGTCGAGCGTTACGTTGGGCCGGTTGTTGTTGTTGAGGTTGGGCAGTGGCAGGGCGTCGTTCAGTTCCAGCGTGCCGCTGCGGATGATCGTGTTGCTGATGCCCTCAGCCAGTCCGGCGCCGGCGCGAGGCCGGATGTGCACCGTACCCTGAAATCCGGTGTCCAGCGTCAGGACGGTGTTGTGATTGGTTCCGAACGGCGTATTGCTGGAGACGCTGTTGCCGCCGGAGTCAAGGAAGTCACCGCTGCGCAGGAAGTAGTAGTGGGTGGTGCTGGTGCCTCCGATGAAGGTCATCGAGGAGGGGTTGAGGTTAGAGCTGGTCATGCGGATCGCCAGGCTCCCGTCGCCGGCGGCGAAAACCACGTCATCGCCGACGCTGTAGGCCACCGGGTTCCCGCCGCTGCTGAAGTTCAGCGTGCTGGTGTTCCACAGGTACAGGGGCTGGCCATCGGTGAAGATGCCCGGAACGCTGGGGCTGACGGTGTACGTGCTGCTGTTGGGATCGGCGATGGTGCCAAGCCAGGTGATCGTGGCGCCCTGGGCGCCGTGGTTGTATCCCACTACGCCGGCGACGGCGGATGCCAGCGCGGCCAGGGACAGGGCCTTGGAAGCTTTCCTCATCTGTTTCCTCCTGATCGATTGGTCGGTGGTGACGAATGGGTTACGTGTGCCGCTGCAACAACTGCTGCTGAGCATGTCTTGCTCCTCTCCGCGAAAAAGTGAGGTGTTTGAGTGCGAAGCTCTGGACTCCTGAAACGCGAGCCGATCGACGGCCCGGCGGATGTCCGGCCCGGTCAGAAGCGGGCATCCGCGCCCTGCCCGTCCGAGCCGAAGCCCGCACGGGCGGGAAAACCCACGGCGATCGTCGCGGCGGGCGGGTCGGTCACCTGTCCAACACCTGCCCAGGCCGCAACTGCTTTTGGTTCCCTAAATATGCCACGATCCTGCCGTCCTCCAAACGGTTGGGGCCTGGAAAACCAAGGCGAGTAAGCTCGCCCGGCCCCGCGCATCGTGAGCATTTTCCCGCCCTACCCACTACTCCGTTTCACCCACAAGAGACCGCTCATGCGACGGGCATGGCGCCAGTCCTTTGCCATGCCCGTCGTCATCATTTTTATCGAACCTCACTGCACCGGCGTGCCGTCGTCGTTGAAGTCGAGGTTGCCGGAATATTTCCTCTTCAGCGCGTCGGCACGGCTCATGAATTCGGCATGACCATCACAGAACGCAACGTTGCCACGGGTGTCCTTGGGCGCTACTTTCCGATCGACCAGAGTCTTGAGCTGGTGGCGACCGGCGATGATGTCCGAACCCTGTCCGTTGACAAAGTTGTAGTAGTTCGGCTTGAACGAACCATCGTTGATCGACGCCTCGTCCTCGCAGACCAGCAGCACGCGTTCGGAGGTGTTCTTGATTTTGGAGATGCTGCGCGCCCTGGAGCCGGG
The DNA here is from genome assembly GCF_050410795.1 of Fontivita pretiosa. Lineage (GTDB taxonomy): Bacteria > Planctomycetota > Phycisphaerae > Tepidisphaerales > Tepidisphaeraceae > Fontivita > Fontivita pretiosa. The sequence goes on along the minus strand of NZ_CP191258.1, from coordinate 4,304,326 downwards.
GCCGGTGCTGACCACGTACTGATTCATGCTGTAGCTGTAACGGTAGATCTTGTCAGGCGCGGCGTTTTTCCGCGATTCCAGATTGTCTGACGGGCAACGGAAGATTGCTTCCAGCCCCGGGGCGATCTCATTGGCCTCCTTGGGGGTGTTGTGCTCCAGGGGCTTGGCGCCGAGGTAGCGGGTTAACGCCGACATGGTGATGTTCAGGTCGGCCGCGCCGCTCATCGTGCGTCCGGTAATCGGGTCGATCTGCCGCTGCCAGGCGATCCAGTCCCAGGTGCCGGCTTTTGGGTTCCCCGAATTGTGCCAGGCCACACCGAACCCGCCGTGGGCGGGGAAGATGCCGCGGTTTTCCATCGCGTAGTTGACGGTTGCCTGGGCGATCTGCTTCATGTTGGACAGGCACTTGACTTGGCGGGCGCTTTCGCGGGCCTTGTTCAGGGCCGGCAGGAGAATGCCGATCAGCACGGCGATGATGCCGATGACCACCAGCAGCTCGACGAGGGTGAACCCGCCAACCGCACGCAGGTGGCGTCGGGAGCCAAAGGTGGAATGGGAAGACGACCGCCAGGATCTCATGGAAGACCTCCGTATCGCGAGGGCCGGGCCATGCTGGTCGTGCCCGGATTGCTCCGCCAGATTGCAGCCAATGGGGACCGGAAACCTGTGGTTTCCATCGCAAGCGGCCGCTGCGGCTGATGGTCGCCTCGGACGCGCTTGCCGTCGTCAGCGCGGATAGGCTCCGCCAGCTTCGACGTCCATGGGATTATACGGCGAGTTTGTGCAAACGATTTGCAGTTTTGCGTAATAGTTTTGCAATCCGGCGCACTACCCGCCGATCACGGCCTCAGCGCGACCGCCGATCCCGATCGGGCTGTCGCTGATCGCGCGATGATTCTTTCTTCTGCTGCTGGTCCGGCCCGGTAAGCTGCTCCAGCAGGTTCTCCAGGGGGTTGTCTGCGGGCTTTTCGCCTTCGGTGCCGCGCTGGTGCTGGCCGTCGCGACCTGCGCCGATCAGGCCGGGAATGACGTTGGCGGCGTTGTCCCGAATCGCCTTTTGAAGATCGAACTCGAGCTTGCTGGTCGTGCCCTTGAGTGGAATCGACGCGCCCTGCGGGAAGAACCTGCGAATGTCCCGCAGGAGCAGTTCCGGCGGAATATGCACGACAAAGTCACGCAGATCCTGGTTGGCCAGCCCCAGCCCGCCGGAGAATCGCAACGGCATGCCACGCAACACCTCGCGACCGGTGCGCTCGTCCTTGACCTGACGGGCGATCTCGATGACCAGGTTGGAATCGGCCTGCCCGTTGCCGATCGTGACCGTGCTCGGCGGAATGCGCCCGCGAATGCCGCCGGTGCCAAGATCCACCGCTGATGAGATCACCCTCGGCACCACGCCGTCCAGATACAGCTCATCGACGGCAATGACGATCTTCGCCCTGGCATCCTGCTTCCTGGCGATCAACTCGCCCAGCGGCACACGCTCGCACTGCTCAACGGTCAGGCTCATCTTGCCGCTGGCCTGGGTGGCGTTGCTGAACACCACCGCGCCATACTTGCCCAGCGCACTGGCCAGCACGGGGTTCAACGCCGCGTCCTTGAGAATGACCTTGTTCTTCGGGACCGTCACCAGCGGATCAGGCGATGTGAAGTCGATCGTGATGCCATCCAGATCTCCCGTCCCGCCGTTGACCACGAATGGCTTGCCGGTGATCGTCGCCACGCCCTGGCGCATCCTGATCCCCGCATCCAGCCTGTCGATGCTCAGCCCCATCGCTTCCAGGTGCTCGACTGCAATCCCGCCGTCGGCGTTGAGCGAAGCGATCGATTCGGCCAGCGCAGGTCTGGCAGGAAACGCCCCGCTCAGCACGAACGTCCGCTCGTACTTTCCGGCGATTTTCACGTCCTTGTAGTTCTGCTGCTGCTCGGGCGAGAGCATCGGGTACAGGATGGTCCAGAGCCTGGCCAGATCGTAGCTGAGTTGAAGCCGCGTGCCCTGGGCGATCAGACGGGCGCCGCTCCAGTCGTTGACTCCTCCGACCAGCTTCACCGCCAGCGCCTGGCTTTGCGGCATCTCGATGCTCAGGTTCGCGATGCGCAGGACCTGCTTTGGCAGGTTGAGTGCGATGTCGTTGCGCACGGCGATACGGTCTTCGGTGAATGCGGGACGATTATCCTTCCCCAGTACCTGGAACTTCGTCACGTCGATCGAGCCGTTGAGCGTGGTGACATCGCCCCGGGTGCCAAGCTGCTGCGCGAGCTGATACGCGCCGCGGTAGGGCAGCTCCGGACCGCCCTGAAGCACCGCCAGCAGCGGCGTGGCGTCTTCGATCGTGCCGGAAGCCCTGATCGCGCCGGCATAGCTCGCCTGCCTGCCGAGCGGATCGGTAATGACGATTGGCTCGGACATCGAGAGCGTCGCGATACGCAGGTCGCCACTGAGCTGGTCCACCTTGATCGCTTCGATCTTGTCCGTCCCCTGTAAGGAGGCGGCGAGTTGCAGCGTGATCGGCGTGTTGCGGTCAAAGTGGTAGTCGGCTGCGCCTCGTCGCACGCCCAGGTCGCGGATGTGCGCTTCGCTGAGGTTCAGCCTCGTCGTCTTCGACGCCGCGTCGCGCGCGATGCTGACCTTCACCGCCGCATTCCCGCTGGTGATCTGAAGCGGCGGCAGCGGCTGCGTGCCCTGGACAACCGGCTCGGCGGGGGCCGGCGGAGCGATTGCACTGGCCAGCGCGTACAGCTTGGGCACGCTCGGCACGGCGGCCTGGACGTTGGCCGACTGCACCATCTCCAGCAGCGCGCCGGCCAGCGACAGCTTCACATCCGCCAGATCGACGTTCGCAAACGAGCTGCCGAGCCTCCCGCTGGCGACGATCGGCGCCGCGCCCTTCAGATCGTCCGGGGCGCTGGCGGTCAGCGCGATGGTCAACTGCTCGTTGTCGATCGCGTTCTTCCCGCCGGCCTGAATTGTCAGCGCAGAGATCTTTGCGTCGAACTGAATATCGGTCTGCGGCCTGTCGGCTTTGACGAGCGTGATCGTGCCGTCAAACAGCCCGCTGCGAAGCTGTGGCTGATCGGGTGCCGGCTGTGCCCCGAACGCCTGGGCGATGCTCGAGAGCCGCGCAAGGTTGGCGGCCAGCGAGACGACGCCACTGCCGCGCAGCGCCGCGTTCTGACCCGTGCCCATGGCAAATGTCAGCGGCGCATCGCCGGCCTTGGCGAGCTTGAACAGATCGCTCTCGGTCGCGACGCTGAGCTCCGTGAGCGATGCCCCGATGCCCGGCTGGATCATCACGTTGCCGTTGATTGATCCGCGGATCACCTCGCGGTTGAGCACCCGCCTGCCGTCCCTGCTGAGCGTCAGGCTCGGCACGGAAAACGCCAGCGGACGCGCCAGCGAAATCGTCTTGCCGTCGAACGTGCCGGCTGCGTTGGCGTAGATCGCCCCCGACTCGATGTTGATCTTCTGCTGCGCCAGCGCCGGAACCAGCGCGCCGTATTGCTGTTGAAGCCTGGCCAGGCTTGTGACGGCAAATCGTTTCAGCTCGAACCACGGCGCCTTCACGCCGGCCGGATCGGACAGATCGATGTTCGCATTGGCCTGGAGATCCAGCAGCGGCGACGCCGGATCGCCCGCCAGAACCTGGAGATATCCGGATTCGATTCCCGCCAGCGCGCCGCGGCTGCGCAGGAGTTTGCCTGAGGCATTGACAGCCAGCCGATCCTGATCGATCGGCTGCTCCAGCACGCCAGCGATCTTCACGTTCTGAACCGTGGCGTTGGCGGTGGCGGTGACGGGTGTGGACTCATCGGTCAGGTCGCCATCCGTGCCGACATTGAACTCGCCGGTGCCGGCCAGTTGGATCCGGCCCATATCGACGAACTGGCTGAGCTCGCTGTGCATGCGCCCCAGATCGAAGTTGCCGGCGAAACCGAGCTTGGCCAGCGATTCCCCGCCGCCGGTGACCTTGGCGAAAGCGCTGTCGATCGCCAGCTTCAGGTCGCGAATGTTGGGGATTGGCTTTGCGGTCGGGATGGCGGCGGCATCGACGCTCACCGTAATCGGCTGAAGCTGCACCTGCCGCCCATCGCGCGTGCCGGTAGCAAAGGCGTTGAGCTTCTTGGAAACGATGACACGATCGGGAAGGAACGTGAAATTGGCGTTGGCATGAACCTCGCCGCCCGTGATCGCCACGCCCGGCTGAAGCTGCAGCGTGTGTCTGAGCTGATTGGCCAGATCCGCGACGCCGGGCACATCCACGTTGATCGTCAGGCTGCCGCTGCCGCCGGGCGCGCGTCGGTCGGCAAGATTGAGCAGCGCCTGCTCGGGGACCTGCCCGGCGAGCGTGATCGTCGCCTGATCCGTCGCAACGCCGAGCTTCTCGATCCTGATCAGCGTCGTGTTCGCGTCAAGTTCAGTGCGCGTGATCTGGATCGGGATCGCCAGCCTGGAGGTCCGGTAGGTATCGCCTTTGAGCGGGCCGCCCGCAAAGAGCAGGCTGTCCGCGATGATCTGGCCGTTGCCGCTCAGGCCGCTCAGGCCTTTCACCTGCGCATCCAGCGCGCCGTTCAGCACGCCCGCGAGCTTCACATCCTCCCAGATCTTCCTCAAGAACGGCTCGGCCGCGGCGAGCTGCACGTTCGCCAGCGAGATCTTCAGGCTCGCGACGAGCTGTTCGATGTTCGGCAGGTTGTTCTCGATCGCATCGACGGTGCCGCTGATTTCGATCGTGCTCTTGCGCTCATCGTTGCCGACGTGGTACGCGAGCTTCACCGCGTTCTCGATCGGCCTGTTGATGTCCGGGATGTTCACCACGACACTGCTGGGATCAACGTGCACCGGCGGCGCGCCCGCCGGACCTTCCAGCGTGCCCTGATGGATGTTGATCGTGAGCTTGCCGCTGATGTCCGGCAGCTTCGTCGGTTGCGTCGATGCCGGCTCGGGGGTCGCGGCCGACGTCCTGGCGAGCTTCTCGAAATTCGTCCGGCCCTGCTCGTCCACACGCACGACAAACGATGCGATCTCGACGACGTTGTCGTTGCCCAGTGCAAAGTTCTGCTTCGCCGCGTTCAGCAGCGACACGCCCAGCCTGATCCGCGGCACGTCCAGGATCAGCCGGTTCTGCTCGTCGTAGACTCTCACGCCGCTGACGTCGATCGGCGAAAACCACCCCAGCGACCAGTCAGCGATCTGCACCGTGCCGTTGAGGTTGTTGTTGATCTGTCCGACGATCACGGAGCGCACGGCGGCGGTGCTGGCGATCGTCGGCGCCAACACCACCAGTCCCGCAAGCAACAGCAGCAGCACCAGAATGACCCATGGCCAACGACGACGCTTCCTGCCCTTCGGCGTTTTCGGCTGATCGTCTTGAACACCGGCGGCTTGCCGGGGTGGAGTCGGCGGCGGTGAAGAAGACGGCGAGTTCGTCGGGTCTTGCGACATGTCAATCCCTTGGTGCGATTGCAGCTTCGGCGCAGCGCGAGCCGCGCGCCTCAGAACATATTCGATCGGCCACTCGTCGCAAGCGCCGCAACCGGAGGAACTACTTCAACGGCGCAAGCAGATACGTGCCCTGGCGGGTGAGGATCCAGCTCTTGGCGGAGCGCTCGATCCTGTCGGGCGATGGGACTTGGCCGGCCGGACTGCCATGATTCGGTGAATCCTTGGAGTTGGGTCTGATCGAGTTGGGCCGAACGCCCGCGCCACCGCCGGTGCCGAAGTCCGCCCCGCCGACGAACCCCAGCGATTCGCTGGTCACGACCGGGAATCGAGTCAGGCTCAGAAGGCGAGTGTGATCGGCGCGCATGTTCAGCGTCACGTACTTACGATCATGCGAGACCACCGCCTGCGCGTCCAGCAGCACGCCGCTGCGCACGACCGCCGGCTCGGGGTCGTAGGCAATGACCCCGCCGCCAAAAAATGGCGGCTGCGGCTGCGCCAGCGCCGGCGACGCGCTCAGCACCACGCCAGCCAGCAGAACCACGCCAAGCCAAGTCCTTCGCTGCATACGCCGTACCTCCGCATGTCTGGAATCAGCCTGCACGGAGCGCGACGCCCGTGACACGGCGTGGCCTCTGTACAACATCCCCATGTTACCGCCGCTGCATCCGCCCGGGGGATGCCAATAAGATCCTATCCCGCCAGGTGACACTGTCGCTAACACCACAGACACACGTGGCCGATAGTACGTTGGGATCGTACGCGCCCGGCATGGGCCGGGTCTCACAGCATCTGTGTCGCGGAGGAGCCAAAGTGAATTACGGCAAAGCAGTTGTGTGCGGCGGGGGCGGGTTCATCGGCGGACATCTTGTCGCGGACCTGTTCGACAGGGGCTATCAGCATGTCCGCGTCGTGGACATCAAGCCACTGGACCAGTGGCATCAGGTCCATCCCCAGGCCGAGAACATCGTCGCGGACCTGAACCTCCGCGACAACGCGTTCCACGCCGTCAAGGGAATGGACGTGGTCTGGAACCTGGCATGCAACATGGGCGGCATGGGATTCATCGAAAACAACAAGGGGCTGTGCATGATCAGCGTGCTGATCAACACGCATCTGCTGCTGGCCGCCAGGGAATTCGGCGTGAAGCGATACTTCTACGCCTCCAGCGCCTGCGTCTACAACGCCGACAAGCAGAAGGACAAGTCGGTGCAGGTGTACCTGAAGGAAGAGGATGCGTACCCGGCGATGCCCGAGGACGGCTACGGCTGGGAGAAGCTGTTCAGCGAGCGGATGTGCCGCCATTTCCGCGAGGATTTCAGGGTCCCCACGCGGGTGGCGCGCTTTCACAATGTCTACGGCCCGTATGGCACCTGGGAAGGCGGCCGCGAAAAGGCCCCCGCCGCCATCTGCCGCAAGGTCATCCACGCCAAACACACCGGGCAGCACGAAATCGAAATCTGGGGCGACGGGCAGCAGACACGCTCGTTCATGTACATCAGCGACTGCCTCAAGGGCATCCACCTGATCACCGACAGCGACACCTGGCACGATCCGATCAACCTCGGCAGTGCCGAGGGCGTGACGATCAATCAACTTGTCGATATTGTTGAGGACATCGCGGGCATCAAGCTCAAGCGAAAGTACAACCTCAATGCCCCCAAGGGCGTCAATGGACGCAACAGCGACAACACCCTGATCAGGAAAATCTTCAACTGGGAGCCGGACACACGCCTGCGGGATGGCATGGAGAAGACCTACGCCTGGATTTACGATCAGTACATGGCCAAGTACGGCCGAAAGCTCAAGTCGGCATGATCGATCTGAAGTGACAACCGCCAGAGTGACAACCGCCGGGACCGAGCACCTCGCCGCGCCGGCGCCGATGAGGCGACCGGACCTGCGCACGGGTCTGCGCCGCCGGCCCACCCGAGGCACGTTGCTGATCTTTAGCCAGGTGTTCGTGCCCGATCCGGCCAGTGTCGGGCAGCACATCGCGGATGTGGCCGCGGAGATGGCCCGTCGCGGATACCGCGTGCGCGTCTACACCGCCAACCGCGGGTATGATGATCCGACCCGCAAGTACCCGCCGCGGGAAATCCTCCGCGGGATCGACGTCCGTCGGCTTCCGCTGTCCAGCTTCGGCAAAAAATCTCTGCTCACCCGCGTCATCGGAACCGCCAGCTTCATGATCCAGGTCATCTGGCGCGGGCTGTTCACGTTCAACCTTTCGGGCGTGTTGTTCAGCACCTCCCCGCCGCTGATCGGCTTCGCCGCCACCGTCATACGCATCTTTCGCACCGTGCCCACCGCCTACTGGGCCATGGACCTGAATCCCGATCAGCTCATCGCCCTGGGCAAGCTCACGCGCGATCACCCCATTGCGGCGTTCCTGGAAAGCGCCAACCGGATGATCCTGCGCAATGCCTCGCTGATCGTCGCGCTGGATCGCTTCATGGCCGAAAGGCTCTACCGGCGCGGCAATTTCCGAGACAAGCTGGTGATCATCCCCCCCTGGCCCCACGAAACCTTCGTCGAGCCCGTGCCGCACGACGCCAATCCGTTCCGCGCCAAACACAACCTGGCGGGAAAGTTCGTCATCATGTACAGCGGCAATCACAGCCCCAGCAACCCGCTGGACACCCTGCTCAAGGCCGCCGTGCGGTTCAGGGATGATCCCCGGCTGGTGTTCATGTTCATCGGCGGGGGCATCGGCAAAAAGGATGTGGAGGACTTCATCCGCGAGAACCAACTGAGCAACTGCATCTGCCTGCCCTACCAGCCGCTGGAGGATCTGCGCTATTCGCTGTCGGCGGCGGATGTGCACGTGGTCAGCCTCGGGCAGAACATGGTCGGCATCATCCATCCCTGCAAGGTCTACGGGGCGATGGCGGTCGGCCGGCCGGTGCTTTATTTCGGCCCGCGCCCCAGCCACATCGCCGACCTGCTGGATCAGCACAACTTCGGACTGCACGTCAGCCACGGCGACATTGACGCCGCCGTCGCCGCCATCGACCGGCTCCGCAACACCGACCCGCAGGTTCTGGCCCACATGGGACGCATCGCCCAGAACGTGTTGCACCAGCAGCTCAGCCAGGAACTGCTGTGCGGGCGATTCTGCGATGGACTGGAACTGATCCTGCGGTAAAGTTGCCTGAAGGCTTGCGGAGAAGTTCACAAGTCTGTGGAGACATCCATGAGGTGTGTTCTTCTGTTGGGTCTGATGGTGTGCATGACCCTTTCGGTGGGCTGTGAGAAGACGATCAAGGAAGTCCGAGCGCCGGTGTCGCCGGAGCTGACGGTTCAATCCTGGCGGTGGGCCGCGCGCCACAGTGCCGCCGCCGCCAGACCGGCTCCGACGGCGATCATGCCGGTGAGGATCGGGCGCAGTGCCGCCTGCGTATAGATGCTGCTGTGGGCGACGTGCCCCTCGTAGCCGCCGCGCTCCTCGCCGCCGCTGCCCGGCTGATGCAGCGCCTCGTCGCTGAAGCTGGAACGATCCTTCTTCTGCGCCCGGAACATCATGCGTTCGGTGAGCCGCTCGTTCAGCCGCGGCAGGTTCTGCCCGGCGACCAGGAGCCTGCCCCCGCCGCCCACCACAACCTCACGCCTCGGGTGTTGCGCGCAGAACAGGATCGCCTCGGCAACGGTTTGCGGGGCATAGACCGGCGGCGGGAAGTCGGGGTCGGTGGGCATGTAGTTTTTGGCGTGGCGGATGTAGGGCGTGTCGATGGCGCTGGGCTTGATCAGCGTCACGGAAACCGGCGCGCCGTCGTGCTCCAGCTCCATCCGCAGCGCGCTGGTAAACCCCTTCACCGCGTGCTTGCTGGCGCTGTACATCCCCTGAAGCGGGATCGCCACGTCCGAAACCACGCTGCCGACGTTGATCAGTGCCCCGCCACGCTGCCGCAGGTGTTTCGCCGCCACCACCGATCCGTGCACCACGCCCCAGAAGTTCGTGTCGAACAGCCGGCGAAAGTCCTCGATCGGGACCTGGTCGATCCTCCCATAGATGCTCACGCCAGCGTTGTTCACCCACGTGTCGAATCCGCCGAACCGTTCGATGGCGCGGTCGGCAATCCGTTGCACCTGCTCGTATTGCCCCACGTCGGCCACCACGTACTCGGCGCTGCCGCCGCCAGCGGCAACCTCCCGGCAAAGCTGCTCAAGCGCCGTTTCGTTTCGCGCTGCCACGACAAGCCTGGCGCCCCGCTCGGCGGCCATCCGCGCAGTGGCGAGCCCGATCCCGCTGCTGGCGCCGGTGATGACGACGACCTGTTCGTCCAGCTTCTTCAGACGGCTGCTCATGGGGGTACTCCTGTACGGCGTTGCGTATCTCAGGCCGCCACTATCGCCCGCCAGCGCAAGGGCGCGAACGGCGGAAATGCGCGCCAGAGCAAGTTCCGCCTGTTTGTTTTCGTTCACGGAGTCCCAGAAGCGACGATGGTACAGTGCCCGTCGTATCAGCCCTTCAACAGGGTCTGGAGCCTTGCTTCGAGCTGCCGGGCTGTCATTCCGCGAATGAAAACCTGCTTGCGAGGATTGCTGTGGCCGCGGTGCACCAGCACCTGATTCGCCGGCAACCCCAGCGCCGAAGCGAGCAGCGCCACAACCGCGGCGTTGGCTGCCCCGCCCTGCGGCGGCTTGCTCACCGCCACCTTCAGCGCCTCACCAAGCACTCCAACAATTTGATCGCGCGATGCACCCGGAACCACCTTCACCGAAAGGATCGCTCCGCCGTCCGCCTGTTGAACCATCTTCGCGTCCATCTTCGCTTTCTCGCGCCCCGCGCGCCATGGCTTCGTGCCGTTCTTGGCCGAATCATCTGTCAGCTTCTGCCTTCGGCATTGATGTTACAATCGCGCTCCAGGATGGAATACCTCGAAGGGAGACAGTCGGTGCTGGCGGCGCTGCGGGCCAGGCAGCGGAAGATCGACGTGATCCTCCTGCGCCACGGCATCCACGAGCAAAGCATCCGGGAAATCCTCGATCTGGCACGCGAACTGAACGTGCCAGTACGCTTCGTCGATCCGGCCGAGCTCGACGCACTCGCCCATGGCGCATCCCACGGCGGGGTGATCGCGGTGGCCTGGCCCAAGCCGCGAACCACCATCGACCAGCTCATGCACCTGCTGGACAACCTGGACCAGCCGCCTTTACTGCTGCTGCTGGAAGGCATCGATGATGCGCGCAACCTTGGTTTTGTGCTTCGGACGGCCGACGCGATGGGCGTGCACGCCGTGCTGATCAAGAAACATCTGTGGGACTTTGACCCGGTCGAAGTCGCCAGACCATCTTCAGGAGCCTACGAGCGGCTGCCGCTGGTGCAGATCGACGACATCGCGCCGCTGCGGCAGCTTCAACGCCGCGGGCTGCGGATCGTCGGCTGCGTACCGGGCGCCAGGCGCAGCATCTACGACACCGACCTGACAGGTCCGACAATCCTGGCACTGGGCGGCGAAAAGCGGGGCCTGTCCGGTGCCGTGCGCGAGATCTGCGATCTGTTCGTTTCCATCCCCTGCAGACCGCAGCCCAGCTCCCTTTCCCTCTCCCATGCCGCCGCCATCGTGATAGCCGAGGCCGCACGGCAACGGATGACAAGGTGACAAGCTGCGAAGCGCTCATCACGTTGTCATTGTGACAAGCTCATCATTGACAATGTTCCCGTCCTCCATCTTCACCAGCCTTTTCGCCCGTTGCGCGATGTGCATGTCGTGCGTGACGATCACGATCGTCTGCCCGCGCGCCGCCAGGTCGTCGAAGATCTCGGCGACCAGCTCGCCGTTTTTGCGGTCCAGGTTCCCCGTCGGTTCGTCGGCGAGCACGACCGCCGGCTCGTTGGCCAGCGCCCTGGCAATCGCCACCCGCTGCTGCTCCCCGCCGCTCAGGCGATTGGCCCGCCGACGCAGCTTCGATTCCAGCCCCAGCCGCTTGAGCAGCTCCGCGGCGCGCTGCATCGCCTGCGGCCTGGAAAGCTCTCCCAGCTTGAACATCGGCAACGCCACGTTCTCCTGAGCCGTGAACTCCTTGAGCAGGTAGTGAAACTGAAAGACGAACCCGATCTTCCGATTCCGCAATGCGGCCAGCTCCACATCATTCAACTGCATCGTGTCCTGCCCGTCGATAAACACGCGGCTGGGCGGATCGAACTCGCGACCATCGATGTCGCGCTGGCTGGGTCGATCCAACCCGCCCAGCAGATACAGCAGCGTGCTCTTTCCCGACCCGCTTGCCCCGACGATCGACACGTACTCGTTGCGGTGGATCGTGATGTTCACCCCCTTGAGAATGTGAGTGGCCGCGTCCTGTGTGCCCAGGATCCGATGCAGGTTTTGTGTCCGCAGAATCGCGCTGCTCATCGGATCGGGGATCCTAACGACCAGGAGCCGACCCGAGCAATCCACTCCCAAGGCACACTGGCCGAAGAATCGGAGATGCGCGGCTCCCGCCGCTGTTGACGATCGGGCGATCGTGCGATATATGATTGGCCTGATGCGGTTCATCGAGTTGGACAAACTCCCGCCAATCGCCCCGGGCATTGCCCCGATCCGCATTACCACCGGCATGGCCGGCGGCTAGGGCGATTGCGCACGATCGAGTATGATCCCGCCCTGCCGCCAAGGCAGGGCGTTTTCGTTTGTCCGACGGGCAGCGGAAAGCAGCGACAATCGAACGTCGAAGAAGAACATGACTACGTCAAACACGACAACGCCTGCGCGAGCTTCGCGGCGAATCGAAATCTATGACACGACGCTGCGCGATGGCACGCAGGGCGAAGGATTCAACCTATCGCTGGAGGACAAGCTCGCGATCGCCAGAAAACTTGACGAGCTGGGCGTGGATTACATCGAGGGCGGCTTTCCCATCTCCAACCCCAAGGACGAGGCGTTTTTCAGGGAAGCACGCGGGTTGAAGCTGAAACATGCCCGCATCGCCGCTTTCGGCATGACCCGCCGACGCGGCATCCGTGCCGAAGACGACCCCGGCCAGCGCGCACTGCTCGATGCCCAGACCCCCGTGGTCACGATCGTCGGAAAATCCTCCGAGTTTCAGGCCACCAGAGTCCTGGGCGTCAGCCCTGAAGAGAACCTGAAAATGATCGGCGACTCGGTGCGCCTGATGCGACAGGCCGGGCGCGACGTGATCTACGACGCCGAGCATTTCTTCGACAGCTTCCGCGCCAACCGCGAGTACGCGCTGCGGACGGTGCTGGCGGCGCAGGAGGCCGGCGCTGGCGTGCTGTGCCTGTGCGATACCAACGGCGGGAGCATGCCCGAGCTGATCGCCGAGGCCGTCGAGTTCGTCAAAAGACACACCAGCGTCACGATCGGCATCCACACGCACAATGATTCAGGGGTGGCGGTGGCCAACGCGCTGGCGGCCATCCGCGCCGGCGCATCCCACGCCCAGGGAACGATCAACGGCGTGGGCGAACGCTGCGGAAATATGGACCTGACCACGCTGGTGGCCAACCTTCAGCTCAAATACAACTTCGAGTGCCTGCGCCCGGGCACGCTCAAGCACCTGACCGAAGTCAGCCGCTACGTCTACGAAACCGCCAATATGAATCTGGTCAACGGCCAGCCCTACGTCGGCGCCAGCGCCTTCGCCCACAAGGGGGGGATGCACGTGCACGCGGTGCAGAAGGACACCAGCACCTACGAGCACGTCCCGCCGCAGGCCGTCGGCAACACACGACGCATCCTCATCAGCGAGCTCAGCGGCGTGTCCAACATCGCCACCAAGGCCGGCGCGAAATTCAATCTCCAGAACGACCGCGAAACCCTGCGACGGGTACTGATCAAAGTACAGGATCTGGAAAATGCGGGCTATCAGTTCGAGGCCGCCGAGGCCAGCTTCGAGCTGCTCGTGCGCAAGGAGATCGGACGGCACCGCAAGTTCTTCGATCTGGAGCATTACCGCGTCATCGTGCTGAAGATGAATTCCGGCACGCCGGTGGCCGAGGCGACGGTGAAAATCCGGCTGGATGGCGAGCAGGTGGAGCATCGCGTCGCCGAGGGCGACGGCCCGGTCGCGGCGCTGGATGCGGCGTTGCGGCGGGCGCTGAAGGGCCGCTATCCGCAGATTGATGGCGTGCACTTGATCGATTACAAGGTGCGCGTGATCAACTCGAAGGATGAAACGTCGGCAGCGGTGCGCGTCATCATCGAGTGCCGTCGTGACACCGGCGACGGAACCAGGGAAGTCTTCGGCACCATCGGCGTCAGCCAGAATATCATCGATGCAAGCTGGCAGGCGCTGGTGGACGCCTTCGAGTATCACCTGATCCACGTCGAGGAGGCGCAGCAACGTTGAGCATCTGCCGGGATTGCATGAACCAGCGCAACCGTCGCGCCCACCAGTGCCCTGTTGCCGGGAATGATTCGTGATGGATCTGCTCAGCGACATCGCCGCCGAACGGCTTCCCCGTCACATCGCCATCATCATGGACGGCAACGGGAGGTGGGCGGTTCGCCGCGGTCTGGAACGCGTCCGCGGACATCAGCAGGGCGCCAGGACGGTACGCGCCGTGGTCACCGAGTGTGCTCGCCTGCGCAAGCACCGCGGCAGGCCGGATTTCCTCACGCTCTACTCGTTCAGCCTGGAGAACTGGAAACGCCCGGCCACGGAGGTCACGTTCCTGATGCAGATGTACATCGACTATCTGCGCGCCGAACGTGCCACGATGATGGAGAACAACATCCGCTTCCAGCAGATCGGACGGCTGGACAATCTGCCCCAGCCGGTGCTGGACGAGGTCAACATCACGCTGGAGCAGACAAAAAACAACACGGGGCTGACGCTGGTGCTGGCGCTGAACTACGGCAGCCGCGCCGAGATCGTGGATGCGGTTCGCGCCATCGCCGAGCAGGTCCGACGCGGACAACTCGACCCACGGCAGATCGATGAGCAGACCGTCTCATCCCATCTTTACACCGCCGGCATGCCCGACCCCGACCTGCTCATCCGCACCGCCGGCGAAATGCGCATCAGCAACTACCTGCTCTGGCAGATCAGCTACGCCGAGCTGTACGTGAGCAACGTGCTCTGGCCGGACTTCACGGAAAAGGACCTTCACGAGGCGATCCGCTCGTTCGCCTCCCGCCACCGTCGTTTCGGCGCTCTGGATCAGACCAACACGCTGTAACATCCGCACGGGCATGTTGTGCAGCAATTGTGCGCTTGCAGCGTATGCCTATACGGCGCAGCGGCCTGGGCGCATAATGGCGACGTTGCATGCCGCAAAGGAGCTTCGCGTGGAAAAGGAATTCGTCAATCCCAACCTGCACGTGGCACTGGTTCACTATCCACTGGCCCTGCTGATCAGCGGAGTTTTGATCGAACTGTTCAGCTTCCTGTGGCGCAGACACGGCTTTCGCGCCGCCGGGCGATGGATGATCCTGCTGGGCGCGTTCAGCGGAATTCCCACGGCGCTTTCGGGGGTGTACGCCCTGTCGGACGTGGCCCGGATGGGCCTGGACCCGGCCACGGCGGGGGGAACCTGGAACGAGGTCGCCGCCGCGTCCAGGCTCTCCGCGGCGCAGTGGCAGATGCTCCGCGAGCATCTACTGTATCAGCTCTGGGCCGTGATCATCTCGGTAACGGCCGTGGTGGTATGGATCGCCTGCTCGGACCGTTGGCGGGAAAAACTGCGCCTGCCGCTGCTGGTGCTGTTGCTGGTTGGGGTCGTGTTGACATCCGCCGGCGCATGGCACGGCGGCGAGGCGGTGTATCGCTACGGCACGGGCGTGCTCGGCCAGGCGCAGGCGCCAGTCCAGCCTGTCGCTCCTGCGATGCAGGACCAGCCACAGCCGCCCGCTCAGACGCAGCCTGCCGAATCGCCGCAGCCGCCGACCCCCGAGCCGGCGGCACCGGATACCGCCCCGGCCACCACGCCCACCACCACAGCGTCGGCAAGTGTCGTGGTTGAATCGGTGAACACTTGGACGGCGCAGGCGAGCACGGATGTGGCCGGGGACGGCGCCGCGGCCCGGGCGCAGCGCAGGCTCGGCCAGCAGATCGAGTATTACCTGCCGCCGCTACAGATTCACATGGTGTTTGCGGGCACGGTGATCGCGATCGCATTGGCATCGCTGGGGCTTTCAATCCGCAAGATCACTCAGGGTCCGCCGGTCACGCAGGTCGATGCCATCGCCGCGGCGCTTGGTCCTCCGCCGACGCTGATCGGCGGCGACACGCCGGACACGCTGGTGGAATCCGTCCCCCCGCCGCCCGATCCGGCCGACGTGAACCTGCCGCCAGTGCCCGCGGCGCGGTTCTGGGTGCTGACGGCGCTGCTCGGCCTGATCACCGCCGCCGCAGGCGCCTGGACGCTGGCCAGCACCGCCGACAACTGGTCGTTTCCCGTGCTGTGGAAGGAGATCATCCTGGCCAACGCCCGCGCCGGCGAGCGCCGACAAATGGCTCACGTGATCAGCGGCCTGGTTATCGTTCTCGAGCCGCTGCTGCTGGCGATGCAGACGCGCTGGGCGCCGCGACAGAAATGGCTGCTTGTCGTGCTGGCGGTGTTACTGCTGGCGGCGGTCGGTTTTCAGATCTGGCTGGGAACGCTGCTGCTGTTTGACACTCCCCAGGGACCGCTGACAGGATTCAACTGATCGCTGCGTGTGTGGTGGCTCTTGCGGTTCTTCACCGGTGCGAAGTGTGCTGGTCCGCGGGCGGGGCAACATGCTCGGCTGCCGCTTCACGATCGGAGCCGCCGAAACTCATGCTTCCGCCCAGGTGTCCCTGCACAGCCACGGCAAGCGTGACAGCGCCCAGCAAGAGCAGGTAGAGGGCTCGTGGCGTCTCACCGCAGTTGTGGGTCCGGCCGCGCCACCACGCCAGGGGGAGCAGCAGCGTCGCCAGGGCCGTGCCCAGCCACGCGTGAACCCGCATCGTCGGATCCATGGGGTGCTCGTCCTGCCACAGCCACCACCAACCGGAGGCGGCGGTGAACGGCGTGATGACCACGGCCAGCATCATCATCCACCAAGCCGCCGATCGCAGCGACTCGCGATGCGGCAATCGCCCGAGAAGATCGCAGACGAACGAACTGGGGATCATAGCGGCCGTGAAATTCACGAGGACAGGGTGCAGCGGGGGCAGGACAAGTGGAAACCAATCGGTGGTCGGGACATGGAGCAAAACCCAGTTCATGTTCGCCCTCGCTTCAACGTCTGTTTGGCACCAGCTTCATGCCGCACTTGGGGCATCTGCCCGGCTGGTCGGAGACGATCTCGGGGTGCATCGGACAGGTAAAGCTGCCACTGCCATTCGGTTGCGTGGCAGGCAGGGGCGGCGGCAGTCGATGGGAGGCGATCGCCTCTCGCGGTGCCCTGGCCGCACCGCTCGCATCCGATGCGATCCCGTCACGCCTCAGCTCATCGGACGATGCCAGACTGGCAACCGTGCCGGGCGGATGCCGATACCACCCCGGATCTTCCTGGCCCGTCAGCTCGGCCCGGACTTTCAGGATCGTGAACAGCCCGCCCATCGTGATGTAGTCGAACGGCCCCATTCCGCCGATCATCGGCGTGGAGTTGTGCGGCACTTTCATGTGCCCGGCCTCGATGTGCTCGGCCATCTCACCCATGCCGTCCTGGCCCATCGTCATGTAATCCGGCAGGAGCCTGCGCACCTTTTCGTCGAGCGTGCCGGGCTTGACCCCGATCATATTGGGGAAGTCATCGCCCATCTGGGTCATCACGTGGTGAGTCATGTGGCAATGCATCGCCCAGTCGCCCGGCTCGTCGGCGATGAAATCGATCGTGCGGGATTGTCCCACCGCGACCAGCACGGAGGTCTCGCGCTGCTGGGCTGATTCGGGGATCTGCCCGCCATCGGTTTCGGTCACGCGGAACTGGTAGCCGTGCAGGTGGATGGGGTGATGATCCATCGCCCCGAGGTTCACCAAGCGCATCCGCACCCGATCTCCGAGCCTGGCCACCATCGGCGTGGTGGCGGGGAAGACCTTGGCGTTGAAGGTGAAGACGTTGAAGTCAGTCATCTCGTTGGGATTGGGACGAGAGGTGCCGACCTTGATCTGCCACTCGCTGATCAGATAGGCAAAATCGCGATCGGGCCGCGGGCCGGTCGGGTTGCGCGGATGGATGATGAACAGGCCCATCGTACCCAGCGCCATCTGCGTCATCTCGTCGTGATGCGAGTGATACATGTGCGTTCCGTGCTGGCGCAGGGTGAACTCGTATCTGAATGTCTGGCCGGGACGGATGATCTTCTGATTGAGCCCCGCCACGCCGTCCATGCCATTGGGCAGCAGCAGCCCGTGCCAGTGAACGCTTGTCCCGGCGGGCAGGTTGTTGGTGACATAGATTCGCACGCGGTCGCCTTCGACGGCCTCGATGGTCGGGCCATGCACGCCGCCGTTGTAGCCCCAGCATTTGGCGCGCAGCCCTGGGGCAAACTCGTGCTCGACTTCCTCGGCGACCAGGTGAAAGACCTTAACCCCGTCGACGACCTTGAACGGCAGCGTCCAGCCGTTGGGCGTGATCACGGGGTTGTAGTCGCGTCCGGGCTCGCCGGGGCGATCCCAATGCGTTTCCGAGTAGAGCGTGCCTTGGACGAGTGTGGACCTGGGCCGTGGCTGAGTGCGCGCCCCGGCATCCTGGGCGCGCAGCTCTGACTCCGCCAGCCGATGCAACAGCGCCGCACCGCCAGCGATCGTTGCTGTTCCGGAGGCGATCATCCTCCGTCGGGTCACTTTGGATTGTGGGCTCATGGTCTAACCGTCTCCGTCAATGTCGGTGATGCTCGTGTGCGGTTGGGACGTGTCCGGGGGCCGGTGCCGTTGATGGCTGGGTGGCAGGCTGTGTGGCCGCCGCAGGCTCGGGACTGAGTCGTCCGCCCACCGCTCGCTCCAGCTCCGCGCGGGCAACCCAGTAATCACGCAGCGCCTGGACATAATCCCGGCCCGCGTCGATCTCGGCCTGCTTGGCCTGGAGCAACTGGATTACGCCGATCTGCATCGCGTTGTACTGCTTCTGAGCCTCCTCGACACCGCGATGACGCAGCGGCAGCACGACCCGGCGGTAGTATTCGGCTTGTTGCCGGGCCGCCAGCATCCGCGCACGGAATCGCCGCACCTGGGCGCGGATCTCGACCGCCAACGCTGCATACCGCTGCTGACTCTGCCTGAGCAGCGCCCGCCCGGCGGCAACGCGCGCCTGTCCCTGGTCGAACAGAGGCACCTGCCCTTCCAGGTGCGGCCCGATCGTCACCGGGCCCCCTGGATCGGGCTCGGACTCGCTGTGGACGCCCATGTTGAAGGGCATCCTGCTGTAGCCGGTGAGCTTCAGTTGCCGGGCCAGTGCCTGCACCTGTTGCCACGCCGTCGCCAGGTCCAGACGTTGCGCCACGGCCAGCGATTCCAGGCCCGTTGGATCGACTTCCGTCTCCGGCAACTCGGGCAGCTTGGGTTCGATTCGCCACTCGGTGTCGCGGCCCCAGGCGCCCATAAGCACGTTAAGTTCTTCTCTGGCTTCAATCGCCTCCGTTTCGGCGCGGGCCAACTCAAGCTTGGCCTGTTCGTACAGCGCACGCTCGTTGACCAGATCGAAATCGGAGATGTTGCCAGCTTCGTGCATGCGTCCGGCCGCATCGGCAGACGCTTCGGTTGCCGCCACGACGTTCCGCCGCATTTCCACGAGTTGTTGAGCACCTTGAACGCGGTAGAACGCAGCTTTCGCTTCGGCGGCCACGTCCAGCACGATGCTGGTCACGCGCAGGCGCGTCGCCTGGAATTCTGCCTCGGCCACCTTCTTGCGAAGCGGGCGCAACAGCACGTCGAGAAAGTCCTGCACGACGGAGAGCTCATAGCTGAAGCGGAAGCCGGACTTGGTCGGCCAGCGCGGATCAAACTCAAACACCGGATTGTTCAGCAGCCCCGCTTGCACGAGTTCGGCCTGTGCAAGGCCCAGGTCTTCGCAGGTTGCCTGGAGATTTCGATTATTCAGCAACGCGATCTGAACTGCCTCATCCACGGTCAGCTCGTCAGCCAGCAGCGATCGCACTTCGCGCTGGAGATCCGCATCCGCCTCGGTCCCCTGATTCCAGACGACGCGTTTGCCGCCGGTCCGCTCGGCGGTTTGGGCGCGCACGTCGGCGAAGCCTGCATCGCGCGGGACAGTCGCACAACCGGCGAGCACACCAGCGACGCACCACATCAGGGTCGTTCGAATGGCCGGCGCCGTGACGCCGTTCATTGCCCACCTCCCGGGTGGTGCTGCCCGTGGCCGGGCGCGGTCGCCGGTGCAGACGAGCCATCGATTGGTGGAATCGTGGGAGCATCCGATGTGTTCAAGGTCTCCGACCGCGGAGGCGGCTGAGACTCGGCCGCCTGAGGACTTGCAGGATGATCGGGACCTACGACCGGAACATCGGTGCCCGCCGATGAGCATCCCGCCACAGACATCAGCGGCAACACGAAGCAGCGGAATACGACTCGGGCGCTATACCCAGTCAACTCCATCGTGTGTCTCCTTGTACGCACCCAAGGGTCCAGGCGACGCAAGGTGCGTGGCGCTGCGGGGAACGGCGCACAGCGCCTCAGCCGTTCATCGGCGCGCCGGGCAACCGAGTCGGCGGCAGACAAGGAAGCAAACGAATGATCCCCCGCGTCGCGTTCAATGAAATCGACTTTTTTGAAGGACTGGTCGGTGGGACGGCAACAGCCGGGGAAGTGTCAGTTTGATCGTGCGCTGTCGCCGGGGGATGCTCCGCTTACATCACCGGCTCGATGTCTTCCACGTCAAGCTGGTAGACGCTGGCGACGCGGCCCTCGCCGGGGATGACGTTGACATGCAGCGTGCCACGAACCCTGACCAGGCCGCTGTAGTACGGCGCCTCGCGCCCGTCCTTCATCCTCGCCTGGACAAAGTGCTGGACCTGAGGCGGGCCGGAGAAGCAACACTTGGTCACGGAATAGACCAGGTCGAACTCGTTAAGTGCCCGTGAGGCGAAAGTGGTCGGGGCGATCTCGCCGTACAGCACAACCTTCTGCCCATCCAGCGCCCGCCACTTGGCAGGAATGTCGTCGATCGTGCCGGAGACCTGGTCGAAGTTGAACGTGCTCATCGCCTTAAGGTCCACCTCCTTGTATCCCCCGCCGATGTCCTTGATTCCGCCGGTCAGCTCCGACTCGATGTACAGATAGGCCGGATAACCGACGATCAGCAGGACGACGGCGGCGAAGATGAGGATGCGGAAGTTGATCCGCTCGCGCAAGGGGACATGAATGGGTGCTGCCAGGTCGCTCATGATTCGCAGTTTGGATGGTCGTCGGTTGCTTCGCAGCGGATCCATCCTACTTCGCCGCCGGCTTCACGCTGGAAGCCTCCAGCTCAAAGATGCTGACGATGAACCCTTCGTCCTTCTTTTCCTGCACGTTCAACGTGCCCTGAACAACAATCTCATCTGGATAATAGCTCACCGCCTTGCCTTTGGGGCAATGGACAATCACGGTGTGCTGTAACTGAGGCGGCTGTCCGAAACAGCAGGCGAACAGGTCGGGCACCAGAGCGAACTGCGTAATGTTCGCCGCCTGATCCATTGGGATCATGAACCCGCTGAGCCGCACGGTGGCGCCGGACAGTTGCCTGACATCCTGCGGGATATTCCCGCCCCGCTCCACGTCGTAGTCGAAATTGCCCAGTTCCTTGATGCTGAGCTCGATGATCTGCCCGGGCTGTGGCGGCGGATGCGGCTTTCGGGCGAGGTTGTTTTGAGGCCCGGAGCGCGGGGAGTCCCCTGCGGCGGCATTGAGGTTGCGCTCACAGACGCGGATCTTTTCCTCGATCGGCCCGAGCAGATCCGGCCTCTCGCGGCTCAGCTCGGCCAGTTTCCGCAGCATCGGCAGCGCCACGGCGTATTGTCCCCGGCCAAACTCCTGGTTGGCACGGATCTCCAGGGCAGCGCGGTCCAGGTCGGTAGCGGACTCAGGGCGTGTGGTCTGCGCATCAGCAGACAGCGCGATCGCACACAGCAGCCACAAACCCGCAATGGCATTTCGCATAAGCCGCCTTTATTCGGCAACCAGATTGGTGGCCACGGGCGTGCGATACGCCTTCAGCGCCGGGACAAGCCCCGCCGCCAACGCCAGCAGCACCACGGCGATCAAGTATATCCCCTCGTCGGCGCTGACAGCCAGCCAGTTGAAGCCTTCGCCGACCAGCCGTTGCAGATAGACCGATCCTGCCGCGCCGATCAGATGCCCGACGATGATCCCCAGTACGCCGCCGATCAGCCCGATCATCGCCGCCTCGACGCAGATCAGCGACAGAATCCTCCTCCGCGTCGCACCCAGCGCCCGCAGGATGGCGATTTCCTTTTTCCTGGCGGCGATGGAGTTGTAGATGCTGACCAGGATTCCCACCCCCGCCACGACGGTCACCAGCGTCGCGACGGCCTGGAGCATCCGCGAGCTGGGTTCCAGAAACGTTCGGAAGAACTCGCTCATCACCTGGGCGGGATTGACGGCGGCGGCGACGTTCTGATTGTTGATCTCCCACATCAGCCCCTGGACGTTGGCCCCACCGGGACGCGTCTTGACCAGAATCGCCGAGATCATCATCTGATCTTTGGGTATTCTCAGATCGATGGTGCCGTCGGGATTGAGCACGTAGTGCTCGTCGTGGCTGCCGTGGTCGTCCTCGCCGGGCGTGTGGAAGGCGCGATTATCGGGATCCTCTTCAGCCGGTGGCGCGTGCGCGGTTGTGGAAGCGCGGTGGCGATCCTGCGCATGATCCTCATCGGCTGCATGTTGTGTGGCCGGCACGGGCGAGCCGCGCTGCAACTGCGCGATCGCCTCCAGCGCCTGTTCGTGCTCCTGAATCGTGTAAAAGGTGGTCAAGGGAATGTAGATCACGCGATCGGCGGCGGTGAAGGTGGGCTTGAGCACGCCGACGACGGTCCAGGACTGTTCGTGCACGTCGGCGGTCCTTTGGGAGACGGGCGTACCGTGGGTGGCCTGGAAGGTTCCACCAACGTTCAGCCCCGTGAGCCGGGGAATGTCGGCGCCGATGACCGCCTCGAACTTGCGGGGATGGAACATCCGCCCGAAGGCGATCTGGTGGCGTTTTCCGGGGCGATACTCCATCGCGCTGTCGTCGGGCAGGGGGTTGCCCTGCTCGTCGTAGCCGAAGTATTGGGGAATGGTGGCGACAATCCGATGGCCCTGGTAGGTGTCGCCGACGGCAATGGGCACGGCGATCTTGACCATCGGGCGATACCTGCGATCGGTGATCAACTGCTCGTAGAGCCAGTAGGGAATGTTCCCCGGACTGCGGTCCAGATGATAGACGGTGTTGAGGGTGAGTTGAAGCGGCGAGCCTTTGGCGCCGATCAGCACATTAAAGCCGTAATCGGTCTGCCCGAACAGCTTGCCGGCGCCGCGCTGAAGGATCATGATCGCGATGGCCAGCGCCACGCCCAGCAGCACCGAGAGCATGGTCAGCCAGGTCGATAGCGCCCGCTGTCGCATCTGCTTGAGAACCAGTTGAAAGAAGTTCATGGTTGTCTTGCAGCGGCCGGCTGTGTGGTCTGCACCTGGTTAATCTGCGACAGCGAGACCACTCGCGGCAACTGCTGTGCGATCGTCAGGTCATGGCTGACCAGCAGCAGCGATGCGTTGACTTCGCCACAGAGCCTGCGGATCAGGTCCAGCACCTGCTGGGCGCT
This sequence comes from Fontivita pretiosa, assembly GCF_050410795.1. Lineage (GTDB taxonomy): Bacteria > Planctomycetota > Phycisphaerae > Tepidisphaerales > Tepidisphaeraceae > Fontivita > Fontivita pretiosa. Next base: position 4,281,189 of record NZ_CP191258.1, on the reverse strand, counting down.
GTTGGCGTCCAGCGCTCCGGTGGGTTCATCGGCCAGCACGAGCCTGGGGCGATTGGCCAATGCCCTTGCCACCGCGACGCGCTGCTGCTGGCCCACCGACAGCCGATCGGGCTTGTAGTGCAGCCGATCCTTCAGTCCAACCTGTTCCAGCAGGTGCCTTGCCCAGGCCGGGTCGGGCCGGCGTCCCGTGAAGCTCATGCCGAGCTGCACGTTCTCCAGCGCCGTGAAGCCGGGCAGCAGATGATGCGTCTGGAAGATGTAGCCGATGTACCGCCCGCGGAACACGTCGCGCTGCGCCTCGGAAAGCTGCGCGATATCCACCTCGCCCGAGCCGTCGAAGCTGAAGCGGATCTGACCCTGATCGGGCGTGAGGATTCCGGCGATCAGGTGCAGCAGCGTGGTTTTGCCCGAGCCGCTGGAGCCGATCAACGCCACCTGCTCGCCGTCGGCGATGGCAAAATGCTCGATGTCGATGACCGGCACCGCCGATCCATCCGGCGCGACATACCGCTTGCGGAGGTTGTGCAGCTCAACGCTCACCGGATCGTAAGATGCGCCAGATGCAACAAAGTTGCAATAAGCCGATCACCCCGCGCTCAGCTTCTCGTGCAAAAATGCCCGCACCTTCTCCAGCGAGATCCGCTGCTGGGTCATCGTGTCGCGATCGCGGATCGTCACCGTACCGTCTTGCTTGGTCTGCCCGTCGATCGTCACGCAATATGGCGTGCCGACCTCGTCCATCCGCGCATATCGCTTGCCGACCGTCTGCTTGGCGTCGTATTCGCACATGAAGCTGGTCCGCAGGTCCAGGTACAGCTTCTCGGCGATCTCCGGCAGGCCGTCCTTGTTCACCAGCGGGAAAATCCCTGCCTTGATCGGCGCAAAACGCGGATGAAACTTCATGTACATCCGGCTGGGGCGGGATTCGTCCGGGGTGTACCCTTCGCACAACAGCACCAGCACCGCACGCGTCAGGCCGCTGGCCGGCTCGATCACATTGGGAATGTACCGGCTTCGAGTCCGGATCTCCTCTTCGCTGAGCCCCTGTTCCTTGAGCTTGAGCTGCAAATCCTGGTCGAAGTAATCCAGCCGCTGGCCGGAATACTGCTGATGCTGCGTGAGATCGAAACACCCGCGGTGGGCGATGCCCTCCAGCTCCCCGAAGTCCGGCGCGGTGAACGGATAACGGTACTCGATGTCCACCGTCATCTTCGAGTAGTGGCTCAGCTCGCTGGGCTCGTGATCCCGGAAACGCAGGTTCGATTCGCTGATGCCAAGCGACAGCCACCACTTCATCCGCTCGGCCTTCCAGAACTCAAACCACTTCTGCGCCTCGTCGGGGTGGCAGAACCACTCCATTTCCATCTGCTCGAACTCGCGGGAGCGGAAGATGAAGTTGCGCGGCGTGACCTCGTTCCTGAAGCTCTTTCCCACCTGCGCCACGCCGAAGGGAACCTTCACCCGGGTGGTGTCCAGGATGTTCTTGAAATTCAGGAAGATGCCCTGGGCCGTTTCCGGACGCAGATAAGCCTTGGATTCCTCGCTCTGAATCGCCCCGACGTAGGTGATGAACATCAGGTTGAATGCGCGGGGCTCGGTGAGCGTTCCGGGGGTCCTGGCGGCAGGCGCCACAATGTTGGCGTACTGCTCCAGCGGCAGCCTGGTCAGTGGAACGATGTCATATTCCGACGGATCGCGTCGGGCATCGCGCCTGATCTTCTTCTCAGCCACGTCCTGCTCATCCGGCAGGAAGGCATAGGCGTATCCCCTGCCGTCCCTGGGCACGAAGACCATCACGTGATCGGCGCGGTAGCGCTGCTTGGTTTCGCGATCGTCCACCATCGGATCGGTGAACGTGGAGGCGTGCCCCGACGCCACCCACGTCTTGGGGTTCTGGATGATCGCGCTGTCCAGCCCGACCATCTCCACAGGATGACCATCGGGCCCGATCGGTGGACACTCGACCATGTTCCGCCACCACCAGTCGCGGATATTGTTCTTCAACAGCGTTCCCAGCGGGCCGTAATCCCAGAAGCCGTTGATGCCCCCGTAGATCTCGCTGGCCGGATACACAAATCCCCGGCGTTTGCACAGGGCGACAATCTGATCCATGACGGCTTTGGCGCTGGTGGCTGGTTCGGACATAGCTGTTTCCATCGCGCCCGGTTGCGGACGGGCGCAGCAAAAATGACCAATGACCAATTCCGAATGACCCATCGATGCCCAGGCTCCAGTGACCAATGCGCAGTCGCCCGTTGGTCATTGGTCGGGAATCATTCAATGGTCATTGGGGCTTGGTCATTGGTCATTCGACTACGACGAGACCGGCCACGACGAGCAGGCGGGGCGCGCTTTACGTCGTCGCGGCCGAAGTACCTGCGCCGGGGGCACCCTGAGCGGCGGCGGCCTTGGCGGCGCGGGCGGCGTTGAGCCGTCGCGCCAGCCGGCTGCGCTTCCGGGCCGCGGCGTTCTTATGGATCGTGTGCTTGGCCGCCACCTTGTCCAGCCGACGCGCTACATTCCGCAGTTCCTGTTCGGCCTTGTTCAGGTCCCCGCTGCTCAGTGCGGCGGTAAAGGCCTTGATCTGACGCTTGATCAACTCTTTGCGGGCGCGATTGCGGGCGCGACGCTTGATGCTCTGCCGGATGCGTTTCTTGGCGGACAGTGAATGGGCCACGTTCGTCGTCTCCTCAGTCGGTTCAACTCGGTTTTCAGGGGCAGATATCCTAGGGATGCACGGGCAAATGTCCAGCCCGGATGTCACTGCGACTGCGGTTGCGGCTGCGTGGACGGGCCGCTGCGCAGCTTCTTGATCCGCGACTGAACATCCTTGTAGTTGAAATCCCACTGCGCGACCTGGCTGTACGCCTTGAGCGCCGCAGCCACTTCATTGGCCTGCTCCAGCGCGCGGGCATACCAGTAATACATCTCCTTGGAGCGCAGGTCCCCCTTGATCTGGTAGTCCTCGATCAGGCCGCGCAGCGTATCCACCGCTTCGTCGATGAATCCGGCCTCCAGGAACGACCGCCCGAGGTAGATCGTCGCGTCGGTGCGGATCTTGGGATCCTGTCGCGCCGTCTGGAACACCGGAATCGCCTCGCTGTATCGCTCCAGCAGAAACAGCCGGCGGGCCATTTCGTACTTGTAAGTCAGATCGGTTGGATACGCCTCGGCCCAGAGCGTGTACTCCTTCAGCTCTTCCTCGGTCTTGTCCCGGGCGAACTGTTTGTACTCCTCGATCAGGGCCTGATTCTGGCGGTCCTTGGCGATCTTCTCTCGCAACTGACGGTCCTGGCGATTGAGCTGATGCAGCTTGATCTTGCCCATCGCCAGCCGGAAGCGGAACTGACGCGTCCGCTCGTAGGCCGACTGGAGAATGTCCATCGCCCGGTTTTCGTTTTCCGGCTTTTCGCTTCTGACCAGCGCATCGACATACTTCATGATCTTGCCGGGCTCTTCGGGCTGGGCCTTCCACTCGGCCTCGGCCTCGGCGATTTGCCGGCTGATCACGTCGTCGCTGCGCACGTCCATGTCCTGCTCGAGCAGCCGCCGCTGCGCATCCATGTCCTTGATGCTCTCGCGGAAGCTCTTGGCCACGCCGTACATCCCCTCGGTCATGGTCTGCTGAGCGCCCAGGTCCTTCAGCTCCCGCGCCAGGTCCATATCGTCCGGACGCAGCATCGCCGCGTACTGGCAGGCATCGGCCGCCAGCTTCCACTGCCCGATCGCCTTGTATACGTCCTTGAGCGCGACGAACTTGTTGAAATCCGGCTTGGGGCTGTCGGCGTTGGCTTTCTGAAGGATCGGCCCGATCCACATCACCGTGTCCCAGAACCCCGCCCGCTGGGCGTTTTGTGCGATCGCCAGCATGTAGTCGGTATTGCCAGGGTCGTAGGCCAGCAGCCTCTCGGCGTTGAGCATGTTCTGCTTGTCGTCCTTGGTCGGCCGCAGCAGCTTCATCCGCTCGAACATTCCCAGAGGCTTGCCGCCACTGGCCTTGCGCTTCAACGAGATCTCGCGCAGCGCCTGGTGGGCCTCGATGGCATCCGGGTCGATCGCCAGGCCATCCAGGTACATGGCGATGGCGTAATCGTAGTTCCCCGTGGCCGCGACCGTAGCGCCGCGGTCGAAGAACGCCTTGGCCTTGCGACGTTCCTCTTCGGGGATATTGGTGTAACCCTGAGGGGTATCTGCCACTTTCGTCATTTCCTATCCATGGGCCGCAAGACTTGCGCTTGCAGCGGGAGTTGCAGGCGCACGTTGCGCAGCAAGTGGTTTAAGGGCAAGGCACTGTAAACGCAAGCCGTTGAACCTGTCAACAAGATGGTCTACTGTCTACTGGGCGATTGGCCCATATTACCGGCACACGCTGCATGCGCGTCACGGGCGATTTTAGGCGGCGAGCACCGGCCCGTCGCCTGTATCTTGCTTAACTGATGTTCGAACACTTGAGAATCATCAACTATCCTGACCCACGACTGAAAAAGGTCAGCCAGCCCGTCACCGAGTTTACTCCGGCGCTGAAGCAACTGGCCGCCCGCATGTTTGAGCTGATGGCCGAGGCTCGCGGGGTGGGGCTGGCTGCCCCGCAAGTCGGGCAAAACATCCGGCTGTTCGTCATGAACCCCACTGGCAAGCCTGACGATGCCAAGGTCTACGTCAACCCCGTCCTGAGCGACGTTGATGCCGCCCAGGAGACCGCCGAGGAAGGCTGCCTGAGCCTGCCCAACGTCAACGCTCAGATCACACGAATCCGCACCATCCTGATGCAGGCTCAGGATCTGGAGGGCAACACATTCCACGAAACTCAGAGTGGCTATATCGCCCGTATCTGGCAGCACGAGACCGACCACCTCAACGGAATCCTGATCATCGACCGCATGGGACTGGGCGATAAGCTCAAACATCGACGTGTCCTGCGCGAGTTGGAACAGGCCTGGGAACGCCAGCACCCCCAGGCCAGGAAGAAGCTGCCTCAGCGCTGAGCGTCTGGGCGCCCGATGGCCGCAAGCATTCTGCCCCCTATGGCTGACCCACTGAAGCTCATCTTCGCCGGCAGCGGGGAATTCGCCGTCCCCACGCTCCGGGCGCTTCTGGACAGCGGCCGACACCGGATCGTGCTGGTGGTCAGCCAGCCGGATCGTCCCGCCGGGCGTGGCCGGCGATTGACGCCCACGCCAGTGTCGCGGCTGGCGATCGAGCGGAATCTGCCGCTGCTGCGGACGGAAGACATCAACCGCGAGTCGCTGCCTCCGGCCGATCTGCTCATTGTCATCGCATTCGGACAGAAAATCGCGCCGCATCTGGTGGAACATCCCCGACTCGGGGCCATCAACCTTCATGGCTCGCTGCTGCCCAAGTTCCGCGGCGCCGCGCCGGTCAATGCCGCCATCCTCGCTGGCGAAAAAGTCACCGGCAACTCCGTCATCCGGCTGGTCCAGCGTATGGACGCCGGGCCAATCCTGGCCCAGTCGCAGCTCCCGATCGGCGAGCTGGAGACCGCCGGCGAATTGCACGACCGTCTGGCCGCCGACGGCGCACAGCTTGTGTTGGACACCATCGACAAGATCGCAGCCGGTCAGATCCGCGAGATCCCCCAGGACGAATCGCAGGCTTCGCGCGCGCCCAAGCTCAGCCGCGCCTCGGCCCGGATCGACTGGACCCACCCCGCCGAGCAGATCGCCCGACAGATACGTGGCATGTATCCCTGGCCCGGCTGTCATGTGCGACTGGAGGACGAATCTCCCGAGCGGCGCGAGATTGCCCGGCTCACGCTCGTGCGCGCCCGTCCGGTCGAAGGAAGCGGACAGCCCGGCGTGATCCTCCCGGGCGGCGCCGTGGCCGCGGGAAGTGGCGCCGTCGAGATCCTCGAAGTTCAACCCGAAGGCAAACGCCCGATGCCCCTGTCGGCCTTCCGTAACGGGCATCCCTGGCACGCGGGCATGCGGCTGGAATCGTGAAGCCGCCGGGCGCGGTCTGCCGATGCATCTTCTAAGCCATGCTCTGGATCAGCCTCATCGGCGGCATCTTCGGCGCCTGGACGATACTGTGCATCGTCGCCGCCGAACGACAACAGCGTCTGGCCGAACTGGAGCGGCGAAGGTTGGAGGCCGCCCGACTCCGCGCCGAAGCCCTTGCCGCCCGGCACCAGCCCAACACGCGCCGCACTTGAAATCTGCCGCCCGCGCGGGGACTCTTAGGCCATGAGCATCCGTGTGGGCATTGTCGGTGTGAGCGGCTATGGCGGTGGGGAAGTGCTTCGGCTCTGCGTCACGCACCCGGCGTTTCAGGTCGTCTACGTCGCGGGCGAAAGCTCTGCCGGCGTCAGGCTTGTCGAACGGTTTCCCGGCATCGGAAAACTCGGCGATCTGGTCATCCAGAAGTGGAATCCGGATGAGCTGCCGGAACTGGACCTGCTGTTCGTGTCGCTGCCCTCCGGAGAATCGCGCCAGGCTCTCGGCCGCGCGGCCAACCACCGTAGCGGAATGCGCATCGTGGACATCGGCGGCGATCACCGCTTCGTCGAAGGCTGGACCTACGGGCTGGCCGACGTCTGGCCCGGGCAGATCCGCAACGCCACGCGCGTGGCCAACCCGGGCTGCTATCCCGCGGCGTCGCTGGTGGCGCTGGCGCCGCTGCTGGCCGAAAAGCTGATCGACCCCGCCACCATCATCATCGACGCCAAGAGCGGCGTCAGCGGCGCCGGTCGCGGTGGCGGATCCACTTTCGGCTTTGCCGAGGTCAATGAGGACGTGTGCGCTTACGGGCTGCTCAAGCACGCTCATCTGCCGGAGATGAACCAGGCGATCTCGCGGCTGGCGGGCGGCGTGGCGGCGGCGATCACCTTCACGCCACACCTGATCCCCATGACCCGCGGCATCCTGGCCACCTGCTACGCCCGCAGCACAAACCCGGCCACGACCGAGCAATGCCTCGCCGCTGCCCGACGCTTCTACGCCGACCGTCCGTTCGTGCGCGTCACGGACAAGCCGCCGCACTCCAAGTGGGCCAGTGGCTCGAATCTGGCGTTCGTGTCATACGCCGCCGACCCGCAGCGAAATCTCGTGATTGCGCTTGGCGCGATCGACAACCTGGGCAAAGGCGCCGCCGGTCAGGCCGTGCAGAACGCCAACCTGATGACCGGCCAGCCCGAAACCGCCGGCCTTGAAGGCGCGCCACTGTGGCCTTGAAACAGGCGCAGCAACTGTGACTGCGGCGAATGCGCCCTGCAACTTCGGCGAAATCCCTGGCGCCCGCTGCGGCTGCCGGGCGGGCGATAAATCCTTGGCTCGGTCCGTCTCACGCCCCGGAACACGCTGATCGCCGAGGCCAAGACCCTCGCGATGGCCGCGTCACGTGCGGCCAAGCTCAAGGACCTGCTGGCCGGGCAGACCTTCACGCTGCCGACGGTGACACAGTGCCTCAAGCAATTTTTTTCAGGCTGCATGGCGAGTTATCGGTCATCAAACCGGTTTGTTGGTGCCGATGATTCCAATACCGTCCTTGCCCCGGGCGCCGCCGCGGGAGCCGGCGACGGATTGGCATGTGCAGTCTGAGCCTCGATGGCCGCGCGACGATCGCCCCCGGATACGACACAGCTTCCGGCGCCGATCTCCGCTCGCGCGATCTCGGCTTCGACTCCGTCCGCCTGCTGGCTTCGATTGCCATCGTCTGGGCCCATTCGCCCCGCTCCGATCAGATCATGTGGCTCCAGGTGCTGGGCGTGTTCGGGACCAGTTTCTTCGCGGCTGCGTCCGTCTACTTCCTGGCCCAGGGTCTGCGGCGCGACGCCGATCGCACGCTGGGGCGTTACGCCCTGAGCCGCGCCCGACGCCTTTACGTACCGTTTCTGGTCTGGAGCATCGTCTATCTGATCTTCCGCAACCTCTGCCGCGCGCTGATCACGCACAAACCAACGGTGCAGGTGACGGCGATGAACCTTCTGGCCGGCGGGGAGACCCATCTGTGGTTCCTGCCTTTCATCCTGATCGTGTGCCTGGTCGCGTTCCCACTGCTCAGATTTGCGCTGGCGCGTCCGCACCGCCCGGCGCCGATCGCGCTGGCATTCGCTGTCGGCGGGCTGCTGCTTGTTGTCCTGCCGCCTCCCCGATTCGCCCCGGAATCCGACACGGTCAACTTCTGGCGGTGCGCGTACTGGGCGATGCCCAGTGTGCTGTGGGGTCTGGCCATCGCATTGAGCGACGATGTGATTCGCCAACTGCGCGACGGCGCGCCGCGCACGACCCTGCTGGCCGCGGGTATCACCGTGACATGTCTGGCGCTTCTGGTAACCGACGGGCTGTCGATCTACGGCAAGAACATCGCGGGCGTGGCCTGCATGCTCGTGGCACTAAGCCTTCCCCGCGGCAACTGGCAGCGCAGCATCGCTCCGATCGCCACGCTGGGCTTCGGCGTCTACCTGGTGCATCCGCTGGTTCTGGGCGTGCTCCGCGCCGGCAGCCAGCTTGTTCACCTGCACCCGGGGCCGTGGCTGGACCTGACGCACTTTGCCCTGGCGGTCGGCTTCTCGCTGGCTCTTGCCCGGCTCATCCAGCAGACGCGGTGGCTGCGATGGCTGGTGCCCTGACGTCGCCACGCTGACTGCGGGTTGGTATCCACAACCCCGGCCCACTATAATCCCGCCGCGATGAACGAACCGCAGCAACGCCCGCCACACACGCTTGTGCCTCGCCAGCAACGCCCCGCCAAGCTCGCCCTTGAAGATGGCACCGTCTTCACCGGCCGGGCGTTCGGCGCATCGGGCACTGCCGAAGGGGAAGTGGTCTTCAACACGTCGATGACCGGCTATCAGGAGATTCTGACCGATCCCTCGTACAAAGGGCAGATCGTGACGATGACCTACCCGCTGATCGGCAACTGCGGGATCAATCGTGAAGACGTGGAGAGTCGCCAGCCTCATGTCGCCGGCTTCGTGGTCAAGGAGCTTTCGCCGATCGCATCCAACTGGCGGGCGGACATGACGCTGGAGGAATACCTGCGCAAGTACAACATCATCGGCATCGAAGGCATCGACACGCGTGCGCTGGTGCGGCGAATCCGCATCTGCGGCGCGATGCGCGGCGTGCTCTCGACCGAAATCATGGATGATGCCGAACTGGTCGATCGCGCACGACACGCCGCACAGATGCTCGGCGCCGACTGGGTCAAGGCCGTCAAGCCCGCCCACAGCTACCAGTGGGATGAAGATCAGGGCCCCTGGGACCTGGGCGAAGTGGTCCGCGGCGACGGGCTGCATGTCGTGGCCCTGGACTGCGGCGCCAAGCACAACATCCTGCGACACTTCGCCGAACGTGGCGTGAAGGTCACGGTGCTGCCCCCGGATACCACCGCCGAGGAGATCCTCAGGCACAATCCCGACGGGCTGTTCGTCAGCAACGGCCCCGGCGACCCGGCCGCGCTCGACTACGCCGTCAAGCCCCTGCTCGGCACCCTGGGAAAAGTCCCGACATTCGGAATCTGTCTTGGCCATCAACTGCTCGGCCGGGCGCTGGGGGCAAAGACCTACAAGCTGAAGTTCGGCCACCGCGGCGGCAATCAGCCGGTGAAGAACCTGGACACCGGGCGCGTCGAGATCACCAGCCAGAACCACGGCTTCGCCGTCGACCAGCAGTCGCTGGAGTCCAGCGGCGCCGTGGTGACGCACATCAACCTCAACGATGGCACCGTCGAGGGCTTCCGCCACACGACACTTCCCGTCTTCAGCGTACAATATCACCCCGAAGCCAGCCCCGGCCCGCACGATGCGGCCTATCTGTTCGACGCCTTCGTCGAGATGATGAAAACGAAAAAACCTCCCACTGCCGAGCGGCTCAAGCAGCTTCAATCCATGCGCGATCGCCTGATCCGAGCTGCCACGCCATGAATCCGGCGTCATGTGCGTGAACGGCGCCACATGCGGTCGGCGTCCTGCCCCGCCGTGCACGCATCCTTCATCCATGCCCCTTCCGCCTCTATACTGGCTCCCATGGCACTGCAAGTTGGAATTGTCGGCCTGCCTCTGGTAGGCAAAACCACCATCTTCAACGCCCTGACCAGCGGCCACGCGCACACCGCCGCCTTTACCAGTCGCGCGGACAAGCCCAATATCGGCGTTGCGCGCATTCCCGATCGGCGACTGCACATCCTCAACCAGTACATCCAGACCAAAAAGATCGTCCCGGCCACCCTCCAGATCGTCGATGTGCCCGGACTTGCCCGCGGCGCGTCCACCGGGCAGGGACTGGGCAACAAGTTCCTGGCCCACATTCGCGACATGGATGCGATCATCCACGTTGTACGCTGCTTCCAGTCCGATCAGGTGCCACATCCTGAAGGCTCGATCGACCCGGTCCGCGACATCGATGCCGTCGAAACCGAATTGATCCTGGCGGACCTGGAATCCGTCTCCAACTCCCTGGACCGCGCCCGACGTGCCGCACGCGGCGGAGAAAAGGAAGCCGTCGCCCGCGCCGAACTGCTCGAACAGGCCTATGAAAGACTGAATCAGGGCCGGCCGGTGCGGGAGCTTTCACTCACCCCCGAGCAGAGCAAACTCATCAAGAGCATGGGCCTGCTCACCGCCAAGAAGACGCTTTTCGTCGCCAATGTCGGCGAAGACGACGTGCAGGGCACCAGCGAGCAAGTGCAGGCGGCGCGAAGACGCGCCGAATCCGAAGGTGGGCTGCTCGTGCCCGTGTGCGGCAAGCTTGAAGCCGAGATCGCGCAACTGCCCGAATCCGATCGCGAGGAAATGCTCAAAGCCATGGGCCTGAGTGAACCGGCGCTGGCGGTGGTGGCACGGGCAGCGTACAAGCTGCTGGGGCTGCACAGCTTCCTCACCGCCGGCCCCGAGGAAATCCGCGCCTGGACGATCCCCATCGGCGCCAAGGCCCCCCAGGCCGCCGGCGCCGTCCACTCCGACCTGGAGAAAAGCTTCATCCGGGCTGAGGTCTATCAGGTGGAGGACCTGGTCCAGTACAAGAGCGAGCAGGCCATCCGCGCCGCCGGAAAGCTGCGACTGGAAGGTAAGGACTACGTCATCCAGGACGGCGACGTGGTGCACTTCCAGGCAGGTCTGGCGGGCCGGAGATAACGCGTTGCCGCGCGGGGAACTCCAGCTTCGACACCGCGCGGCGACTGTTTTTTCACGGATTTTCGTTGACAGGCCGCCCTTTAGCGATAATTTATCGACTCTATCAAGTGAAAGTCGTCGCCAGCACCTCTGAGTCTGCACCTTTAGCGAAGTGACCGAAACGGCTGCAACGGCGCGTTCCGCGCGGTTGCGTTGTGCGTGCACGGTTGCCACCGTGCCAAGATTGGTGCGCGCACATGTGGGTGTCCATCTCCAATTCTCATCGTCTTACCGGAAGGATCGATCTATGCGCAAGCATCGCCAGCCGAGCAGATCGTTCAGGGGGACATCCAGAATCGCCTCAGTGGCGGTCGTCGCGGCGGGCATGACAACCTGCATCCCCCTGTTGCAGGGACAGGACATCCGCCGCCGCGAGCTGTTCCCGGGCGAGCAGCCCAACTGGCAGGGCGTGAACAACCACGTGGACGGGAACAATTACGGCTTCAGCGCCACGAACTTCACGATCTTCACCAACGCCAGCGGAACCGTGGTCTTCAGCGGCCCGCCGGAGATCGGCGGCACCTTCGCCCGCTCCAACAGCCGCGGGTACTACGCCGATGTCAGGCATGTCGGGATCCTCACGCAGGACCACTTCATCCACGCCGACGGCGAAATGTTCTTCGGAAACGGCGCCACCGGGGACACCGACCACGTCATCGGTCACTTGAATCGCCAGACGCTGGCGGGTGGAAACTTCAACATCCTGGGGTTGGGCATCTTCGAGGACGGGGCCGCCGGCTTCCGCTTCACCGCCCAGCTCTATGGCGACGACGGGATCGACGTGCATGGGGTTCGCCAGAGCATCCCCAACGGCGTGTACAAATGGAGCTACGACTGGGATCCGAACACCGACACGCTTACGGCACGAATCCTGGACCCAAATGACGGAGTGACGGTGATCGCATCGGACTCCGTCAGCGGCGCGGGCAAGGTCTTCACACTCAACGCCTTCGGGTTCAACAGCGGGCTGAACAGCAACACCGACGCGACCAAGACCTACGACATCTACATCGACGCCGTCAATTACACCGTCTCGCCCCAGTGGAATCAGGACTTCAGCGGCAACTGGGATGCGGTGACCAACTGGGCCTACACGGCGGGCACCACCCCCCCGCCGGTGCCCAACGGCGTGGATGCAGTCGCCAACTTCTACTATGCGGCAAGCGCCCCGAGAACGATTGTCACGGATACCGCCAAGACTCTGGGAACCCTGCGGCTGGCCAACGCCAACTCCTATACGATTGGCGGCGCCGGCACGCTCACGATGGACGTGTCCAGCGGGCAGGCGCAGATCGTGGTCATCGAGGGCAGCCAGCGGATCAACCTGCCGCTGCGACTGAACGACAACACCACGGCGGACGTTTCCGGCGGCGCCACGCTCACGATCGCCGACCCGCTGACTCTGGTCGGCGGATCAACCCTGACCAAGACCGGCCCCGGGGCGATGGACATCACAGCGCCTGTCAGCTCATCAGTCTCGGCGGCGATGGTGGCACGGGGCGGGACCCTCAACGTGCATCAGGCGATCAGCTCCCGAATCAGCCTCGTCGCCGAAGGCGGCGCGATCAATCTCCACGCCACGCAGCGCCTCGCCGCGATTCATCTCACCGCCGGCGGGCAGCTCAGCCTCAGCGGCGGAACCGACAAGCTGCTGGCGGTCGGCGGGGACATCAACATCAGCGGCTCGGGACGCATCAACCTGAACGACAACCGCCTGATCGCGGCAAGCGCCGATCTGGCGGCGGTCAGCGCGAACATCAAGAACGCGCTGGACAATGACGGAGCCTACAACTGGCGCGGGGCGGGAATCGGCAGCGACCGGGCGGCCGAACTCAACTCCGCCGGCAGCTTCCTCTACGGGCTGGGCGTGATCCGAAACGATCTGGCGCAGGTTGGCGGCTCCGGCCCGGTCTACACCCTTTTTGCCGGGGAATCGCTGCGCGGAAATGAGATCCTCGTGAGCTTCACGTACATGGGCGATGCCGATCTTTCCGGGGTGATCGACGCGACTGATTACGGCCTCATTGACAACGGCTATGTGCAGCAACTGAGCGGCTGGATTCACGGAGACTTTGATTACTCCGGCGTGATCGACGCGACGGACTACGCGCTGATCGACAATGCCTATCTCCATCAGTCGGGCACGGCGGCGCAGGCGGCGATCGCGCGGCACAGCGAGCAGTTTGGCGGCGAGTACCTGGCGGCGCTGCGCGCCGTGCAGGCGGGAGTGATTCCCGAGCCAACCACGGTGGGGTTGATGGGCCTGGCGGGCTGGTCGCTGCGACGACCCCGGCGCTGTGCCCGGCGTCACACGCGCGCCGCGTCGCCGCTGCCGCTGCGGCGGCGAATCGGGGCAAGACTCCCCTCCCTGATCGCCGTCGCCAGCGGCGCGCTGGCCAGCGCCTTCGGCGCCGTCGCCTCGGCGCAGATCACCACCAAGACCGAGAACTTCAACACCGACCCGGGATGGGACGGGTTCAACAACCACTCGGCGGCGAACCTGGCGCTGACCGGCCCGCAGAACTATGGCTGGTCGCCGACCAACCACGTCGGCCTGGGCGCCGGCGAGGCCGGCGGGCAAATCTTCCGCGCCTCGGGCACCGGCATCGATTCCGGCACCTTCGGACCCAACTACGTGCCCTCCTACTACGGCGACAAGGTCGGCATGCTCGATATGACCACGCCTCTGAGCTTCTCGGGAACCGTCTGGTACGACGACCAGAACGGCGCCACGCAGTTCGGGTTCTTCAAGCACGATACGCTGGGCAGCGGCGGCGGGCCTCAGAACTTCATGGGATTCTTCATCGACGGCGGCCGGCCGGCGCCGGATGGTTCTGCGGGACTGGCAAGGTACATCGATGTGTGGGTCCAGATGTACAGCACCCGCCCCGGACAGAATCCCTGGGAAGAGGGCGATCGCAACAGGTTCATGCTCCTCAGCCGAATCCCCGACAACGCCGCCACCGCCGAAGGTGGCCCGGCCAATTACTCGTTCCAGTGGAACTGGGATCCCGTCGCCGGCAAGGCCACCGGGCACTTCGCCGGCACCAGCTTCGAGCTGTTCGCCAACAGTCTGAATCTCACGAACATCTACGACCGCTTCGGGTTCGGGGGAATCCCGGCCAATGGCAATCGGGTGCAGGCGTTTTTTGACAACCTGAGCTACTCGACGGCGTTTGTTCCGGCCGCGACCACCGAGTGGACCGGGGCGCGCGGCGGCGAATGGCTCAATTCCGGCAACTGGACGGCGCAGGCGCCCAACGGTGTCGGGGCCGAGGCGCATTTCCTCGGCGGCGCTACCGCACCGGTCAGCGTCTACACCGACAGCCCCGTCACGCTGGGAACCGCCCGATTCAATAACACCAACTCCTACGTGCTTACTGGAACCAGCCCGCTGACCATGAACGTCGCCAGCGGCACCGCGCTGATCGACGTGCAGGCCGGGACGCATCGGATCAATCTGCCCATCAGCTTCGCCGCCAACGGCAGCATCGCCGTCGCCAGCGGCGCGACGCTCACCATCTCCGACCCGCTCACCATCCAGGCCAACAGGACCGTAAGCAAAAGCGGCAACCTGCTGATCGAAGCCCCCCTGACCATCGAACCCGGCGGCGTGCTGAACCTGGGCAATGGCGTCAGCGCGCTCTACAAGGCCCCGACGCTCGGAACCGGCGCCAAGGTCAACATCACCGGCAGCGGCGTGAATGTCCTGGAGGGCAACCTCGCTACCGTCACCGCCCAGATCAAGACCGCTCTGGAAAACGGCGGGAACTTCGACTGGCAGGGTCCGGGCATCGGCTCGACTCGCGCCTTCCAGCAGAACCAGACCGCCGGCAGCTTTCTGTACGGGCTGGGCGTGGTGCTGAACGACCTGGCTCAGGTCGGTGGCAGCGGGCCGATCTACACGACCTTCAACGGCCAGAGCGTCGCCTCAGATGACGTGCTGGTGAAGTTCACCTACTTTGGCGACGCCGATCTGAGTGGCTCGATCGACGCCACCGACTACTCGCTGATCGACAACGGGTACGTCAACACGTTGAGCGGCTGGATCAACGGAGACTTCGACTACAGCGGCACGATCGACGCGACGGACTATGCCCTGATCGACAATGCGTACGTCAACCAGGCTGGTCCGCTCGCGGAAGCTCTGATCGCCGAGCACACCCGAATGTTTGGCGGCGAGTACCTGGCGGCGTTGCGGGCGATTCAGTCGGGCGTGATTCCCGAGCCGGCGTCGCTGGGTCTGCTGCTCGGTGTCGCTTGCTCACTGAGGCGGTCACGGCTCCGCCGCCAGTAGCAACGATCCAGACGCAAGATGACGAGTGACTGATTCCTTCTCCGCGTCAACATAGCTGCACCGGTACGGGCGAGTGCGGTACAATCCGCCCGTGCCGAAAATCAGCGCGGGATTGCTCATGTATCGCCGACGCCCCGAAGGCGTGCAGGTGCTGTTGGTGCATCCGGGAGGACCGTTCTGGCAGAACAAGGACGCGGGGGTCTGGTCGATTCCCAAGGGACTGGTTCGGCCGAACGAAGACCTGCTGGCGGCCGCCATACGGGAGTTCACCGAAGAAGTTGGCACGGAGCCGCGCGGCCCGTACATCCCGCTTTCGCCGGTCAAGCAGAGGAGCGGGAAGATCGTGCATGCCTGGGCCGTCGAGGGCGACTTGGACACCGCCTCGGTCAGGAGCAATACGTTCCACATGGAATGGCCGCCGAAGTCCGGAAAGCGCGTGGCCTTTCCCGAGATCGACCGCGCCGAGTTCTTCGATCTGGACGAAGCGCGAAGGCGGATCAACCCCGGGCAGGCGCCGCTGCTGGACGAGCTGACCCGACTGCTGCATACAAGCTAGCCCCAACCCATCGTGCCGCTGCCCGTTCGCCTGTCGTCGGCTTGACGCCGCCCTCTGGTGGATTTCGCCGGTTTGCCGATCTATAAACGATGGCCATGCGCATCGACGACCTTCTGGGCAAAGGCAAGCCGACTGTCTCGTTCGAGTTCTTTCCGCCGAAGACCGATGCGGGCTTTACCTCTCTGTTTCAAACGATCGACGAGTTGCGATCGATCCGGCCAAGCTATGTGTCGGTGACCTACGGCGCCGGCGGCTCGACGCGCGAGAAGACGGTGGCCCTGGTCGAGCGTATCCAGCGGGAGATCGGCATCCGCTCGATGGCTCACCTGACCTGCGTGGGACACACCAAAGACGAGATCGGGCGAATCCTGGACGAGCTGTGGTCGGCGGGAATCCGCAATGTGCTGGCGTTGCGGGGCGATCCGCCACAGGGGCAGGCCTGGTTCGTCCCCACGCCCGGAGGTTTCGAATACGCCGATCAGCTCGTCAGTTTCGTGGCCTCGCGACACGATTTCTGCATCGGCGTGGCCGGGTATCCCGAAGGGCACCCGCAGTGCCTCAACCGCACGCGCGACCTGGAGAATCTGAAGCGAAAGGTGGACAACGGCGGGCGATTCGTCATCACACAGCTCTTCTTCGACAACGCCGACTTTTACCGTTTCCGCGATGCGGCACGGTGGATGGGGATCAAGGTCCCCATCATCGCCGGCATCATGCCCATCCAGAACGTGAACCAGATCAAGCGTTTCGTTTCGATGTGCGGCGCCAAGATTCCCCACCCGCTGCTGCTGAAGCTGGAGAGCCTGGAACACGACCCCGAGGCCGTCGCCCAGGCCGGCATCGAATACGCCACCCGCCAGTGCCAGGACCTGCTGTTCCACGGCGTGGACGGAATCCATTTCTATACGCTGAACAAAAGCAAGGCGACAGTGCAGATCTGCCAGGCCCTGAATGTGCAGCACGCCGTATGAGCCGGCGAGTGATGGCTTTCGCGAGCGACATGAACCGACAGAACCCGGATCCTGCGGCTCGGTCGCGAACCCGAAAATCGGAGTCGAGCAGCCAGTTGAGGCTCGGCGTCTGGCGAAAGCTGCGCGGCGGCTTCCCTGTGGGCATATTCCGATAATCCCGCGCGCCTCCAGAGCGTGTTCTTTTTCCGCGGAAACCGCGGCGTGGCGGGGGAAACGCGGCATTCGCCCTGCTGAACGCCACGGATTCCCGTGTGAACGCGGCGTTTTCCCGTGTTTTCGTCCCGTTCACACGTGTTTTTGCCGCATTCTCGCGCGTTTTTGTTCCGTTCTCACGTGTTTTCGTCCCGTTCACACGTGTTTTTGCCGCGTTCACACGTGTTTTTGCCGCGTTTTCGCGTGTAAACGGCCCGTAAACACGGGAATCCGTCCCGCAAACGTGGGAATCCGCGTCGCTGACGTGCGGCAGCGCCGCGGGCTTTCAAGTCGGACTTGGTTCCCGTGGGACACTTCCGACTCATGGAACACGAGGACTTTTTTTGGTTAATCTGCTCGCATGAGCGAATGGAACAGGGGATGTCTTGGGTTTTTGTTTTCGATATTTGGTGGCCGGGCCGAATCGGGGGCGGCTATACAGACGTTGCCGAAGGTGCAGGTGAACCGCTATTTCGTCTCGAACGCCGAAGGCAATTTCTTTCGCGTGTTGAAGCACGTTGTCGGGCAGCGCGCTCACGTGCTGGCGCAGGTTTCGCTCCGTCAACTCGTCTGGTTCCCGGGCAATAACCAGAGCAATCCCGGGCGAGCGATCTGGCAGAACAAGGTTGCAGCGAAGGCCGTGGATTTCGTCGTGTGCGATCCGGCGACACTGCGGCCACTGGTCGTGATCGAGCTGGACGATTCAACACACTCCCGGCCGGACAGACAAACCCGCGACGCCGAGATCGAGGCCTTGCTCAGGGCCGCTGGACTGCCGCTGCTTCACGTGCGGACATCGCGGGCATACAACACGCAAGAGCTGTTCGAGTCGCTTCGTCCGTATCTGCCCAGCGCGGCACCCTGAGCCGGTGCCCCCTCCACAACAGCGTCGCGGCTTGCCCGGGTTGCACTCACGATGCACAGATGCACTGGCTGCCGGCGAGCATCTGCTTTCTGTTGACTGACGATCATCTGGCGATGAAAATAAGGGCATCAGGCTGCCTGGGGAGGCGACAGTGGCAGTTTTGATAGAAGGCATATCTGCGGTGATCCGGCTCAGTGCGCTGGAGAAGGCATTTCCCGGCGGTTGGGAAGAATTCGTGGCCACCGTGCCCAATCGCACGCTGTGCGCTGATGGGGAACTCGCCCGGGTCGGATTCATGATCCCTGCCGACATCAGGGAGTACGTCGAGGGACTCGAGGCCAGGGGGTTGGTGTTTCTTCTGAACGGTGCGGCCCAGGATATCGTCATTGTCGATCAACGCCGCGGGTTCACGACACGTTGCGACTGGGCCGAGTTCGGGCATGCCAACTTGGACGGTGATCCAAAGGTGCGTGTCGCGCTCTGCCGCCTCAAGGGCAGCAAAGTGAAGAGGGCGGCGATTCCCTTCGGTTGGAAGTTTGAAGAATCGCTAAGTTGCTGGCATCAATTCACACCGTCGGGTTGGGGGCGCGAGTTCTTGCAGTTTCTGCGGCACGAAGATGGCATTGACATATACCGAGATCTGACGACCGGCAAGACGCTCTACATTGGCCGGACATCCCGCAACCCCCAGCCATATTTTTGATGTCTGCTTCGTGGGGGGTTACGGCCGCGCGGCTGTCAAGAGGGGTCTTCGTCAGGCACGAAGTCGGCGGTCTTTGTGTCCAAAGCCGAAGGTGGGACTTGAACCCACAACCCCCGCTTTACGAAAGCGGTGCTCTGCCATTGAGCTACTCCGGCAATGCCCGGACAGGGGCACGATGCGGGACAAAAAGGATCCCAACGCACCGGGCACAGGAGAATAGCACCGCCGCCAGTGGCAGGCAAGTCGCCCGGTCGAGCCGTGGCGGGCAAGGTTTCGGCCACGAGCCGGAAGGTCTCGGCAACGAGCCGGCCTCGGCTACACCGCGTGATGCAGGTTCAGCGAGTGCAGGTGCCGGGTGAGGCGGCGAACCAGCTCGCGCACCGAATCGCGCCAGTCGTGGCGTCGGCTGCGGCAGTTGAAAGTGGCGGCGCCGCTGCGGTCGGCCACTATCGCGCGAACCTCATACGATCGTCCGATTCGCTGCATGCTGATGATCAGCACCAGCCCTCCCAGCCGCTGGCCAAGTCGCTGGACGCGGCGAAGCCAGGCCATCAGTTGTCGGCGTTGAGAGGGCTTGAGCAACACGTTTCCGGGTTCGAGCTTGATCATGCGGCATCTCCCGAAAGACTACAGGGCCTGCGCACGGTTGGCGTGATCCGGTGTTTCGTTGCTGCGTCTATGCTGCAATAAGGTATACGCGAAGGGAGCCAAAGTTTCGCCGGAGAAAATGGGATGCCAGCGTGTTGGCCGCCGCGGCCGCGCACGGCTGGACGGCGATGGGGATCGACGCTAAGTTGAGTACAGGAAAGGAGCACTCGCATGGCAAAGCCACGGCGCCGACGGAAGATCGGCAGCAAGAAGCGCAAGGCCCGCCGGGATCGTCGCAAGCGCTAGCCGCTGCGGGCGAGCCGGGCACTGGCACGGATTGAGCCGCGTGGTGGTATGCGTGCGGGAATCCGGCGGCCTGGCGGCTCGCCGCTCGTGGTTCGGTGTTTCGGCCGGGCGCTGCGCCGGGGGGATGTTTGTTCGCGCATGTCAGTTATGGCCGGCGCGCCACGAGCGGCGGGCGCCTTGCTGAGGCCCAAGGGCTGGCAGTGCGACTCGCGGTGTGCCATCCCCGCCATCTCGGCGTGTTCACAGACCGGAGGTCCCATGCAGCCTCAGCTTACCGAATGCGCCCGCAAGGCATTGGATCAGGCCCAGGCGGAGGCTCGGGCGCTCAACCAGGAGTTTGTCGGGACCGAACACATGGTGCTGGCATTGCTCAAGAGCCACGGCTGCCAGGTGTCGCGGGTGCTGAACATGCAGCGCATCGACCGTGAGGCGGTTCGGTCCGACATGCTGGCGGTGATGCCGTACTCCGAGACCGCGCCGGTGGTCACCGGCGCGTTGCCGATGTCGCCCAAGGCGCAGCGGGCGATCAATTCGGCGATCGTGCTGAGCCGCTCCCTGCATGAGCCGAAAGTCTCGACTCGGATCCTGCTGCTGGCGCTGCTGGAAGACAAAGGCTCGCCTTTCATCACTGCGCTGCGCGAATCCGGCGCGGATGTGGATGCCCTGATCGCCGCGCTGAGCGAAAAGCCGGCCGAACCGGAACCCTGATGTCGGATCACTTTGCCGATCGCCTGCTCGACGCCATCGCCCGCAAGGGCTCGCCGATCTGTGTCGGGATCGACCCGATTTATGAGATGCTTCCCGACGCGATCGCGGGCGACGCCACCCGGCGCGACCCCAACGATCTGGATGGCTGCATCGACGCCATCTTCGCCTTCACAACCAAGGTCCTTCAGATCGTCGCCCCGCTGGCGCCGTGCGTGAAGTTCCAGTCGGCCTACTTTGAGAAATATCTGTGGGAGGGTGTCGAGGCGTACTACGAGCTGATCCACGAGGCCAAACAGCTCGGCCTGATTGTGATCGGCGACGTGAAGCGCGGGGACATCGGATCAACCAGCGAGGCGTATGCGGCGGCGCATCTTGCGGACACGAGCTTCACCGAGCTGGAGGACACCGTCACGCCCGACGCAATCACGGTCAACCCGCTGTTGGGGCCGGATTCGCTGGAGCCGTTCATCGACGCCGCGCGCGAGTACAACAAGGGGTTGTTTGTGCTGGTCCGCACCAGCAATCCGGGATCGGCCGTGACGCAGGACGTAAAGCTGGCCGACGGACGCACGTGGTCGGAGATGCTGGCGGACGTGCTGGCTCCGATGGCCCAGGCGTGCGGCTGCGGGATCAGCGGCTTCAGCCGGCTGGGCGCGGTCGTGGGCGCCACCCAGGTGCAGACCATGTCCAGCCTGCGGGCGCGGCTGCCCAAATCCATCTTCCTGCTGCCCGGATACGGCACTCAGGGCGCCACCGCGCAGATGACCCGTGCCGCATTCATCGACGGCAAGGGAGCGATCGTCTCGGCCAGCAGAAGCATCCTTTACGCGCATCGCGACCCGAAGTATGCCGCCCTGGCGGCTCAGGGATGGGAACGCTGCGTCATCGAGGCGGTCAATCAGATGCGCGCCGACCTGGCGCAGATTCTCTGAAAACACAATCGACTGGCCGTAATTGATCTGGCGCGCAGCACTCGCGCCTGGATCACGCCGCCGGAGACTGCGTCTGCGGAGGTTGCTTTCCCGCCGCCAGCTCGAGCAGATGCTGCGCCTTTCGACGGTGGTGCAGGGCCAGCTCGGCATCTCCCAGCTTCGCGTACAGCGCCGCCAGATACCGATGGGCGATGGGCATGTTGGGCCGCATCGACACAGCGACGCCAATAGCCCTGGCGGCGCGGTCGTACCAACCCAGCCTGGACAGCGCCACGCCAAGCATGAAATGGGCGCGCGGGAAGTAGTGCATCAGACCGACGGCGCGAAGAAGATGCTCGGCGGCCTGTTCGTCGCGGCGCTGGTGCAGGGCGGCGATGCCCAGTCCGTAATGTGCCATCGCCGCATCGGCATCGATCTCGATGGCCCTGCGGAAGGCGCGCTCGGCGTCGTCCCAACGGCGTTGTCGGGCGTAGACGCTGCCGATCTGGATGTGCAGGTTGGGCAGTCGCGGCTCCGCCTGCTCGGCCAGCATCAGCCGCCGCAGCGCTTCGGCGCAGTTTCCTTCGGCCAGATCGATCGTTGCCAGCAAAAGCTGCATCTGCGCAGCATTGGCGCCGGGATTGGCAATGGAGTTGATCAGTTGTCTGGCCCGATCACGGCGATCCAGCAGCACGCAGCATTGGGCCAGCAGCAGCGTAAAGCGCACGTCCGCCGGGTCGTTGCCATGCAAATCTTCCAGGATGCTCGCCGCCTGTGCCACTCGCCCCGCCTCGATATGCACGCTGGCCAGGTTGTAACGCGCCTCGTTGATGACGCGGCGGATGACTTGCTGCCTGTCGGCGCCGGGATCTTGAATGTAGCCCAGGTCGATGAGCTGTCGGATCGCCGCCTGCTGCTCGAAAGGATCCACGCGCAGGTCCGGCGGATGCATCCCCGCCTCCCCGGGCACTCGATCCCAGCTTTCAACGTGGGTTACTTGCGGCGGTTGATCGAAACACTGCACCAGCACCTTGCCATCCATGTCGGAACCGACCCCGACTCCCAACAGCGTCAGGATCGTCGGCGCGATATCCAGGATCGTCGCTCCGTAGATGCGTTCGTCACGTCTGATCCCCGGACCACTGAGCACAAAAACCCCGTGGTGCCGGTGCCAGCCCTCCGGGCCAATGGGTCTGTCGGACGTTTCCACCGGGCGAAGGTGATCGCTCAAAAAGCCATGATCCGAAACGATCATGACCGTCGCATCCTCGCCGGCAAGCTGAAGCAGCCGCTGAAGCATCATGTCATGAAAGCGATAGATGCCACTGACGCAGCCTTTGTAGCGATCGAACAACTCCTGACGGATGTGCGGCATCTTCGGCGGGTGATACTTCATGAACGCGTGGCAGACGTGATCGATCGCCTCGTAGTACACGGCGGCGAAGTCCCACGGCTGATGCTCCAGCAACCAGGTAAACGCCGCGTGGGTACTGGCGCAGCGGGCAAGCACGGTGCGCAGCCCGGTGACCGGCGGTGTCTCATGCGGTTGCAGCTCGCCAATGGTCGGCACGAATGGCGCCAGGTGCGCCGCACCCAGCTCCTCCGGGTGCAGCCGCAGCTCGACAAGCTCCTCCGCAAGCCGCGACGGATGGATCCACCCCGGCGGCGGTGGCTCGGGATGCTCACACCGACCCTGCACCCGGGCAAAATGCTCCGAGACACACACTCCGGCAATCGGCTCGGCCGGGTGCGAGGCGTACCAGCCCACCACGTTCGAGGTCAGCCCATTCTGAGTAAGGATGTTCCAGATGGCCTTGGTCTTGCGCGAAGTGCTGGAGACCGGTTGCACGCCGCAGCCGTCGGGTCTGGGTTCCAAAAAGCCCAGGATGCCATGTTTGTCGGCGCGCTTGCCCGTGGCGATGGAGGTCCACAAAATCGGCGAGATCACCGGCTTGAGGGTCGCCAGGTTCCCCATCACCCCGTTTCTGATCAGCCCATCCAGGCTCGGCAGCAGCCCGGCCGACAGCATCGGCTCGATGATCTGCCAGTCGGCGGCGTCCCAGCCGATCAGCAACACTTTCTTTGCGAGGCGTGTGCCCATGGCAAGGCGGGCTTACCGCGGCAACGCGGCATGAGGCGGCAAGAATCAAACCACGGTTCGCTCGCAGGTCACCGCTGCAACTCCCGCAAGCGCCGCGTCGGGCGAATACCCGCCGCGCCCAGCGCCAGGAATCCCAGCGCCGTGGCGAGCGACGGCTCGGGAATCGCTCCGGTGGCGATGGGAGTGTTCGGCGAAGTCTCCCATGCAAAGTCGCGCAGCACGATCTGGTGATTCTGCGCCCGGGTGCCAATGTTCAATCTCGCCCAGCCGAAGTGGGTCTGATTGTCCGCCGCCGTGAAGCGGAAACCCATGAACCCGTTGGTCACCCCGCCAGACCATTGCACGCCCGGCAACGGGTATTGATCTGGTGGAGTTGCGTCGGAATAGGTGAAGAACGGATAGGCAAAGCCCGTGGGAGGCGGCGGAGAGATGAACGGGCCAGCCGGGCCGACGGTCACGCCCGCTCCCAGCCTGCTGACGTAGGCATAAGCGCCGTCGCCGGATTTGTTGCCCATCGCCGCCGCCGGTCGCGCCGCCGGCGTGTACAGAAATACCCCCTTGCCCTGTTCCTGCGGGTCGCTGAAGTTGACGTTGAAGATGTTCAGATCCCAGGCCGAGAGGATCGTGCCCTGCTGGGGATTGCTTGGAGGCGGGCGATCGGTCAGAAGCCCGTCCACATCGATGTAAATGCCCGAGGAGCGGGTTGCATCCACCGGCAAGTCGAGCAGGCCGCTGTACTGGATGGCCGCCTGCGCCTGCTCGCCGGCGGCGCTCAGTGCCGTCGCCGCCGCGCAAGCCAGCAGATGCCTGTCCACCCGCTTCTGAAGCGAGCCTGGAACATCAGCACGCCGGCGGTAACGCTGCGACTCGGAAGCTGCACCCACGTTCTGATCCATTGTTCAATCTCCTCTCCGTGGCGGAGGTCATCGCAGGAACGACTCGTTGCGAGCAGGCTTTGCAGAATCTATGCTTTTCCTGAGCATGGTCAAGGCGGAATTCGCCACTGTCGCTCGGCCGGTCGCGCAAGTTTACCCATGTCAAATCCTCCATTTTCGTCAAGCCAGTACAGCCAGCTCTTGCAGCAACTGCCGATTACGATCGTTTCCGGACTGCCCCGTTCCGGAACCAGCCTGATGATGCAGATGCTGGATGCCGGCGGAATGCCGGTCCTGACCGACGGCATTCGTCAACCAGACGCGCACAATCCGCGCGGCTATTTCGAGTACGAACCGGTCAAGCGAATCCAAACCGACCAATCGTGGCTGGACCAGGCCCATGGCAAGGCGGTGAAGATGGTGCATCTGCTTGTGCCGAACCTCCCACCGAATCGGCATTACCAGCTCATCTTCATGCACCGTCGCATCGAGGAGGTGCTCATCTCGCAACGCAAAATGCTGGCTGACGCGGGCAAGTCAGGCGGCGGATTGAGCGACGCGATTCTGGCCAGAACGTTTCAGACGCAGGTGAATCAGGTCAGGCAGTGGGTGCAGGCGCAGCCGAACTTCCGAATGATCGAGGTGTGGTACCATCAGCTCATCGCCGACCCCGCCGAACACGCCGCCCGGATCAGCTACTTTCTCGGCATGAATCTTGATCAGTCCGGGATGATCGCCGCGGTCGATCCCGAGCTGTATCGCAATCGCAGTCAGGCCAGTGCCTGACCTACGCCGGATCATAGCCGCCGCCGCCGAAGGGATGGCAGCGGGCGATTCGCTTGATCGCCCGCCACACGCCGCGCAGCGCACCATACTTGTTGATCGCGTCGATCGCGTACTGGCTGCACGTCGGCTGAAACCGGCAGTGGCCGCCCATGAACTGCCCGAGCGTCGCCCGGTACATCAACACGAGTTGGATCAGCATCCAGCGCACAGCATCAAAGGATGAAGTCGCCAATACGTGCCATAGCTGTCTACTTTTTCTCTCCCGTACCAGGCGAAGCGTGAGGCGTGTGGCGCGAGAGCCTGGCGTGCGCCTTCAGAAGCATCGCCGACAGCAGCTTCTGGTATTCCGCAAGGATCATCGGCTCGTGGCGTCGAACGGCGATCACGATGTCGTAGCCGTCCGGGATATCATGCTGCATCAATCGAAAGCTCTCGCGCAGCAATCGCTTGATCCGGTTGCGTCTCACCGCAGTGCCGACATGCCGCCCGATGCTGATACCCAGTCGATGGTGGCCCAGGTCATTGCGGACCGCCCAGAGTGTCAGCGGCCCGCGGGACTCCCGCACTCCGCGATCACGTATGGCCTTGAACGTGTTTCTTCCCCCCAGGCGGCGCGACCGCGGAAACGTGTATCGGGTCGTCATGAGCAGAAGCCGTGCCTCAGTGTATCCCCTGAGCGGCGAGCCACCGCTCCGCGTCCAGCGCCGCCTTGCAGCCCATCCCGGCGGCGGTGACCGCCTGCTTGTAGATCGGGTCCGCCACATCGCCAGCGGCGAACACGCCTTCAACGCTGGTCGTCGTGCGAAACGGATCCTTCAGCACAATGAAACCTTTCGCATCAACCTGCACCTGGTTGTTCAGGAAGCGGGTATTGGGCGTGTGTCCGATCGCCACGAACATGCCCGACGCCTCGAGCGTAAGCGTCTGGCCGGTTTGCAGGTTCTTCACGCGCACACCGGTCACACCTCGCTCATCGTCGCCCAGCACTTCCTCCACCACGCTGTTCCAGATCGGCTTGACCTTCGGATTGCTCAGCAGCCGCTCGGCCATCACCTTCGATGCCCGCAGCGTGTCGCGGCGATGCACCAGATACACGACGCTGGCGAACCTGGTGAGATAGATGGCCTCTTCGGCCGCCGAGTCCCCCCCGCCCACCACCACCAACGGGCGGTTGCGGAACCGCGGCAGCGCCCCGTCGCACACCGCGCACGCCGAAACACCACGGTTCTTGAACCGCTCTTCGCTGGCCAGACCCAGATAGTTCGCGCTGGCGCCGGTGGCTACCACCAGCGCATGCGTCTGCACCGATTTTCCGGCAGAATCGGTCACGACGAATGGCCGGCGGCTCAGATCCACCGAGACCACGTCTTCGGTGATGACCCGCGTGCCGTAACGCTCCGATTGCCGACGCATTCGCAGCATCAGTTCCGGACCGGACACACCCTCGGGAAATCCGGGAAAGTTCTCGACTTCGGTGGTGAGATTGAGCTGTCCCAGGGGTAAGGTGCCGCGCAGGCGGTTTTCCTCGGAAATCGCTCCCTCGAAAACCAGTGGGTTCAGGCTCGCCCGGGCGGCGTAGATCGCGCACGTCCACGCCGCAGGACCCGACCCCACGATCACGATCTTTTCCACCGCAGATCCGCTCGTCTGTGATTCGGCCATAGACACGATTCTACGCGCCGGCCTGAGCCGGGGAAAATCACGGCGCGCCGGTCGCGGCCGGCGCGGTGGCGGGCTGCGGCTTGTCCGCGACAATCTCCAGCACGATCTTGCCGCGAGTGTGACGCGTTTCGCTCTGCTGATGAGCGGCGGCGGCCTGGCTCAGAGGAAAAACGTGGCTCACCACCGGCTTGATCTGTCCGGCGTCGATCAGTTGCGCAATCTGTGCAAGCTGCCTGAAGTCCGGCCGCACCAGAATCGACGCGACGCGCACGCCCGCCTCCTCGGCCAGCTTCCGCGACGGCGGGCCGACGATCGACACCAGAATCCCCCCGCGACGAAGCACCTGAAACGACCGCGTCTGCGTATCCCCGCCGACCGTGTCCAGCACCACGTCCACGTCACGGACGATCTGCTCGAATCGCTCGGTGCGATAGTCGATTACCCGGTCGGCGCCTATCGAGCGCAGAAACTCGTGATTGCCCGCCGACGCCGTAGCGATGACCGTTGCCCCCTTCCATTTGGCCAGTTGCACCGCCATCGAGCCGACACCCCCGGCGCCGCCGTGAATCAGGATGGTCTGTCCCGGCTGGAGTGCGGCGGTGTCGAACAGCGCCTGCCAGGCGGTCAGTGCAACCAGAGGCACGGCGGCGGCCTGGAGAAACGAAGCGCTTGCGGGTTTGCCCGCCGCTTCGGACTCGCTGACGACGGCATACTCGGCGTACGCGCCGCCGCGGCGCAGATCCAGCATGGCGAAGATTTCATCGCCGGGTTTGAATCGGCTGACCTGCGGGCCGATGCTGACGACAACCCCGCTGAGATCAAAGCCGGGCACGTAGGGTCCGGCATCGCCGGACAGACGCCTGCCGCTGGAGCGGATTCGCCAGTCGATCGGATTGACCGCCGCGGCATGCACGCGCACCAGCATCTGCCCGGGCCCGGGCACAGGCAGCGGCAACTGTTCCAGTCGCAGCACCTCCGGCCCGCCAGGCTGGCGAATGCAAATCGCCTGCATGCTGGCCGGAAGTGTGGTTGGCGGCGTCGTGAGCTCTGCCATGCACAGGATCCAAACAAGCGGAGCAATGAACATGATGCCTCCGGATGCAACAGGCCGCCAGCCACGCCAACCGCTGCTGTCCGTCGCGGCGCGATTCTTCAGGCAAGCACAAGCGGCCAGATCATTGTTTGACCGCGCCGCTGGTCAGGCCGCTGATGAACTCGCGCTGTAGCGAGAAGAACAGCACCGCCGGCGGGATGATCGCCAGCAATGTGCCCGCGAGAAACACCCCGTATTGCTGATTGTACTCGCCAATGTACTGGTTGAGCACCACCGGCAGCGTCAGCTTGCTCTGGGTCTGAAGATAGATGTTGGGGGCCAAAAATGAGTTCCATGAACCCAAAAAGCTGATCAGGCAGAACGCGCCGGTCATCGGACGAACCAGCGGCATCACCAGTGTCAGGTAGATGCGAAACTCCCCGCAGCCGTCGATCCGCCCGGCCTCGATCAGATCATCCGGCACGCCGAGCATCGCCTGGCGGTACAGGAAGATTCCGAACACGCTGACGCAACCGGGAACCAGAAGCGCAAGGTACGAATCCATCCAACCCAGCCGCCAGATGATCTCGAAGTTGGGCGCCAGCAGCACCACGCCGGGAATGGTCAGCGAGGCGAGCATGAACGTGACCAGCGGAATCCTGCCGCGGAAGCGGTATTTGGCCAGCGCGTAGCCGCCCATCGAGCTGAAGACCATCGAGACGAACGTTCCCGCCGACGCCAGGAAGATCGAGTTGGCCACATATCGCCAGAAGTTCACCGGACCCTGGATGGTCTGCTTGTCGGCAAACAGCGTGCGGAAGTTGCCGGTGTTGACCGTTTTTGACGAGATTTTGGACGGCGGGGGCAGGAACATGTACTCGTTGAGCACGTCCTTGTCCTTGAAGGCGGCGCAGATCAGCCACACGAACGGCAGCAGCATGATCGTGCCGACGATCGCCAGGGTGGTGAAGCGGGCATACTGCCAGGCGAGCTTGCGCGAGATCGGCAGCAATGCCACAAACACCGCCGCCAGCCCCAGCAGCATCCACTGAAGCGGATGAAGGTGCACCGATATCGACAGCAGCAGCATCATCGATCGCTCCCCATCACGCGCGACAGACGAATCTGAATCAGGCTGACCGTGAGGATGATGAAGGTCAGCAGCCAGCCGACGGCGGCGGCGGTGCCTAGGTCGCCGCTCTCAAAAGCGTTGGTGTACAGATACCCGACGACGGTCATCCCTGAGTTCTTGGGGCCGTAGCCCTGAAGCAGCGTGTAGGGCAGCTCAAAGAGCTGGAACGAGCCGATGGTGCTGGTGACGACGACAAACGTCGCCACCGGCGCGATCGAAGGCAGCGTCACGTGCAGGAAGACCCCTGCCGGGCCGGCGCCGTCGATTCTGGCCGCCTCCACCAGGCTCTGATCGACATTTTGCAGCGCAGCCAGGAAATAGATCATGTTGAACCCCACGTACAGCCACAGGGCGGCGATGACGATGGCGGGCATGACCAGCGTCGGGTCCTGAAGCCAGCGCTGTTCCAACCCCCAGCCGATCAGGGCATGAATCAGCCGGTTGAACAACCCGTAGCGCGGCGTGAATAGCATCAGGAACAGTATGCCCACGAAGACCTGCCCCACGAGGTTGGGGGAGAAGATCGCCAGGCGGAAAAAGCCCTTGGTGCGGTCGTTTCGCGCGTTGAGCATCAGCGCCAGGCCAAGGCTCAGCGGAAGCTGGATACAGATCGAGCAGATGGTGAAGATGGTGGTGTTCCACAAGGCGGTGTGGAAGTCGGGATCCGACAGGACGAAGCGGAAGTTCTCCAGTCCGACAAAGGCGCGTCGCGCCGGGCCTTGCGTCTGGTAGAACGCCAGGATCGTCGCGTAGGCAAGCGGGTAGAGGAAAAAGACAGCGGTGACCAGGAAGTAGGGCAGCAGGAACAGGTATGGGGCGGACCTGGTGCGGAGCTTCCACCACCCCCCGCCGCGACCGCCGCCGGTGGCGGCGCGTTCGCCGACGGCCAGGTGAATTCGCTCGGCCGTCGCGGGTGTGGGCATCGTGCTCAAGGGCGGTACGCTCATCGGTTTACTCGTCTCCTGTGGCCGCACCGGCGGACACGGCGGCATCCTCCTTGAGGAACACGTTGCGGTTCATGATCACCCTCACGCGGTCGGCGCAGCGCTTCAGCTCGCTGCGCACATACTCGCGAAGCCCCTGCTCGCCGTGTTCACGGTGATACAACGCCGCGTTGGCGAACGCCTCGTTCATCTTTCCTTCGGCCAGGGTCATGTAGGCATTGGCGTACTCGACGGGAACCTGCGGCGCCAGTTCGGCGAAGACTTTCCCCAGGCGAATGCCGCAGTAGAAATCCCGCGGCGCGTGGAACTCGGGCTGATCCCACGCCTCCACCAGCGGCGGGAGGATGTTGGTGTCGGCGAACCGCGGGCCGAGCTGCTCGGGGTCGTAGTACAGGTACATCGCCAGCTTCCACGCCAGCTCGAAGTTCCGCCCCCGTTTGGTAAACGCCAGACCCGTCCCGCCCCAGGTGCTGGTGCGGATTCCACCCGGCTCCCAAGCCGGCAGCGGGATCAGACTCATCTTTCCCGCCAGGCTTGGCACGTCCATCTGGAACTGTCGCGTCCGCCAGTCCGGGCAGATGTAGAACAGGCACAACCCGTCGATCATCGACTTGGCCAGGTTCTGCCCCCACCCGCAGGGAAAGCTGATTCGATCTGGCCCCTGAATCTGCCTGATGTACCAGCAGAACACATCGACCGCGCGTTCGTCGTCGAACGCCACCTCGCCGGCTTCGTTGACGATCGTCACTCCTCGCTGAAGCAGCAGCAGGCGAAGTGCCCAGGGCTCGGCGGCGGGCAGGTCGATCATGTACCGGTCCGGCACGCCGTCGCCAGTGAGATCCTGGGTGACTTCTCTGCCCACGCGGCAGAACTCCTCCCAGGTCGTCAGCCTTGTCACGTCGATGCCGAGCTGATCCAGAAGGTCCTTGCGATACGCCAGCATCGTCGGGTGCACATCATGCGGCAGCGCGAAGATGTGCCCCCGGCTGGACCATTTCCCAAAGCGGCTGTTCACCAGCTTGTCATACAGCCCGCTCGACTTCACCCGCTCGGTCAGATCGACAAAGCCAACGTCCTCGATCGGCCCGCGGGTGAAGATCCCCATCGTGTTGTCCAGCAACTCGACCATGTCGGGCACGTCGGCGCCAACCTGAAGCGCCGACTGAAGCCGCCCCTGAAGCGCACGCTGATCTACCACCTGGAGCTGGATCTGGACGTTATGCTGTTTCTCGAACTCGGCGATGGCGGGCCGATAGGCGGCGGCGTGTTCCTTGGTGAAGGTGGCGAAGATCAGATCGGGCTTGCGCTGAGCGGCGGTGCTGCCGCTGAACAGGATCGCAACGCCGGAGACGATCGCCAGCATCAGGATCGCCAGAGGCGCTTTGCCGTAGGGGAAGTCCATCGATTTCAGGTAACCGTTTTCCTTAGCGGATGTCAACTCAATTCGCCGCGCCGCAAACCAGCCTCGTTGAGCTGATTTCAATGATACGCGTTGGCAATGGGCGGGGACAAACCCCTCGTGCGGGATGGACAGGCCGGCTCGTGCCAGCGATGGTGCTATCGCAAAATGGCCCGCCGCAGGCGTGCGATGTGCAGTTGCTCGGCGATGGTCTCTTCCGTGGGCGCGACCGATACCAGTTCCCCGCCGATCGTCCACTGGTCGGCTTGTCCGCAGCAACTCGGCTGGCAGCGAACCACCCGATAGAGCAGCGACACCTCCACCCCATCGGGCCCATCGGCGCGGTAGAGGAACAGATCGTTCACCTCGAGCGGCTCGCAGGATTCGATGCCAATTCCTTCGCGGGAGATATCGCGCACCGCCGCCACCAGCGTCTGACGTGGACCATCAGGATGGTGCACCACGAACAACCCGATCTGGTGTCGCGGCTCGCGTGGCGAGCGGCGGCGATCATGCTCGACCTGCGCCCGCGCGGCAGCTTCGATGGTCTGCGGCAACTCCACGTTCCTTAAATCGACCAGCCCGGCGGGCAAGATAAGACCGATCGCCCCTTTTACACGCCGAGATCCACGGCGTCTCAGGCAACCCAACCGCGCCGAACGCCCGGCCGCGGGTAAAGCTGGCGGGCACGGCTCATATGGGCAATTCTGCGCAATCAAACGATCGGTGGCGAAAACTCCTTTCGATTCAACCGAATCAAAGTCCCCTCGCTCAACCCGCAGACTTCCAATGCCCCATAAGCTTCAGCCCGGCTCCGGGATTGCCTCCCCGGCCAGCGCCAGGTTCTGGATCGCCGCCAGGCTCCATTGCGACGTCGAATTCGTCGAGACCCAGGGCACTTCGTCGATCGGGTTGAGCACGTGCGGGCCTTCGATTCGTTGCACGGCCGGCGGGGTGGGCAACCCGCCGCGCCCCAGCAGTTCCCGCCAGGCGCGCTCGGCCAAACGACGGTCGGATTTGCGCCGCGCCGCGTAGGCGCTCAGCCGCGAGTGCGCATCCCGCAGGCTGGTGCCGCTGAGGCTTTGCCCCAGGGCGGCGCGCTGTTCTTCGGGCGTGGCGTTATACAGCTCGCAGTACTGGAGCCATGCCCGCTCAAACTCCGGTACATCCAGCAGCATGATCAGCTCGGCACAGATCTCGACCAGTCCGAACACGGCGCTGAGGTGCGATACGCCCACGCCCGGATCGCCCGGTTCTTTCAGCCAGAACGCGCCGCTGTCCAGATCGAACAATGCGCCGCGAGTGAAAAAGCCGTGAGGCATCGAGCCAATCGACCGCATGCTGTTGAGCAGCCGGTCGCGCCATCGGGCCTGCCCGGTCCGCTCCCATTCCGTCAGCCACGCCGCCGCCAGCGATCCCCAGTCCGTGCCGAATCCAACGGCCAGCGCGTTGCGCTGTGGCGTGTAAGGCTCACGGCGAATCTTGCGGATCGGATCCAGAGTCAAAAACGTCTGATCCGAATCGACCTGCTCGCGAAGCAGATCCCCCACTCGCTCGTCGGCGGTCAGGAAGTAGTAAAACCTCCGATACGCCGCCGTGCTGATCCGAACCTGCTTGGCGCTGCATCCCCAGTGCTGCACGTTGTGCCGCGAGCCCAGCCCCTCGAATCGCCCCAGGTGATACACATCCACCTCGCCGGTGTGGCGGGTCATCGCCTCGGCCATGCGGAAGATGTCGGCCCGACCGGTTCGCAGGAAGCTGTACCACAGCCACAGGTCCGGGGAGAGCTCGGAATTGTCCCACGCATAGCCGCCGACGTCGTATCGCCACACGTGCCGATCCGGGTCGTAGCTGTGCATCACGTCGCCGAAGTCCCAGAACCCGTACCAGCGGTGCTGCTCGATCTGCTTCTGGTAGTACTCGATGAAGAAATCGAGCCGGTCTTCAATGCGCGCCCTGGCGGGAGTGGAACGATCCGGCACGCTGAACAGTCCGCCGAAGACCTGCGTCGCCACGTAATGCTCGGGCGCGCACACGAGCAGCGGCGGCTTGCGTACCGCGTCGGCCATGTCGATCATCCGCTGCCGCGAGGGCGTGGCGGGCAGCGCCCACAGCATCATCTCGCTGGTCCGGGCGATGCCCACCGGCGTGCCGAAGCCCTTCTCGTAGTCCTCGTAGGTGATCTCCAGCCCTTCCAGCTCGTCGCGGTGCGTCTGCATCCCCATCCCATCGTGGTAGAAACGCAGATCCATCGGCGGCGCCTGCGGCGAAAAGAGCCAGATCGTGACCTGCGCCTGGTCCGTGGCGGCGTTGCGGATGTCGAGCTGTGTCGGATGCCGCTGCCAGAAGTCGCGCAGCCCGAACACCACCCCGCCGCTGACGCCCCCGATGTATCCCACCCCCGAAGCACGCCGACCCGCGCCGGCGCTGATCCAGCCGTGGCCCATCTTCGTGCGCTTGCGGATCTGGAAACCGTCGGCACAGAGCTGGCTGAGCGTATAATCGCCCCAGGCGGGGATGAATTGCAGGCGTGTGCGGACACTTTCGGGCAGGCTCTGCACGGGCGGAGTCGGCTCGCCGGCGACCTGCGCCCGCCGCGCCTGCTCGCCGGCGTTGCGGCGCAGGCCGGTCAGCCCGCGGATCGCCTCGCCAAACAGCCCGCTGCCCTCGCCGACAAACCGCACGTGCCGATCGTGCAGCTCATCCCGCATCGGCACGTCGAACCGCACGCCCAGCCCGCTGATGAAGTCCGCCTGCTCATCACCGTCGAAAATAAACGTGTGCATGATCCGCACTGCTTCCGAGCCCGCGTAGAGGTACAGCCGAAGCACGAACGGAAGCCAGGCGCGCCCGTCGGCGGCGACGTGTCGGCCCTCGATGCGCACCACCGCGCGCAGCGGACCCGACTGCTCGACGCTGGCCTGCTGAATGCTGCCGATGAACTGCTGTTGAATGATTTGGCCCTGCTCATCCGGTTCGGGGCTGTTGCGGCGAAGACAGACCAGCCGCGCCCCGCGGGCAATCGCTTTGCCCTCTCGATCGATTGACTCGATGATCGATTCGCCGCTGCGTCGAATGCGGCAGCGGATCACGCCCGTATCGATTTCGATCGCTTCGTCGCTCTGGTGGACCGTGAGTGTCTGCTGCGGCTGTGTCGCCGGCCCGGGGGCAATCACGTATCGTTCGCTGAGCTGGCCGGAGGCAGGCGAGATCGCGTGGGCCGTCCACTTCAGCGATCCGTCCGGCCAGTAAGCGGTCGGCCAGGACTGCATGGCAATCGCCTGACCATTCGCGTCGCGCAGCGCGAACTGCTGGTCGGGCTGGACGGCGCCGCGTGGCCAGGGCACGCCCCAGGTGGTTCCCGGGCATTGAGCGGGAGTGGCCGCATCGAGCCACCGAAGAGCCACTTGGGTGTTCATCTGCCGATCCTGCTGAGTCGCAGCCGTGGTGGCTGCCGGTTCCCCTGTGCCCTGCTGCGAGTTGGCCGTGCCTGCCGGCAACTGCATCGCCGCCGCCACCGCCGCCGCTTTGACCACAAATTCCCGCCGTGACAACCGGGACAGTTCCGCCATCATCACCTCACTGTGTACATGAACGATCTGTCCGCCGGCGCGAGATCTGATCAGCCGCCGGCGCGAAATCTCCCGAAACGCGAAAAGTCGCGTCTTGCGGTTCGATTGTCAATCAAATTGCAATCTCATGTCCGAGCCGTGGTTGCCGCGGCTGCCGCCGCCTGGCACCGGCGTTGCCATGTGCCGGGCAACTCTTACCCAAAGGAGATCGCCATGACGCAGACGCTTGGTTCAACCGTGGTCAACGGCATCGACACCCAGGCCCTTCGCGACGCCATCAGCGCCATCGCCGCCGATCCGGCAAAGGCAATGACCCGCTGGCAGGTCAGCACGCGATGGAAAGGCGGCACCCGCTCCGACACGAGCGTGAAGCACTTCCACATCGGCGGGCAACGCGTGGACAAGGACTTCACCATCCGCATCGACGAGCCGTGCGAGCTTTGTGGCACCAACCAATACGCCAACCCGCAGGAGTACCTTCTGGCGGCGCTGAACGCCTGCATGACCGTCGGCTACGCCAGCGCCTGCGCGCTGCACGGCATCGAGCTGGAAGAGCTTCGCATCGAAACCGAAGGCGACATCGATCTGCGCGGGTTCCTGGGCATCGATCCGAGCGTCAAGCCCGGGTATGACTCGCTCAAATACACAGTGCACATCAAGGGCAACGGCACGGCGGAGCAGTTTCAGAAGGTGCATGAGACCGTCAGCCGCCTCAGCCCCAACCGCTTCAACATCGCCAGCGCCATCAGACTGAACGGCACGCTCGTGGTGGAGTAGCCTGGCGACTGGTCAGAGCCACGAAGACAGGAAGCTACGAAGCGCACGCGAAGGACCAGCAGTGGTCCCTCGCGTGCCTTCGTGTTGTTTCGCTGTATTTTCGCCATCAAGGAGCCGAGTATTTGTCCGCCGCCCCGCCGCAGTGCACGGTGACGACCCGGCAGAGGAACTGCCCTAGGCGCTTGACCTCGTGACGCGCGCCGGGATTGACGATGATCATGTCGCCGGCCGCGAGCTGATACATCTCGCCCTCGACTTCGATCGTCATCATGCCCTCGAGGACCATGTACATCTCGGTTCCGAGGCGGTGGCAGTGGCGGGTCTGCTGTGCGTGCTGGTTGAAAACCGCGACTTCCGTGTCAGGCATGACCTGGACAGCGCATCGTTCAACGGGCGATGCCGGCGCGCGCCAGACGACTTCATCGGCAATCCGCTCGGATGCCGGATTGAGTTGAGTAACCACCAGCTTCCGCGCCCCGCGCATTTTCAGCGCCGGATCATTGCGCAGCTCGTCATTCCGAAAGAGCAACGCCGGGATCATGATGCACCATCCCCGCAAGCTCCCCGCCCGGACCAGCCTTCAGGGCCGGGGTTTGCCTTCGCCGTGTCCTGCTCGCTGCTGTCCAAACAAAGGAAGGACGGTCCAATCAATATCTCCGATCCAGCAACCGGTACTGCACCGCCTCGGCGATGTGGTGTTCCTGGATCGCGTCCGAGCCTTCCAGATCGGCAATCGTCCGCGCCACTCGCCTTACCTTGTCATACGCGCGAGCGCTCAGGCCAAGCTCATTCATCGCCTGCTTCATCAGCAGCAGGCAACCGTCGCTCAGGTCTGCAAACTGCTTGAGCTGCCTGCTGTCCATCCGGGAGTTTGTGGTCTGGGCGTCCTTGAAGCGCGTGTGCTGGATCTGTCTGGCCCGCTGGACCGCCGTCGCCATCGTGGCGCTGTCGGTGCCGGGACGCCTGGCGGTCAATTCGTGGTACGGCACCGACGGCACCTCGACATGAATGTCGATACGATCCAGCAGCGGCCCGGACAACTTCGCAAGGTACTTCTCGCGAGCGCGCGGGTCGTTGGCGTAGCCGCTGGGCGTGGGGTTCATCGCGGCCACCAGCATGAACCGCGCGGGGAAACGGATCGAGCCGTGCACGCGGGCGATCGTCACTTCGCCGCCTTCCAGCGGCTGGCGGAGCATCTCCAGCACGTATCGGCTGAATTCGGGGAACTCATCAAGAAACAGAATCCCGTGATGCGCCAGCGAGACTTCGCCCGGGCGCGGGATCGTCCCCCCGCCGATCAGCGATTGCGCCGTGGCGCTGTGGTGCGGCGTGCGCACGGGTCGCTGGTCCATCAGCGCGATGCCGTCGGGCAGCAGCCCAAGGGCCGAGTAGATGCGCGTGGTCTCCAATGACTCCGCGCGGCTCAGCGGCGGCAGGATGCCGGCCATCCGCTGCGCCAGCATCGTCTTGCCCGTGCCCGGCGGGCCGACCATCAGAATGTTGTGCGCGCCGGCACAGGCAATGGTGATCGCG
The DNA here is from genome assembly GCF_050410795.1 of Fontivita pretiosa. Taxonomy (GTDB): domain Bacteria; phylum Planctomycetota; class Phycisphaerae; order Tepidisphaerales; family Tepidisphaeraceae; genus Fontivita; species Fontivita pretiosa. The sequence goes on along the minus strand of NZ_CP191258.1, from coordinate 4,244,147 downwards.
CGCTTGACCGCTTCCTGTCCGCGCACGTCAGCGAAATCCAATGCCGGCGCGAGCTTCGATGCCTGGAACACCTCGCCGTCCAGCTCGAACGGCTCCAGCGGAAGCTGCTCGTTGAGAAACGACACCGCCTGCGAAAGGTTGGCCACGGGATAAACCTGGATCGCCTCGACGACGGCGGCCTCGCGGGCGTTTTCCTGCGGCAGGATCACGCCGCGGAAGCCCTTTTCCTTCGCCAGCATCGCCAGCGAAAGCGCCCCCTTGATCTTTCGCACGCGCCCGTCCAGCGCCAATTCCCCGGCAATCAGAAACTGCTTGTGAAGATCGGTCTGGATCGCGTTGGTGCCACGGAGCAGGCCGATGGCGATCGGCAGGTCCAGCGCCGGGCCTTCCTTCTTCACGTCCGCCGGTGCCAGGTTGATCAGCAGGTGATGGGATGGAAAAGGATAACCGCTGTTGATCATGGCGCGGCGGACACGCTCGATCGACTCCTTCACCGCCGCCTGCGCCAGCCCGACGATCGTCGTTTTGCTCAGCCCGCGGTTGGAGACGTCGGCCTCCACCTCGCAAAGCTGCGGGTCGATTCCGATCAGGATGAAGCTGTGAATGCGCGAGAGCAACCGGCCGGCAGTTTATCGCGGCGACCCCCGCCGGCCCAAGCCAGGCCGGGCAACCGCGCCAGCTTGCGGGCGCGGGTATGAACTGGGTCCGAGAAAATTTTTCTTCGCGTGCAACCTTTGTTAAGGTCTTGGTTGTCCGTTGATAGCGGGGTATACTGGCAATGCAGGAGAGGCAGAGAATGCACCAGCAGCTACATCAGCCCGCCACAACAGCGGGACAAAGCGGGTCCCAGCCACCAGCGGCCAGTCTGAATGTTTCCACAAGTCTTTGCCCCAGCGGGCGCATGCCCGCGCGATGGCATGCGCAACTGGGTCTGCTGGCGGCGGCGGGGGTGTTCGTGGTGGCGTTCTCGATTGTGCTGGCAGGCAGCCTGGAAAGACCCAATGATCGAGTTGGCAGGCCCGGAACCGTCGCGCCGGGATTTCGCCTGCCCGATCTGGATGGGCGTTTCGTGTCCCTTTCATCGATGCAGGGCAAGGTGGTGGTGGTTTGCTTTGCCCCGCCGCCCGGGCAGGATCATTCCGCTGAGGCCGAGGACGCGCCTGACGCAAGGCGGCTGGGAGAACTGGCCAAGCGATACACATCCAGCGGCGCGGTGAAGCTGGTGTCGGTTTACAGCAACATCGACCATCAGGATCGCGAGCAGGTTCGTGGCGTTCGCCAGCGCAGCGCCGTGGCCGGGTCTGATTGCATCACGCTGCTCGATCCGATCGGGATGATCGCCCGTCGCTATGCCATCGACAGCACCCCCACGTTTGTATTGATCGATTCGGCGGGTGTGATCCGCTATCGCGGCGGGATCGACGACGCCTCGCCCGACGCGCCTCTGGCCGCCACGTCGTTCACCAACATGATCGACCTGCTTCTGGCCGAGCGTCCGCTGAGCTCCTCGCGTGCGACAAGTCCGCCTGCGGTGCTGAGCAAAATCCGCTGAACGGCCAGGACGTTGGCTGGGGAACAACATGGTACAATCCCCGCATGCACGTGGTCATTTTCGAGGGCATTCGCTGGGATTCGTTCATACCGCTGTCACTGAGCAAGCCGACGTTCATGCTGCCGTGCGGGATGGGCACGCTGCTGGACAAGCAGATTGAACTGCTGCAACCGACGCGGCTGACATTGTGGGTGAGGCCCGAGCTTGCTGAGTTCTGTCGCAATTACGTCCTGCCTGCGCTGAAGATACCCGCCGCCGTCAATCAGCCGCTTGACGCCCAGCCGGCCCTGATCACCACCGGACGAACCCTGCATCTTGCGAAGTTCGAGATACCTGAAGGTCCGGCGGCGGTAATCGAGGAAGGCGACCTGGTGCGCTTCGCCCACGTGACGGACATGGCCGGGCTCTCGCACGAGGACGTGTTGAGCCGATCCGAGCGTTGGCTGACGCTGCTGGAGCTGCCCCGCACGATACCCCAGGCGCGATACATCGATCACGTGTGGGATCTTGTAAGCTGGAACGAAGAGGCGCTGGTGGCTGACTTCGTGCGTTTTCGCGGCACCAGCCAGAAGCTGAACGATGGTCCGTGGCATTTGACAGGCGAGCGGGAGAACATCGTCGTCGCCCCCGGCGCCAAACTCGGACCAGGGTGTGTGCTGGACGCCTCCAGGGGTCCGGTGGTGGTGGATGCCGGCGCGACCATCGGAGCCAACGCCGTTCTGGAAGGGCCGTGCTACATCGGGCAATACAGCTACGTTCGACCGGTGTCGCTGATCCGCTCCGGCACGACGATCGGAGCGATGTGCCGTGTCGGCGGGGAAATCTCCAATTCGATCATCAGCCCATACTCCAATAAAGCCCACGATGGATATCTGGGCGACAGCATTGTGGGATCGTGGGTGAACCTCGGCGCCGCCACGACCACCAGCAATCTCAAGAACACCTACGGCGAGGTCACGCTGCAGATCGGCGGGCGCAAGGTGCAAACCGGCCGCCGGCGGCTGGGGTCGATCATTGGCGACCACACCAAGACCGCGATAGGCACACGGCTGAATACCGGCAGCTACATCGGCGCCTGCTGCCAGCTTGCCGGGTCGGGGCTGGCGCCCAAGTTTGTGCCCAGTTTCAGTTTCTGGACGGATCAGGGCATGCAGAAATATCAACTGGACAAGGCGATCGAGGTGGCCCGGCGTGCCATGGAGCGCCGGGACAGGCCGCTTGGCTCGACGGACGAAGCAATTCTACGCTATATTGAGCAGATCGCTCCGCAGGTGGAGCGTTAGGGGCACAGCCCGCGGGCTGTAAGGAGTCCAACCTGTTTCATGCCGATATTGGCCCTATGCAAAGCACGTTGCCGCAGGTTATGAAACCGGTCATGGAGTTGGTCGGAGAGCACGGTCAACGGACCGATTTTTCGTGCAGTTCAATCGTGGAAGTGGCGGCGGTGACCGGGGCGGCGTCGGGGATCGGGCGCGCCTTCGCCACCGCGCTGGCGCAGCGGGGACATCGGCTGCTGTTGATCGACCGCGCCGGCAAGCGACTGCGAGAGGTCGCCGACGAATTGGCGCAGCTCAATCCGCTGGATTCCCGATCAGTTGCCAGTCTGGTTGTGGACCTTGGCGATGCGGATGCGCCGCTGCGGGTTCTGCAATTCTGTCACCACCACCGGCTGCGCGTGCATACGCTGGTGAACTGCGCCGGAGTGGGCGCCAGGGTGCCGTTTTCACGGCAATCGCTTCGCTCGATTCAACAGACGCTGGATGTCAACGTGCGCAGCCTCGTGGCGCTGACACGACTGCTGCTGCCTCGCATGATCCGCAAAGGCCGGGGCACGATCATCAATGTCTCCTCGATCGCCGCGTTTGAACCCGAGGCGGGTATGGTCGCCTACACCGCCAGCAAAGCGTTTGTCCAGAGCTTTACCGAGGCGTTGTCGCGCGAGCTGGTCGGGACCGGCGTGGACGTGTTCGCCGTCTGCCCGGGCGTGACGCGCACGCCGTTCCTGGCGGCGGCGGGGCTGAGCGAGCAGGAGATTCCCCCTACCGCACAGACTCCCGAGCAGGTCGTCGAAGAAGCCATGCGCGGAATCGACCGCAAATGGACAGTGATCGTAACGGGCCGGCCCAACCGCATCCGCATCTGGGCGCAGCGGGTCACGTTGCGCTCGGCAGCGCGAACAGTTCTGCATGTGGCGCGCAGGTTGCGCCTCTGGTAGGCCCGCTGCCCTGGCGTGCACCGCATCCACAGGTACGGCGGCACGCGCTCAACTTCGCCTCACGCCTCCCCAGGCCCATGTCGTCGCGTCAGCGCCGGGGCTGTCGGCATGGCAGGTCCCGCGAAGCTGGTCGCCTTCCACCGTGCAGCGAAAGCGAATCGCCGGCAACAGATGCTGCGGATGCCACAGTGCGAAGCTCAGTCGATCGGCTTCGATCCGTCCTTCCACCAGGTACACCCGCTGACCGTTCAGTTGCGCGCTGCCCGAGACCCGTTGAAACCGGCGTTGCAGCTCCAGCACCATGTGTCGCCGACGTCCGTTGGAACGCGAAATGTAACAGCTCCAGGTTCCCTGCACCCAGGCGGGAATGATCCACTTGTACAGCGTGCGATGATAAATGACCAACTGCTCGTCGGCAGACCATTCCTTCATGTCAAAGTTGTTGGAGATGACGCGCGCGCCGGGACGAAGCTCGAACAGCAGTTTGGGGCGAAGCCTGATGTTGATTCCGGGCAGAAGATACAGGGTCACGACCGTCGCGTCGCGCAAATCCACGTCGAAGAAGCTGGCGCGCAGGAAGCTGACGCGAGCGGTCAGTCCGGCCCGGCGGGCATTGTCCTGGGCTTCATGGATCCGCTGAAGGTCGATGTCCACTCCCACGCCGCGCGCCCCGCGACGCGCCGCCGCCAGCACGATTCGCCCGTCTCCGCAACCCAGGTCATATACGACGTCCTTCTCGTTCACCCCCGCCAGTTCCAGCATCGCCTCGACGACTTTCTCATCCGAGGGAACATACGGCACATCCCGCACGGGCTGCGGACGATGGAGCTGGATGGCGCGGCTGCCGGCCGCGCGCGACGAAGCATCGGAAACGGCCAGGGCGGTACTGCTCATGGCGATAAGTGTACCCTTTGGCAGCGGGAAGTTGAGTATCGAAATTGGCCGTCTGGCAAGATGTCCCACTTGCTCGGCGCGCCTGCACCTTCGCAGGACACAACGCACTTGCCAGAAGAAGCTTCAGCGGGGAAAGTGTCGCCCGCCCCCGGCATGGCCTGGCCGATGGGCTGCCGCCGCGCCGGGTAAGCCGACATGGAACAAGCACTGAAAAACCGTCTGACGTTCGGCTCGATGATGCTGGCGGGGCTGCTGCTGTTGTTGTGGGTGGACCACGCGGTGCAGGTCTGGACGCGGCAGCTCGGCTGGAATCACCTGCGCGCGCCCGACGGCCCGCCCGCGGGCATCGCCGGTGTCGGGCTGCTGGTGCTACTGCTGATCGTGCTGCCCCCGGCCACGCTGGAGCTGGCCACTCTCTTTGCCGCCGAACGCGTCCAGCCCTACCGCTTTATCTCCGCGATTGGCTCGGGACTGCTGGTGGTCCACGCCTTCTGCATGCAGTTTCGCAAGTTCCAGCTCTACAGCACTTCGGCGCTGGCGTTCATCATCGTGTTCACCATGCTCTTTGCAGCGCTTCGACGCGCCTGGATTCGGCAGACGCACGAAGCGATCACTCACATGGCCGGGACCGTGCTGGCAACGCTGTATCTTGGCGGGCTGGCGTGGTTTCTGATGGCGCTGCGAGTCAAGCAGTCCTACCGCCCCGACCGCTACAGCGGCTCGACGATGATCATCGTGATGATCCTGCTGGTGGTGAAGTTCACCGACGTCGGCGCGTACTTTGGCGGACGGGCATTCGGGCGGCACAAGCTGATCCCCTGGCTCAGTCCCGGCAAAACCTGGGAGGGACTGCTGTGCGGGCTGCTGACCGCCGCGGGCGTGGGCGCGGTCTGCGCCAGCTTCATCAATCCCCCCAGCTTTCACCTGGACTGGTGGAAAGGCGCGATCTTCGGGGTCGTCATCGGCGGAATCGGTCAGCTCGGCGACCTGCTCGAATCGCTCATCAAGCGCGACGCGGAGGTCAAGGACTCCGGCAATCTGATCCCGGGTTTCGGTGGTGTGCTGGATGTGATCGACAGCCCTCTGCTGGCCGCCCCGTTCGCGTACCTGATGTTCAGCCTGTTCTGAGGGCCGAATGCCCGATGCCGAATGAATCATTCAGGCAGGCATCAGGCGCCGCGCATTTGGCATTGGGCATTTCTCTGCTTTACGATTCGGGCCATGAGTTGGGAAGCGTTCCGTCTCACTAGCCGTTCGCCGAAGGAGCTGCTGCACACGCTGGGACCGCACGGAGTAGATCACCTGATCCGCCAGGCGCTGGATGCCCTGTGGCGCGAGTATGACCCGGAGAATCGCACGTTCGAAAACGTCCGCCGGCGGGCGGAGGAAGTCTTCGACCGCAACATGAAGGTGTGGGAGTCGATCAAGAAACCCTCGCCGCAGGCGTTTTTTGAGAACCTGCTGCCCTATCCGGCGGACGGATTCATCCGCCAGGCAATGGTGCTGTGCTGGATGATGATGCCGCGCAGCGGCGGGCGCAAACTGAGCGATGTCCGCAAGATCATCACCGAAATCTACAACCGGAACATCCAGGCCTGGGAGCAGGACAATGACTTTTTCGCCCACGGACGCCGCAGACCAGCCAGCGCCAGCAGGAAGCGGGCATCGGCGGCCAGAACCGCCAGGTCCAAGCCCGGGAAGAAAACGGACACCCGCAGAAAAAAGTGAGTCGCCCCAATGAAGTACATCGACCCCCACATCCATTGCATCAGTCGCACAACCGACGACTATCTGTACATGGCCCGGGCGGGCGTGGTGGCGGTCTCCGAGCCGGCGTTCTGGGCCGGCTTTGACCGCTCCTCCGCCGCCAGCTTTTACGACTACTTCCGCCACCTGGTCGATCACGAGCCTCGCCGCGCGGCACGCTACGGCATTCAGCACTACTCCTGGCTGTGCATCAACGCCAAGGAGGCGGAAAACGTCTCGCTCTCACGCGAGGTAATCAAGCTTATCCCGCAGTTTCTGGACCGGCCGACCGTACTGGGCATCGGGGAGATCGGGCTGAACAAGAACACCCGCAATGAGATCACGATCTTTGAAGAGCAGGTGGACCTGGCGGCACGGACGGATCAGCTCATCCTCATCCACACGCCTCATCTGGAAGACAAGCACAAGGGCACCAGCATCATCGTCGATATTCTCAAGAACGATCGGCGAATTCGCCCGCAGCGGGTGCTGATCGACCACTGTGAGGAACACACCATCCGACTTGCGCGGGACAATGGCTTTTGGGCGGGGCTGACGGTCTATCCCGTGACCAAGGTCACGCCGCAGCGCGCCGCCGACATCCTGGAGCAGTTCGGCCCGCAGATGATCATGGTCAACAGCGCCGCGGACTGGGGCGAATCCAGCCCCAGCATGCTCACCGACACGTGCCTGGAGTTTCTCAGCCGCGGGCACAGCGAGCGCGAGGCGATCGAGATCTTCTTCAACAACCCCTGCCGTTTCTTCGGGCAGTGTCAGAAATGGAAGATTCCGGCAATCGAGATGCTATAAGCGACCCCGCGGCCGCGCTACGCCGCGTCGCAGCGAAGCGCAGCCGCAGGATCTCCATCTAAACGCACCCAAAAACCTCTACTTGACCAACCCCTCTTTCCTGGCCATCAACACCAGCAGGTCCATCACCCGGTTGCTGTAGCCCCACTCATTGTCGTACCAGGCGATGAGCTTGAAGAAGTTGCTGTTCAGCTCGATGCCGGCGCCGGCATCGAAGATGCTGGATCGCGGATCGGTGATGAAGTCGCTGCTGACCACCTCGTCTTCCGTGTAGCCGAGGATCCCCTTCAGCTCGCCCTCGCTGGCGGCCTTCATCGCGGCGCAGATCTCCTTGTAGCTGGTGGCCTTCTCGGTACGGACGGTCAGGTCCACGGCGCTGACGTCCATCGTGGGGATGCGGAACGCCATGCCGGTGAGCTTGCCTTTCAGCGCCGGCATGGCCAGCGCGACGGCCTTGGCGGCGCCGGTGCTCGACGGGATCGCATTCATGTAGGCGTTCCGACCGCCGCGCCAATCTTTCTTGCTGGGGCCGTCCTGCGTCGGCTGCGTCGCGGTCACCGCATGGATCGTCGTCATCAATCCCTCGACAATCCCGAATTTCTCGTGCACCACCTTGGCCAGCGGCGCCAGGCAGTTGGTCGTGCAGCTCGCGTTGGAGACGATCTTGTGTTTGGCCGGATCGTACGTGTTTTCGTTCACGCCGATGACGATCGTCGGCACCGTCTCCGGGCTTTTGGTAGGTGCGGTGATGATGACCCGCTTGGCGCCGGCGGTCAGGTGCTTGGCGGCGTTCTCCTGGTCCGTGAACAAACCTGTCGATTCCACCACGTAATCCGCCTGAACCTGCTTCCACGGCAGCGCCGCCGGGTCCTTCACGCTGAAGCAGGGAATCTCCCGGCCATTGACCACCAGCGTCTTTTCGTCCTTGGCGTGGACCTGTCCCTCGAATCGCCCGTGCACGGTGTCATACTTGAGCAGGTAAGCCAGATTGTCCGCGGGCACCAGATCGTTGATCCCGACGAACTGGAGGTCGGGGTTGTTCACCGATGCGCGGAACACAAGCCTGCCGATGCGTCCGAATCCGTTAATGCCGACTTTCACAGCCATAGGAAGATCTCCCTGATCGTGCGGCGCGAAGCGCCCGCAGGCCGCCCGCGCGCGATCGTTTGTGGTTCTCGTCACACAGCACCGCGAGGACTTCGGGCACGCGCGTCGCGTACCCGCGCCGAGTCAGCCAAAGGTAGAGACGCTCCTGTGAGCTGTCAAGGAATCCCACGACCAACCCGCGCCGCAGCTCAGAATTCGCCGGCTGGTCGTTCTCCGGGGGGACTCGCCGGCCGGCGAGACACCTTCCACTCGATCAGCGAACCGTCGATGTTCACCTGGCTCAGATCCACCCATTGCCGCTCGGCGTGCAGGTAAAGCCTGTATTGCAGCGCATCCAGCGCCGTTTCGACGGCGCGAAGCTCCTGCGAGGCCGCTTCGCTGAGGCGCTTCTCATCGTCGTCGGCGTGCATCAGCAGCGACCAGTTGCCAAACAGTGCCGCGAACTCTGAAAACCCTTCGCTGGGCGAAAACTCCCCGAAGCCCCAGGAGTCGGCGGCGGATTTGACAAGGACCTGTCCAACATCCTTGCCGTTGATGAACAGCCGAGCGGTCGCAGCAGTTGCAGGCATCAGTCCAGACATTAGGATCGCCTCAAAGGAGATGCTATGCAAGCCGTCGCGTCCGCGATCCTGATGTTTTCAGTGCTGTTTCCCGCCAAGACGTGGTTTTCGCCCGATCAGCCCATCACTGTCGAGGTGCGCGCCGATCAGCCGGTGATGCTGATGCTGCTGGACTTTCTGGGCAAGCCGCTTGAGCCCAGACAGCCCGCGCAGTTTCCCGCCGGACAGACCACCGTGAACCTGCGCGACCACTGGCAGCAATTGCAGGTTCCCGGAACCTACCTGCTTCTGGCCGTGCCGCAGGGAGCTGCGCCGGCACAGTTTCTGGGCACGCCACTGGTCATCCAGGTGCGAGAGGACAAGCGTCGCGACGCTCCTCCCGGGCCGATGGTCATCAAGGTCGAGCCGCTGAGCTACGCGGTCATCAGCACCGACCACGGCGAGATGACCGTGATGTTCTACTACGACGTGGCCCCGAATACAGTGGCTAACTTCATCAGCCTGGCGCAGGGCGGCTACTACGACGGTCTGAGCTTCCACCGGATCGTGCCCGGGTTCGTGATTCAGGGCGGGGATCCGCGCGGCGACGGCACCGGCGGGCCTGGATATCACATCGAGGCCGAGTTCAGCAACCGCGAGCATCGCGAGGGCGTGCTGTCGATGGCCCGCCAGGGCGACCCGATCGAACGGCAAGGCGTGATGCCCCGTCCCGAAGCCGCCAACAGCGCCGGCAGCCAGTTCTTCATCTGCCTGGACTACGCGCGCACGCGGCAGCTCGACGGACGCTACACCGCGTTTGGCAAAGTTGTCCAGGGATTTGAGGTCTCGCAGGAGATCGCCAAAACGCCGATCGCCGATCCGGAGACCGGCCGGCCGCAGACGCCCCAGATCATCCGCGCCGTGCGTATTCTGCCCGTGACGCGCGACAACAACCCCTACGCCCAGATGTTGAATCTCTCGCCAGTCGCGACGACTTCGCCGGCGGCGACAGCCTCGCCCGCGGCGACAACCTCGCCGGCGGCGACAGCCTCGCCGGCGGGACCGTGACCGCGGCTGTGGCGTCGCCCGGCACGGCGGGGAGCGGAACATGCAAAGCGCCCGGGTCGATGTGTCGGTGCCCAGGGTCCGACTTGACGGGCGCGCCATGCACGACGAAGCTAAACTTGGCAGGCATCTATGCAAGACAAAGTAAGAGTTGGCGTCATCGGATGCGGGGCGATCAGCGGGGCATACCTCGGAATGGCGGCGAATTTCCCGATCCTTCAGATCGCCGCCTGCGCGGACCTGGACATGAGCCGCGCCAAAGCGGCCGCAGAGAAATATCAGATCCCCAAAGCCTGTACGGTGGATGAGATGCTGGCCGATGACTCGATCGAGATCGTCCTGAACCTGACGGTTCCCAAGGCGCATGTGCCGATCGGGCTGCGCGCGATCGAAGCGGGAAAACACACGTACAGCGAAAAACCACTGGGCATCGACCGCGAGGAGGGCCGGCGACTGATCATGGCGGCACGGGGCCGACAGGTGCGCGTCGGCTGCGCGCCCGACACGTTCATGGGCGCCGGGCTGCAAACGGCGCGGAAGCTCATCGACGACGGAGCGATCGGCCGGCCCGTCGCGTTCACCGCCTTCATGATGTGTCCCGGCCATGAAAGCTGGCATCCCAACCCCGAATTCTATTACGAGCCGGGCGGCGGGCCGATGTTCGACATGGGGCCGTATTACCTGACGGCTCTGTTGAATCTGCTGGGTCCGGTCAGGCGAATCAGCGGGATGGCCACGATCGCCATTCCGCAGCGCACCATCACCCACACCGACCGCACGACCGGCGCACCCGGACCGAAGTTTGGCAAGAAGATCAAAGTCGAGACGCCCGACCACATCTGCGGCATGATCGAATTCGCCAATGGCTGCGCCGGCACGATCGTCACCAGCTTCGCCACGCGATTTGCCACCTATGACGGCGCGCAACCCATCACCATCTACGGCACGGAGGGAACGCTGCGAGTGCCCGATCCCAACCGCTTCGACGGGCCGGTGCACCTCCGCCGAAACACCGACGCCGACTGGACTCAAATCCCCCCGGCATTCGTCCAGGGCTATGGTCGCGCGGTGGGACTTGCGGACATGGCGGCGGCGATACGCTCGGGACGGGCGCATCGCGCCAGCGGCGACCAGGCCTTCGCCGTGCTCGACCTCATGCAGGGCTTTCTGGACAGTTCCGAACAGGGCGCCACGTATTCGCCGACCGTCGCCTACACCCGCCCGAGCCCCATGCGTGCGGATCTGCCCTTCGGCATCCTGGACGACTGACCGCCTGCCAGATCCTGTGCCCATGCTCGATCTTCCTCGATCCTGCCCATGAGACAGCTTCGACCATTTCTGCTGATGCTGTTGCTGCTGGGACTGTTCGGCGTGTTCCTGATCTGGCCGATCGTGCAGGTGGTGCAGGTCGGATTCTTCGGCATCGACGGGCAGGGTTTTACGCTCGATTACGTCAAGGCGATCTTCCAGGATCACTCGCTTCGCCGCGGCCTGCTCAACAGCGCCATGATCGCCGTCAGCGTAACCGCGCTGTGCACGCTGATCGCCGTGCCACTGGCGATGATGTCCGTGCGACTGGATTTTTGGGGCAGAAGCCTGGTCACCGGACTGGTGCTCGTGCCGCTGATCCTCCCGCCGTTCGTCGGCGCCATCGGCATGCGACAGATCCTCGGTCGCTTCGGCATGCTCACCAGTATCGCCCAGCAGCTTGGCCTGGCCCCGCCGGGCGCCCCGATCGACTGGATCGGAACGGCGCGCGTCTTTGGTATCGTGCTTGTCGAGGCCCTGAGCCTGTATCCGATCATGTTCCTCAACGTCAGCGCGGCGCTGGCGAACCTGGACCCGGCGATGGAGCAGGCCGCCGCCAATCTCGGTGCTTCCCGATGGCGGGTCTTCCGAAAAATCACGTTGCCGCTGATGCGGCCCGGGCTTTTCGCCGGCGGCACGATCGTGCTGATCTGGAGCTTCACCGAGCTGGGCACGCCGCTCATGTTCGATTTCTATCAGGTCACGCCCGTCCAGATCTTTCACCGCATCACGCAGATCAGCGGCAATCCCGTGCCCTACGCGCTGGTCGTTGTGATGCTGCTGGCCAGCGTCCTGCTGTACATCGTGGGCAAGTTCATTCTCGGCCGGCGGCAGGATGCGGCGGTGGCCAAGGCGAGCATTCAATCGGCGCCGCGGCGGCTGGGTCCGCTGGCGAGCATTCCCGTGCTGGCGCCGTTCCTGATCGTGGGCGGGCTGGCGCTGCTCCCGCATCTGGGCGTGGTTCTCATGAGCTTCAGCGGGGTGGGCGCGTGGTATCAATCCGCCCTGCCCAGCGTCTTCACGCTGGAGCATTACCGCAACGGACTGACGCACCCGCTGACGCTGCCCAGCGTCCAGAACAGCATCTTTTTCGCCAGCGGAAGCATGATTCTCGACGTGGTGCTGGGACTGTTGATCGCCTGGCTGCTGGTGCGCACGACCCTGCCCGGACGCCAGATACTCGACAGCCTGGCCATGCTCCCACTGGCGGTGCCGGGGCTGGTGCTGGCGTTCGGATATCTGGCCATCAGCATCAAGCTACAGGCGTGGTTCAAGGACACGAAGTGGCTGCGCGATCTGGTTGATGTGACGCAGAACCCGACGTTGCTGCTGGTGGTGGCCTACGCCATGCGACGCCTGCCCTACGTCGTTCGCAGCGCCGTGGCCGGGTTGGAGCAGACGCCGGTGGACCTGGAGCTGGCGGCGAGGAACCTGGGCGCCTCGAGCCTGACGACGATCCGGCGAATCACCGTGCCGCTGATCAGCGCCAACCTGATCGCCGGCGGGCTGCTCGCCTTCGCCTTCGCCATGCTCGAAGTCAGCGATTCGCTGCTTCTGGCGCAGCGCGAATCGCACTGGCCGATCACCAAGGCGATCTACGAGCTTTACCAGCGCCTGGGCGACGGGCCCTACATCGCCAGCGCCCTGGGCGTGTGGGCGATGCTCATCCTCACGCTCACGATCCTCTCGGCCAACGCGCTGCTGGGCCGCCGGATGGGCGCACTGTTCCGCGTCTGATCTTGCCCGGGGGCAGCAACGTTCGCCGAACAGCTCATGCAGCGGCGATGCGGAGCCGGTACGACGTGGCGCCAGCGCCTGCCGCCACAACGCGGGCGTAGTACGTGCCAGCCACAAGGTCCGCCACGATCACTTCATAGCTGCTGCCAGCACGTCGCGATACGCGAAGCGCACTGCCGCGGGAATCGTACAGCTCCAGATCGGCGTTATCGCTCAGCCCGTAGAGCTTGAGATATGTCCTGGCCGAGCTTTCCAGCGTGAAGCGAAACAGGTCGGATGACGAGCCGCCAGCGGGTATGACTGAATCGTCGATGACGCGAACCGCACCCGGGCTGATCGACCCGATCTGGCGAGCCGAAGCCAAGGTCGTCGGCGAAAGGGGCGCGGCGGCCGCGACAGGCGTGGCGGCCTGGATACGCAGGCGATACGCCGTGCCCACCTCCGACGTGTAGACCGCGCGCAAAAAGTACGTCCCGGCTTGGAGTGTCTTGACGAACGTCTCGGCGGCGTAACCGGCGTTTTTCGAAAAGACCAGCCGATTGCCCCGCGCATCCAGCAGCAGCAGCTCGGCGTTGTCGGTCATGTTGTACATCTTGACTGACAGCGCGACCGTGGCGGTGAGAGTCAGCCTGTAAAAGTCGTTCCGATCGCGTATGCCCACCCCATCCTCGACGGCGCGGATTTCGCTGCCACCGAAGCTGCCAAGCGAGCGTGCCATCGCCAGGCTGTTGCCCGCGAGATCCGCAGGCAACACGCCGACCTGGAACACCCCCAGCCGCGCCGCCAGCGCATAAAACCCGGCGTCGTCGCTGAGCTGATTGGCTTGAAGCGTGATGGCATAGGTGCCGTTGTCGGCCGGATCCCAGCTTCCGCCCGGCGCGGCGACGCGATACGTCGCCAGATACGTCTTGTCATCCTGCCTGGTGAACGACAACAGCTCAGCCTGCCGGGCGAATCCGTGCGGGCCGCTGATCAGCAGATCGCCGTCGCCGATGCTGTCGGCGTTAATGGCCACGTCGTCGGCGTAGATCACGCCCAGGGTTTGGTCGGTCAGGCCGGGCAGTGTGATGTCGCCGTCCATCCGGATTTTGGCCCATGGCCGCCGCGCTGGCGATACGCTCAGCGTCCACGGGCTGGCGCTGTAGGTGCCGTCGTCGTCGCTGGCGGAGGCGCTGATCGTGTAGGTGCCGGCGCTGACATAGACGTGCTGAACGGTTGAGGGGTTTGCACTGATGTATTGTGGCGGCGTGCCATCGCCCCAATCGACGATCCACTGCACGATCGCATCGTTGCCCGGATCGGTCGTGTCCAGGTTCAGGCTGTATCGCGAGCCGACCGCGCTGCTGGCGCTGCCTTCGATCGCCAGCGTCGGCGCCACATTGGCGATGTTGATCGTCGTGGTGGTGCTGTCGCTGCGAGACAGCGAATCCCAGACGCGCAGGCCAACCGTGAACACGCCGGGGCCATCCAGCCCGGCGGCGCTGAAGGTTGGCCGCTCGCCGGTTTCATCGCCGCGTGTGGCGGCGGCGCCGGTTTCGCCATAGATGCCGTCGCCATCCAGATCCCACTCGAATCGAAGTGCCGAGCCGCTGCTGGCGTCGCCGCGAAGCTGCACCGCAGCGCCTTCATGGACCGTGTACGGCCCGCCAGCATCCGCTACCGGCGCGGGTGTGGCGGCAGGGATGCTCGCCGTCAGCGTGTACTGCCCAACATCGCCGTATTCACCGTGGCTGGCCACGACAACGTAATACGAACCGGCGGCGATGCTCAGACTCAGCGTCTCACCCAGGCTCGACGTGTCCGCCGCTGCGATCAGCGTCCCGGCCGAATCCCGCAGCTCCAGCCTCAGGTCCAGCATCGCCCCGTACTGCGTCACATCGGCGGTGAGTTGGACGATCCCCTGGCCGCTGGTAAACGTTAACCAGTCGGTGTCTGTTGTGCTGGCGATGATGCCGGACACGAGCGGCGCGGCGCCGGCAAGCGTGGTGGCCGACCCGGGCGCATCAGCATGGTCGTCGCCGCGGTAGCCAAAGGCGTTGGTCGAGCCGGCCAGAATCGCCAGATCGTCCTGCATCGCCGTGGATGACACGGATGTGGTTCCGTACCACCACAGCCCGCGCGTCGAGCCATAGCTGTTGCCCATCACCGGCGCCCTGCCCGCGGTCCCCGAGTAGTATTCCTGGGCCAGCGTCGTGCCATTCCAGAGGCTCTGGTGGTTCAGGCCGAACAGGTGTCCGGCCTCGTGAGCTGCTGCCTCGGCGACCATCTTGTTGGTTCCCAGCAGCTTCTGAAACACATAGGCGGTGTTCGATCGGGTGGCGCTGCTGAAGCCTCGCACCATGGCGATTCCGCCCACGCCGCCGCCATACCACGCTCCGTTGCCGCCGATCACGACCGCGGCGGTGCGAAAGTCATCGCGATTGCCCGGATCCACTGTCGTCACGTCGAGATTGAACGGGCTGTACTTCTCTGCGACGCGCGACCAGATCTCCTCAATCGCGTTCAGTTCTGCGGCGGTGAAGGTGGTCGCATCGCCATCCAGATCAAACGCCGGCGTCGCGGGGACGGTGTATCCCTGCCACGTGCCCGCGGCAGCTCCATCGAAATCCAGGAACAGTCTGGCACTGGCCCCGGGCAGGCTTGACAGCGTCGGCATGCTGTCCAGCGGCAGGCCACTGAGCAGGCAGCGGCTTTCCAGCGACTCGCAGCACTGCGAGGCCGCACGCCCGCCAGGCTGGCGATCCTGCCGGCGCGATCGCGCGCCCCGCGCCAGTGCGCGACGGGGCACGGTGCCCTGTTCTGGCTGGCATCCGTTCAACACACGTCTGGCCGGACAACGCTGCATGCGACCCCTAAAGACTCCTTAGCTTTCCCATATATCCAATTTCGTCGATCGTTCGCCAAGTTCGCGCGGCATCTGCCTGATCCGATAATCTGCTCAGCAGGGCCTGATAATACCACCTGCGCGAGCAATCGCCGGGCAGGGTCGGACCGAAAAAAGCGCGGCCGCGGACCCGCCCTACGATGGGGCGTAATCCGCGGCCGCGAGGGACGCGCCGTGGCGCCGCAAGCGTGCTACGCCCAGCGACGCTGCCGCATTCGCATTGCCGTGGCGCCGGCCAGCATCAGCGGCAGTCCTGCCGCAAACGCTCCGGGCAACGGGATGACCGCCCCGGCCTTGGCCAGCACAATCTGGTCCTGATGGCTCGGATTCTGCAAGCCGACCAGGGCTTCCACCGGACCGCCGCCCAGGTTGGCCAGATACGAAGCGGCCAGCGATGCACCGCTGACCAGCGTGAAGTTGCCAGCGCCCAGATTCAGGTTGGCCACGCCCGCGCCGCCGTCCTTGACGATCTCCCAGACAGCCACCTGGAACGAAGCCGCTTCGGCTGCGGTGTCCACGTTGTCGAACTCGTCGGCATACAGCTCGCCGAGCAGATTGGCGATGTTCGCTCCGCTGGTGCCGCCGCCGAACAGATTCGCCAGAGGCAGAATCTCATTGAACGTGTACGTCCCGCCGGGCGCAACAAATTGCGTCAGCTCCACGCAGAACGTCTTGAAGTTGCCGCCGCCGTAGTCTCCCAGCAGCGTGCCCGAGCTGCTCACAAGCGTCCAGTCGAACCGGCCTGCGGAAAAGGTCTGATTCCCGCTTCCGATGTTGACCTGAACGTTCTGAGCAAGGTCCAGGTTGTTGAACTTCGCGGTAACCGTGCCGCCGGACGCAGGCGCCACGCACAGCGCCGCCGTCAGGGGCACGCCGGTTAACAACAGCATACGTTGCAATCGCATACGGTCTGTCCTTTCGCAGAAATGGTGCAACTGCCGGTGGGACAACACCGCCCCACCCTTCGCGACAGTGCAACTGCCACGGTATCGAGTCTGGTTATCTACAGGCACTTGGCTCCTCCAGACTTGATGCTGCTCAGCGCTGCTGAGGCAACGACGGACGCGGCCAGCGGCGGATGCACGCCGGAGTTGGCCAGCCAAGCGCTCCGGCAATTCCCACCTTGATACGCACGCGTTGCGTGCCTTGCCTGCCGGGCATCCGGTTGCAGCCGGCGATCGTTTTCACCCCACAAACAGCCCGTGCGTGGTCCGCCGACGCGACCACGCCGCTACGGCCGCCATCGCTGCCATCCCGGCCGCGACCGCCGGGGGCAACGGAACCGGCGACTCGGCCAGTACCACGTCGATCCGGTAGTTGGCATAAGGTCCGCCGGCAAAGCTGAGAAATTCCTGGCCCTGCGACGCGATCAGATCCAACTCGTACACAAAGTCGTTGGCCGGATTCGCCGGATCGATTCCGTCCAGGCTTGCCGTGTCGCCAGCATCGAACGTCATGTTGTTGTTCGCGTCATTCCAGTTGATGCTGCTGAGGGTCATCGCGTGGCCGGTCCCGTCCGGATTGCCCTGTGCATTCAATGGAGTGATGCCGATTTCCACATCCTGCCCTCTGCTCAACTGCTCCCAGATGAACCACAGGGTTGGAACCGTCTGGTCCGCCAGCCACGCCGGCTCGTTGGGCAGATCAAAAAAATCCTGACCATGGTAGACCGTCTTGCCGGGCGCGTACGTCTCCAGCCAGGCAACCTTTCCACGTACCCAGTTGCTGTCGGTGGTGCCCTGGTTGGGGTCGGTGTTCATGTAATTCGGCCCGGCCAGCTCCTCGGCGGCTGCATCCCAGTCTCCGTTGTGTGTCCCGCTCAGCTCGTTGTTGTTCCCATAGATGTTCGGATAGCGGTTCTGAAGGAAGATGAACGAGTTCATGGTGGCGGTGGGAACACAACTGTTGGCGCCCGTCGCGCCCGTGCCACCCGGACTGATATCATCCTGGTCGAGCCGGCCGAACAGCGTGTCGTTCGGATCCAGATCGATCGAATAGGTCGCGGCGATCGAGGCCGGCGCCGCCAGTGCCACCACGACTCCGCACAAAAGCCCGTGAATGAATCGAGCCACCGGCGGAAAACGCCGGTTAGACGTGACGCTCATGGCAACCTCCTGCATGAGAGTGATGGGGCAAGCCTTCGCTTGAGACTTGACGCGCAGGCAGGACTGAGGACCGGGCTGTTGGTTGCCAGCCCGGCCCCCAATCCTCGTGATCAGCAGCCCGCCTCATGCGCGCCAGTCAGTCCGCGCGGCGCATTGCCCGCCGGGCGCCGAGCCCGCCGATCAACACCATCCCCGCCCACGCCGCCGCAGGCAGCGGCACCGAGGCCGCAGCAATGACCTGGTCCTTGGTCAAGGGTGAACCGGCACCGATTACCCAGGTGCTTCCGGTCCACGATGCGTGCGCAGCCTCCTTCAGCGTGTCCCCATCAAAGGCGTAGAAGTCGAACGCCAGGGGGGTGGCGGGCGATCCTGCGAACTTCAAATTGAAGTTCATATTGGTAGTGTCCGGTCCGGTCGCAATCGCGCCGATCGGAGCATTCTCCAGGGAGACCGCCCAGCCACCGACGGTGAAGGCCGAGAACGTCGGCGCCTCAAAGCCGTTGCCTGACTGCCAGACGACGGCCAGGAAGTCGTAGTTGCCGACGCCGCTCTCGTTGAACGTTTGGACCCAGCTATTGCCCGGAACTGGGTCGCCGACGGTGGTCAGCCCCACGGTATCCCCGTAGGCTGCCACGCTGATCGCCCATGCCATCGCCCACGCGATGGCGCATCTAGCGACTCGCATGTCACACCTGCCTTTCTGCGGGTTCCCCGCACCAAAAAAACCGGAATTGCCGGCCAAAGCATGCGCTCGACCGGGCAAACTGTTTTGTTCGCGGCGGTCCGTACCGCCGTCTCGATCTCGACGAATGAATCCAACGTTGCCTGGTTGCCGCTCTGATTGCACAGCGCGGCCGGGCACGCTGACGGCGCTACCGACAGGCCATCCATCAGATCTCTCGGCCCCGCAACCACCGAATTCCCTGACCAAGGCCGAGCACACCCATCAACCCCACTCCGCCCCAGATCGCCGGTGGGACAGGCACGACCACGGCGCCGGCCTGGTCGTGGACGAAGCTCTCGCTTCCGCCGTCGGCAAACCCCTGCACGTGAAGACCCACCACAAGCCGGTAAAAGTCGCGCGGTGGCTTGGCCAGGTCAGAAATCACGTTGGCGATCGTCGCGGGGCCTTTGAGCTCAAAGCGTATGTTCAGCCACTCCCCGGGGTTCACGCCATTGAGCTGAACCGCAGAATTGGAATCCGCGCTGAACAGATTGCTGAACACCTGGCTGGGATCCCCGCCCCGATATCCCGCCAGCCACTCGGGCTTGGCGTTGTCGTCGAACGTCACTCCTGCGCTGGAGTCGATCTGCCAGATGCCCAGAAGCCACCCGTCGTAAAAGTAAATGTCCGTGATCGCGCACGGATCCGGTCCGATGTTCTCGAAGCGGAAATCGACCAGGTTGCTGCCGGTGGCGGTCTGTCCGGCGGGGCTGACAAACATGCGCAACTGGTGCTGCCCCGTCGCCGAGTCCACCGCTGAGTTGTTGGTGATGCTTCGGAACTGGTAGCAGTAGGCCGTCTCTGCCGACGCCCCGCCCGCACCGGCCGACAGCACCAGGACCATCGCCAGGCCGGTTCCCCTGGCCATGCGCGCCGCGCCGATCGACTCATGCTCCATTGAATGTCCAGACGCCATAGTACGGCCCTCCCATGTAGGTATTCACATTTGCGTTCACGACGCCGCGCAGGATCTCACGTCGCTGGCCGCGGCCGGTCGTTTCCTGTCTTCCATAGCTCACAGCACTGTCATGCACACTTTGCCTCATACCCCAGTTGCGCGGGCGGCGTGCGAAGGGCGCATCGCCGGCTCACGACTGAATCGCCGCCAGACGACTGTGGCGAATAGCTGCATCGCGAAGGGAATGCCTTGAAGCAGATATCGTTTGGCCAGGCGACGGGGCTCATACACCAGTCGGTGCATCCATTCCAGCCCCAGATATTGAAGCACTCGCGGCGCGCGGGGGATCTCTCCACAGACAAAGCTGAAACTGATCCCCACACCCAGAAACCATGTACGCGGCAACAGCCGATGCAAACGCTCGATCAGATACTCCTGCTTCGGCGAGCCAAGCCCGACAAACACGATGTCCGGCCTTGCGCTGCGCAGCCGCGCCAGCAGGCGGCGCATGTACCGGCGATCCCGCTCAAAACCCAGCGGCGGGCACATCGTGCCGACCACACGCAGCCCTGGATAGCACTGTGTAAGTCGGTCCGCCGCACGCGCAGCCGTGCCGGGATTGCCCCCCAGAAGAAAGATGCTGTTCCCCGCTCGCGCCGCCGTCTCACTGAGGCTGTAGATCAGACTTGACCCGGCGACACGCTGTGGCAGCGGAGTGCCTGCGAACCAGCTTGCCCACAGCACCGGCATACCGTCGGCAACCCGCAACGTCGCCCCTTCGCAAGCACGTCTGAAATGCGGATCACATGCCAGGCGGCGCAGGTGGTCCAGGTTGTGCGTCACCACCCATCCGCCGCGCCCCGCCGCCAGCTCCCCGATGATGTGCCCGACAACCTGGCTTTCGGTCATCCTGTGGAGTGCGGCGCAGCCGACGTAGACCACAGGCCAGCCAGCCGCCTGCGTTGGCGCGCAAGTCACTGCACGCCGGTCGGTGTCGGCTCGCTCCGCAGCAGCTCCGCGCACACTGTCTATATCTATGGTAGCTGACGCTTCCATATCTCACCCCAGTTGGAATGGAACTATGTTGTCAGATGTAGTGCCAATGTCTGAACGTCGGCGCAGGAATTGGGGTACTACAGCAGCTTCAGCCCGCCGTGCCCGGACGGGCCGTGCGAATCCACTGTCGCTGGGGACTGACGAACAGACGCAGGTACATCGGAAGTTTCCACACGATATACAGCGGCACAGCCAACAGGCTTGAGGCGGGAATGAGCTGCCGGGCAAAGCGCCACCAGGCGGGCAGCACTCCGCACAGCAGCGACGCCGCGCCGCACCCGCAGATCGCCGCCGCCTCCCAACGTCCCGCAAGCCACCACAGCAGAAACGAAAGGCTGCTCAGCACCGTCCAGATCAGCACCAGCAGTGCCAGCGGCGGGACGCTCAGGTCCACCGCCATCGCCAGCAGATCGAGTCGTCGTTGCCGCAGAGCCTGGCCGAGCAGTCGTGGCACCTGCGTCAGGAGCGTGCGAACATGCCCATGCTCCCATCGCGTTCGCTGCGCCCGCGCGTCAGTCGAGCCGGAAGGCAGAACGCCCATTACCCGCGCCTCCGGACACAGCCGCGCCGGATGCCCGCCGATCGCCAGGTCGATCCCGAGCTGCATGTCTTCCACGATGTTTCCGCTGGCCAGCGGAGCATCCCGCAGTGCCTGCCACGGAAGCGCCATGCCCGTCCCGAACAGCGGACACGGCAACCCCAAGCGCGACAGACCCAGCGGGCGCGCCAGATTCCTGACCATGAACGCCAGCGCCGACAGCCGATCTCGCGCGCCTGGATTGGACGGGGGTTCGAGCAGATTCACTGCCTGCGCTGGTGCTTCAGACAGTGACACATGATCTCGAAGCGCATCGATCGACCCCGGCAACAGCCTTGTGTCGGCATCGATCACGACCACGACCTGGGGCGGGTCGGCTGCAAGCGCTTGCACGCCATACGCCAACGCATAGCCCTTGCCGCGCCGATGAGGATCATGGCGCACCACCACTTGTGCGCCGGCGCGGCGCGCCTGCTCGGCGGTGTCATCGGTGCAGTTGTCGGCCACCACCAGCACGCGATCGCCCGCACGCAACTGCGGCAAGACGGTGCTGAGCGTGGCGGCAATGCAGGTCTGTTCGTTGTGTGCCGGGATCAATACCGCCAGCCGCTGGTTGCCTCGATGCTCCAACGCAGCGCGCCGATCCGCACCACCGATTACGGCGATGAGGCATTCGACCCCGACGACAATGCACGGGATCGCCATCGCCACTGCGAACAGCACCAGAATGATTGTAACGGTCGTTATGACCATCCCAGTCTGCCTGCCAGCGCGCCTGCGGTCTTCCCGTGCCAGACCCCGCAACCGGCTTCGGCCACTGCGGCGCGCTGTTCATGAAGTGATTGGTCAAACAGCTCGGCCAGTTTCGCCGCTTCCTTGCGGGCATCATGCTGCTTGAGCACTTTGTCTCGTCCGGCCCGGCCCATGCGGCGCAGCTCCGCCGCCGGGATCTCAAGCGCCTGCCGCATCGCCTGCACCAGCGCCTCGACCGAGCCGGCGGGAACCAGCCAGCCATTGCTGCCCGGCTCGACAAGCTCCGGAATCCCGCCCACGTACGTGCTGATCACCGCCCGGCCCAGCGCCATGGCCTCCATCAGTACCAGCGGCAATCCCTCGGCAAAGCTCGGCAGCACCAGCGCGCGGCTGTTCAACAGATGCGCGCGCACTTCCGCGCCGCTGCACCATCCGGCAAGCTGCACACAGTGCTCCAGCCCGCCGTCGCGAATCGCCCGTTCGATCTGACCACGCATCGGTCCGTCGCCGATCAGTGTCAGCTCCACACGAATTCCCTCGCGAACCAGTCGCGAAACCGCCTCGATCAGCAGAAGCTGGCCCTTCTGCTCGCACAGCCGCCCGACGCACACAAGCCGGCGACTGTCCGCCGGCACATCCGGCCAATCCTCGGTTTCCAGATACTGTCCATCCACCCCACAATGAACCACCCTGATCTTCGGCCAGTCTTCGCAGCCGCACCACCGGCAAAGCTGGCTCCGCGTGAAGTGGCTGATGGCTACCACGAAACTGGCGGCCCGAATCTTCCGGCCCAGCGACAGCGTCTGGGGCCGGTCGAACTCTTCGGGCCCATGCACCGTGAAGCTGTAGCGGATTCCGCCCAGCAGATGCACGAGCATCGCCACGGCGGCGGAGTTGGTGCCGAAGTGGGCGTGAAGATGCTTGATCTGATCCTGTCGCATCCACCGCCACAACACGCACGCTTCGACCAGATACGCCAGGTGCCTCAGCAACCCGCGGTCCGAGCACCACCCCAGCCTCATCGCTCCACAAACCGCCCGCGCCAGTCCGCGCGGATTTGCCGCCAGCGTCAACGCCACCGCCCCAAGCATCGTCGCCAGCCCGCTCTCGAGCACGACGCGCGTGCGCTGCTGTTCTGCGACATCCAGAGGATCGGCCACCACCCGCTCCCGTCCGCGCAGCGAGTAGCGTTGCACCTGCACCCCCAGGCTCTCCAGCGCCGCGATCTCCCGCCGGATGAAGCTATGGCTGATGTGCGGATACTGGTTGATCAGATAGGCAATGCGCATCATCTTTCCGCGCCGCAAAAGACTGCGGAGCCATCGCGCCGGCCGGCCGCCCAGGCGCCGTCGCACGCCGCGACCAATAGCGAAGCTGCCCCAGAACCTGCGGAAACTTGGCCAGAACACAAAACACGGCATACAGCCACGAATCGGCATGTCCGTACCCGCGCCGACGCATCGATCTGTACGCTCGCCACATCACCAGCCCGTACCCGCTCAACAGCAAGGCGCTTGCGCCGCGGCTGGGCCAGGCAAGCCCCACGACCACCAACGGGACGATCAGTCCCCACACCCAGATGCTCCAGGCCTGCCGAACCCAGTGTCGCTGTGGCGATCGTCCGTGCATCGCCGCGCCCATCGCGTAGCCATATCCGCTTCGCACCGCGCGCCGCCACCACTGGCCGAAGCGATACATCGCCGCGTCATGCCAACCCATCTCCTCGCCCAGGCGAATGATCTTCCAGCCCCGACGCCGCAGCCGCACGCACAGCTCCGGCTCTTCGCCAGCCGGCACTGATGGATCGAACCCGCGCTCGGCGCGGAAGCAGCTCGCCCGATACATCGCAACCCCGCCGCACTCGGAGACCTCCCCGATCGGCCCGTTCCACTCGATGTCGCACAGCCGGTTGTAGATCGACGCCCCGGCGAAGCGCTCCCGCAATCGTCCACAGACCACGCCCACTTCGGCTCGACGCTGTAGCTCGCGCGCTGCACGCTCGATCCACTGCGGATGCAGCTCGCAGTCGCCATCGACGAATTGGACATACTGCGTCGGCCCGAAGACCTGCCACAACCGCCAGAACCCGGCGTTTCGCGCCCGCGCCGCGGTGAACGGGGCCGAGCCGTCCAGCTCCTCGACCACCACACCCATCTCGCGGGCCAGCGTGACGCTGCCGTCGGTCGAGCCGGAATCGACGTACACCACCCGCCCGACTCCGCACCCCAGCACCGACCGCAGGCACCGCTGGAGCCGCGCCCCTTCGTTGCGGCCGATCACCACCACGCCGACGCGATCGCCCACCTTGTCTGCAATCCCGCTCATCAGCTCATCGGCGACTTGATTCGACGGCTCGCATCCCCGCGGATCAGTGCCCGCAGATCCCCGCCAAGTAGATCCAGTGTGACACGCTGCGGCTCATGTCCGCCGCGACCGCCGAGACCCATCGCACGCCGCAACAGCAGGCTGGCGTGTCCGGCGGCCCAGGCGGCGTCGGCGGCCAGGAGCCTGGCGATGCCCCCCTGCCGCAAAAAGTACCTCCGCCGCGAGTCGTACCAGTATCGCGGCCTGCGAGCCGATGCGCCGCGGCTGATGCCCGTCGCCACGCCTTCCAGATGCATCACCCGCGATGCCGGCACGTGCCACACTTCCCACCCGCAACCACGCACCCGATCGCAGAAGTCCACCTCTTCGAAATACAGGAAATACCCTTCATCCAGCAGCCCCACCTGCTCGAAGACCTCGCGGCGAACCATCATCGCCGCGCCGGAAACCCAGTCGCAGCGCATGGGCCTCTGCCCGGGCGGCAACGGCACCACGTGCCGCCACAGCAGGCGCGACAACACGTTCAGCCTCGCAGCCTCGATCAGCTCGCCCACCACGCTCGGGCGCCGCCTGGCGGAGCTGACGGCCCGACCATCGGCGTCTTCAAGCTGGCTGCCCGCGATCCCCGCCCGATCGTGCGAATCGAGAAACTCAACCAGCGCCTCGACGGCCCCGGGACGGACGATCGTGTCGGGATTGAGCAGCATGATGTACCGCGGCCGATCCTGACCGCCGCCCAGCGCCAGGCGGATTCCCGCGTTGTTGGCGAACGCGAACCCGCCGTTGCGAGCCAGTTTCACCACGCGCGCCCAGCCTCCCCAGCCGTTGCCTGCGATCGCCGCCGAAATCACTTCCGCCGACCCATCTCCCGACGCCGAATCCAGCACGATGACGCCATACCGCGCCGACCGCGACGCGCCCGCCGCGCACTGCCCGGCCAGCGATCGCAGGCACTGCACCACCGCCGGGCCGGTGCGATAGTTGACGATGAGGATCTGTACGTTCATGCGAAGTGAGCCCCGATTCTTCAGTCCCAGACCGCCCGACACGCGCGGTTGTGATGCATCAATTCTCGGTGACCACACGCCGGACAGGAATCAAGCAGCTTCATGTCGGTTAGCGTCAAGTGCTGCGGCTTCCTCGCCGCACGGGAAGCGTTGTTCGCCAGATCAGGCCATCATCACGGCATCCACGCGGTGCATCGCTGGCGGCACACGAGCAGCAAGCCAGACCTGCCTGCATGCGCTGTATCGGTTGGCCAGGGCTCCCAGTGCCCCAGCCGACAGGATGAAAACCGGATTGACCATCGCATTGGGTACACCATCGATCATGTAAAGCGTCACGACCACGGCCAGCACCGCAGCGGGGCCAAAGGCCGGCATCGACCACTCGCCGACACTTCGTCGCAGGCACAGCATCATTCCCGGCAGCAGCATGCTTGCCGTCAGCGAAGCCAGGCCTGCCACCCCGTGGTTGCCAAGGGCGATGATCCACAAGCCGTCGGTCACGGAGATGTCCCGGCCACTGGTC
Source organism: Fontivita pretiosa (assembly GCF_050410795.1). Taxonomy (GTDB): domain Bacteria; phylum Planctomycetota; class Phycisphaerae; order Tepidisphaerales; family Tepidisphaeraceae; genus Fontivita; species Fontivita pretiosa. The sequence goes on along the minus strand of NZ_CP191258.1, from coordinate 4,218,361 downwards.
TCGTCCTTGACTCTGGCGCGCCCCCAGCCTCCCCAGCCGAACAGCGGGCGTTGCAGCGCCCGGGCGGCCAGGAGGTCTTCGTTGTGCATCCGATATTGCAGCGACCCGGCGCGCTGCGGCCCGGTCAGGCTCTCGGCCAGCGACACCAGGTTCTGCCCGGACCATTGACCCCCGGCGCGCAGCGTCATGTACAAAGGCGAGAGCATCAGCAGCACCCACACCGCCAGCGAGCTGCGCAGCCACCTGGCCGTCAGCAGCGCCCACAGCCCCAGCACCAGCAGCGCCAGCGCCCCGGTCGATTTGCACAGGATCGCCGTGATCAGCAGCGGCGGCAACAGCCACCCCATCGGCATGCCGCACACCCGACGCACCGATCCGCTCATCCACAGCCACAGCCCCACCAGCGATGCCATGCACATCCACATCCCCACCATCAGCCCGTGCTGCATGAACACGGTTGGCCGCCACCCGCCCCAGCGGATCGTCTGCGCGAAGCTGTGCTGATGGTAGCCGTAGAGCATCGCATGCAACTGCGGGCTCATGCGGATCTCGTACAGGCACAGCGGCACGTACAGCAGCCCCCCGACGAAGATTCCCACCGCCAGCTCCTTCAGCGACGCCGCATCCGTGAAATACAGCCGGCCGATCAGATACGGCAGGCCCCAGGCGGTGAATTGATTCAGCACCGCTGACAGCCCGTCGTAGACGCCCAGCCCATTGGAGAGCGACGATGCCAGCGGGCAGGCGCACCAGATCGCCATCGGCAGATCGATCCAGTTCGGGCGGAAGCTCAGCAGCCTGGGAAGATCGAACAGCATCGTGCCGAGCATGACGCCCAGACACGTGGCGGACATCTTGGTGTAGTCGGGCAGCCCCGGAATGCGATACTCTGCCACGGGCAGAAACAGCCAGGCCAGCAGAAACGCCGCGATCACCGCCCGCCGCGACGGCAAACCCGCGAACAGCACGACCACCAGCGGGATCCAGCCGAAGAGGAGGATGGGAACAGCGATGTTCATCTGCACAGAGCCGGCTCATGATGACGGCTCGATTGCGCCTGCACCCCGGGTTTCGCCTGGTTGGCCAAATCCAGCAACACGTTCTCGAACAGGGTCGTCGCATCGTCCCATGTGTAAGCCGAGGCGGTTCGATACGCAGCGTCTGACATCTGCTGCCATTGATCGTCGGACATCTGGCAGATTCGGATGATTGCCTCGGCCAGAGCCATGGGATTCTCGTGGGGCACGAGCACGCCCCCACCCTGTGCCAGCAGTTCGGGCGCGGCTCCGGCGGGTGTGCCGACGACGGGCGTGCCACATGCCATCGCCTCGAGAATCGGCAGACCGAAGCCTTCGGCGCGACTGGGAAAGAGCCAGACTTCGCTGCTGCCATAGATACGGTGAATTTCGAGCTGATGCGGACACAGTTGGTATTCGCGGAAAGGCAGTTCCGCCGGTGGCGGCGAAGCGCCGAACCCGACGAGATCGACCCGCACCTGCGCGTTCAGAGCAAGCAGAGCATGTGCGGCGATATCACACCCCTTGGCGTAGTCGGGCGTGAACATGAGCCCGATTCGGCGGCGCCGCGCACTCCGGGGTGCCCGATACTCCGCAGGCGGAATCTCGGCGCCGTTGCGAATGACAGTTGCCGAGCGGCCAAACCGCTCGTAAGCCAGTCGCGCCAGCCATGTCGAGACTGTGATCAAGGGAAGTTCTGCCCGCCATGCCTGCTCCAGCTCGTGGCGTATGCGCTCACTCCATTCCGTGCGCTGATGCGGCTGTTCGTATCCCTGCGCCAGGAACACCGCACGACCCTTGCTGCTGCGCAGCCGCAACGCCCAGTAGACGGTCGGCCAGAAAGTCGCCACCAAAATGTCGCCATCGCGGATATCATCGTCCGTCAGCGGTCCAGCGTGGTTGACCACCCGATAATGCACCCCGTAGTTCGCGTAATGAGATGGACCGACGGTCGGGCGTGCCGGCCAACGTCCGTGCATCAGAAATAACTTGAGCTTCTGCCGCGTGGGCGGGTCGTCGGGTCGCGCGCACACGACTTCGACATCGTGTCCGCGCAAGGCCAGCTTGCTGGCGTAGATCGCAATCACCCGTTCACCACCGGAGAGGTTGGGAGCAGGGGAAAGAAACGTAATTCGCATGGTTTGCTTTCGCGATTCCAGGCCGGACCGCGCGGAGCTCCATCACCGCCGCGACCGTTCGAGGACAACATCCGTCTGCTCTGTCAATTCACACATTCGGCACTCGCGCCAGCGACCAGCCGCATGTCGGCTGCGAGCCATTGGCGAACCAGGCGATCGGCCGAATGCGGGAGAGTTCACCTCTGACTCGCCCAAAAGCAAGCCATCGCAGCCAAGTAGCCCCCAAGAAAAGACACGTCTACGCCCGGATTCCAGACCCCTGCGCGTCGGAGCATGACAGCCGCCGGGAGGTATTCGACGCAGCGGGCGATCGCGAGAGCAACAAGGAAGACTTCCAGCGAATTGGATCCAACCCCGATTCCCGTGGCTGAGAGGAAAAGCCCACCGCGAACGATCTGGAGGATTGCCTGCGAGCGGCTATCACCCAGGGCCAGCAGTGGTGCGCCCGATAGATTAGTCACGATGGTACCGACCGCTCCGATGCAGAGCAGCCGCAGCAACGGCGCAGCCTCTGCGTAGCGCTGATCGTACAGGATGCTGACGATCCGATCGCTGGCTGCGAACAGCAGCAGGATGATGGGCAATAGGGCCGAGAACGCAGCCAAACAGAATTTCCGCGACCGTTCGCGCACGACACCACGTCCAGCATCGATGCGCGATCGGGACAGCCCGGCGAAGACGACGTTGGCTGAAAGCTGCAATGCCAGTGTTAGCGGCACCGAGCACAGCGTTGCTGCAATCGCGAACAACCCCAGTGTTCTGGTATTGCTGAGGTGCGCAACAACAAGCCGGTCTGCCTGAGCGATCAGAAATGACATGACCGTGCTGACGAAGATCCACTTACCGAATCTCAGCAGGTGTCGCAGGGCGTCGGCTTCCAACGAAATCCTGTGTCCGTGTCCCGGCAAGAACCGGAATTGCAACAGCACCGAGACAAACGAGGAGATCACCCCACTGCCTGCCAGCGCCCAGACGCTCGGATGCACCACCGACCAGATGAGCATCGCGGTAATCCCGATGCTTTGCTCCAGCAGTTGCACGAGGGTCAGGTTTCCCAGACACAGCCTGCGGCTGGCAGTGGAAACCGCGGTCGTCTGAAAACCTCGGATCGCGGCTGTCATCCCCGCCACCGGCAGCAATTGCACGAGCATCGGCTCGCCGTAGAGCACGGCCACGGGCCAGGCGATCAGGCAGCTTATCAGCCACAGGACAAAGCCGCGGATGATCTGGATGGTCCAGGCGGTGTTCAGGAAGTCCGGGTCTTCGCCGCGACGGGACTGGATGATCGCCGGTCCGATCCCGACATCCGAAAACATCGCCAGCCCCTGCATGAACACGCCCACCAGGGCCATCAGCCCGAAGGCCTCGGGAAACAGCAGCCGCGTAAGCACCAGGTTGCCCCCGAGCCTGAGGAGCTGGCTGGCGCCGTACCCCGCCACTGTCCAGACCGCCCCGCGAATCGCCAGTTGCTTCAGTGATGGCTGCGGAGTGGCAGCCTGCACATTTGCAGGCTGGCAGTCCACCAGGAAGAACGACTTCCCGGGGATTTGCGCTGCTGCACTCGTCATACTGACTTCCATACCGCGGACTCTATCTGCCTCGAAATGGACAGCATGCCAACAACCGATCCAGATCGATTTTCATCGGTGAACACATGCAGCTTCGCTGGATCGTTCGCAAATCACTACTGCTCGACAAGGGCACTGGCCTGTCCACTGCGCGTCCCACTGAACAGAAGTAATCGATGAACTTGAACCATCCCCCCGCGATTCTCCTCGACAGTTCTATCCAGCACGATGGAATACCGTATGCATCGGCCAGGATCAGACCATGTAGAGAGCTTGAAGCGATTCGCTCGCAGCTATACAGCAGGTCAGCAACGGCTTTCAGTCCGGACTTGATGTCGATAAGTGCGATGTCATCGCGGTGCCGCAGTTCACGCAGAACGGGCACATCCATGTCCACATAGTGCGGAATAATGCCCAGGCGGTATCGCTTTGCGCTACTGGACGGCGTATACAGGCGCGGAAACAACAGTGCAGGATCTCCATATATCGGAGGACAGTCAATCCCCTGTTTCAACAGAAGCGATCGCGAAAGCGGCCCGCGAACCGCGCATACTCGCAGCGGCCGCTGTTGGGTGCGCGATACCTCGGAAATAAAACCGCTGCCCCAGACTATGGTATTCTCATCAGCAAACCCAAGAGTGCTGCCCACGACCAGATACCACGGTGAGCTGTGAGGACGCAATCGTGCGCGAGGGAATTGCGCTTTGAGATCGATCCCGCGCACCGGTTTGCCGGAGAGCCACCGGATGAGTACCGGATTCAACGCATCGCCCCAGTTGCGAGATTCAAACCACAGGAAATTCACCGGCTCGGCCCCGAGTTGCCATAGGGGAGCAAGTGCCATATCGCGAGCCCGAATGGCCGTCGTTCGGACGAAATCTTTCACTATGGCACTTGTGCCGATTTGCATGCGCAATCTACCAGGAGAAATGAAGTGATTTCAGCCGCCTATTGGCCGACAGCGACACGGCTACCTCGAACAACGTTGCCGCGACGGCGACCGGAAGATGCACAAGCAGCCGAGCTGGCGGCAGACTCTTCACCGAACCAAGCCTTCTGAAGACGATTTGCCAGGGAATAACCCACCAACCGGAGGCAAGCACGTACTCTCGAATCAGCCTATAGGCCCATTGCGGGTCGCTGGCTGTTCGCTGACGGATCAGTTCTCCTGCGCCGACCGATCCGGCCGACTTCCAGAGATCGTCGTAGAGAACCGCGTTCATGGCCGTGCCCATCATCAGCCGCCGCGAGTGTGCGTAGATGCCCCGAATCGATGTCTCCGGCTCATAGATCACCGCCGCCTCTTCGGCGCGGACAATGCGGCGTGGATTATCCGCTGAGGTGAACAGCTCCGTCCGCAGCATGGCGGCAAGGAACCCATCTTCTCCCAGCAGTCCGGCAGGCATCCAGATCTTCCGAAGAATCGCCCCGCGCACGCAGTAACATCCGCCGGCGATCCCGTTCACCGTCGCATGCGTCAGGCGACTGGCCGCCAGCGACAGCCGATCCAGCAACCCCACGCGTGGCTGAAACGCCAGGCTTTTCACCAGTTTTGCGGCAGCGGCGTGTGCCTCGGGATTGTTGCGCAGCGGATCGAGCAGAACCTGAAGCGTATTGGGGTCCGGGAACACGACATCGGCATCGATCAACAACACGAAATCGGCGGCCTGATCGGACAGCTCGTGCACGAACACGTTCCACGCATTGCTCTTGCCGGCCTGTGCCAGGACATGCACGTTCCAGGTGACCTTCCCGTTGGCGATGCGCTTTGCTTCAGTACACAACGCGCGGCGCGCCACCTCGGCGGTCGCATCCGTGCACCCGTTGGGAACACACACGACCTGCACCGCCTGGATATGAGGCGGCGTGCGCTCGATCAGGCTCTGCCGGAACAGCGACTCGATCGTGCGAGCGATGACCGTCTCTTCGTTATAGGCCAGAATTCCAATCGCGATTCTCATAGTGCGATTTGCGGGCAATCTTCAACCGCGGGGCTCTGCCGCAAGTTGGGACCAAGTGGCCGCGCCGGAACGCCGACGGCGGTGGCACCGGCGGGGATATCGGTCACGACGACCGCCCCAGCCCCGATCCTGGCCCCATCGCCAACGTAGACCGGACCAAGCACGCATGTATGGCATCCGATCATCACGTGGTCGCCAATCACCGGGCCGCCCGGTCGGCCGCCGGCGCCGATCGTGCACACCTGATGGATGGCACAGTCGGCCCCGATGCTGGCCAGGGGGAAGACCTGGATCGGCCCCACATGCGGTATCAACAGGCCCGGTCCGATGTGGGCGCGGGGATCGAGGTTGATATGCGTAATGGCCGTCAGCAACTTCTTTGCGACCGCCAGGATGATTCTCGCCGGCCACCACAACCAGCGATGGCGAGCGTGGATCGCGGCGTGCTGCATGCGGTAGATCGTCAGGACCCAGAAGCCCTCGGATCCCCAGCCGCTGTAGCCATGCTTGCGGAATCGCGCCAAGTCCGCGCGCCAGGCGCGCCATTGGCTGGTGCCGGCCCACTGCTTCACTGTCTCGCCGTCGTATTGCATAGGTTCAGCGGTCGCGTTGGGACGCGGAAGTATCGGCCGCGGCCGTGGCCGTGGGCTGCTCGATCCGCCGGGCGATTGCCTCCAGGCGTTGGCGCTGGTCATCGGAAAGTCGCTGCGGATCGGGGGCCAGCGCGTGCAGGGCCGAAAGCTGCGCCTGCGCGTCGGAAGCGGCGTTGGAATCCAGCAGCAACTCGGCCAGGCGCAGACGCCACTCAATCGACGCCGGTTCAAGCCGGACGGCGTTTCGCAGTGCCGCGACGGCGGCGGGCAGCTCGCCGCGGGCGCGGTGCACGAAGCCCAGCGTGTCGTGCGCGAACGCGGCGCGGGGGTTGGTCTTGACCGCCAACTGCGCCAACGACAGCGATTCGCTCAGCTCGCCGCGGCGGGCGAGGATCATCGCCAGGTTGTTGGCCGCGATCGCCTGCGGATCGTTCTCGCGCGCGAGCCGCCGATACAGCGGTTCGGCGGCAGCGAGATCTCCCAGCGTCTCCAGATGCAGCGCGATGGTCAGCAGGTGCTGCGGCGGGAGGTCGGGGCGAGCGGCAAGCTCGGCAAAGAGCCGCCCGGCCAGCTCGCGGTGCTGCTCGCGGGCCGGGTAGTCGGCCCGTTGCGCCACCGCGGCGTGAGTGGCGGCGACGGTCAGCGCCACCTCCAGCGAGTCGCCCGCCGACACGCCGCCCAGACGATCCAGCCACGGCTGAAGCTGCTGCGCGGGCAACTCGGCGGCGGCCAGCGGATAAAAGGCCGCGAACAGCGGAGAACCGCGATCCGCAAGCAGCGGGGCCAGTTCCCGCTCGCACTGGCTGGCTCTGCCGGCCTGACACAGCAGCAGGCCATACTGCGTCACGGCCTGTGCGGCGTCGGCGTGGCGGCGGGGATTGTCGGCAAGCAGGCGCAGGTACGGTTGAAGCAGCGCGATGGCGGCGTCGGTCTGCCCGGATTGCCGCATCGCCGCCGCCAGCGCAAGGTCCGCCTGCACCGACGCGCCGGCGCGTTTTCGCCAGGTGCGGGCCATCGCGGCTACCTGTGACCAGTCGCCCATCGCCGCGTAGGCGCGGGTGGCGAGCCTGGGCGGCTCCTCGGAGAAGGGGAAGGCCTGTGCGGCGCGGCCGGCCAGCGCGGCGGCCTGCTGCGGACGGTTGAACATCAGCAACCGATCGATGACCACGATCTGCACCGGCAGCGAGCGCGGATGCCGATCGCCCAGTTGCGTCAGATACACGATCATCCGGGCAGGGTCGCTGGCGTCGGGGGCGGTCAGTTGCGTCACGGCGTCGGCGGCGGCCGAATCGTCGGGGTTGTTCATCAGCGCAATGGCCAGCGGAAGCATCGCGTGCTCGACGGCGGCGGCAATCAGGCTCCCGCGGGACAGGATCGCCTTGAGCGACGGATCGTCAGGCAGATGCCGCAATCCCTGCTCGATCGCGCCGATCGCTTCGGCATGCTGCTGCTGAAGCAGCAGGTGCGTGGCCAGCGCACGCCAGAGCTGCGGACTCTGGGGCGACTGTGCGGCAGCGCTGCGCAGGATCTGGATGGCCGTGGGAACATCGCCGGTCTTGCTGTGGAACTGGGCGCGAAGGACGGCTTTGGTTGCGTGATCGGCCGCGGCGTTGTCGAGCCGGGCGATAACCGCCCTGGCATCGTCGGGGCGGCCCATGGCCCAGTAGATGTCCGCGGCCAGCCGGATCACCGCCGGGTCCGTGCCCGCGGTCTGGAGCAGCCTTGCGGCGATTTGCTCGGCCTGTTCAAGCTGGTTGCCGCGCAAGAGGCTCTCGGCCAGAAGGATGTCGCTTTCGCGTGATTGTCCCAGATCCTGCTGGAGCAGTTGTGCGGCGTGGTCAAGCTCGCCCTGCTGAGCCAGCAGGACCGCTGCGCGTCGGCGGTTCTGCGGGTCATCGGGCGGGGAGTTCAGGACTCGATCCAGGTGCTGGCGCGCCGAGGCATAGTCCCCGGCCTGCTGGAGCAAATGCGCGGCGTACAGCGCGATCGCGGGCGAATCCGGCGCCAGGCGGGAGGCGCGGTTGATCTGCTCGATCGCCTGCGGCAGTTGTCCCAGCCGCTGGAAACATTGGGCCAGCAGGAATCGCGGCTCGGCGGATTCGGGCCAGGCGTCGATGACGGCGGCGAGCAGGTCGGCGGCCGAGCGCGCGTCTGCCTGGCTGAACTGCCCGCCGAGAAGCCATCGCGCCCGCGGCAGCTTCCACAACGGCGAGTTTTCGCCGGCGGCCTGCCGCAGCCGTTCGATCGCCAGGTCCTGCAAGTGCCGATCACCGCTTACCGTCGGTGAGCTGAGAACGGCCCGCTGGACCGAAATACTGGTCGGATAGCGCTGGCTGAGCATCACCCACCGCTCGGTGGCCAGAGGCGAACGCATCAGGTCCAGGTATCGCGCCTCGGCCAGATCCCACTCAGCCTCATCCGAAGGCTGGCTGGTCGACCGGGTGGCTGATCCGGCGGCGGCTCTGCGCGTCTGAAGATGATTCCAGCCCGCCTGCGGCTGACCGGACTCGAACTGAAAATAAGCCTCCAGGAAGGCGGATCGAGGCGTGATGCCATGAATCTGCTGGCAGCGTTGGATGCACTGCTGCTCCAGACCCAGCCCCCAGCGATGGCTGATCTGCGCCCAATTCAGCAGCAGTGGTTCCGCGGGAGCGGCGGCGGATTGACTCTGTGTCGCGTCGAGCGCGCCGGCCAGCGCGGCGCGAGCCTGCTCGGCGCGTCCGGCCTCGGCCAATCGACGCAGGTAGACTCCCAGGCTGCTCGGTTCGCCCGGCACGGCCTGCTGGATCCGCTCCACATGCCGCAACAGCGAGCCGACGTCGTCGCGCTTGCCCGACTCGATGGCCGCGTCCCACACGTTGGCCAGCATCGACGCCACGCGAACGTTGTTGGGCGCGCGGGCCAGTGCGGCGCTGGTGGCGTTCATCGCCTGTTCAAGGTTTCCGCGCATCAACTGAACTTCGGCGACGCGCAGCAGAGGCACGATCCAGGCGGGATTGCCGCGCGCCACCTGGTCGAACTGGGCCAGGGCACGCTCATGCTCGCCCAGGCTGCTCAACGCCTCGCCCAGGCACACGGCCAGGAACGGGTTGCCCGGATCGGCATTCAGGGCGGCGGTGCAACGCTGTTTGAACGAAGCCGCATCGGCAGGATCGAGCCGTTGGCCGGCGAGGATGTCCGTGGCGGCGAGCCACGCCGACGTCAGCTCATCGGGTTGAGACCGAAGCGTCTCGGCCAGCGCTGCGGCCTCGGCCTGACGGTTCAGCTTTCGCAGCGCGACAACTTTCAGGGCGGTTTGCTCGGCCCATCGCGCGGGCGGAGCGCTGATCGGTTGCCCCAGCGCCCGCACGAAAGCATCCATGTCGCCGGACTGCCACAAAGATCGCAACCAGTGTGTCTGAAGTTCCAGATCATTGGGCGCGTTGGCGGCGGCGTTTTGCAGGACATTAAGGGCCTGCTGCGTCAGCCCCAACGCTTCCAGCCCATGCGTCAGTCGCAGGGCGATGGTTTTGTCGCAGGGCTTTTGCGAGGCCAGGTCCAGAAGCGTCGTCCGGGCCTGATCCAGTTTGCCGACGCGCAGTTGGCCAAGCCCCAGCAGGAGTTTTCCCGCCAGATCGGGCAGGCCGCGGGTGGACAGCGACGCTGCGTACTCCAGCGCGGCGGATTCAGCTTCGCCCTGAGCCAGCAATTCGATCACGAGCAGGTGTGCCTCGACGTTGTGCAGGTCGGCGTCGGCCCAGCTTCGCGCGGCCTGGGCAGCGTCCTGGCGTCGCCCCATGGCCAGCAGACACACAGCGCGCGTCCGCAGGGCATCGGCATCGGTCGGATCTTTGGCCAGCAGCTCGTCGGCGACGGCCAGCGCTTCGGGATGCATACCGGCCCGCAGGCACAGCTCCAGCAGTTCCCGGCGTTGCGGGTCGCGGGTCGGATCGATCCGCAGAATGTGGCGAAGGATCTGGATGGTCTGAGCCAGGTGCGCGTTGTCGGGCAACGGCGCGCGTCGTCGTGCGCCGGCGTAGGCGACCAACGCCTCGACGTCGGCGGGATGTCTGGCCAGGTACTTGCCCAGCAGCTCCAGCGCGGCCGAGTCGTTGCCACTGTTGGCGGCGGCAAGACCGTCCAGGCGGTATTGCGCGTAGGCCTGGCGGATCTGGTGCTTGCGGACAGCCCAGATGGCCACGAGCGTCACCGCGATGACAACAGCGGCGATACCCAGCAAGCCAAGTCGGCGTCGTGCCTTTGCGCTCAGCATGTTCGCTTCGCTCCGATCAGGATCTTGATCGTTTCCAGGATGATGGCCAGATCCAGACGCATCCCCATTCGCTCGACGTATTCGAGGTCGTATTTGATCCATTCCTGGAAGTCCAAGCCTGGGCGGCGGGTGCGCATGACCTGCCACAGGCCGGTGATGCCCGGGCGAACGCTGAGGCGAGCTTCGCGCCAGGCGGGGCAGAACTGGTTTTCGCTGCGTGGGCTGGGGCGCGGTCCGACGACGGACATCTCGCCTTTGAGCACGTTGTAGAACTGCGGCAGCTCGTCGATGTTGAGCCTGCGGATGATCCGCCCCACGCGCGTCAGACGCGGATCATCCTTGAGGTAAAACTGCGGGCCATCCGCCTGATTGGCCGAGGTCAGCTCGCGTTTGATCTTCTCGGCGTCTTTTCGCATGGAGCGGAACTTCCAGCAGCGGAACTCGCGTCCGCCAATCGTCTCGCGGAGGTGTCCGAAGAAGAACGGCCGGCCGTCTTCCAGCCAGATGCAGGCCATGACCAGCGGATACAGCGGCAGCGTCAGCAGCAGGCAGATCAGCGAAAAGACGATGTCAAACAGCCTTTTGAGCAGGCATCGCAACGGCGAGCGTCGGCGCGCCTGGTCGATGGCGCGCTGGCAGGCCAGGGCCGTGGGTTCCAGTTCGGCCCAGCGTACCTGCGGGGCGGCGGGTCTCATGTGTGGCAGGTCCCACAGCACGACCGGGCCGACCAGGACGCAACCATCCGGCACATGCCGGCCCGCGCCGATCCAGACCGGCCCGATGCATCGCAGATCTTCGCCGGGACGGGCGGTAGGATCGATCCACGCGCCGCTGCGCAGCGGCCGCGCCCGGGCAATGGTCATGTCCGGTCGCGGCCAGAACTGCGCCAGATGCTGCACGAATCTGGCCTGCTCATCCAGGTCGCGGGAATCAAACGTGCGGCAGCGGATCCGATCAACCAGACACTGATTTGGCGGGACGATCTGGCGAATGGCGTGCCAGGCCTGGCGGATGTCGCGGGCGGCCTGCCAGGTGTCGGCCACGGCCCGGTCGGCAGTCAGGACCACGCGGGCCATGCGACTGGCGGTGTGATCGTAAAGTCGCTTCAGGCCAATGAACCTGCCGGAGGCATCGGTGATGACGCGCTCGCTGCCGTGGACTGTGCGATCGTCGCGGAGTCGCACGAGCATGAGTTCAGCGCCAGCCCAGTAGAGCCGGGTGACCAGCCGCGCGGGATGGAACACCGCCAGCAGGGTCGGATCCATCAACAGGTACAGCTCGGCATGTTCAACGATGGTGCAGCGTTCGCCGCAGCGGACCACCTGCACGCCGCGCGAGGCCCAGTAGCGCGCGTGCAGCTCGACGGGCGTAAGCCCCCACAGCGTGCGCGTCTGGACCAGCTCGCGCCGGGGCGAAGGCGGCAGGTCGATCAGCCTGGTGGATGACAGGCCACTGAGGCTGGCAAGACTCGTGTCGGCAGCAATCATGGTTCAGGATTGAGCAGTTCAGTTGGCCTGATGCGCGGCGGCGCTTTTGGACGCCGCTGCGGCGATGGCCGGCGGCACCACGGCCTGAGCCACCGGGCCAAATCCGTCGCTGGTGTCGGAGATTCGGTCACTGGTCGCGCCGTTCTTGCCTGCACTGGCCGAGCCATTGCCGTTGCTCCGGGAGGATCGTTCACCGCGTTGGATGGCGGAACTGAGCAGCCGGGTGGTGGACTGAACCTCGGCATCATCCGGCCGGGCGCGATTGAAGACGATGCCGCACAGCCGCGCCTCGACGCTGCGCAGGTGCCGCAGGCTTTGCTGCACGGCGTTGGCAGACTGGCCTCGGGCAACGATCAGCACGACGGCGTCCGCCTGCGCGCTGACCACTGAGGCTTCGAGGCTTCCGGGGACCGGGCCGGTATCGATGATGACCGCGTCAAAGTGCTTGCGGACCTCGCCGAGCAGTGCAGCCAGGGCGCTGGGCGAGAGGCTGGCGGCGTCAACCGCCCGCGCGTTGCCCAGTGGAAGCAGCCAAAGCCCCGGCACCTCGGTTCGGGTCAGGCAGCGCTGAAGCGGGGCGCCCTGCAACGCTTCAACCAGCCCAGCCGGCGGCAGGGATTGAAGCCGCAGCGCCTCGTCCACCTGGGCCGCGGTTACATGGCCCAGCTCGATCAGGCGCTGACCAAGTCGCTGCGTGCGATTGGCGGAGTGGGACAACGCCGACTTCAGTTGCGCCTCGCTGATCACTCGCTGGGCCACCAGAATCCGCCCGAGCTTGCGGCGAAGCAGCGAGCGCGTGCGCCAGGTCAGCCCGCCGCCGATCAGATCGCAGTCAATCAGCAGCGTCCGGCATCCGGTGGAGGCGAACGAAAAGCCCAGCCCCAGTGACAGGCTGGTCTTGCCCGCGCCGGCCAGTGGGCTGGTGATGGCGAACACCGGCGCTTGCCCGCCTGGCAGTCGGGTCCGCAACTGGAGCATGGTTCGGATGTGATGCACGGCGTGGGAGACCAGCGCCGTCTGCTGCGGATCGGTCACGTCCGGCAGTTGCGGCAGCAGGCCGAGGATCTGGTCGGTGTTCAACCGCAGGCGAAGCTCTTCGGCGTGTCGCAGTCGGTGATCGACCAGGCCATGAATCAGGACGATCATGAACGCCAGTGCCGCGCCTCCCATCGCGCCGAGCGAGCTTCGCCGCTTGCGAGGATCCACATAGGGTTCCAGAGGTCTTTGGGCATCGCCCAGGACGCTGATTCGGCCGCCGACACGCGACTCGATGTTCAGTTGATCGATGCGTTCCCGTGTCTGGCTCAATTGTCGCTGGATGGCTTCGATTTCTTCCTTGAGCACGGCGACCTGGGCGCAGGCGGCGCTGAGCTCGAGCATCTGTTTTCTGGACTGCTCGAGCATTTTGCCGACCTCGTCGAGCTGCACCCGCAGGATGCGCGGGTCCAGCGGCGCGCCGGACAGCGCGCGGGCGCCGGCCAGGCCAGCCTGCGGCAGCGCCCGCAGGGCGTCGATCCGCTCGGTGATCCTGGTGTTCAGCCGCCCCAGCTCCGCCATCGCCGCCGCCACCTCCTTGTGCTCGGGCAGCAGGTTCTGGCTGCGCAGGGCTGTCAGTTTCGCGTCGAGCTGGTCGCGGGCACGGATCAGCTCGGCCAGGATCGGATCCGTCACCGACAGTTGCTCGACGGCCAACGGCTCGGCGGCCTGAGTTTGCCCCGCGACCGCCAGGGTCATATCGAGCTGGAGATCAGCCATCGCCGCCTGGAGCTTGAGCACCTGATCGAACTTGGCCTGATACAGGGCATCGACGTTTTGTGTTCCGTATGCATCGGTGATGGCGGCAATCTGTTGCCGCTTGCTGCGCAGGTCGTTGTTCAAGGTGGTTTCGTGTTGCTGCAAGACGGCCAGGCGCTGCTTATCGGTCTCCGAATCGCTCTCCAGGTATAAGGCCCGGAAGGTATCGACGATCGCCTGTGCCGCCAGCATCGCGCAGCGTGGATCCGGGTCGTCGGCGTAGACCATGACCAGCTCGTTGTTGCGTCTGACCTCGATGTTTTGCGCCAGCCGGACCACTGCGCCATCGAGCTGTTTGCCATCCGGGCCGCCATGAGTGCGCCGCCAGTGTTCATTTGCGGCCAGGCGATCCACGGCGCCTTCGAGCACGCGCTGGCTCTGGAGCAAGGCAATCTGGGTTCCGACGAAGCTTTCAAACTGTGGCAGCGCGCCCTTCTCCTCGTCCCTGTAGAGCACGCGTGGCAGGACGGGCACCACGCGCAGCGGGACGCCGCTGCGGTACACCGGTCTGCTGAGAAACCACCCCGCCGCCGCTGCCGTACCGCCCAGCAGCAGACTCAGCACCAGCAGCCACCACAACCGCCCCCGCAGGATCGCGCGCACAAGCTGCCAGGAGCGCTCCTGCGAACCCTGCGAAGGGTCGCGCGGCGCAGGCATTGCGTCGGCGGCAAACTCAGTTTCTGTCGGCAGCGTCGCGGCGACGTTTACGGCTGGTACGTTAGGATTCATGATCGATTCTGATCCAAGGGTAAAGGTCGATCGCCTGCAGAGACGGCGCTGGCGGTCTGACGCGGGGACTGCACCGCCTGACTGTTCAGGACCGCTTCGATCAACTGGCGATGAGCGAGCAGCAGCGAGACGAAGATCTCATCGCGGACGTGTTGGGGGGTAGAGGCGTCCACAATGACCTGGATTTGCGTGGCACCCCAGTGCCTGCGGGTCAGCGGCAGCGCCACCTGCCGCAGCACTTCCATATCAGGCACAAAACCCGCATGCGGGACGATCATCGTGTTCATGACGATGATGGGGTGGCGGCCTCGAAACGGCTGGGTGGTCATTTCGTATTCCACCCCGGGCACGGTCCATGAACCGACCTGCCAGCTTCGCGCCCTCTGCGATGACAGCACCCACCCGGAATTCACGTAGCAGATCGGCGGATAATGCCCAACCAGGTCGCGCGCATCGCCGCAGTTGACGAACAGCCAGCCTGCACGGCGACCGGCCTGATCGGTATACTCACGGCTGATCAGCACGTTGGGTCGCAGGAGGCTGACCGCCGCGGGCGGGACCGGGGATTCGGCGCCAATCCAACCACCGAGCCCGGGCGGGAGCTGCGCCGCCGCCGCGCGGATTTGCTGCAGGTACGGCTGCGCGTCCGCCGGGCTCGGTGTCGCGATCCGCTGCACCGCCACGCCCGCCAGCAGAACCAACGCGAGCGTCACGGCCGGGATCCGAGTCGCTGCCGAGGGGTGTTCGGCGCGACGTTGGAGGGGGATTGAATTGGGTCCCGTGCTCATCATCATCATGGTGTCGTGCGCGAATCAGGGAATGATCGAGGCTGGCCGGATCAGGCCGACGTGGCCAGCGAGTAATGCATCACCGGCAGCATCGCCCACTTCAGCACCTTGACGATTCCACCCAGAATCAGGAATCCCACGACAACCATGGCCCAGCCGCTGATGTCGTGGAATCTTCCGGCCGCCTCGGCGCTGAGGTGTCCGTACAGCCAGACCGTGGGGACCAGGCGAATCACATTGCAACACACGGCGGTGATGGGACAGGCGGCCAGCACCAGCAGCCGCACGTATGGCCGCAACGGCGTGATGAACGCAAACAGATACGACACCAGAAACAAAGCAAAGACCATCCGCATGCCGTTGCATGCTTCGGCGACGGTCACTTCCCTGCCGTTGACCACCAGCCCATTGCCCCAGCGATCGACCTGAAGGCCGATGATCTCGGCGACCGACTGTGTCGCGTGGGCGGTCATCGTCTGCAATGGCTGAGAGATCGACTGTCGAAGCATTCCCGGCACCGGCACGAGGAAGACCAGCACGACAAACGCTGGCCACGCTCGCCGCAGCACCTCCGCGCCCAGAACTGAAATCGCCGCGCCTACTGCCATCACCACCGCCCCGCCGTGCCAGAAGCACTGAATGTCCTGGTGGTAACCGACCGTCCAGAGGAACCAGCCAATCGCGATCAGCACCGCCCCGAGCATGTGTCCCCGAGGCTGGCATCGCAGCAGCGCCTCGCGGCGCATCCAGGCGATCCACGCCGCGGCGATGGGCACCAGAAAGATGTGGCTGGCCTCCTCGTCGCGGATCGCGATCAGGATCAGGTCCTGCCAGGCGCCGGAGGTGACCGCGACGGCGATGGCCAGCATCGCAACGGCGGCCAGCACGTCCGTGGCGCGCCACCTTTGGATGGTTTGGGATGTGCGTCGCATCAGTCGAACTGAATAAAAATGCGGGGTTGTGCCCTCATCGGTCAGCTCACCAGCGCATCCTGAACGATGGTGCCGGTGGAAACGGCCGCGCCGGGACAGACGACAGAACGAATGACCGCCGAGCGGCGTGCCACTTTCGCGCCGGCCAGAATCACCGAGTCGTGCACGATCGCCGATGGATCGATGCAGGCGCCTTTTTCGATCAGGGCGAATCTGGCCCGCCACGGCTCACCGGACGCATCGTCGCCGTTGTGCTCTGTCGGATCAGGCGGCGATTCGGGATCCATTGCCCGGCATGCCTGCTCCGCCGCCACCGCGCGCAGGTATTGCTCGCGTGATCGGATGGGCAATCCGCAATGTCGGGGCATTCGTGCCACGCCGACGCTGTAGCCCTGTTGCGACAATGTCGCAAGCACCTGTTCCTTAAAGTCGCAGTAGCCGATGCAGGGAACCTTGCGCAGCACGTCGCAATTGACGAGCATGGCGCCATCCACCACGCCGGCTTCATCGGTCGCGAGTCTTACCTCGCCAGCAACGCCGCTCAGATGCGTGTGAATTCGTTCCAGTGGGACTGACAGCCGCTGGGCTGCATTGAGCACCAGGAACCATCCCCTGAAATCACACGCTTCGGCCAGGTCGCGAAGCAGCCCGCCGGTCCCGCGATAGGGCTTGGGATCACGTTCAAGAATCAGACTCGGACCACAGTTCGGCGGCATCATTGCGTCGTTCTGGTTGTGCTGCGGACTGTTTGAATCCAAGAGCAGGCGGACGGGCACATGTGGATGGCGTCGGCGGAACTCCGCGGCGCGATGGATCCACTGCTGAAGCACCGTCGTGTGCTGGGAGAGCGGCAACTGGAGCACCGGCCGTTTCACTGCCGCCAGCAGCCCCGCTGGCCGCACCGAGCCTGCGAGTATGATCACGGCAGTCAGCGAAATCGGTTCAGCGATTGATGCGGTGGCACGAGCGGACGGCTCGCGGCGAGCGTGGCTGACGCGCGGCGATGGCGGCGCGGCTTCGGCTGCCGGACAGGAAGCGGGCGCGCTCATTGCACGAGCAGGCACTGCCCGCGGCGCAAAGTGCTCAGCCCGGCCAAGCGGGATGGCCCAGTCTCTACGATGCACAGCAGTTGAGTGGATTGCCCCACCCTGAACAGAATGTGCCGGCTATGGGCGGGCTCCGCCCATAACCCCCGGAGCTGATCTCCCCTCCAGGCAGTTCAACGGAAACCCCAGTTGCGGATGTGCACAGCGTTGACGCATTCGGATCATCCCCCGCGCGTCATCGCTCACGGCACCCCGGACGCTGCGTGCGTCCACCGTCATAATAGATAGCCGACCACCGCCACCACTTTCAAGAAAAATCCGACTCGAAAAAGCAAACAATCTGCGCCAGCATTGGTGATACGCGCCGCATGGCAGCTCAATTCCCCTCCGCAAGTCGCGCGATCTCCAAAACTTCTGAGGGGTCCAGATGTCCCAGGTCTGATTCGGCGACGATCCAGTATCCCTCGCCGCTGGAAATGAAGCCCGCGTCATGCAGCCACTGGAGGACTTGCTCATCGCCCAGCGGTCTGCCTTCCTCGCGCGACAGATGTGCCTTGAGCCTGGCCAGGTCGATCTTGACACGCACTCGGGACGGCATCAGGAGCCTCAACATGGACACCATCCCCCGCTCGTTGAGAAATTAAACGCAGAAAAGCCGGCGCCCAGCGCAAAGGTCATCACTTTTGCGTGTAGTAAGAACCGGGAGCCGCGGTGATGGCGATGGGCCGGGCTACTGGTCCAGAGCCTACGCCCGGGCGACTCGTGTGTCAAAAACTGTTTCAGGCTGTTCACGCGGTTCGTACTTCGTGCTGCAGTATTTTTTCTTTGACATGCTCATCGGCTTTGTTGAATAATGCAGGGCTGCTCGTGTGCTTGGCCCCTTCGGGGGTGTTCACGGGGGGCTGAGACGTGGGGAATCGCCTGCATTTGACGGTTCCGATGTGGTCTGGAGTCTCGATGGGGTGACGTTGACCCATTGACCGCACAGGATCTCGATGGGGAATTGCTCGCGGGCGGCGGCGTCTGTTGCCTGGGGTGAGCCGCTCGGACATCCGCTCTCGGGTAGACACACATCCATCTTGTGCGGGGGCCTTTCTCAATAAGGAGTGGGTACATGCTGGCACAGGGCGATCGGATTATTTCAGCCCCGACGCCTGCGTTCGCCATCGTGCCGGGATTGCCGTCGGCCGATTGCGGAGACTGGTTTGTCCTCCGCACCCGCAGCCGACAGGAAAAGATCCTGGCTAACGGATTGCGCGCACGGGGGATCGGTTACTTTCTGCCGCTGGTGCGCACGCGGCGGTTTTACTGCAATCAGCAATTCGACGTGGAGGTTCCGCTTTTTCCGGGATATCTGTTTCTCCGCGGATCGCTCGACGACGCCTACTGGGCAGATCGAACCAAGCGCGTGGCTCAGATCATTCCCGTCGTCGATCAGGCGCGCCTCGATCAGGAGTTGCAAAGCCTGGCGCGGGTACTGGCTTCGGAAAGGCCGCTGGATCCGTACCCGTACCTGGTCAAAGGTCAGGCCGTGGAGATCCGCTGCGGCCCGCTGCGAGGGGTGCGGGGGATCATCGAAGATCGCAGCAAGCCGCACCGCCTGATCCTTCAGGTGTCGGCGCTGGGGCAGGCCGTCAGCCTCGAAGTGGACGCGGCGATCGTCGATCTGATCGATTAGGCATGGACCGCGCGGCAGGCTTCATGCAGCACAGCAATCGCCACGAGGGTGATTTACAGGCTGCTTTCGTGTTGTCGCCACCGTGCTGGTGCGCCAGGTGTCCGCCAGCGGCGCATTTGACACCAACTCTCGCGCGCATAGACTGCCGCCACGGCGAGAGTTCTTCGCCGGTGCGGCAGGCGCTGTCTGTCGCTGTCCCGCATCCGCACATGATGCCGCGTCGTGCTGACGCGATCATGAGGCGCTCAAACTCAGGAATCCAGGAACACCACCATGAGCATCAACATCGAGTTCATCCAGGGCCGACAGATTCTCGATTCGCGTGGCAATCCGACCGTCGAAGTGGACGTGATCCTCGAAGACGGCACCGTCGGACGTGCCGCGGTTCCCAGCGGCGCTTCCACCGGCGAGCACGAGGCGGTCGAACTGCGCGACGGCGACAAGAAGCAGTACCTGGGCAAGTCCGTGACCAAGGCCGTCGATAACGTCAACACCAAGATCGCGCCCGAACTCATCGGTCTGGACCCACGCGATCAGGAAGCCATCGACAACCTGATGATCGAGCTCGACGGCACGCCCAACAAGTCGAAGCTGGGCGCCAATGCGATCCTGGGCGTGTCGCTGGCGGTCGCCAAGGCCGCCGCCGAGGCCTGCTCGCTGCCCCTGTACCGGTACCTCGGCGGGCCGGGCGCCAAGACCCTGCCCGTGCCGATGATGAACATCCTCAACGGCGGCAAGCACGCCGACAACAACGTCGATTTCCAGGAGTTCATGATCCAGCCCTGGGGCTTCGACAGCTTCAGCGCCGCCCTGCGCGCCGGGGTGGAGATCTATCACGCGCTCAAGAAGGTCCTGCACGAAAACAAGATGAGCACCGCGGTCGGCGACGAAGGAGGTTTTGCGCCGAACCTGAAGGACAACGAGGACGCGCTGAAGGTCATCATGGAGGCGATCGACAAAGCCGGCTATAAGGCCGGAAAGCAGGTCTTCATCGCTTTGGACCCGGCCACCAGCGAAATGTGGGACAAGGAGAAAAAGGGCTACCGGTTCTTCAAGTCCAATCCCGACCGGGTTCTCAAGGCCGAGGAGCTGATCGACTACTGGGCCAGGTGGTGCGAGAAGTATCCCATCCGCAGCATCGAGGACGGCTGCGCGGAAAACGACTGGGACGGCTGGAAGAAGCTGACCGAACGGCTGGGAGGCAAAATCCAGCTCGTCGGCGACGATGTGTTCGTCACCAACGTCAAATTCCTTGAAAAGGGGATCAAGACCGGCGTCGCCAACGCGATCCTGGTGAAGGTGAACCAGATCGGCACGCTCAGCGAAACGCTGGGCGCGGTGAATCTGGCGATGCGCAACGGCTACGGCGTGGTGATCAGCCATCGCAGTGGCGAAACCGAGGACGCCACCATCGCTGATATCGCCGTGGCCACCAATTGCGGGCAGATCAAGACCGGCGCCCCGGCGCGCAGCGACCGGGTCGCCAAGTACAACCAGCTTCTGCGGATCGAGGAACAACTCGGCGATCAGGCGCAGTACGGCGGGAAGTTCTGGAACAAGTAGTCACCCAGGGAAGCTGTGGTCGCAGGGCCGGCACGGAGCCGCCTTTGAGCCGGCGTGGGAATTCGGCGCGCACAGAATGCCCGTCCGTAATGCGAATGGCTGCCGCAGAGCACGCGTTTATTGGGGATGATCGTATTTGCGCGCCTCGCCGGTAGTGAACGGATCGTACAGCAGTTGGATTCGGGGAACGTTGGCGTAGTCCAACTCGATCTGCCCCCGCTGAGGCGTGGGACGGGCCTCCAGCACCGGGCGAAGCACCGCGTGCATCTGCTCCAGGAAACACTTCACGTCCAGCCCCATGAAGACCGGCGGCACGCGCCGGAATTTACTGCGGTAGCTGTCGAACAGGCTCAATACGCCGCGGGGATTGGACCGGCGATAGTGTTCCAGCGCCACGGCACATTGAATCAGGCCCTGATAGAACTCGTGTTTAATCCCGCGCGCTTCGTGCCAGATGTCTTCCCAGACTTCGTGGGCTTCGAAGAACTCGTGGGCATTGAACAGCTCGATGCCGTCGAAGTAGAGCTTGCGTTCCAGTTCAGGCTCCATGGTGGGCTGGACGCCGCGATCGTGTGCCTGCGGTCATCCTTTTCGTTTCTCCGCTCCGTAAAGGTCCAGATAGAAATACAGCAGGTCCTTTCCGCTGACGCTCCTGGCGCGGTCGAGTCGGAAGTGAAACTTTTCGAATAGTTTGATGGCCGATTCTCGCTCGATGAACGTGTCCAGCGTGACCTTGAGATAATGCTGTTCCTGGCAGAAGCGCAGGGCGGTTTCGAGCAGCCGGGTGCCGATCTCGCGGCGGTGGCGAAGGTCCTCGCGGACCCGCAGGCGACGAATCTCCGCCTTGCCCTGCTCGTGGTGCTGCACGCCGATCATTCCGACGACCTGCCCCTGCTGATCCACCGCCACCCAGAAGTGGTTGCCGGGGCTGCGCAAGTACGCCGCCTCGATGTCGTCGATGTCCGCGCCGGTGTCGTTCTCGGCGAGTTTGCCGCCCAGAAGTCCCTCGGAATAAAGCTTCCTGCACGCCGGCCCGTCGGATCGCCGAAAGCTGCGTATGGTGACGGAGTTGTCGCCGGGCTCTTCCATGGCCATGGGTATCTTATCACTGTGAATGGCAAGGATGAAGGCAGACAGTAGAAGGCGGAAGAGGGCGTCGTCGCTCACCCGTCAATTGGCCTTGTTTGCGGGGCATGCGTGGGGGTCACAGCCTCGCAGAGGAGAGGAACCCGCCTGTCACGCGATCACGGGCAGAAACTCGACCTCATCCCGATCCGTGTCGAGGATCGCCACAGTCTTCTCGGCGGCGCGGTGCAGCGCGCCCGGGTTGATGATATGGACTCGACCCTGGCGTCGATCGGACCGCACGTGTGAATGGCCCATGAGCAGATAGTCGTGCTGTTGACGCTCCAAAACCTGGCGAATCAGCCGGGGATCATCACCGTGAGTAATGGCGAAGTGCTTGCCGTCGAGTTCAAGCTGGCCGAGAGGCTCGGCAAGCACGCGAACGCCGAGCTGTTCGGCGTAGCGGGTCAGCCGCCGACGGTCCCAGTCGGTGTTGCCCCAGACCAGCGCCGCGGGAAGCCCGACGAACTGATCGATGATCCGCTCGGATCCCACGTCGCCACAGTGAATATAGAAATCGGGGTTGCGCTGGCGCAGCAGCTCCAAGGCCGCGACGGTGGCGGGCAGGCGGTCGTGCGTGTCGCTGAGGATGGCGATCAACATGGGCTTGGCGGGATATGATGCACGCGCGACCGGCAGAAGACAAACTACTCTTGTGTTTAATTGTATAATTATAGTTGCAGTTCTGCGGCGGCATTCGGATAATGCGGCGATTCAGTTCGTGCGGCGAATCGTTCCATAGCACTTCGCACATTCCGGAGTCGTCCGATGCATTCCCTCAATGGCCCGCAAACTCGCCCTCTCGTGTGCGCTCGAAGTGCAGGCATCGGCGCGTTCACGCTGGTCGAGCTGCTGGTGGTGATCGGGATCGTCGCGGTCCTGATCGGCATCCTCTTGCCGACACTGAGCAAGGCGCGCGAGGCCGCGGCGCGCACCGCCTGTGCCAGCAACCTTCGCCAGCTCGGAACCGCCATCGTCGAATACTCCCTGAAAAACAAGCGCGGCTACGTGCCCGTCGGGTACATCAATGGGCAAAAGATGTGGAACTACCTGGCCAACTACAGCCGCAGCAGCGGCTCGGTGGTGATCCTGCTGGGATTGCTGCATGAGGCGAATCTGGTCAAGCCGCCGCAGACTTTCTTCTGCCCCGCCGAGCGGCACGACCAGTGGATTTTCCAGCCCGAGAACAACCCCTGGCCGTTTGTCGTCGGCGCCAGCAGCGGCACGCGAGATACCCGGCTGGGCTACGGCACCCGGCCGATCGTCAACTGGATCCCTCAGCCCAGCATTCCCCCCGGCTATCGGATCGAGGATGTCACAGGCAAGCCTGCCGAGATGCCCAAGCTGGCGAAGATCAAGAGCCTGGCGCTGGTGGCGGACATCACGATCAACCCGGCCAGCATCAGGACTCGCCACAAGACCGGCGTGAATGTGATGTACGGCCACGGCGGGGTGAAATGGGTGAATCTGAGCGATTTTCCCAAGGAGTTTCTGGCACTTCGCGAGGGTCCGACGGATCTGGCGGCGTTCAACACGGGGTACAACAACATCATGCTGCTGGATGTGGTGGTACAGACCGGCCGGCCTGTCGTGCCGGCGCGCGGCGTGTGGGGGGCGTTCGACAGGCTGTGAGTGGCGCTCAAATCACGACCAGACCGACAGGGAGAAAAGACCATGGCACATCGACGAACCAGCGGTGGGCGGCATCGTGCGCGGACGACGGGACTGGCCAGGTCTGTAGCGGCGGCGGGCGCGATGATCATCGTGGCGCCGGCGATCGGATCGGCGCAGACCGTGCTCTTTTCCGACGACTTTGACGCCGGCACCTCCGCGTCGCGCTACGATGTCTACTCCGTCGACAACCAGACCACCCCGCCAACGTTCGGCATGGGCACGGCGGCGGGCGATGTGGCGCACGACTTCGCGTTTAATTACGGCACGTATACCTACCGCTACACCGACGCCTTCGGCAGCGCCGTCACCGCGACCATCCCCCCGGCGCCGCGATCGACCGGCGGAAGCACCATCGGACTGCGGCTGGATGTGAACAACTCCTCTGGCGGAACTGCGATCATCAACCTGTATCCCAAGCTGGCCCAGTACGCTGGCGGCGTGTTGCCTTCGGGAGATCAGAAGCTGAGCTTCGACCTGTGGATGAACTACAACGGAGGCTTCGAAGGTGGCGGAGGATCCACCGAGTGGTTCGTCGCCGGAATCAACCAGGAAGGCGGTGGAATCGGCGGGCCGGTCGTCGGACCCGGACCCTTCCCCACTAAACGCGGTTATGCGATGGCGGTCAACGGCGAGCGCGGCAACGGCGCCGACTACCGCGTCTACCGCAACAACACCCGCTACAGCGGCACGACCCCGCCGCTGACCATCGACGAGGCCGGCTACGTCGCCCAGGTCGATGGAACCTTCGGCCGCGATAACGGCCGAAACGTCTACTACCAGACGCTGTTTCCGTTCAATGACGGCGCCGGCTGGGAGACGCCCGGCAGCATCGGCAAACACTGGGTCACCGTCGAGATCAGCTACGTCGATGGGATCGTTTATTATCGCATCAACGGCGCGCTGATCGCGGCCCGTTCCGACAACACCGTCTCCTCGGGACATCTGTTGCTGGGATACGATGATTTCAACAACACGACCGCGGCTCTGGATGACGTCACCGGCGTCGATGCCAACTTCGGCGTCTTCGACAATGTCGTGCTGGAGCAGGTCACACAGGTTCGGCCAACGTGGAACCTCAGCGGCAGCGGCAACTGGGCGGCGGCGGAGCCGGGCAACTGGACGGTCGGCGTGCCCGATGGCATCGAAGCCACCGCGGATTTCGGCGCCTCCATCACCGCCCCCAGCACCATCAACATCGAGCCCGGCGGCAAGACCGTCCGCTCCATCGTCTTCGACAACGCCAACCGCTACACCCTGGCCGGCGGGACGATCAGCTTCAACTCGCTGACCAGCGGCATCCACGGCTCGATCGTCGTGCGAAGCGGCAGCCACAGCATCAACGCACCGATCGTGCTCAGCCGCCCGTTCACCGCAGACGTCGTGCAGGCCAGCAGCGCGCTGACTCTGAGCGGGGAGCTGACAACGAACAACTTCCCGATCTTCAAGCAAGGCAGCGGCATGCTGGAAGTGGCCAACGTTCGCACGACGGCTTCGCTGACGATCCATGGCGGATCGGTGCGGGTGGCGGACAACGGTGGCAACGCGGGCGTCAGCGACGTCGGTACGCTCACGATCGCCGGCGCAAACGCCGCCTGGACCGCCAGGCTCGACCTGAACGACAACGACCTGGTTGTGCGAACCGGGTCGCTGGCCACGATCACCAACCAGCTCAAGACAGCGCTCGAAAACGGCGGCGCGTTCGACTGGGGCGGAAATGGGATCGGCTCGACCAAAGCGATGCAGCAGAATACGACGGCGGGCAGCTTCCTGTACGGACTGGGCGTCGTGCTGAACGATCTGGCTCAGGTCGGCGGCAGCGGGCCGATCTACAGCGACTTCGGCGGCCGAACGCTCAGCGGCAACGAGATTCTGGTGAAGTTCACCTACTTCGGCGACGCCGATCTTTCCGGCAGCATCGATGCCACCGACTACAGCCTGATCGACAATGGGTATGTGAACGCCCTGACCGGCTGGATCAATGGAGACTTTGACTATTCCGGCAACATCGACGCGACAGACTATGCGTTGATTGATAATGCGTACGTCAATCAGGCTGGTCCGCTGGCTGACGCACTCATTGCGGAGCACGCTCGAATGTTCGGTGGTGAATACCTGGCGGCGCTTCGGGCGATTCAGTCGGGGGTGATTCCCGAGCCGGCGGCGGCAGGAGTGGTCGCGTGGGCGGGATGGTCCTTGCGACGAGGCCGCCGCCCCGCCACCCGTCGGACACAAGACGACCACAGGAACTTCAGAAGACCGCGGATACTTTTGTTTGTTTGAGCATAATTTACTTGCCTCGGCGGGGGCCAAGTTATATAAGTTGACGCTGGCCAATCGCAGGTCTAACGCGTGCAAGTCCGGTTCTCGAACCCCAGCATCGCGGTGGCGCCAGTCGCCCATTTCCCGCGCCAAGGCGTCGAGAACGAAAGGAGAGGCTTTGGCATGCATCGTCGCGCTCGTCCAGGTCTTCGAGCGTTTTCCCTGGTCGAACTGCTCGTGGTCATCGGCATCATCGCAGTCCTGATCGGCATTCTCCTGCCCACGCTCAGCAAGACGCGCGAGCTGGCCCGGCGAACACAGTGCCTCAGCAACATCCGCGAGCTGAGCAACGCCCTGCGCATCTACGCCGCCCGATACAGGGACGCGATCCCCATCGGGTACATGGACCAGAATAACTTCAACTACTTCGTCAACTGGAACAACAACAATGGCACGAAGGTGTCGATGCTCGGGCTGCTGGCCATCGACCGCCTCACGCCCAACCCCAAGGCGTTTTACTGTCCCTCGATGGACGACCCGATGTTCAGCTTCGACACGCCGCAGAACCCCTGGCCGCCGTTCGACAAGTGGCCGGACCATCCGCGGTTCAAGACCAAGGGGCTGGGACATACCCGTATCAGCTACATGACCCGCCCGATCGCCAACTGGCCGGCGGGGAACTTCGACGAGGGCTACAGCGAGCAGTACGTGACGGCGGGCAACTCCCACATTGCCAACTGGATCCCCTACCTGGGGACCAACTGGACAGCCAACAGCACACATCTGAGCAAGCTGGTGTTCGCGATGCCCCGCCTCTCGAAGCTGAAGAACAAGGCGATGCTCAGCGACTTGCTGACCAGCAGCGAGTTTGTCCGCCGCACGCACAAGACCGGCGTGAACGTCCTGTACGCCAACGGCTCGGCGCAGTGGGTGGACCTGACCCGCTGGGTAACCAAACCGATCCCCGCGGCGCCGGCGTGGACGGAGCAGGACGTGTGGCGTCGATGGCGCTCGATCCAGGAAGATGGCGCCTTCGGCAGCCCTACGCCGTACAATGACTATTTCCTTTGCGAAGAAGACTATTTCGGGGGATCGACCACCGGAACGATCCCGCGCGACAAGTTACCACTGGGTGTGTGGGTGAATCTGGACCGGCTTGCCGGCAGCAGCGTCAAGTAGCTTCGTCCATCTACCGGACAGAGGGAGATCATCTCATGGATCGTCGCATCAAATCCGCAGCGGCGTGCGCCGCTTCCGTTGTGCTCGTGGGTCTGACCTGTGGTCAACGTGCATCGGCGGCGCCGTACGCGTCGATGGTCAGCGAATCGGGCGGGAACATCACGTTCACGCTGAACGAGGCGGCCGATGACGTGGTCATCTTCCGCGACGGAACCCCGACGTCGCTGGGAGCGCTGGGCGTAGGCTCGCACACCGTGCCGCGCAGCGGCGCCGGCACCTACAGCATCCGCGTCACCAGGACCGCCGCCGCCGGGTTCTTCAATCAGAGCGGCAATACCAGCGGCATCACCGGCCTGTCGGACGGCACGCCGACCGCCCCGGCGCTTCAGATCAGCGATGACAACAACGTCCGCAACTCGTTCCATGCGGTGCGCGGCGTGGCGGTCAACCGCAATCCCGCCAACGGCGCCAGCTTCGGATGGGTGTATGTCTCCAATGCCAACACGAATACGACCGGCGGATTCCCCACGCCGGTGCGAAGCGTCTCCGACGGCATCTACGTCAACGGCGCCGATGGCTCGGATCCGCTCAGCCAGGGCGACACGGCGCTGAACCCCGGGCTGAACTTTGCCGCCAGCGAATCCCCCTATCGTATCGCCCTGGACAAAGACGGCTTTCTGTACATCGCCGACTGGTCCGACACCAGCGGCACAGTCTACCGCACCAACAACACGGTGACGGTCGGCTCGCAGTTGCTGGCTGGCTCGGGCGGGGCAGCGCCGTTTGCGCCCAGCGCCGCCCAGAACCACGGCTCGGTCGCTGCCGTTTACGTCGAGGGCACCAGCGCCGCGGGAAACCTGACGCTGTTCACCATCGACGAGGACATGACTCCCGATCCGGTCACGCCCACGCAGCGAAACGGGCTGTGGCGATATGACATCGGCGCCGGCACGACCACCAACAACACCACCATTCCCACTTTGCTCAATGGCAGCTACGGACAGATCGATTTTGTCTCGCAGACCATGAGCATGACGCGCGGCCCCGACGGCAAGTTCTACATCACCGACTTCCGCTTCGACGGCAACGAGAGCGGGCTGTTCGTGCTCTCGCCAACGGGCGCCAGCCTCTACCGCTCGCGCACCGACGCGATCCAGCGGAACTTCGACGAGGATCCGGCGCTGACCGGCACTCAGGACCCGTTCCGCACGATGCGTGACGTGGCGGTGTCCCCGGATGGGCAATGGATCGCCACGCTTCGCGGCGACGGCACGGTCTTTATCGTGCCGCTGATCGACGGCATCCCCGACATGCCCAACCGCACGTATGTGCCCACGTTCGATCCGATCAACTTCGGCCGCGACCTGGATTTCGACGCCGCCGGGAACCTTTACGTCGTCAGTTCCGGCAATCAGGCGCTGCGCGTGTTCTCCCCGGGCAAGGTCTCGATGACCACGTACAACTCCGACGGCACCTTCGAGGTCCATAACGAGCCGGAGTGGTTCGCCAGCGGCGGCGGAAACGTCTCGAGCGGCGGCAACTGGATGCTCGGATACGTTCCCAACGGCGTCAGCGAGATCGCGAAGTTCGGGCGGATGATCACGTCGGCGGCGACGATCACCATCGACTCGCCGATCACCCTGGGCATGCTCAAGCTCGACAATCCCGCGTACAGCTACACCATCGCCGGATCCAGCACGATCACGATGGACGCCTTTGGCGAGCCGCGGATCACCGCCATCAGCGGCAACCACACGATCACGGCGCCGCTGCTGGCCAACAAGAACATCCAGCTTTCCGCCGCCGCCGGAGCCACGCTGACGGTGAACAACCTTTCGTTGTCGGGCGCGACGCTGTCGATCGCCACCGGCGGATCGGGCACGGTGATCGTGCCCAACTTCCGGGCGGGCGGCGGGCTGGCGGTGCGCTACGGCACGGCGCGCGTGGCGCCGGGCACAACGCCCAACTCCGCCTCGGGCGCCAGCGTCGTCGGCAAGCTGGCGGTCATCGGCGGAGGCAGGCTCGACCTGACCAACAACAGCCTGATCATCAGCGTCGGTGACGCGACCATCACCAGCTCGGTGACAGGGCTTATCAAGACGGGTCTGGAAAACGGCGGCGCGTTCGACTGGGGCGGGCCGGGCATCGGCTCCTCCGAAGCCGCCGCGCGAAATACCACCGCCGGCAGCTTCCTGTACGGACTGGGCGTGGTCCTGAACGACCTGGCCCAGGTCGGTGGATCGGGACCGATTTATACCGATTTCGCCGGACAGACCCTGATCGGCAACGAAGTGTTGGTCAAGTTCACGTACTTCGGCGACGCCGATTTGTCCGGTGGCATCGACGCGACAGATTACTCGCTGATCGACAACGGGTACGTCAACACGTTGAGCGGCTGGATCAACGGAGATTTCGACTACTCCGGCACGATCGACGCGACGGACTATGCCCTGATCGATAATGCGTACGTCAACCAGGCTGGTCCGCTCGCTGAAGCACTCATTGCCGAGCACAGCCGGATGTTTGGCGGCGAGTACCTTGCGGCATTGCGGGCGATTCAGTCGGGCGTGATTCCCGAGCCTGCCTCGCTGTCGCTGCTGGCGCTGGGTGCGGTGCTGAGCCGGCGGCCGCGCCGCGGCACGGCGTGCAGGAGCTGAGCTTCAGGGTATAGTCGGCGAAGCATGTTCGCTGCTGGCGGCAGGCAATCAGCGGCGAACATGCTCGCCGGCCCCACCGGGCGTTTGTTGAACCTCAAACAGGAGCGCGGCATCCATTCATCGTGTGTGGTTCATGACTTTCAGGCATTAAGCTGGGTAAATACGGTTCGTAACGCATGTGCCGGTGCCGTAGAATATGCTTGACAACCTGGGCGCGGCGACTATGTTAAAAGGGTTAAACAAAAAGCCTGCGCCCGGTAAACTGGAACATGGCTCTCATCTCTGGAGCTATTCGTTGGTAAATGGATTCATCCTTTCGAGGTGCTGCTGTGGGCAGAAGAACATTCCCCTCGCGTTTGCACCGTAAGGCGGCATTCACGCTGGTCGAGTTGCTGGTGGTCATCGGGATCATCGCGATCCTGGTGGCGATTCTCCTCCCCACGATCGCCGCCGCCCGCCGACAGGCCAACACCGTCGCCTGCGCCGCAACGCTGCGGGCGTTGGGCCAGGCCATGGCGGGATACGTGTCGCAGTATCAGTCCTACCCTTGGTCTGCTTACTACTCGCTGTCGGATCTCGGCGGCGGGCCGAGCGGCGAGGTTGGTGATGGAAGCGACTCGGATGCCGACAGGATCACGTACGTCTGGTGGAGTGTCTTGCGCGGATACATGCGAGGCAAGGGCGCACCGATAAACAACGTTATCACCGCCTCTAATGGGATGAAGATCACCCGCTTCATGGAAGCCTTCTCCTGCCCCGCCGCCAACGATCGCTACGCCGGTTGCGACTTCGTCTCCAACGCCGCGATCATGCCCTGGCAGTACGACGAGGTAATCAGCACCAACTCCAGACACAACAGGAATTGGCCGATCACCAAGCCCGCGAAACCGAGTGGGGTATACCCCGACAACATCATTCTCTTTGACGCCTGCGAGCTTGGGAATGTCGATCCGCCTTATTCCAGGCAGTACATCACGTGCTTTGATCTGGATGAGCCCGTCGGATCCGGCTTTCCGAAATATCTCGCCAACCCGAAGCGACCGATGTTCCGCTACCGGGGTGTTCTGACGGGCTCGGATGCCACTAATCCCAAAACGGGTGATGGATTTCCGATCTATCCCGGACCCAACAACGACAGCGGACAGACGGGCGCTCGAGGGGCCATCCGGTGGCGCCACGGAAAGAACGACGCCGCTAACTTCCTCTTCGCCGACGGAAGCGTAAGGACCCTGGGTATTACGAAAAACTATGGCACGCCCTCCGTGAGCGGCGAGGTCTTACGCAAATACTTCCGTCCCAAGCCGCCCCGCGGGTACTCCATGAGCAACGGATGAGCAGGCGTTTGGTCTGCACGGCGGTGCCGGGTCGGCTCGCCGTGTTGCAGTTCGCTGTGGTGTACTGCGACACAGTGTGGCACGCCAGGCCCGCGCCGCAGAGGGTGTAGCGGAGATAAGCTGTTCGCTTTTTTTGGATGGGAGGAAGTCGGCACCTCCTCCGGAATGCGTGCGGGGCCGCAGTGGGTGGTTGTTGGGCGGCTCGGCGCTTGGTGGGTTCGATGTTTCGCAGTGCTCATTTCATCAGCCGGATTCCGTGGGGCTGCGCGCGTGCCCATCGTGACGGCATGCGGCGCAGCGCCTTCACCGCGAGCCAGCCGCCTTGGCTCGTTCAATCGTTCGTACTTTTCCGGGGCACAGTCGCATCTCTGGCATTTCCTGTTCCTTTGTGTCTGTTCACACAACTGTTGGGAGCCACTTTGGGAGAGTCTTATGCGCAACAAGCGTCTCGTAATCAATGGAGCCGTGGCGGCAACGCTGCTCGGCGTATATGGAATTGACACCGGCAGCAGCTACGGCGCTGCCCGCAACGATCGCGTCAACCGCTTCAGCACGTCCGAGCTGTTTACGCGGTCCGGCGCGAGCTTCGACTGGGCCAGCGGCGGCGGGTTCGGACTTTCGGGCGACAGCGGTGTGCTCGGCGGCCGCGCCAGCGGCGTGTGGATCGGCCCGCCTCTGAATCCCCATGCCGATCCCCAGACCAGCCCGCTGAGCGCCCTGTGGAGCGTGGGATCGCACTGGAGCAGCGGCACTGTCCCCAACGGCCCGGCCGACGTGGCAACCTTCAACGAAAACGGCGACTTGTTCGGCTGGAGGCCGTTTCTGGATGGACCGCTCACTTTGGCGGGCATCACCAACAACAACGAGGCCGGAACTGACATCATCAGCCTGCCCTCGGCTGGCACGCAGGTCATCACCACTGGCACCGGCGGACTGGCGTACAACGCCAACGTCATGACCTTCAACCTCTCGTTGGGCAGCAACAAGTTCTTCACTGCCGGCGAGATCATCGACGCATCTCTGGCCGGGTCGGGCGCGTTTATTAAGAATGGCCCCGGCGACGTGTGGCTGACGCGAAGCTCAACGCATACCGGAGGGGTGACGGTCAACGGCGGACGCGTGACCGTCCGCGGCGCAGCGGTCATCACCGTCAACGGCGTGGCCAGGCCAAACGCCGTCTTCGATGAAACCGTCCTTGGCGCAGCCAGCGCCACGCTGACACTCAACGGCGGCGGGCTGTTCATGCGCCAGGATCTTCCTGGTCAACCAGGGTACACCTTCAACCGCCCGATCGTGATCGGTCCCAACGGCGGAACCATCGCCTTCAACGGCGCCGCCAGCCCCGAATTCTTCGGCGACATTTCCGGAAGCGGCAAGCTTCGGCTTGGCGAAGGCGGCGACAGCTTTTTCCACGTGCCCATGAGCTACACCGGCGAAACCATCATCGACAACTACGACTTCCACACGCTGATCGAAGATGGCGCGATGGCCAACAGCTCGATGATCCGCAACATGGGCCGGCTGGATCTGGTGAACGCTTTCAGCAACGGGAATGTGAATCGCATCGGCGACAGTGCCCCGGTCTACCTGTACGGTTCGGAAATCCAGATGGGCGGCGCCAGCGGATTCGATGCCATGGAAGACATCGGCACGATCGCCATGCGGCACGGCATGAACGTGCTGACCGTGATCACCAACGGTCCGACGCAGACGACCCTGGCCGCCGACGCCATCACCCGCGAGAACCGCTCGACAGTGCTGATCCGTGGGCGGAATCTGGGCTCGCCAACCGCCGGCACGGAACGCAGCCAGATCACACTGACCAACGCGCCAACACTGGTGAGCGGGCTGGTGCCGTGGGCCTACGGCGTGGGCGTGGACAGCGCCACTGCCGCCGAGGATGTCGGCTACGGCACCGCGGTCCCCGTCACGTATGATGTTGACGGGCTGCGACCGCTGCGCACGACGGAAATGACCACTTCGCTGGCCGCGGGCGGAAACGTGTTGCTCAGCAGCTCCGCCAGCCACACCGGAACGATCAATTCGCTGACGCTCTCCAACACCGGCGGCGCGGTGAATGTCGGCGCCGGCAGCCTGGCGGTTACCAGCGGAGTGATCATCGACAATACCTCAGGAAACAGCATCGCCGCCAACCTCAACTTCGGCTCGGCCGAGGGCGTGATCCACACCGTCACCAACGCGGCCACGATCAGCAATGCGGCCGGTGACATCCTCTCGATCCCCGGATTGACGATTTCCGGGGTGATCTCGGGAACCAACGGACTGACCAAAAGCGGTCATGGCGATCTGATCCTGACCGGCGCCAACACCTACACCGGTCAAACCACCATCGCCAACGGGCGCATCGTGATCAGCTCCAACGTGGTCGCCGGTTCGCCCGGCCCGCTGGGCGCAGACACCTCGCCGATCGTCTTCTCCACCGCCGGGCAGACCGGCGCGGACTTCCAGGGCTTTGAGCAGGCACTGATCAACGGCAGCGGCGGATCGATCCTGATCGCCCGCGACATCCAGATCGTCGGGCAGACCCCTGCCGGCATCACCGCACGCATCGGCGGCTTCTCCGGCACGAGCACCACCGTGATCACCGGCAACATCAACATCGGCGGCACCGGGCCGCAGGATGTTACCGGCAACAACACCGTGTTGACGCTCGGCACCGGAACGGTGGACGTCCACGGCGTGATCTCCGGCCAGGGACGGCTCAATGACGACGGGAACGCCAACACCATCATCCTCCGCAACGCCAACACCTACACTGGCGGAACGGAGATCGGAAACTTCAACTGGTTCTACACCGGCACCCCTGCGTCCACCTATTACCTGGGCAACAGCGCCGCGTTCGGCACGGGCGAAGTGGACCTGATGAACCACGTCCGCTTCCGCGTCCTGGGCGGTGGCAGCCTGACCATCGGCAACGCCTTCCGCTCGTTCCTCAACGCCTCGCAGGTGATCTTCGACCAAGCGGGCGATAACTTCACCTTCACCGGCCCGTGGGATCTGAACCTCCAGATCGCCGGCATCAACGTCGGCACGACCAACACGGTCGACTTTGCCGGACCTGTCAGCAACGGCACCATCATCAAGCTGGGTGCCGGAACGCTGTTCCTGTCGGCGGCCAACTCGATCACTGGCGCGATTCAGCTTGGCAACCCGGGCA
The DNA here is from genome assembly GCF_050410795.1 of Fontivita pretiosa. Taxonomy (GTDB): domain Bacteria; phylum Planctomycetota; class Phycisphaerae; order Tepidisphaerales; family Tepidisphaeraceae; genus Fontivita; species Fontivita pretiosa. The sequence goes on along the minus strand of NZ_CP191258.1, from coordinate 4,184,409 downwards.
GCGCCACGTCGCCGATCACCCCGGGTGGCGTGATTGTAGCGCGGCATCCGGCAGCACTGGACGCCGGCGGGATCGTCAACAATAACACCACCGTCCTGCCCGGCAGCACGCTGGTGTTCGACGGGTCCAACGGCAACATCAACTCCGCGGACCTGTTCACCGTGGGCACGGGAGGCGCCGGCACCTTCGGCGCGGCTCTGCACAGCGCCATCGGCAACAACACCATCGGCAGCATCAACATCCAGCGCTTCACCAGCGCCGGGTCGCTGACAGCAGCGGAAACGACCGTGAGCGTGGCGGGCGGATCGACGCTCAACGCCGGAAATGTCATCGACTTCACCGGTCCGGTCGTGGCCGGTACCCCAGGATCTCCGGGCATCCCCGCCACTCGCGGACTGGGTTCGGCAACGTTGAACAAGACCGGCGCGGGCGTGCTGGCGATCAACACCATCTACAACGGGCGCGTCGTCGCCGGGACCCAGTTGCCCTTCAACGGCGGCGGAACGCTGGGCACGGTCACGCAGTTGACCAAGAGTCCGATCAATGCGGTCAACGTGGCCGGCGGAACGCTGCGGATCACCACCGGCGCCACCGCCAATGATCCGACCAAGACCATCGTCACCACCAACCTCTCGGTCGCGACCGGCGCCAGGCTCGACCTGAACAACTCGAGCATGGTCGTCACCGCAGGGACCCTCTCGACCATCACCGCACAGGTCAAGTCGGCCCTGGAGAATGGCGGGAACTTCGACTGGCTTGGGCCGGGCATCGGCTCGACACAGGCCAACGTTCAGAACACCACCGCCGGCAGCTTCCTGTACGGCTTGGGCGTCGTGCTGAATGACCTGGCTCAGGTTGGCGGCAGCGGGCCGATCTACACCAACTTCGCCGGCGCCAGCGGGCTGACCGAAAGCGCCGTCCTGGTGAAGTTCACCTACTTCGGGGATGCGGATCTTTCCGGCAGCATCGACGCGACGGACTACTCGCTGATCGACAACGGGTATGTCAACACGTTGACCGGCTGGATCAACGGAGACTTTGACTACTCGGGTGTGATCGACGCGACGGACTATGCCCTGATCGACAACGCGTACGTCAACCAGGCTGGTCCGCTTGCGGATGCTTTGATCGCACAGCACTCGCAGCAGTTTGGCGGGGAGTATGTGGCGGCGTTGCGGGCGGTGCAGTCGGGCGTGGTTCCCGAGCCGGCGACGATGGGCCTGTTGCTCGGCGCGGCTTGGTCGCTTCAGCGGCCACGGCGCCGCCGTGCCTGAGGTCGTCCCAGCAAGGAATCGGCAGCGGCGAAAGTCGCGGCTCTGATTGTCCGCCCCGGGTCTGGCTCGACCACCGAGCCGAGATCCGGGGCGGTGCCTTGCGCATGCGCCATGCCCCGCTTGTCGGTTGTTGATCTCCATACGACGGTTGCTTGCGGTCTTTGAGATCCACAATCGGCAGTCCCGCAGTCGGTCCACACCTTGACGCCCCTGCACTGCGCCGATAGTGTCGGCCTTCGCATGCTCAAGCACACGCCGTTCTACGATTTCCACGTCACGGCCGGCGCCCGGCTCGTCGATTTCGCGGGATGGGCCATGCCGCTGATGTATCGCTCGATCGTGGAAGAACATGTGCATACCCGTACCAGCGGGAGCATCTTCGACGTTTCACACATGGGCCGGCTGTACTTTTCCGGCCGGGACGTGGTGAAGTTCCTGGATCGCGTGCTGACGCGCAACATCAGCGAACAGCGGGTGGGGCAGAGCCGCTATTCGCTGATCTGCAATGAATCCGGCGGGGTGCTGGATGACGTGATCGTCAGCCGCGACACGAAGAACTGGCTGATCGTCTGCAATGCCGCCAATCGCGACAAGCTCGTGAAGTACTTCCATCAGGTTCGACACGATCTGGATCTGGATTTTGACATTTCGGATCAGACCGAAGCCACGGCCATGGTCGCGATTCAAGGCCCCAAAGTGATCGACCGGGTTGCCGATCTGCTTTCCGGCATCGACGTTCGCGGGATGAAGCGTTACACGTTCGTGACCGACAGCGTGATGCTGATGAAGTTCACGCTGTTTCGCAGCGGATACACCGGAGAGGACGGGGTGGAGATGATCCTGCCGGCCAAGGCGGCGGCGATGGCGATGAAGATGCTGGGCGGGAAGTTCGACCGGCCGGACGCGACGATCAAGCCCGCCGGATTGGGCGCCCGCGATACGCTGCGGCTGGAGGCGGGGCTGCCCCTGTACGGCCACGAACTGAGCGAGAGCATCGACCCGATCTCAGCGGGGCTGGGCTGGGCAGTGGACTTGAACAAGGACTTCGTCGGCGTCGATGCGCTGCGGGTGATCAGCCAGAAAGGCCCGGCACGAAGGCTCGTCGGGCTGGAACTGGAAGGCAGGCGGATCGCCCGGCAGGGCACGCCCATCCGCAGCGGCGAAAAGATCGTCGGCGAAGTCACCAGCGGCACCCTCAGCCCGACTCTGGGCAAGAGCATCGCCATGGCTTACGTCGATTCGAACTACGCCACCGAAGGAACGCAACTACAGGCCGACTTGAAAGGCACGCTCAATCCCGCGAAGGTGGTGAAGCTGCCGTTCTATAGAAGAACCTGACCCAACCCGCAGATGGACCCGTATCGATGCAGGCTGGAAATTGACGCAGATTGCGATCGATCCTGTCCACCTGAGGCTTGAAATCCGAGGAGCTCATGTCTGTTCCGAACGATCGAACGTATCTCCAGACGCACGAGTGGCACAAGCTGGAAGGCGACGTGGTGACGATCGGCATCACCAAATTCGCCGCCGATGAGCTGACCGACATCACCTACGTTGCGCTGCCGAAGGTGGGCCAGCAGATTACCGCCGGCTCGCGATGGGGCGAAATCGAATCGGTCAAGGCCACGGCCGATCTGTACAGCGGCGTGAGCGGCACGGTGGTGGCGGTGAACGAAGCGCTGGTCTCCAATCCGGGCCTGGTGAACAGCGACCCGTATGACAAGGGCTGGATGATCAAGGTCAAGCCGACGGATCCGCAACAGGTCCAGTCGCTGCTCAGCGCCGAGCAGTACCTGAAGAAAACCGGCCACTGATCCCCGCGACTGCCTGCACCTCGATGACGACGAACATGCCAGAGTCACAGACCAAGCCAGTCGCCACCCTGGCCAACGATGCCGACTTCATCTGGCGCCACATCGGCCCGCGCGAGCAGGATGTGCGGCAGATGCTTGCCCTGCTGGGCGTCGGCTCACTGGATGAGCTGATCGAACAGACGGTGCCGCCGTCCATACGGATGAACAGGCCGCTGGATCTGCCCCCGCCCGTCAGTGAATTCAGAGCCTTAAATGAGCTGCGCGCCATTGCAACGAAGAACAGGATCTGCCGCTCATTCATCGGACAGGGGTATTACGACACGATCACCCCGCCGGTGATCCTGCGCAACATCCTTGAGAATCCCGGCTGGTACACGCAGTACACGCCCTATCAGGCGGAGATATCCCAGGGGCGACTGGAGGCGCTGCTGAACTTCCAGACGATGGTGGCGGACCTGACCGGGTTGCCGCTGGCCAACGCGTCGCTGCTGGACGAAGCCACCGCGGCCGCGGAAGCGATGGCGATGTGTCATGCGATTGTGGGAGATGCAGCCAATCGCAGGGTGTTCCTCGTCGCCGATGACTGCCATCCCCAGACGATCGCGGTCGTAAGAACGCGGGCCAGGTCGCTGGGATATGAGCTTGACGTCTGCCCCATCGCAGATCGCAAGTCGCAAATCGCAAATGCCTTCGGCATTCTGCTTCAGTATCCCACCACCGACGGCCGGATTGTCGATTACACCGATGTCATTGAAGAGGCCCACAAACACGGCGCGCTGGTGGTGATGGCCACCGACCTGCTGGCGATGACGCTGATCAGGCCGCCAGGCGAGCTCGGAGCCGACATCGCGGTGGGTAGCTCGCAGCGATTCGGGGTGCCAATGGGCTTCGGCGGGCCACACGCCGCGTTCATGGCCACAAGACAGGAATACGTCCGCAGGATGCCCGGGCGAATCGTCGGCGTCTCCAAAGACGCCCACGGCAACATCGCCTATCGACTGGCCCTGCAAACCCGCGAGCAGCACATTCGCCGCGAAAAAGCCACGAGCAACATCTGCACCGCCCAGGTTCTGCCCGCGATCATGGCCAGCATGTACGCCGTCTATCACGGACCACAGGGACTGAAGCGCATTGCCCAACGCGTGCATCGCATGGCTGTGCTGCTGGCGGAGTTGCTGCGGGAACTGGGACATGAGCTGCCCGGCGGATCGTCGTTTTTCGATACGCTGCGCGTGCGACCCGTGGGCATTGACGCGCAAACCGTCATCGAGCGTGCCGCGGCGCACGGCTACAACCTGCGCGATTTCCGCGACGGCACGATCGGAATCTCCTGCGATGAAACCACCGACCTGGACGACATAGACTCAATTGTCCGAGATGCATTTGGCTCTGAACCTCGGACAGGCGCCGATCCGGCCCGGATCACCGATCGGCCACTGCGAATCGCCAACCGCCAATCGCCGTTCCTCACCCACCCCGTGTTCAACAGCTACCACAGCGAAACCGAGATGCTGCGGTACATCTTCAGGCTCCAGTCGCGAGATCTCTCGCTGGCGCAGAGCATGATCCCGCTTGGCTCGTGCACGATGAAGCTCAACGCCACCAGCGAGATGCTCCCGATCACCTGGCCGGAGTTTGCGCGAATTCATCCCTATGCGCCGCCGGAGCAGACGCAGGGATATCAGATCCTCTTCGAGCAGCTTGAAAAGTGGCTGGCGGAGATCACCGGTTTTGAAGCGATCTCGCTCCAGCCCAACGCGGGCTCGCAGGGCGAGTACGCGGGGCTGCTGGCGATTCGCGGCTATCACGAGTCGCGAGGCGAAGCCCACCGCGATGTCTGCCTGATCCCCACCAGCGCCCATGGCACAAACCCCGCCAGCGCCGTCATTGCCGGCTTCAAGGTCGTCGCCGTCGGCTGCGATGCCCAGGGGAACATCGACATCGAGGACCTGAATCGCAAGGCCGAGGCACACAAGGATCGGCTCGGCGCGCTGATGGTCACGTATCCCAGCACGCACGGCGTATTCGAGGAGGGCATCCGCGAGATCTGCCAGATCATGCATCGCCACGGCGGGCAGGTCTACCTCGACGGCGCCAACATGAACGCGATGGTCGGCATCTGCCGCCCCGGCGACATCGGCGCCGACGTCTGCCACCTCAACCTGCACAAGACGTTCTGCATCCCCCACGGCGGCGGCGGGCCGGGAATGGGACCGATCGGGGTCGCCAAGCACCTGGTGCCGTTTCTGCCGGGCGACCCGCTGGGGCAATCCCGAATCTCCAATCCCAAATCTGAAGTCGCAAATCGCAAATCGCAAATCGCAAATCCCGCAGGCCCCGTCTCTGCCGCCGCCTATGGCTCGGCCTCCATCCTGCCCATCTCCTGGATGTACATCCGCATGATGGGCGAGTGCGGGCTGAAGCTGGCCAGCCAGATCGCCATCCTCAACGCCAACTACATGGCCAGGCGTCTCGACGGCCACTACGAGCAGCTCTACAAGGGCCGCAACGGTCGTGTGGCGCATGAGTTCATCGTGGATTGCTCGACGTTCCAGAAGACCTGCGGCGTCACTGTCGAGGATATCGCCAAGCGACTGATGGACTACGGCTTTCATGCCCCGACGATGAGCTGGCCGGAACCGGGAACCCTGATGATCGAGCCGACGGAAAGCGAGCCCAAGGCCGAGCTGGACCGCCTGTGCGACGCCCTGATCCGCATACGTCAGGAGATCGCCGCGATCGAGTCCGGACAACTGGATCGTGCCGATAACCCTCTGAAGCACGCGCCGCACACCGCGCCCGCGATAGCGGCGGACAACTGGCCGCACAAATACTCCCGCGAGCAGGCGGCGTATCCGGCGCCGTGGCTGCGCGAGTACAAGTTCTGGCCACACGTCGCCCGCATCGACAACCCCTACGGCGATCGGAATCTGTTCTGCACCTGCGTGCCCGTCAAATAGTGGACGCGAAACACCGTCAAGCCTCCACCAATTCTCGATCCAGCACCTGGTCCATCGAAATCCCGTTCGGCTTCATCGCCCGGCGGCGCTTGGCGAAGAACGCATCGATCTCCGCCGGCCACGGATCCAACGCCAGTCGATACCGCGCGATCCCGGCCGCCGATTCCTGATAGGGCTTCACCAGCGCAGCCAGCTCATCCCAGGGCACCTTCGCCGCATCGCAGTCCTCCTCCTCGATATTGATCGGAACCAGCACCGCATCGACCTGCGGCAGGAGAATCGGACAATGCGGCGGCCAGACCGCGACGCTGATCGCCTGGTTCCTCTCTTCGATCGCGAAGATCCCCGGTACGAAGATATCCCCCTCTTCAAACTCGTCCTCCGCTGGACGGCTGTAGTTCCAATCCCAGACCTCGCGGATGCGCCTGGCCGGCCAGGTATAGACCCGATCCATGTCTTTGGCCATCACCTTGCAGGCGAAACCATTGCCTTCATTCCAGTTCCGCAAAAACGTCTGGGTATCGAACGAGCCGCCAGATCCCAGCTCGCCCGATTCGTCGCTTGCTGCGGCGCCTGTGGCCCTGGCGAACGCCCCCAGCTCGATCGCCGCTTCCAGCCCAAAAACGTGCGGACGATAGAAGTTCAGATTGAAGCTGACCACCCCGTCCTCGGGCGCATCGAAGATGAAGTAGACGCCGGTATTCTCGTTCTGATAGATCGCCTGCCCGTTGGCCACTTCATAATTCCGACGCTGACGGAAGTAGGCGGCGAACGACTTCTTGTTGAATCCCGCGCCCACGTCAAAGCTGAGGTCATAGCTCATGCAAGCTCCTGTTGATGGGTCGCATTGTCGCCTGCCAGGTCGCATTCCGCCAACAAATCTTCCCCGATTCGCCAAAAGCCAGGCCACCCGCGAGCATTGCGGGAAATCCTCACCCGCGGCAACTTTTGGGGTTTTGGCGGGTCTATGATAGATATCGGCAGAGGCGTTGCGGTCGCGGCGGCGAGCGTCGCCCGACATGCGACGCCTGCAACCATTCCACCACTTTGGGAGGATCCCATGAACACTCGCCGTCGCTATTTCGTCGGGTTTGCAGTGCTGGCCTGCGCCGTCGCGCTGGCCGGTTGGTCCATCGCCCTGGCGCAGGACAGAAGCGCCGATACCCAGTCTCTCAAGGGCAAGCCCGCGCCGGACTTTTCGCTCCAGACTCTGGATGGCAAGACCGTCACGCTCTCCGAGCAGAAGGGCAGCGTCGTGCTGCTGGACTTCTGGGCGACCTGGTGCGGACCCTGCGTTGCCGCCCTTCCCCACGTGCAGCAGATCAGCGCCGATAAGGCCCTGGCCGAACGCGGCCTGAAGGTCTGGGCAGTCAACGCACGCGAAAAGAACGAGCAGGTCGAGAAGTTCATCAAGCAGAACAACTACACCTTTACCGTGCCGATGGACGCCGACGGGAAGGTGCTGCAACAGTACCTGGTTCGCGGCATCCCAACCCAGGTGATCGTCGGACGCGACGGCACGATCAAGAACGTGTTCATCGGCTTCGGCGGCGAGGAAAGCGTAAAACGCCTGCACGATGCGATCGAGGCGGCGCTGAAGGAAGGCGGCACCACCTGATCGAGCCGCTCGCCGTGATTGATCAAGCTCGCATCAACAGGCCTGGCCCGCCGCCACGGCAGCGACGGGCCAGGCCCACTGCCTCCCATTCAACCGACAATTGACCACAACGAGTAAAGGAGTGATTCGCTTGCGGATGACACTGATCACGACAACGGTAGCCGCTGTAGTGGCGATGCTGGTCTTTCCCGCCGCGGCGGAGGAACCCGACGCCAGCAGGAACGCGCCGGCCACGATGCCGGCAAAGGCCTTCGGGCCGGCGCTGGTCGGCCAGCCAGCGCCGCAGTTCACCGCCACAACCCTCGACGGCCAGATAGTCAATCTCGCCGACGAAAAGGGCAACGTGGTTCTCATGGATTTCTGGGCAACGTGGTGCGGCCCGTGCAGGAAATCCCTGCCTCACGTCCAGGCCATGAGCACGGACCCGGAGTTGCGCTCGCGCGGATTGAAAGTCTGGGCCGTCAACTGCACCCGGCTCGGCAAGGAAACGGAGGAAAAGGCCCGCGACTACGTCAAGAACGAGGGCTTCACGTTCACCGTTCCGCTTGATGCCGAGGGCCTGGCGACCAAAAACTTCGGCATCAACCTGATCCCCGTAACACTGATCGTCGGCCGCGACGGCGTGGTGCGCGACATGATCGTCGGCTTTGGCGAGCAAACGCCCGAAAAAATTCGCCAGGCGGTTCAGTCCGCCCTGGATCAACCGCCGCCCTGACGCAACGGGCGACTCGCACCCAGGGCCAGCTTCAATCCGGCCCATGGTTGAAGTCTGTCGGGGCAGTGTGTAGCATTAAGCAATCCATTGGCCGCAGGACTGTAACGCGGCCTACCGAGGTTGCGGGCGTAATTCAGTGGCAGAATGCAGCCTTCCCAAGGCTGACGTCGTGGGTTCGAATCCCATCGCCCGCTGTATCCGCAAGTTACGTGGGCGCCGTGTGTAGCGGCGCACCTCCTGTCCCAGGGCATGACCGTAACCTGAGTCAAAACGCGCGTAGTACTACTGCTTCTGCCCGTGCTCCGCGCCGCCTTGGATCCAGGAGACGCGCCGTGACCACCCGCATCCCCGCCCTGCGGCTTCACAAGGCCACGGGTCAGGCGTACGTCGTCATCAACAAAAAGGCCCTGTACCTCGGCCGGCACGACGACCCGCGGACCCGCAACAAATACGACCGCATGATCGCCCAGTGGCTGGCGGCCGGCAGGCAGTTGCCCGTCCCGCCCTGCGAGCTGACTGTGGCGGAACTTCTCGCCCGCTTTTTCGCCTGGGCCATTTCCCACTACTGCCCCGGCGGTGCCGAGCCCGATTACGAGATCCAGAAATACCGCCGCGCCACCCGACACCTGCGTCAGCTCTACGGCGACACCCGCGCTTGCGAGTTTGGACCGCTGGCGCTGCAGGCGGTGCGCCAGCAGATGATCGACGCCGGCTGGTGCCGACGCAGCGTGAACCTGATGCTCAGCCGCGTCAAGGCGGTCTTCCGCTGGGGCGTGGCTCAGCAACTGCTGCCTTCGAACATCTTCCACGGGCTGCAAGCGGTGACCGGATTGCGATACGGGCGGACCACCGCGCGCGAAAGCGATCCGGTGCGCGGCGTGCCGCTGGAGCAGGTCCAGGCGGTCAGACCGTTTCTGAGCCGGCAGGTCCGGGCACTGGTGGACCTGCAACTGCTGACCGGCGCCCGCGGCGGGGAACTGCTCAAGCTTCGCCCCGGCGACATCGACCGCTCGCGGGCGATCTGGACCTACCGCCCGCAGAAGCACAAGACAGCGCTGCACGGAAAGATCCGCACGATCTACTTCGGACCCAAGGCGCAGGCGGTGCTCACTCCGTTCCTGCTGCGTCCCGACGATCGCTGCCTGTTCAGTCCCGCCGAAGCCGAGCACGAGCGGCGGCAGATGCTGCATCAGGTCCGCAAGACGCCGCTGTCATGCGGAAATCGACCTGGCAGCAACCTCAGGAAGCGCCCGCAGCGCAGACCCGGCGACTACTACACTCCCAAAACCTACGCCCGTGCCATCGAGCGAGCTTGCGATCGCGCGTTTGCTCTGCCGCAGCATCTGGCGCCGGGGCTCAACGAGCAAGGCAAGCCGGAGACCCGAAAGCAGTATCTGGCCCGGCTGACCGCCGAGCAGAAGCAGCAGATCAAGGCGTTTCGCAAGGCCCACCGCTGGCATCCGCACCAGCTGCGTCATAGCGCCGCGACCATGATCCGCCGCGAATTCGGTTTGGAGGCGGCGCAACTTGCGCTGGGCCACTCCAGTGCCCAGCTCACCGATGCCGTCTACGCCGAGCGCGACCTGGCCAAAGTCGAGCAGGTGATGATGCGAATCGGCTGAACCTGCCACGCCAGCATCTGGTGCATTCCCAGGCAACGGCCCGGAATCGGCCAACACGACTGCAAGCCCTTTTCGTCTGTGCGCGGCCCTTGCGCGCCCCTTAGGCGGCCCTTGCGCGCCCCCAAGCCGCGAAAAAACGTGCGATGCTCCGAACCGTCACGACGGAGGTGCAATCGCATGATCGACATCGAGACCGAGACAGTCCTGACGCTGGCGGAGGCCACCAGGCTTGTGCCCCGCTGCAACGGCAGGCGGCCGTCCATTCCGACGTTGTGGCGATGGTGCCGCAGGGGCATCAAGGGAGTGCGGCTGGAGTACATCCGCGTCGGCCGCAACATCGCCACGAGCAAGCAGGCGATCAGCCGCTTCTTCCAGACGTTGGCTGCGGCGGACAAGCCCATGGTCGGCGACGAGCCAACGCCGCGCCCGCCCGGGTCTGCCCAGGCCATCCGCCAAGCCTCCATCGCCGAGGCGAACCGGTTCCTGGACCGGATCGGGGTTTGAGTTTCACGAGGCGCCGGATGCAGCAGCACGATCACAACCCCCGCCTTGATCGTGTCGGCCAGAGCGATGGCGCTGGCGACATGACGTACGGCGGCCGGGACAGAGCACCCGGACCCAACGAAGGCGCCATCGCCGGCTGGGTCATCATCGTCCTCTTCTACTTCATCGCCGGAGTGCTGCTCGGAGCCTGGCTATGGTGAACCGAAAGCTCCAGCTTCTCACCTCGTCGCGCCTGGCGACGCTGCGGACGTGCCCGCGTAAGCACTACTACCGCTACGAACTGGGCCTGAGCCGCGTGCGATCGGCGGAGGCGCTGCGCTTCGGCGGCGCGTACCACGCGGGACTGGAAGCACACAACCGCGGCGCGGATGACGCGACGGCGATGGCCCGGGCGACGGCTGGCTACGAGCAGGTCCCGCAGTGGGCGGACCCCGTTGAGTGGGCGGTCCAGCGCCAAACGCTCCGCCAGCTCCTCGCCGGCCACTTCTGGCGATACAGCAACGATGATCTTCAGGTCGTCGCCGTCGAGCAGGTCTTCCAGACGCCGCTGATCAATCCCGGCAGCGGACATGCCAGTCGCATCTTCCTGCTCGCCGGGAAGATCGACGCCATTGTCAAGCTGCCCGACGGGCGCCTGGCCGTGCTGGAGTACAAGACCGCCGGCGAGGACATCGCAACTGACAGCAACTACTGGCTGCGTCTGCGGTGCGACGGCCAGATCAGCCAATATGTGCTGGGCGCCCGGGCGCTGGGGTTCGACGTTTCTACAGTCATTTACGATGTCACGCGCAAACCCACGATCCGCCTGCGCAAGGACGAGACGCCGCAGCAGTACGGCCAGCGCCTGCTCGGCGACATTGGCCAGCGGCCCGACTGCTACTTCGCCCGGCGCGAAGTGCCGCGACTGGAAGACGAGCTTGCGGAGTACCGCCTGGAGCTGTGGCAGCAGGCGGCGCAGCTTCGCCACGCCCAGCGCGCCGACCGCTGGTTCCGCAATGTCGGGCGGATGACCTGCCCGTACTGCCCCTACGCCGATCTGTGCCTGAACTGCATGCACGTCAAGGTCGATGCACCGCCGGTGGGATACGAAATCCTGAGCGACGTGCATCCCGAACTTCAGACCGGAGGCGAGGCCTCCCAAGGAGACTGCCTGTGACTTGGCTACCGACCAGACCGTCGCCGGCGATGCCGCGCACACGCGCCAGCAACCACGAGCCGCCAACGCGCCAGCGCACCGCCGTTGCGTTCGGCCCCATTTCCGACGGCAACGGCCATCGCATCGTCCTGTTCGGCCCCGGCGGCATCGGCAAGACGACGCTTGCGGCCACGGCGCCCGGACCCGTGGCGTTCTTCGATCTGGACGACTCGCTGCCACGCCTCAAGCAGCAGCTCGCCGATGCGCCGGCGAAGCTGGACCTGCGCCCCGTCAGCGGCATCCGAACCTGGCAGAACATCCGCGACGCCCTGCATGCCGATGGCTGGGACGGCATCAGGACCATCGTCATCGACAGCGCCACCCGCGCCGAGGAGCTGGCCGTCGAACACACGCTGGCGAGCGTGCCCCACGAGAAGGGCCAGCGCGTGCAGCGCATCGAGGACTATGGCTTTGGCAAGGGCTACAGCCACGTCTACGACACATTCCTCACGCTGCTGGGGGATCTGGACCAGCACACCCGCGCCGGCCTGCACGTGATCCTGATCTGTCACGACTGCACCGCGTCGGTTCCCAACCCCGACGGCGAGGACTGGATTCGCTACGAGCCTCGCTTGCAGTCGCCGGCGTCGGGCAAGTCGTCCATTCGCCTGCGCGTGCGCGAGTGGGCCGATCACGTGCTGTTCGTCGGCTACGACGTGGCGGTCAAGGACGGCAAAGGCTCGGGCAGCGGAAGTCGCACGATCTATCCCAACGAGCTGCCCCACTGCATGGCCAAGAGCCGCACGCTCAGTCAGCCCCTTCCGCTATCGAAGTTCGACTCGACCCTCTGGACCAACCTTTTGGGAGACAACCATGTTGCCTGACCGCGAAGGACGATTCAAAGCAACCATCCTGGAGCACGGCGTCGCCGAGACAGGACCGAACAACCTGGCGACGTTCGTCTGCCAGTTCGGCCTGATACAGGAACTGGTCAACGGCGAGTGGATCGCCACAGATCAGGACCTGGCGATCAGCGGCTACTTCTACCTGGAGAAGAAGGACGGCTCGATCAACACGGTGACGCTGGACCAGCTCAAGTCCGCCTTCGGCTGGGATGGCCGGGACCCGCTGTGGCTCCAGGACGCCGACTTCAGCCAGCTCGTCGTGCAGGTCAAGCTGGAGTTCGAGCAGTACGACGGCAAGCAGCGACTGAAGGTGCGCTACGTCGACGCCGAAGATGCCATGCCCGCGGGCGTGCCCAGGGCGGACGACAACGCGCGGCGGACGCTGAGCGCGCGCCTGGGCTCCAGGCTCCGCGCCCTGGCTGGCGGGACGCCAGCGCCTGCGCCCAAGCCCGCCGGCAAGCCCACCGCCACACCTGCACCGCCGACAGCGTCGAAGCCCGCGCCCAAGGTGCCGACAGCCGCGCCAGCGAGGACTGCCACGATGCAGCAGGCGTGGCAGGCGTTCGCAAAGGAATGCCCCAGGGGCTGGGAACAGAAGGACATCGAGCAGGAGTGGTTCAGGGTACTCGGCGAGCTGTTCCCCAACACGCAGCTCGACGCCTTCACGCCCCAGCAGTGGGCGATCGCCCTGGAGCAGGCCCCATCAAGGATCGTCCCGATCTGAAATGTAAAGCGGAACATGCACGCCACGAGCAGCAAGCACACGCTGCGCGACTACCAGCGTCGCGCCGTGGAACGTGTTCGGTGCGCCTTGGATCGCAGGCCGATCCTGGTGGCTCCTACGGGCAGTGGCAAGACGGTGATGGCAACCGCCCTGGTCGAGCAGTGGTCAAAGCCGACGCTTTGGCTGGCTCACCGAAAGGAGTTGATCGACCAGGCGGCCCATCGCCTGCGAGCCCACGGCCTGTCCGTCGGCATCATCATGGCCGGCCACGCGCCTGAGCCAGCGGCACAGGTCCAGGTCGCATCGGTGCAGACACTGGCGCGGCGGGACAAGCCGCACGCGGAGCTGATCGTCATCGATGAGTGCCATCATGCGACGGCACAAACGTATGGCGAGATCCTCGATTGCTACCCCGATGCGCATCGAGTCGGCCTGACGGCAACGCCGTTTCGACTGGACGGCAGAGGCCTGGGCGATCTGTTCGGTGAGCTGGTGGTCGCCGCCACGACGAAGGATCTGTGCGACAGTGGCATCCTGCACGCGCCCAAAGTGTGGTGCTCGAAGTCTCCCGATCTCCGTGGCGTCAAAGTCATCGCCGGCGAATACAGCCTGGGCGCGCTGGCCAAGCGCACCAACACAACGGAACTGAACGCGGACGTCGTGGCGAGCTGGGTAAAGCGCGCCGAAGGGCGCCGTACCGTTGCGTTTGCCGTGGATGTCGAACACTCCCGGGCCATCGCTGCTGCGTTTGGATGTGCTGGCATCGCGGCTGAACACCTCGACGGCGCCACGCCCCGCGACCAGCGCGACGCGATTCTCGCGCGTTTGGCGTCGGGGCAGACACAGATCGTCTGCAACTGCATGGTGCTCACCGAGGGCTGGGATTTGCCGGCGCTGGAATGTGCGATCATCGCGCGACCCACGGCTTCGCTGAATCTTCACCTCCAGATGATCGGCCGGGTGATGCGCGCGTGCGACGGCAAGGACGGCGCGATCGTCCTCGACCACGCCGGCAATCATCACGTTCACGGGCTGGTCACGCGGCGGCTGGATTACTCGCTCGACGGTGATACCCGCGTCGGGCACGAGCAGCCGCTGGGCATCCGCCGCTGCCAGCAGTGCGGGTTGATGTTCGACACGCAGCTTCCAGCCTGCCCCGAGTGTGGATGGGTGCCGGTCGCTGCCGAGCGTGAACGACCAATCATTCATGGCGCTGGTGAACTGCATGAGTTCGACGACTCCAGCTTCGAGTACCGTCGCCAGGTGTGGAACCTGATCGAAGCCGAACGGATGGCGATGGGCTACCGCCAGGGCTGGAGCCTCTACCGCTTCCAGGAGCGCTTCGGCGTCATGCCGGTCCTGGCCAATGGCGAACTGATCGATCCGCATCACGCCACACAGGAACAGAAGCGATCCGTCTTTGAGCACCTGGCCGAAGTCGCCAGCACCAGGGGCTTCAACCCCGGATGGGCTTCTCACCGCTTCCGCGACCTGTTTGGTCACTGGCCCAGGGGCTTCGTGGGCGAGATGCGCGCCGTGCACATCAGCCGGCGATGGAACAAGAGAGTGTCATGACCGAGAAACAGATCCAAAACCTCATTTTGCTGACCTTCGGCACGCGCCACGACATGCGTCTGTGGCGTGCAAATGTCGGCATGGCCCGCATGGGCAGGCGTGTCGTGCGCTTCGGCGTGCCGGGGCAAGCGGACCTCAGCGGCATCCTTCCGGGCGGTATCCGCCTGGAGATCGAGGTCAAGACCAACTCCGGCCAGCAGACGCCGCAGCAGAAGAACTACCAGCGGATCATCGAGCGATTCGGGGGCGTGTACGTGCTGGCCCGCTGTGTCGATGACGTGTGGAACGCGATCGGGAGGTATCTGGGTGTCGCGACGGAAAACCACGACCGTGCCGCGTGAGCTGCGCATCTGCCTGCGATGCGGGACGGCGACGTTCGATCCGCACACGCGGGATGTCAGCGACTGGCTGGTGATCGACGGCCTCAACGCTTCGGACCATTGCCGAGCATGCTGGATGGAACTGTCAAAGACACGGGGACGAAGACTCGGCGAAACATGTCCGACGAGGCGCCAAAGCTGCGACGGCAGAGCATCGAGTGGTGCTACCAGCAACTGAGATGGTCCTTTGTTCCCCTCAACGGCAAGAAACCCAGGCAGCAACTCTGGCAGCAGCGGCCGCGCGAAACACTTGCAGAGGCGCTGCAATGGGCGCAGCTCGGCAACGTAGGGGTCCGCACCGGGCAGGCCAGCGGCGGCCTGGTCGTGATCGACGTTGACCCGGGCGGCGATGCCAGCGCCCTGGCATTGCCGCCAACCGTGACGGTCATCACCGGGAGCCAAGGCAGGCACTACTACTTCAGGAGCGACACGCCGCTGCGAAACTCCGCGGGCAGGCTCGCTGAGCACATCGATGTCCGTGGCGAGGGCGGACAGGTCGTGTTCGTCGGGTCGATCCATCCCGACACCAAGCGCCCGTACCAGTGGCTGGAGGGACATGAGCCGTGGAACATGGCGCTGGCGCCCCTGCCGACATCGATCCTGGATCGCCTCAAGCCCAAAGAAAGGGCGTTTCGCAGGCCGCGATCCGCGCGACGGCAGCTCGGCGAGAGTCGTCTGGCCGAGTTCATCCTGCGATCCGAAGTGCAGTCGGTCGTGCAGGCACCGGAAGGAACCCGCAATCAGACCCTTAACACCGCCGCGTTCACATTGGGCCGTCTGGTCGGCGGCGGACATCTGCGTCGCACGGACGTCGAAGCCGAACTGCGCGCTGCCGCAGTCGCGGCCGGTCTGGCTGAGCCGGAGATCGGGCGCACGATTGCTTCGGGCCTGGACGCCGGAATCAAAGATCCGCGGCAACTGGCCGATGAGGCATCTGCGCCCAGGGCTGCACGTTGCGGCAAACGACCGACTGCACGTGACGGCGACGATGCATCACCGGCGTCGGGGGCGATCCCCCTCGGCCAGCGGCACCCGGACACCGGACGGCTGGTCCTCTCGCCGCGTCGCACACTGCCCACCGCCCGCGCGTTCGTCGAGCAGTTCCATACCCACCCCGATGGCCGGACGATCCACTGCTACGCCGGCCTGTTCCTCGGATGGCGCGACAACCGCTATGTCGAGCTGGAAGACGAGTCTCTGCGTCACCGCCTCCAGCCCTGGCTGCACGATGCACTGCGCTACGTCGTCAACCGACAGACGGGCGAGCCGGAACTGGTGGACTTTGACTCCAACCCCGGCACGGTCAACGCGGCACTGGATTCGATCCGCAGCTACGTGCATCTTCCCGCCACAGTCTCGATGCCCTCCTGGCTTGAGGGCCACGCCGCGCCTTGTGACGCGCGGGAAGTGCTGCCATGCCGCACGATGAACCTGCACATTCCCACTGGCCAGGTGATGCCGGCGACCCCAGCCCTGTTCGCCGGCAATGCGCTGGACTTTGACTATGACCCCGCCGCCGCAGCACCGCGAACGTGGATCCAGTTCCTAAAGCAGCTCTGGGGTTTGGACATCCAGCAGATCCACACGCTTCAGGAATGGTTCGGCTACTGCCTCACCGCCGACACGTCACAGCAGAAGATCCTGCTGATCATCGGCCCCAGGCGATCCGGCAAGGGAACGATCGGACGAGTGCTCACACGTCTCGTCGGCGGCTGCAACGTCGTCGGCCCGACCACTGCCAGCCTCGCCGGCGCCTTCGGGCTTCAACCGCTGATCGGCAAGAGCCTGGCCATTGTCTCCGACGCCCGTTTCAGTGGCGACAGCATCGCGATCGTGGTCGAGCGACTGCTGTGCATCAGTGGCGAGGACATGCTGACGATCGACCGCAAGTTCCTGCCCGCCGTCAGCATGAAGCTGCCCACACGGTTGATGCTCTTGACCAATGAGCTTCCCCGCATGAGCGACGCCAGCGGCGCTTTGGCCGGGCGGTTCATCGTCCTGCGGCTGAGCGAGAGCTTCTACGGCCGTGAAGACACAAAATTGACCGAGCGGCTGACCGCGGAGCTGCCCGGCATCCTGCTGTGGGCCATCGAGGGTTGGAAGCGTCTGCGCGAGCGGGGTCATTTCATTCAGCCCCAAAGCGTCTCCGATGCCGTGCAGGAGATGGAAGACTTGACCAGCCCGGTCGCCGCGTTCGTCCGCGAGCGCTGTCGCGTGGGCGCAGGCGAGCGCTGTTACGTCAGCGAGCTGTACGCAGCGTGGAAGACCTGGTGTCAGTCGAGCGGCCGGGATCATCCAGGAACGGTTCAGACTTTCAGCCGTGACCTGCTTGCGGCCGTGCCGGGACTGCGGACTCGACGGAACAACGACTACGGGCGCTTTTACGAGGGAATCAGCCATGCACCAGGTCTGTAGCGCGCAAGTGCCGCCAGGTGCCGCGATCAATGCCGCGATCGGAATGAGCATCGCGGCACTGTGCGGCATTGTACCACAGGCACTTACGTTCAGGTGCCGCGATGTGCCGCGGTGTTCGGCAACCACGCGCGCGTCACGGGCGCGCGCGCACGCGCACGCGCGAAACGTCGGGAACAAACAATAGGAAGTGTCGCGGCACTTCGCGGCACCGCGCGGCACTCGCCACGCCGTCGCCTGGCACGCCGTTTCGCCCGCTCGCTCGCCCTTGCAGTCGTTGCGTCGCGTTGCTGCTGCTCGCCTGCCTGCCGCCGTCGAGTCCGTGTTGTTTTGGGTCCTCCCTGTGTCGATGCCTGTTTCACACTCCGACGGGAACACCTCGGAGGGTCACTAATCTTTCTTTTCCGCCGAATCGGAGGGTTCTGTCATGAGGAATCTGCGTTTGGAATGGATCGAGGCCGGGTCGCTGTCGGAAAACCCTGCCAACTGGCGGCGTCACTCGCCGGAGCAGTTGCAGTCGATCAAAGACCTGCTGCAAGACCCGGAGATCGGCTGGGCCGGCGCGTGCCTCTACAACGAGCGAACCAAACGCCTGATCGACGGCCACGCGCGCAAGTCGGTCGCCGATCCGAAGACTCCCATCCCCGTGCTCGTCGGCAACTGGAGCGAGGACGCGGAGCGCAAGATCCTCGCCACGCTCGATCCTGTCGGCGCGATGGCGCAGGGCGACCCTGCCGCATACGCCGCGCTGGTCGAGGCCATCACCGCTGAGAGCCTATGGGTTCGCGATCTGCTGCACAACACGCAGGCGGGGCTGACGGCGCTGGAGCAGGAGCCGCAGGACACGGACGAGCCGTCGGCGGCCCTGCCCCAGATGCAGTGCCAGCCGTTCGAGCACCACGACTACATCATGCTGATCTTCCGCAACGAGCAGGACTTCCAGCAGGCGTGCGAGCGGCTGGGGATCCAGAAGGTGCAGATCACCTATCCGGGCGGCCGCACCAAGGTCGGCTTGGGCCGCGTCGTTGATGGCGCCAAGGCAATCCGCCTGCTTGCGGGGGACACGCCATGAGTCGGGGCACTGGGATTGGCGGACATCACCGCGGCCATCGCGGCGCAACGGATGAGTGGCTCACGCCGCCGGCGCTCATCGCAGCGCTGGGGCCGTTCGACCTCGACCCGTGCGCGCCCGTGCAGCGACCGTGGAACACCGCAGCCCGGCACTACACGGTCGAAGATGACGGCTTGCGCAAACGGTGGTTCGGTCGCGTGTGGCTCAACCCGCCTTACGGTCCGCAGGTGGGACGTTGGCTCAAGCGGCTGGCCGAGCACGGTGACGGCATGGCGCTGGTGTTCGCGCGGACAGAAACAGAAGCGTTCCAGCAATACGTGTGGGCGCGCGCCGATGCTGTGCTGTTCCTGTTCGGGCGGCTGCACTTCCACGATCCGAGCGGGCAGGTTGCCGCAAACAACGCCGGCGCGGGCTCTGTCCTGATCGCTTACGGCGCGGCGAATGCCGAGCGCCTCGAACGCTCCGCACTGGTCGGCAAGTTCATTCGGCTGAAGCCCCGGCAGATGGAAACACAGGAGGCTGCGTCATGAAGATCGTCATACCTTCCAAGGGCCGTGCATCTGTCATCAGTGACAAGGCGTTGCGCCTGTTCCCCGACGCCACCGTCTGCATCGGCGATGATGAACTCGAAGCGTACTCCCGCGTCACCTCGAACCTGCTGGTGCATCCGGCCAGCGTTGTCGGCATCGGGCCGCTGCGTCAGTGGGTGATGGATCACGTCGAAGACCGCTGCGTCGTCATGGTCGATGACGACGTGACGCACGTGTACAGCCAGGTGGGTTTCCACAAGCGCCGCATCGAAGACGCCGACACGGCTCGCGCCATCGTCGAGCGGTTAGCGATCCTCGCGGCCGACGCCGGCGTGCGCGTCTTCGGCTTCCAGCAGGCGGCACGGCCGCTGACATATGCAAATTTCCGCCCGTTCTCGCTGAACACCTGGGTCGGCGGGTTGGTCGGGATCATTGGCCGCGAGCTGCGTTACGACACATCTCTGCTGCTGCGGGCTGACATCGACTTTTGCCTCCAGTCGCTCGTGCATGACCGGATCGTCCTGGTGGACGGGCGTTACAGCTTCATCCACACGCGCTTCGCCGGCGCGGGCGGCAACGCGCAACAGCGCTCCGCCGAGCGGCACGAGCAGGAGATCCGCTACCTCAAGCGCAAGTGGGGACCGTACCTGGATGTCGTCCAGGCGAAAGGAACCACCCGACTGGTGGTGAGGGTGGTCCGATGAGACTCCACAAACGCACAGGTATCGCCGGGGACGAGGCAGGAAAAATCCAGGAATTTTTCTGCCGGCTGCCAAAAGCTTTGAACTACAAGTCTTACGTTGATAGCGTTCGCTAACATTTTCCTTCCCGTCAGGCGACTGCAACGTCACACTCATTCTCAATCGGGGATTCGATTGGAAAGGCCGATCGGATCGATCCGGGAAACAGAGTGGGCCGGCGATGCAGAAACATCCCGGCCCTTGGCACCGAAAGGAGCACTTTCGATGCAGGCTGAGTGTACATCAAAAAATGGCCACGCTCGAATCTTCGAGCTGCTGGCCGACGCGGTGCAGGAGCACCTGCACACACAGGTTGACGCCGATATGGTTCGGCGGATCGTGGACGAGCGGCTCGCCGCGGCGACGCTGCCTCGCCCGATCGAAGTCCATCTTCCCGACGGCACGATCCGCAAGCTCGACGAGCGGCCTCACCGCCAGTTCGATGAACTGATCGAGCTGGTCAACGAGGGCCACCGGAACATCCTGATGGTCGGCCCGGCAGGTTCGGGAAAGACCACGCTGGCCAAGTCACTCGCCCAGGCGCTGGATCTGGAGTTCGGGTTCCTCTCCCTTTCCGCCGGCATCACCGAAACCCACCTGCTGGGCCGCACCCTGCCCGACGCAACGGGGGCGTGGGTGTTCAAGCCCGGCCGGTTCGTCAAGTTGTATGAGCAAGGCGGTGTGTTCCTGCTCGATGAGCTGGACGCCGCCGACGCCAACGTCATGGTGGCTGTGAACGCCGCCCTGGCCAACGGTGTGCTGGTCACGACCGATGGCGTGGTCCACAAGCGCCACGAACGGACCTTCATCTTGGGAGCGGCCAACACGTTCGGACGCGGCGGTGATCATCAGTACGTCGGCCGCAACCAGCTGGATGCGGCGACGCTCGATCGCTTCGTCCTCTCTACGTTGTACATCGACTATGACGTGGAGCTGGAGCACAGCCTGGTCAAGGCCAGCCTCGACGCCGAGGTCGGCTCGGAGCTGATCCAGTGGATCGGCAATCTCCGATCTTCCATCAGCCGCAACCGGCTTCGCCGCATCGCCAGCACGCGACTGGTCATCAACGCGATCTCCGCGCTGAAGGCTGGACGCACGCTCGATCAGGTGAAGGACCGTTACTTCCGCGACTGGTCGGCGGATGAGAAAGCGAAGGTGGGCCATGCGTAGCCGATTGATCGCTGCTCGATTCGCCGGCAAGTGCCGAGTCTGCGGCAAGCCGGTTGCCAAGGGTGAACAGGTGTACTTCGCCAAGTACTACGGGGTGCGATGCGCAGGCTGCGGGCCGCACACGGCGGATGACCCGCCCCTTCCATCGAAGCGCGGCAAGAAGTCCCGCCGCTTCGCACCGCCGCCGTTCTCGAAGCGCGAGCCGGACGTGACTGATCCGAAAGACCGCGCTGCTCAACTCTGTACCGACGGCATCCACCGCTACGAGTTCTACTCGGTGAAGGATGCCGTCGAGGACGCGCTGTGCGACTACGCCCAGAATGACACCAACCGCGAGCGGGTGCGGGCGGCACAGAATCACGCGCTCTCCGGTTCTGACCGCTGGGGCAACTACTTCACGCGCGAGCGTTTCTTAGGCGAACTGCACAACCCCGGCGAGGATTTGCTCAAGGCCGTCGATCAAATGCGCCAGCAGTTGATCGGCTCACTCGACCTGCCCACCACGCCCCGCCGGAAGGTTCGCCGGGGACTGGACTGGGGCGATGAGCTGGATGCCGATCGCTGGCTGGTCCGCGAGCCCAACGCATGGGAGCGGAGTATCCGCGAGCAGCAACCTCGCCGGACGATCACCATCGGCTGCAACATCACCGTCTCCGCGAGCGTCCGACCGGAGCAGCTGCTCTACCGCGGCGCTGCTGCCCTGGCGCTGGCCGACATCCTCGCCCAGCGCGGCTGCAACGTCGGCATCGTGCTGTTCAAGAGTGTGCGCGAGCCGACCAGCGTCGTGGACTGGGGCCTGATCCGCTACGAGGTCAAGAGTGCGCTGATGCCGCTGGACATCAGCGCCGTCGCCTTCGCGATGTGCGAGATCGCCTTCAGCCGAATCGTCGGTGTGTGCGGCGAAGCCCGGCACTGGCCGGGCGTGCTGCGCTCGGGGTTCGGATGCCCCGCCCCTGTTCCCGCCGCCGATCGCGAAAACATCGAGTACCTGATCGACGCCGACTGCCTGAGCCGCGATGCAGCAGTGGCGTGGCTCAAGGGACAACTCGAAAGGGAGGATTGATCATGAGCACTTCAACACTCAACGAATCGATCCTCACCGATGCCCGACGCCGGCGCAGCGAAGGCCAGAGCTTGAAAGCTATCGCGGCCGATGTGGGAGTGACATGGCAACGACTGGACAAAGCGCTGCGCCACGGTCTTGCGCGCAATGCCGAGCCGGAGGCGCAAACGACGGCGAGGCTGGCGGTTGCCGGTGCGCGAGCGGCGCTGCTGGTGGAGAAGTACCGCCCGGCACGTCTCGATCAGCTCTTCGGCCAGGAGCGTGTCGTGTCGTTCCTGCGGTGCTTTCTCGCCAACCCGTACCCGTGCGCGATGCTATTCGAGGGCGAGACAGGGACGGGAAAGACCAGCGCTGCCTTGGCGCTGGCCGCGGAGCTGGGTTGTGCTGTCGATCAGCAGGAACTCGGCGGCGTGTGGACCATCGCCAGCGGCGAGCAGTCCGCCGATGCCGTGCGCGACACCTGCCAGCAGACCTGGCACACGCCGATGTTCGGCAGCGGGTGGAAGCTGGTCATCGTCAATGAGGCCGACCGCATGTCCACCGCCGCCGAGACGATCTGGCTGGACAGATTGGAGAGCCTGCCCCGGCGCACGGTGGTGGTGTTCACGACGAATCACGCCGACAGGCTCTCTGAGCGCTTCCGCGATCGCTGCATCCGAGTGGGCTTCGAGTCGGACGCGCGCAGGCTTCATCGCTCAGCTCGGGCGCTGCTGTCGGCGATGTGGAAGTCGGAGACGCAAACCGCGCCGGATGCCCGGTTCATCGACTCGATCGTTCGACAGGCTGTCGAGGATGGACACCTGAGCTTCCGGCGCGCGGTTCAGATTCTCCAACGGCACCTGATGGCAAGGAGTCAGCCATGAGACGGCAACTCACCACAGTTCGTGGGTATGGCTTGTTGGAAGTCGCCTCGGCGCTCCAGAAGGCGATCCGAAGATCGGATGCGCGGCTCGCCGGATACTGGGCGATCGAGCTGTTTGAGAGCGGCTACCGCGAATACCTCTGGCGGCGGCTGCTCACCATCAGCGCTGAGGACTGCTGGGGAATCATTACCCACGAGGTCGAGGCGCTCTATCGCTCGTGGCAGATCATCGACCAGCAGAAGAAAGGCGCCGGGCGCATCTTCGCCGCCAAGGCGACGATCCTGCTGGCCCAGGCGCGCAAGTGCCGGGATGCGGATCATCTGACGAACCTGATCTACGACCCGCAGAGTGTTCCCGACGAGCAACTGGAGGCGGACCTGAACGCGGCCAGAAAGTCCACCGAGGCGATTCCCGACTACGCCTATGACTGCCACACCAGCCTGGGGAAGAAGGCCGGGAAAACGAAACAGGAGTTCTTCCGGGATGAGTACAAGGCGCTGGAGCCGCGCGAACCGGGACTATTCGACCGGGAGGTAGAGGGATGAACGGGACCAAGTGGCTCAAAGGCACTTCCCAGGCTGTTACGGGTTTTGGGCCAGGGGTGTTGAACCTGCGACACCCCTTTTTCAGCAGACGTTCAGGAGGCACGGGAGGCTGACTGGCATGACAGGTAAACCACAGACGATGAGCGACCGGGTGGTCCTGCTCCTGGTCAATGGCATGAGCGCCCAGGCCGCCGAGGCATTCGCCGTCCAGAATGGCGGCGGCGCCGACGAAGCCCGGCAGATCGTGGCCGAGGCGCGCAAGCGCATCACCGTCGCCGCCGACTATAACCGGGATGAGCAGATCGGGCGCGCGGTCATGCGGCTCGATGACCTCTACGCCAAGAGCATCGCCGCTCAGGACATCCGCACGGCGCTTCAGGCGCAGCGGGAGCTGAACCGCCTGCTTGACCTGTACGCCGGTTCATCGAGGGGCGAGGGCGCAAGCAGTGAGGATGCCACAGAGCTGCGCCGCCAAATCGAGTTGATCGCGTCGTATCTCCTGCCACTTGGTGTCGCAGATGAGCACTACCCGGTCGAGGAGCATGCGCGGATTGCAGCGGAGCTGATTCGCAGAAATGGACTCGCAGGCGTACAAGGTCGTTAAGGCACGGGCCAAGGCGCAAAGCAAAGCGCTGGTGCTGGCCGGCCAGGACATCGGCGCGATGCCGCCGGTGCGCGATGTCGCGCGCCGCGCGCGGGCCGACACGGACTTTCGCTTTTTCTGCGAGAGTTACTTCCCGCGGCTCTTCACGCTCGCCTGGTCGCACGATCACCTGAAGGTGATCGCCAGGATCGAGCAGGCGGTTATCCGCGGCGGCTTGTTTGCGATGGCCATGCCC
Organism: Fontivita pretiosa; assembly: GCF_050410795.1. Classification (GTDB taxonomy): domain Bacteria; phylum Planctomycetota; class Phycisphaerae; order Tepidisphaerales; family Tepidisphaeraceae; genus Fontivita; species Fontivita pretiosa. The sequence continues at coordinate 4,159,949 of NZ_CP191258.1, read as the reverse complement.
AGGGGATCCGGGAAGACGACGCTTTGCCAGACGGCGGCGCTGTGGGCGCTGCTTACCGGGCGGCACCCGTTTGTCTTTTTGATCGCCGCAACGGCCGAGTATGCCTCGGCAGCACTGAACAATCTCAAGAGCCATTTGGCGCACAATGAACTGCTTCTGGAGGACTACCCGGAGGCCGTGTATCCGATCCGCTGCCTCGAAGGCGAAAGCCGGCGTTGCAGCGGCCAGCGTTACTACGGGCGGCTCACGCACGTCGGGTGGACGGCTGATCAGATCGTCTTGCCCACGATCCCCGGCAGCCGCTGCTCCGGGACGATCGTTCGCACGGCGGGACTGCTCGGCAACGTGCGCGGCGCCATGCACATCCGACCCGATGGGGTCTCGGTTCGCCCATCGCTGGTGGTCATTGACGATCCGCAAACCGACCAGTCGGCTCGCTCGCCGGCGCAGGTGCATGAGCGTCTGGCCGTGGTGAATGGCGCTATCCTCAACCTCGCCGGACCCGGCAAGCGCATCGCCGCGGTCATGCCCTGCACGGTCATCCGCAACGATGATCTGGCAGATCAGATCCTCGACCGCGCGAAGCACCCGGAATGGCAGGGAGAACGCACACGCCTGGTCTACTCGTTCCCCGCCAATGAGAAGCTCTGGGCGGAGTATGCCCGCCTCCGTTCCGACTCGCTCCGCAACGATGGCGATGGCCACGAAGCGACCGAGTTCTATCGCGAGCACCAGGTGGAGATGGATGCCGGCGCTGCCGTCGCCTGGCCGGCGCGTCACAACGCCGACGAAATTTCCGCGATCCAGCACGCGATGAACCTCAAGCTCCGCGACGAGGCCGCGTTCTGGGCGGAGTATCAGAACCAGCCGCTGCCGGAGGCGATGCCCGATGAAGGGGTGCTCGCGGTCGATCAGATCGTGGCCAAGACCAACGGCATGCGCCGTGGCGAAGTGCCGATGGGCGTCAATCACGTCGTCGCCTTCATCGACGTGCAGGCAACGCTGCTCTATTGGATGGTGTGCGGCTGGGAAGATGACTTCAGCGGCTGCATTCTCGACTACGGCGCTTACCCCGACCCCAAGCGGGCGTACTTCACGCTCAAGGACGCCAAGCGCACGCTGGCCGTCGTTCACAAAGGCACTGGACAGGAAGGCGCGATCTACGCTGGCCTGGAGGCGCTGGTCGGCCGGTTGTGCTGCCGCCAGTTCCGCCGCGACGATGGCGCCGAGCTGCGAATCGAGCGTCTGCTGATCGACGCCAACTGGGGCAACTCGACAGATGTGATCTACCAGTTCTGCCGTCAGTGCTTACACGGCACCGTGGTCATGCCCAGCCACGGCCGCTACGTCGGTGCCAGCAGCGTTCCGTTCAGCGACTACAAGCGCAAGGCCGGCGAACGCATCGGACTTCACTGGCGCATGCCCAACGTCCAGGGTCGCCGCTCGGTGCGGCACGTGGTCATCGACACCAACTACTGGAAGAGCTTCGTCCACGCGCGACTTGCCGTGCCGATGGGCGATCCGGGCTGTCTGTCGCTGTTCGCACCGTCAATGGGACTGGACCACCAGCTCCTGGCTGAGCACCTGACTGCGGAGTACCGGGTGAAGACCGAGGCGCGCGGGCGAGCCGTTGACGAGTGGAAAGCCAAGCCCGGCAATCCCGACAATCACTGGCTGGACTGCCTGGTCGGCTGCGCCGTCGCGGGGTCGATGCAGGGGGCTGTCTTGTTCGGGGTGGACCAAAAGCAAGGCCCACCGCGGCCGAGGATGAAGCTATCGATGATCCAAGGGAGGCGAGGATGAGCACGCCAAATACCGCTCCGCCCACAACGGAACCGACCGTGGGACTGGCCTGTCCCCGCTGCGGTTGCCGTCACCTGCGCGTCATCTACGGCAAACCCAAGCCAGGCGGCGCGCTGATGCGGGTGCGCGAGTGCCGACACTGCGGGCGGCGGATCGTCACCCGCGAGAAACCGATCGGCCGCTGACCCTCCCCCGCAGATCGTTCGATATATCGAACCATCCTTCCGTCCAAGCCATCATCACCCACAAGCGCATCGCAGTGGCGCCGATGATGCGGGCATGGTCGCCGCAGTTCCGCCACGCCACGCCCGCGCCTCTGGCGACGAGCTGGTCGAGCAACACCTGGAGTTCGCCAGCAAGCTGGCGCACCGCTTGTGCGCGCGCCTGCCCGGGTGCGTGGATGTGGAGGAACTGGAGTCGGACGCCTATCTGGGGCTACTGCGGGCTGCACGGACCTTCAACCCCGATCGCGGCGTCATGTTCCGCACCTATGCCGCGTCCCGCATCCACGGGGCGATGCTGGATGGCCTGCGCCAGCGCAACGGCATCCGCCGCACCCGTCCGCCGCTGCGCGTTACGTCTCTGGACGTGCGCATCGGCGGCTGCGACACGGAGCACGATCAGACCCTGGGCGACACGATTGCCGCAAAAGCCGACCCGGTCGGCAGCGAGCTGGAGATGCGCGAGGAGGCGGACTTTGTCCTGCGCCAGCTCGACCCCGCCAGCCGCAAGTACCTCATCGACTACCACCTCCGCGGCATGCAGCAGAGGCAGATGGCGGCCAGGCACGGCGTCTCCGAGTCGGCTATCTCGCAGCGCATGCGCAGCATCCGCCGGCGCGTGCAGGCGATCCGATGTCGCTGCCACAGCGCAGAAGGCAAACATGGCTGAGGAGCTAAACAGCACAATCGAACAGAACGCCAAGGGACCGGCCAAGGCCAGCGGCGACAGCGGCTCGATGCAGCAGCACCCCCTGCCCGACCAGATCGCGGCGGACCGGTACCTGGCGAGCAAGAAGGCTGCGAAGGCGAAGGGGCTGGGGATCGCCCTGAAGAAGTTCTCACCGCCTGGAGCAGACTGATGCTCGGCTGGATCAGGAATGTTCTCGGTGCGGCGCGGCGGATCGTGCAAATGGTCCACGTGCCCATCCGCGTGCGCGGCCGCTACGACGCTGCCGTCACGAATGAGGACAACCGCCGACACTGGGCCAACGCCGATCATCTCTCGGCGGACGCCGCCAACTCTCCGGTCGTGCGGCGCATCCTCCGCTGCCGTGCCCGCTACGAGGTCGCCAACAACAGCTACGCCCGCGGCATCGTGCTGACCATTGCCAACGACTGCATCGGCACGGGGCCGCGGCTCCAGATGCTCAGTGATGATCCGGCCGCCAATCGGCTCATCGAGCAGCTCTTTGCTCGCTGGGCCGAAGCTATCCGCCTGGCCGAGAAGCTGCGGACGATGCGCATGGCCAGGGCCGAGAGCGGCGAGGTCTTCGCCATGCTCGTGGCCAACCCCGCCGTCGATGCGCCGGTGAAGCTGGACCTGCGCCTGATCGAAGCCGACCAGATCGCCACGCCACTCCCGGCAGGCAGCGGGCAGCCGCCAGCTAATGCCGTGGATGGCATCGTCTTCGACGCCTGGGGCAACCCGGTCGAATATCACCTGCTCAAGGCACACCCTGGCAACGCCGGGTTACTCAGCGCCGGCACCAACACGTATGCCCGCATCCCCGCGGCTTCGATGATCCACTACTACCGCGCTGACCGTCCCGGCCAGAGCCGCGGCATCCCGGAGATCACCCCGGCGCTGCCCCTGTTTGCGCAGCTTCGCCGCTACACGCTGGCGGTCATCGCCGCGGCAGAGACGGCGGCGGACTTCGCGGCGGTGCTGTTCACCGATTCGCCTGCCAATGGCGAGGCCGATCCGGTCGAGCCGATGGACGTGGTGGAACTGGAGCGGCGTATGGCCACGGTCCTGCCGGGCGGATGGAAGCTGGGCCAGATCCAAGCCGAGCAACCCGCGACGACGTACGGCGAGTTCAAGAGCCAGATCCTCAACGAGATTGCCCGCTGTCTGAACATGCCGTTCAACGTCGCTGCCGGCAACAGCAGCGGCTACAACTACGCCTCCGGAAGGCTGGATCACCAGACCTACTTCAAGAGCATTCGCGTGGATCAAAGCCAGCTTGCCACGGTTGTGCTGGACCGCATCCTCAAGGCGTGGCTGAACGAGGCGGTTCTTATCTCGGGTCTGCTGCCACTATGGATGCGGACGGCCAGCTTCCGTGACCTGCCCCACCAGTGGTTCTGGGATGGACAGGAGCACGTCGATCCCGCGAAAGAAGCGAACGCACAGGCGACACGCCTGGCCAATCACACGACCACGCTCGCCTATGAGTACGCCCGCCAAGGGAAGGATTGGGAGGCCGAGCTTCAGCAGCGCGCAAAAGAAGTTGCCTTAATGCGCCGGCTCCAATTGTCGATCCCAGGCGCGCAGCCATCGCAGAGCGATCCCGCTGAGACCGATTCGGAGGAAGAAGATGCCCCAGAACAACGCCAAACCCCTTGAGCTGACCGGTTCGATGCAGTTCGAGCTGGAAGCATCATCACCCGGCGCTGATGGGAAGCCGGCCCTGCCACGCTTCCGCATGGTCGCCTACACGGGTGTGCCGATGCGGGTGGCGGGGTGGCGGCATCCGGTCGTGGTGGACCTGGCGGGCCTGGCGATTCCGTCGCAGAGCCGGCCCATCCGCTTCGGTCACGACGCCGGCAGCGGCGTCGGGCACACCGACTCAATCCGCGTGGAGGGCGGGCAGCTCGTCGCCAGCGGCATCGTCTCGCGCGATACCGCGGCTGCGAAGGAAGTCGTCGCTTCGAGCAAGAACGGCTTCCCTTGGCAAGCGTCCATCGGCGCTGGGGTCGAGGAGTTCGAGTTCGTCAAGGAAAACCAGAGCGTCATGGTCAACGGCCGCAGCTACACCGGCCCGGTGAACGTGGTGCGCAAGGCGACGCTGGGAGAGATCAGCTTCGTCGACCTGGGCGCCGATGCCCAGACCAGCGCCAGCGTCCAAGCCAAGCGGGAGAAACAAGAGATGGATGGAATCGACAATGGCGGCGTCGCCGTCACAACGGACACCACCACGGCGTCTGCGACGACTGCGCCGCTTGACACCGCCGCCGCCGCAATTCGCGCCAACGCCCTGGCGGAGACGAGTCGCATCGCCGCGATCCGCAGGATCTGCGACGGCAAGTACGATGGCATCGAAGCCCTGGCGATCCGCGATGGCTGGGACGCTACCAGGTGCGAGCTGGAGGTGCTGCGCGCCAGCCGTCCCAAGGCTCCGTCAGTTCCGGCCATTCACGTGCCCGACAACTCGCTCAGCGGCACGATCCTCGAAGCTGCGTGCATGCTCACCGCGCGCCTGGGGGACGTGGAAAAGTGCTACGACGAGCAGACCCTGGAGCAGGCCAGCCGGCGTTTCCGCGGAGGCATTGGTCTTCAGGAGTTGCTGCTGGAGGCGGCGTGGGCCAACGGCTACACCGGCCGCAACTTCCGCGACAGCCGCTCGGTCCTGCGCTTCGCCTTCGCGCGGCAAGGCTTCGCCTTTGCCCGCGACATCGAGGCCGGCTTCAGCACCATCGACATCGGCGGCATCCTCTCGTCGGTTACGAACAAATTCCTGCTGGAAGGCTTCTTCTCGGTCGAGCGGACCTGGCGAAACATCTGCGCCGTCCGCAATGTCAGCGACTTCAAGACCGTCACCAGCTATCGCCTGATCGGCGCCGACACCTATGAGATGGTGCAGCCCGGCGGAGAACTGAAGCACGGAACTCTGGGCAACGAAAGCTACAGCAACAAGGCCGACACCTTCGGCCTGATGCTCTCGATCGACCGCCGGGACATCATCAACGACGACCTGGGCGCGATCACCACTGTGCCGCGCAAGCTCGGTCGCGGGTCGGGCCTGAAGATCAACGATGTCTTCTGGACCAAGTTCCTGGACAACGCCGCGTTCTTCACCGCCGGCAACAAGAACTACATCGCCGGCGCTGACACCGCGCTGAGCATCGACGGGCTGACCAAGTGCGAGACCACGTTCATGGACCAGGTGGACTCCGACGGCAAGCCGATCGGCGTCATGCCGCAGATCCTGCTGGTACCGACGGCGCTGTCGGCGATCGGCACGCAGCTTTTCAAGAGCCTGGAGATCCGGGACACGACGGCGAACACCAAGTTCCCCGTCGCCAACCCGCACCAGGGCAAGTTTCGCTCCGAGGTCAGCCGCTACCTGTCCAACACCAAGTACACCGGCAACAGCGCCAAAGCGTGGTACTTACTGGCCGACCCTGCGGACCTGCCTGTCATCGAGGTCGCGTTCCTCAATGGGCAGGAAAGCCCCACGATCGAAACGGCGGAGGCCGACTTCAACGTGCTGGGCATCCAGATGCGCGGCTATCACGACTTTGGCGTGGCGCTGCAGGACTTGCGCGGCGGCGTGAAGAGCAAGGGCGAGGCATAGGGCATTTGCGATTGCCGATTGCCGATTTGAAAGGAAACGAACATGGGCGCGCAGTTTGTCCAGGATGGGATGTCGATCGACTACACGCCCGGCGCCGACGTGGCGGCGGGCGCGGTGGTGGTGCAGAACGATCTGGTGGGCGTGGCGGTGCGACCGATCGCGGCCAACCAGCAAGGTTCGCTGGCGGTGGCCGGCATCTTCGACTTCCCCAAATCCACCGCTGGCGGCAGCGCGATCGGTGCGGGCGTGACCGTGTACTGGAACGCCGCCGCGCAGCAGGCGACCGCCACAGCCGCGGGCAACAAGCTGCTGGGCAAGACCACGCGCGCCGCGGCGGATGCCGATGCGACCGTGCGCGTGCGCATGAGCCAGTGAGGTCATCGCCGTGGCGGATTTGCTGGAACGAGCATCGGCGTGGCTGGAGGACCAGCGAAACAAGTTCGCCACGCGCCAGGTGACGTACCAGCGCGGCGAGCAGTCGGTGTCCGTCGCCGCGACGATCGGCAAGACGCTGTTCGAGCTGGACGATGGCGGCGGCGCGGTGCTGCGGGTTGAGTCGCGCGATTACCTGATCTTCGCCGCAGACCTCGTGCTCGAGGATGACCCGATCCTGCCCCAGCGCGGCGATCAGATCGTCGAGACGCAGGATGCCCGCAGCTTCATCTACGAGGTGACCGGGCCTGGCGATGAGCCGTGCTGGCGCTACAGCGATCCGTACCGGCGGACGCTGCGGATCCACACGAAGCAGGTGGACGAGGTGGTCACACCATGAGCGAGGACAGATCAAATCGCATCGAATGGAGCGGCTGGGCCGCGGTCTTCGTGACCGCGCTGTTCGGCCTGATCGCCGTCACCATCCAGTGGGGCGTGGTCACGACCAAGCTCGACAACCTGGAGAAGCGGCTGGACGAGATGATCTTTGAGAGCCGCAGCCTGCGGGCCGAGTACCAGGCGGTGGAGCGAAGGCTGGCGCTGCTGGAGGGGCAGCGCCTGTCCACTTCCGCGAAGGAGAAGTAGGTGAACCCATCGCTGTCCATCCTGGTTGCCGATGCCGTGGTCGCAGAGCTGAACGACGCGGCACTGGGCTTCACAGCCGTCCGCTTCTATCGCCCGCAGTTCGACCTGGGACAGCTCAAAACGCTGCGCGTGTCGGTCGTGCCCAAGGGCATCACCATCACGAACCTCGGCCGCACGCTCAACCAGCACGAAGTGGCCGTCGATGTCGCCGTGCAGAAGAAGGTGGATGCCGCAGATACCGCCTCGCTGGATGCGCTCATGGAGACGGTGCAGCAGATCGCCGATCAGCTTCGCCTGAAACGGCTGACGACCCGGCCTGATGCGATCTGGGTCAGGACGGAGAACCAGCCGATCTACGCGCTGGAACACCTGGAATCCAAGGGCGTGTTCACCAGCGTGCTGACGATCACGTTCCGCATCGCGAGGTAGAGCGATGAACAACCTCATCCTGCGCAAGGTCACGGTGACCGCGAACTACCAGCCGCTGTCGGCCGGCCCGCTGGTGGGCTCGGTGACGATCTCCTGTCCGCCGGGCAACATCGGGGTCGTCAACTTCAGAGGCGACGACGGCTCAGATGTGCCGTGGATACCGGGCGAGTGGCACGACTTTCAGCGCATCAACCTGGCCGAGGTGCAGGTCAAGGGGACGGCTGGCGATACGGTGACGATTGTCGGAGGGACTTGGTGATGGGCTATCGCGCTTCGGGCCAACCCGGCCCGCACACGCACGTCTCGGCCGACATCACGGATGCGACCTCGGCCCCGACGGCATCGAAGATCATGCGCCGAGATGCGGCGGGCGGGTTTCAGGCCAGCGGCGCCGTGATCACCAACTTGGCCACGATCGCCGGGCCGACCAGCGCCAACGGGTCCATCACCTACGGCGATGGCTCGGAGTACTGGAACTACGGCCAGACGCACGAGATCCGGGTCTACGCCTACAAGCTGGTCGGCGGCCAGAAGGTCTACAGTAGCACCTACGCTTCGGCCTCGCTGACCGATGACTCCGGCAACAGCACCAACTACACGATTACCTGGTCGTGGCCCGCCGTCAGTGGCGCTTCCGGCTATCAGATCTGGAAGAACTACGGCGGATCATCGGACTTCCAATTCTGGCGCGAGCTCGTCGGCCAGAGCAGTGTGTACGATGACGCTGAACCGAGCTGGAACGACAATGCAAGCCCTCTTTCGCCGCCCACACCGACCAGCATGTCCGTCGGCGCGAGCGTTGATGGCAACGGCTTTGCCGCCACGGGAATCGCCAGCCTCACCGGCAACGTGCAGGAGGGAAGCGGCTTGGCCACGGGCACGCTGTCCCATGCGGAGGGCTACTTGACCCAGGCGATCGGCAATTACTCCCACGCCCAGGGGTATCAGACGATCGCCCGTGACGCCTACGCCCATGCCGAAGGCTATCAAACCGACTGTTACGGCACGGCGGCCCACGCCGAAGGCTACAGGACCATCACGAGCAACACCGGCGCTCATGCCGAGGGCCAGGAGACTCAATGTTGGGGGCTTGGTGGGCACGCCGAAGGCTACTTCTCCAAAAGCGACTGGACGGGAGAGCACACCTTCGCCGGTGGACGTTTTAGCACAACCGGTGATGCCCAGGGCAGGCGGATGGTCATCCGCCGCCAGACGGCCAACAACACGCTGAGCGAGCTGCTCATCGACGGCAGCTTCCAGCGCATGGTCGTGCCGCAGGATACGTCCTGGGTGTTCGTGATCTGGCTGATCGCCCGGCGCACAGACGCCAACGATGAGACCAAGGCGTGGCAGATCCGTGGTGCCATCGACCGCAACACAGGCAACACCACCGCACTGGTCGGTACACCGACCGTGGAGGTTCTCGCCGCAGACCCTGCCGCCAGTGCCTGGACGGTGAGCGTCGAGGCTGATGCGACAAACAACGCGCTGGTGGTCAAGGTGCAGGGCGAGAACAGCAAGACGATCAGATGGGTCGCCGCTGTGCACATCGTGCAGGTAACCGGATAGCCAGCAGGGAGACACACATGGCTCAACTGACGATCGAAATCCCCGACGCCGTGGCGCCGCGAGTGCTCGCGGCCTTCTGTGAGGCACACGGCTGGCAGGCGGGGTCGGGGATCAGCCGCCAGCAGTTCATGAAGCGGGCGGTGATCGACTACATCAAGCAGGCCGTGCGCTCGCAGGAGTCGCGCCAGGCCGCCGATGCTGCTGCGCGACAGGCCGAAACGTCCGTGGACAATGACATCACACTCACGTAAGCGGCTGAGCAGACATGGTCGGCACCAAAACCAGGACTCGATTCGACGCCAGGAAGGTGAGCAGTGCCGCGCGCAAGGGCAACATCACCAGCCTCGGCCACGCCGGGGCTGCGATCCGTCTCACTGCGCGCCGCTCGATCAAGAAGCACGCCAGGCCCTCGCCCAAGGGAACGCCGCCGCACACGCGCGCGGGGCGCCTGCGTAACGCCCTGAAGTATGCCGTGGAGAAGGCGATACAGAGTGTGGTCATCGGACCTGATGTGGAAGTTGCCGGCACGAGTGGAAAGGCCCACGAGTTCGGCGGGCACTTCCGCAACGAGCAGTACCCCAGGCGTCCCTTCATGGGGCCGGCGCTGGACAAGACCAGGGACCGCCTGCCCGCGATGTGGGCGAACTCGGTGAAAGGATAAGACCATGAGCGTGAAACTCGGCTTGGACGCGAAGCTTTACTTCTGCGTCGCCGGCATCGGCGGCACGCCGACCTGGACACTGCTGGGCAACGTCAAGAACGTCACGCTCAACCTCCAGAAAGGCGAGGCCGACGTCACGACGCGCGCCAACCAGGGCTGGCGCGCCACCGCCGGCACGCTCAAGGAAGGCACCATCGAGTTCGAGATGGTGTGGGACACCGCCGACGCCGGATTCACCGCCATCCAGCAGGCGTACTTCAACAACACGCTGATCGGCCTGGCGGCGATGGACGGCGACATCACCACCAACGGCAGCCAGGGGCTGTGGGCCGACTGCTCGATCATCGACTTCAGCCGCGATGAGCCGCTGGAGGACGCGATCAGCGTGAAGGTCACGGCCAAGCCGACGTATTCAGCTAACGCGCCGATCTGGAAGACGATCGCACCGTGATGGGCGCATGAAAACGGCCCACGGGTGGCGAAGCAGGAAGGAACCTTCGCCGGGGAGTGCCGCCAGCCGCCCAGAAGATATCCGACATCGATGGATCAAGCCAGGTTTTGCTGAGGCTCGTGATGAAGACATTCGCTGATAACGCCGGCCGCACCTGGACCGTCACGGTGAACGTGGACGCAATCAAGCGCGTGCGCGACCTGGCCAGCGTGAACCTGCTGGAAGTGGTCGAGGGCAAGTTGGTCGATCGCCTGGTGACTGATCCGCTGCTTCTGTGCGATGTGATCTATTGCCTCTGCAAGCCGGAGGCGGACGCCAAGCAGATCAGCGACACCGACTTCGGCCGCGCCATGGCAGGTGATGCGATCGACGCGGCGACGACGGCGCTGCTGGAGGAGCTGGTCGATTTTTTCCCGCAGGCCCGGCGGCGGGTGCTGGCCAAGGCGATGGCGAAGCTGCGCACGCTGGAGCAGACGATCGTCCGCCGGGCAGAGACGAGGTTGGACAGCCCGGAACTGGAGGCGGCGATCCTGCGCGAGCTGGAGAAGGCCGACGATCAGCCGCCGCTGATGCCGAGTGTCTCATCTGGCAGTGTGCCGGCATCGTCGGCGTGCCAGCCGGCGGAATGACGCTGCGGCAGCTCCTGTTGATGGCGGAGGGCCGCATTGAGCAGGAGTGGAATCACACGGCAGCGATCCTGGCAATGCTGGCCAACGTGAACCGCGACCCGAAGAAAGGACGCGCGCTACGGCCGGCGGACTTTCATCCGTCATCGCTCAAGGCCGCCGCCGGCGCCAAGCCGCTGAAGGGTGACATCCGCCTGCTGAAGTCCGTCTTTGTTGATCAAACGATGCGGCTGATCGGAATCATCTTCATCACGCTGGCGCTGGCGGGCTGCCGAACGAGGCTGGCGCCAATCGCGCAACCTGTCGTCGCCGCTTCTGACGGCGTTGCGGGTGTCGTCGCACACACCGAGTCGGCCGAGCGGCATGTCCAGCGCGCGGTCCCTCATTCGGATTCCACGGGCAAGGTGTATCTCGCTGCGGCATCGGATGAACACAAGGAAGTTCTCCTCGATGCCGAGCAGACAAAGGTCGCGATTCAGGCCACGCAGCGCCAGATCACATCGCTGAATGACCAGATCAACCGACAAGAGCTGGGGTATCAGCGGCTGGAATCCCGCTGGTACGTCGTGTGGGGCCGGCGCATCGATCGCGCGGTGTGGATCATCGGCGTGAGCTGGCTGATCCTGGGCGTGGCGTCGGTCGTGCTCGGCATGGGCAGCCCCTTGGGTTGGGGCGCCAAGCTCGGCAAGGAGATCGTGCGTCTAGTCCCGGCCATGAACGTCTTCGCCTGGTTGCGCGACTGGATCAAGCGCAGGCGCGACTATGCGGCGGGAGGTTGAGTCATGGCCTTTGCATCAGGCATCAGGGCGGGCAGCGCCTATGTCGAGCTTTTGGTCAAAGACAGCAGCTTCGTCAAGGGCTTGCAGAAGGCGTCGAAGCGGCTCAGGGCGTTCGGCGAAGGAATCACCTCCATCGGCAAGAAGCTCACCGCTGTCGGCGCTGCCATCGTCGCGCCACTGGCAGCGATGGGCAAACATTTCGCCAGCTCCGAGGCGCAGCTCTTGGACTTGTCCGAACGCACCGGGCTTTCCACCGAGGCGCTCTCGGAACTTGGCTATGCCGCGGGCCAGACCGGTGCGGACTTGGGCGCGCTCGAAGCAGGCGTGCGGAAGATGCAGCGGTCGGTCTTCGCCGCGGCCAGCGGCTCGAAGGCTGCCGCCGAAGCATTCGCTGCTTTGGGGGTGGACTTGGGCGGGCTGGCAACCATGAACCCTGAACAGCAATTCACGGCGATCGCCGATGCACTCTGGCGTGTGCAAGACCCCACCGCTCGCGCAGCTTTGGCGATGCAAATCTTCGGCCGCGCCGGCACGGCGCTGCTGCCGATGATGCAGCGAGGCGAGGCGGGGTTGAACAAATACCGCAAGCGGGCGCGCGAGCTGGGGCTCACCGTCTCGAGCGAAAGTGCTGCGGCCGCCGACGAGCTGGATGATGCGCTGGCGGATCTCGGCAGCGTCGTCAAGCGCACGTCGGCGGCGATCGGCTCGGCTCTTGCCGGCACGTTGCGCGAAGCGGCCGTGCGGATGACCGAGCTGGCCGTGAAGGTCAATGCTTTTATCAAAGAACACCGCCAGCTTGTGGTGACAGTATTCAAGGTCGCCGCCGCGGTCGTGGTTGCAGGCACGGGCATCGTTGTGTTCGGAGCGGTCCTTGCGAAGGTCGGGGCGGCGCTGGGACTGCTGGCGATGTCGACGACGAAGGCAGCCGCAGTGCTGCGCTTTGTTGGCTCGATCTTCGCGTGGCTCGTCTCCCCCATCGGTTTGACCATCGCCGCCGTCGCGGCGCTGGGCGCATACCTTATATATGTGTCGGGTGCCGGAGCGAAGGCCCTGGCATGGCTCGCACAGCGGTTCAACGAACTTCGCGCTGAGGCGGTGGCGGCGTTCGGCGGCATCTCCGACGCCCTTGCTGCCGGCGATATCGGGCTGGCCGCTCGCATCCTCTGGCTCACGCTCAAGCTGGAATGGGACAAGGGCATTGCGGCTATCCAACCCGTTTGGCTCCAGTTCAAGCTCTGGTTCCTGAAGATCGCCTACGGCGCCTTCTACGGCGCTCTGGCGGCGTGGGAGATCGTGCAGCATGCGCTGTCGGTGGCGTGGATCGAAACCACCGCGTTCCTGTCCAAAACCTGGACCAACTTCACCAGCTTCGTGCAGTCGGCGTGGGAAGGCGTGCAGAACTGGCTGGAGAACCGCTGGCACGACCTGTTCACGCTCTTCGACGACACCTACGACGCGGCCGCTGCCAAGGACCTGGCCAATCGTCTCAGTCAGCAGACGCAGAACGAGATCGAGCGGCAGCGCCAGAACGCTCTGGCACAAACCGAGCTGGAGCGCGTCGCTCGGCGCCAGCTTGAAAGTCAGCAGAGCGAGTCTGAACTGGCGCGGATCGGCGGTGAATACAACGCCATGATCGCGGATGTCACCGCCGCCAACGCCGCCAAGATCAAGGCCGCTCAGGATGCGATAGACGCTGCGCGCGACGAGTGGATCAAAGCCATCAACGAAGCCCGCTCCAAACGCACTGCCAGGGAAACGGAATCCGGCGGTCCTGGTAAACCCAAAGGTCCGCCGGATATCGCTGCGCGATTTGCGGGTCTGTCCGATCTGCTTGCTCAGGCACAGAATCGCACCATCGGTGTTGCCGGCACGTTCAACGCAGCTGAAGCCCGCGGACTTGGCGCTGGCGGTGTCGCCGATCGCATCGCCAAAGCCAGCGAGCAGACCGCCGCCAACACGAGGAAACTTTTGGAGGAAATCCGTGATCTGGAGCCGGGAGAGTTTGAGTAATGCCGATAACCTGCACGGAAAAGTTCGAGTCACGCGCCGGAGACAGCTCCAGCATCGACCTGATCTACAACGTCGTCGGCACCGACGATGATCAGGCGGCCAGAACCGCGCTGGCGGCGGCGGCGCCGTCCACGCACGCGGGGCTGGTTCAAGAGTCGGTCCATGTCGAGCCGCTTGGTGAGCTGCTGTGGGAAGGAAGGGTCCGCTACACCCGCATCGACCTTCAGTCGCCGCAGACGGGCGATGCGTCCTTCAGCTTCGACACCACCGGCGGCACGCAGCACGTCACGCAAAGCCGCCAGACGGTCCAGAAGTACGCCCCTGCCGGCCAGATCGCTCCCGATTTCGGCGGCGCCATCGGCGTCACCCACGACAGTGTCGAAGGCGTTGATATCACGGTGCCTGTGTTCAGCTTCAGCGTCACCCGCTACATCGCGGCGGCGTCGATGACGCCCGCGTACATCGCCACGCTGTATGCTCTGACGGGGAAGGTGAACAACGCGGCATGGACCGTAAACGCGGATGGCGTGAACCTCACCTTCGCCGCCGGCGAAGCGCTGTTTCAGGGCGTCAGCGGTTCCAAGCGCAAGAGCGAGAACGACTGGGAGCTGAACTTCCGCTTCGCCGCCAGCCCCAACACCACGAACCTCACTGTGGGCAGCATCACCGGGATCGCCAAGAAGGGCTGGGAGTATCTGTGGGTCCGCTATGCGGATGCAGAAGACACGGCGGCCAAGGCGATCGTGAAGAAGCCTATTGCGGCTTACATCGAGAAGGTCTACGACGAGGGAAATTTCGCTGGGCTGGGGATCAGTTGAGTGGTCGCGCTCCGTCTGCTGCGACGATCAAAACGCGATATTTCTGCGGATCGCCGCTTGACCCTGTACTAATCTACGGGCCGTAGACTCCCCATAGAGGTCATGGCATGACGGGACTGAGTACCAGCGAACTGGCGAAGCGAGCGGGAATCAACTTGGCGAGCATCCGCTTTTACGAACGGCAGGGGCTGCTGCCGAAGCCGCCGCGCACTCCTTCCGGCTATCGGATGTTCCCGCCGGATTCCGCGCGGCGCGTCCGGTTTATCAAGCGTGCCCAAGAACTGGGATTCACTCTGAAAGAGATCAAGCAGCTGCTGGCGCTGCGATTGGACCCCGACACCAGTTGTGCCGACGTGCGCCGCCGGGCGGAGGCGAAGCTGGCGGATATCGACCAGAAGATCAGGGACTTGAAGCGGATGAAGGCCACACTGGCCCGGCTCGCCGCCGTCTGCCCTGGCCAGGGGGCGACCAGCGATTGCCCCATCCTGGAAAGCCTTGACACCGATGAACCCCGTACCGCAGTCCGAGCCGCAGCAGTATCAGGCGGTCTTGCGATGCCTTCCGCGGGACCGGCCAGAAAACATAGAAGGCGGTAGGAGCAGGAATCATGATTGCGACACTTCCTGTGTTGATGGCCCTGTCGTGGGTACCCGACGTGAACTGCCCCACTCCGGTGCAGGCCGAAGCCTTGGCGCCCCAAAAGGCCGAGCAGCCGGCCCAAGCAGCGGAGACGATCACGTGTCCCATCACTAAAGAGCAGATTCCATCCTGCTGCTGCCCCGTGCAGCAGTAGGACCGTTTAGCCCGACGGCGCAGGTCCCGCTCCACTTGGAGCGGGGCCGCCTGCCGGGTCGCTTGACCGTCACTATTACACATGATAGTGTAATTCTGTCATGACGCAGCTCGCCGCTCCGATTCGTCGCTTCCGGCCTGTCCCGGAATCGTGCCCGCCAAAACCGGCGTTGGCAAAACGCCGTCTGTTAAGTCCATCCCAGGCTGCTGATCTGGCGGCGACTTTCAAGGTGCTGGCCAATGACACGCGGCTGCGCCTCCTGCACGCGCTGTGCCGAGCGGGAGAGCTGTGCGTGATGGAGCTGGCCGAAGCGGTCGGCATGAAGCCGCAGGCGGTGTCGAACCAACTGCAACGATTGGCCGACAAGGGGATCGTCGAGTCGCGGCGTCAGGGGAACAGCATCTACTACCGCGTGATCGACCCGTGCGTCGTGGGATTGCTGGACCTGGGGCTGTGCCTTGCGGAAGACTCGCGGAGGCGCAGGCGATGAGCGTATCGCTGAACGTCATTGCGGGCGCGGACCAGGCGGTTCGTCAGCTGCGACAAGCGGCGTCGGCGAAGAAGTGCCATCACTGCGGCTGTCTGCACAGCACGCTCAAGGCGATCGAAGAGCAAATGCCCCGCGATGCCCGGCCGGCTGCGCTCGATTCCGTTATTGCCGATGCGCGCGCGAAACTGCTCGACGTCAAATACGATTGTCTCGGCTGCGAAGTCTGCTGGCCGGCCAACGCCGTCAACGCGCTGGGCATCGAGGGCGAAGCCTGTCCGGCGGAACCGGTGCGGGCGCAGGCGGGTTGGCCTCCGCTGCCGGGGTCGTACACGGTGCTGCGCTATTACGCGCCCGTCGCGGTTTGCACGCTTACCGATTTGGCACTCGCCACCCAGATCGCGCAGTCGAACGCATCGGAGATCGCCATCACCGGGACCATGTTAACCGAAAACCTCGGCATCGAGCGGCTCATCGAGAACGTGCTGGCAAATCCCAACATTCGTTTTCTGGTCGTGTGTGGCGCAGATTCCGGCCAGCAGATCGGACATCTCGCCGGGCAATCGCTGGTGGCGCTGTGGCGGAGCGGGGTCGATGAGCAGATGAAGATCATCGGCGCGAGGGGCAAGCGACCGCGCATCAGGAACTTGCCGGTCGATGCCGTCGAACACTTCCGCAAAACCGTCGAGGTCATCGACATGGTCAATACAACCGACGCCGGCGCGATTCGAGCGTGCATCGCCGACTGTGGCGCGAGGAATCCCGGACCCGCAGAGCCTTATTCGTCGAACCGAGCCGTGACGCGCGTTCGCGGATATATCCCGCAGCGTATGACGTCCGACCCCACCGGCTACTTCGTCGTCTATCCCGACCGCGCACGCACGCTCCTGATCCTGGAGCATTACCGCAACGACGGCGTGTTGGATGTCGTCATCGAAGGAACCAGCGCCGCAGAACTTTACATCCCGGCAATCGAGCGCGGGTTGGTCTCGCGGCTGGATCATGCGGCCTACCTCGGCAGGGAGCTGGCCCGCGCCGAGCGGGCGCTGGCGACGGGAGAATCGTATGTGCAGGACGCTGCTTCCGAGCGCGGCACGACCAAGTTCCCGGGCTGCGAATGCGGCTTGTCTTGTGGAGAGCGCAAACCATGAAACTCATCAGCGCGATCGTCGTCACTGTCGCCGTGCTCGGGGCGGGAGCGTGGTACGTTGGCACTCGACCGGCGCCCCAGCCGGCGTCCCGACCCGCCGCCCGCGGCGACGCGCTGGGCGTGCACGAGATCATGCGCGATGCCGATCGGCACAGGGGTTCGGTGTCGGTCGTCGGCGTGGTCGCCACGGCATCGGCCGACAAGCAGCTCGTGACGCTCATCGACGCGAAGGAGTTTGCGGCCTGCAATTCCACCGGATGCGCCGAACTCGTGTTGCCTGTGCGTTGGAGGGGCGCGATGCCCGCCGTCGCGAAGACGGTTCACGTCGAGGGTCAAGTGCAGGAATCGGATGGCAAGCTCGTGTTCGTCGCCAGCGCGTTGCAGGAGCTGAACAAGTGAACCGAGTCGTTTACATCGCCCGCCGCGCCGTGATGCCGGTGTGCGTCCTTGCCGCTGTGATGATGATGCACTTCGTCTGGCGCGGTTTCTTCCCGGAACAAGACCCTGCACAGTCGCGATGGGTTGCCGCAGACCCAAGGCAGGTGTCATGGTTCACTCGCTACATCGAAGAGAGAGACTACTGGCTTGGCGCATCCTACGGTCTGTCGCTCGCCTTCGCCGCCGTCGCCTTTCGCCGCTATCGCGAAGGGCGACTCTGCGTCGCCCGGAATCTGGCCGTCGGCGGGGTGACGTTCTGCGGCGTGCTGTCGGTCGTCGGCTGCTACCTGCTCGGCTGCTGCGGCTCGCCGATGCTGGCGGTGTACCTCAGCCTGTTCGGCGCCGCGTTCGTGCCGCTGGCAAAGCCGCTGGTCGCCGGCGTGACGCTGCTGTGGATTCTGCTGGGCTGGTGGTGGATGAATCGGCACGCGCCATCGGCAAGGTTATCTGGGAATTGCCCGCCGACCGCCGCGTGCGATTGCGCCCCTCGATGCAAACCAGTCGTGCCTGACGTCAGAACGGATTGAACACGCCGCCTGTGGTTGGTTTCTCAGTTTGCGCAAGCCCCGCCAACATCGAGCCGATCGGAATTCCGCGGTCCCCCTCATCCAGACCTCTTGCGCGTCGATTCTAAGAGGGTGAGCGATCCGCTAACGAAAGTCCAAAGCGGCCAAAAACTCCGCATCCCCGCGGCGGCGTACAACGCCTTCGTCGATGCGGCCCGCGATCTTCGCCAGCGTCAGCAGCGGCAGGACCAGGAGCCCCAGGCTCGCATGCGCGAGACCGGCATCGTCCTGATCAAGAACGCCAGCGGCGCCGATCGGGCGCGATTCGACATCCTGGGTGTCAGCGACGCGCTGATCAAGCCGACGGACAACCTCGATCAATTCAAGAACCGAGTAGCGCTGGTCGGCGTGACCCCGCTTGAGGCGGACCACCAGGGGCGGTTTGCCATCCTGCTGGAGCCGCTGGCGGCGAACGCGATCGGCCTGGCCATGGCCGCCGGCGTGTCACCGGTGCAGATCAACGTGGCTGACGAAGACAACGTTTTCGCGGATGTGAAGAACAGCGACGCCGCCATGCTCCAGAGCGGCAGCTCCGGCGCCGCGACGATCCTGTGGAAGGAGCGTGGAACCGGCGTGAAGTGGGCCGTCGTGCGCATCGGCGCCGGCGGCGCCGAGGCCGAGCCGGTCGGGATGTACCCTGGCATGGTGCATCAAGTCGTGGCGGCGAACACCGGCGGATGGGACTGGGAACACGCGCATTCACTGTTGCCATGAGAAGGAGCGCCGGCCATGCCATTCACGAACTACCCTCCGACCGCACCCACAACCGATTGGCAGGACTACTGGGCGTGGCTCACGCAGATGGTCAAGGCGCTGGACGAAGTGGCTTCCGCCGCCGGCAACGCGTTCCACCCGCGCACGACGGTCCTGTGGGACGGCAACCAGATCCCATCCGGCGGCTTGAGCGCCACGACGCTGACGGACACGAGCAAGAACTGGGCGGTCTACTGTGATGGGTGGAAGAAGCGCTGGTACAACTGGGTCAACTGCAATCCCGACATCCGCCAGCCGTCACAGTACGACCTGGTGCTGCTGAAGCTGTGGGATGGCGGAGCATGGGAATGGCACAAGATGCTGCGCATTCCCATCATCGAACAGAACTGGATCGACAACGGCGATGGCACCTTCACGAGCAACCAGCTTCAGTTTCCCGCGATCGATACCGTCGAACACCCGCTCAGCTATTTCACCCATTACTACATCCAGCGCCGCGACGGCGCGTTTGTGCATGAGCGCGTTCCCGAATGGCCCAACGATCTGACGCTTGAATGGGCGAATGCAATCGCGACCACCACCACCTCGATCATCGTCGATAAGAATCACCGGAGCTGGTCGGAGAACCAGTGGCAAGGCAAGTGGGTCTATTTCACCATCGGCGGCAACGTCCGCTCGGCGCAGATCACCAGCAACGACCGCGACGCCAATGGCAATCCAGTGCTGCATTTCGCAGCACAGGCGGCGGCGCCTGATGCCGGGGTCTTCGGCATCCTCTCATCGTCTGGCCTGTACTGGCGTCCCCAGCAGCAGCCGCAGGTGCCGGATAACACAGTCGCCAGCACCGCCGTCGTGCCGAAGCGCGCCTGGATTCGCATGGGAGAAGCCCACAACTACGGTTACTTCTCCCACTTCCCCGACGATTCGCGCGGCACCAACGGCGTGGACGTGTTCAACTTCCCAAGCCCGGTGTTCAAGATCACCGATACCCACCCGCTTGCCGAAGACCTCTACGTTGACGTGATCAATCCGTCGCAGGGGATGTTCCTGTGGGGCAGCGACGTGGACCTGTTCACCGACGGCGACACGACGCTAACGCCCGTCGATTGGTGCTTCACCCGGCCATACCACAAGACCTTCCGATCCTGGCAGAGCGCGCTGTGGCAGGCCTGCGGCGGCTTCATTCCCTACCGCTCTGACTTCTATGACGGCAATGACCGCTTCCACATCAATCCGATGAGCGTGCCGGTGTTCATGTGGGAAGCGGGTGTGAACGCCGCCAAGGGCACGACGGGGAACCTGGTCCGTGACGGCCAGGGCAACGTCATCGGCATTCAGGCGTCGATGACGTTCACCGACTCGATCGAGCCGGACTGCATGCCCATCGGCGGGCGCATGACGATCGAGCAGGTCACCAAATGGACGTATGACGGCAACAGCAATACCTGGAGCAGTGCCCCGGACACGCACGACAAGGGCGCGACGCTGATCTCCGATGCGCCGGCGACGTGGGACGGCACGATGCTCAGCGGCTTCGACTTCAACGAAACCCACCAGAACCAGGAGGTCTGGTTCACCTGGGGCTTCACGCGGCTGATCCCCGACCGATTCCGCTACTTCTACGACAAAGAGTGCTTCATTCCCGACCAAGACCCCGAGGCAGAGGACGACCAGCCCGCGATTCCGCCGACCGAGGATGCGCCGGGGAACTGGTACACCCGCCCCAAGAGCACGCAACTGATCGATTACGATGATCACGGACGCCTCACGTACGCCCTCAGCGGGCTCGAGTTCGGCGGCGCAGCGCCGAAGGTCGGCACGCTGGCGCGATACGTCGGCGACAACTTTGACGACCCGACGACCGACTATCGGCCCAGACAACCGCCATTTTCGCCCAAGCCCTGGGAGGTCGATTACGACGACCATTTCTACGAGGGCAAGCCATCGAACCCGCCCGTCCGTGGCGGGCGCAACTGGGACATCACATCCGGCACCGTGACCGTCGTGGACGATGGGCTACAGTTCGGCGACGAGACGAAAAGCTGGTGGTCGGGCATCCTCAGCGACAGCGATGCCGCTCACCTGTTCACGCCGACCAGCCTCTCGGCGACATCGTTCGCCTGCACCACCAACGCTTCATCGCGGTTCTGGGACGGCAGCACCCACGGACGATGGGCGGGCCACTGGTTCGTTGTCGAGCAGCCCGGCGCATCCGGCAGCGGCGGAACGGCTGGGCCGTGCCATCAGGCGACCCGGCCCATCACCAGTTACAACCCTGCGACTCAGATCGCTTCATTCCCGGCCATCGCGGGCCTGTCGCTCACCTACAGCTACACCGACGCCGGTGGAAGTGCGCAGACAGGAACCACGCAGATCCGCATCCAGGAACCGAATTGGGAAAAGAACCATTACAAAGGCGCGGTTTGCGAGCTTTGTCGCCAGTCCGATGGCGCGGTGATAACCGCAACGGTGACGTACAGCGCCAACAATCGCATCCGCGTGGACGGCTGGCAGGACAGTGGCGGCAGCACGGTGAACTACACGCCCGTCATCGGAGACAGCTACCAGCTCAAGCGCGTCAGCACGGGCACGGTCTGGAAGTGGGACGGGAGCAAGTGGGTCAAGCCAACCGGCACCGACAGCCGTGGCGGCGCGGCTTTCCCCGATGCCCAATGGACGATTCCCCCGACGTATCGCCGTCGCTACGGGCGGCTGATGAACAACGACTACATCGGCATCCGGTTCCACACCGAGATCTACAAGATGCGCCAGGCCTTACGCATGCGGAAGTTCAGCGTGTGCTTCACCCCCGATGCCGATCCGGACACCCAGCCGCCCGCCATCAACAACCGCCAGTGGTTCCGCTGGAGCGATCCCGGCGGTTCGGGCGGCTGCGAGGGTCCCGCGGGCGAAAGCATCAGCGAATTCTCCGGCGAGACGTGCCATCCCCTGTGCCTGTCCAGCACCAACGACTATTGCTCGATCTGGGCGGAACGCTCGATGGGGTACGCCCAGCTCTACCTGGACCCGGGCATCACCGCGCCCTTCTCCTCCGACAGCATGAAGCGCCTACGCATCCCGGCCAGCGGCAGGTTCCTCACCTACGCTCAGATCAACGATCTGGACCCTGATGATGGCCTGATCGTCCAAAACGGCTCGGGGAACATCCAGGCGCAATACCACTTCGACGCCAACGGCGACCCCGTGGCGTTCCGGCAATGGAAAGTCTTCGGCACGACCGACGGCAGCACGTCCCTGCATCGCACCAGCGGCCTGTTCGGCAGCTTGAGCCGGCCCAACAACGCAACTTGGCCCAACGACCAGCGCGGCTACACCGTCCGCCAGGCCATCGCCATCATGGACTGGGGCGTGGGGATGCAGTTCCTATGAGCAGGACTCATTGCTGCAAGCCCAGGCATTTGTAGATGAACGCACCACAACTTGAGAACTTCGCGTCCGTCATTCATCGCAGTCTCATCGCGCCGAGGATCATCCTGTTCGGTAGCCGGCTGCTGGGAACACAGCGCACCGACAGCGACATCGACCTGGTGGTAGTGTCGCCATCGTTCCATCGCGTCGGGCTGTACGAGCGACACAGGCTCGTCGAGCAGGCCGTGGCCGATTTGAATTGGCAGTCCGACGTGCTGCTTCGAGCCCCAGCAGAGTGGGAAGCAGGCGGTTTCTTGCGTGAAATGGTTGAAAGCCAGCTAAACGACCCCGACGAGTGGCGGCGCTTGCTTGATGCCAAGGGACGAAAGATCGGCTACCGCGATGTGCTGGCGGCGCGATCTGGCTTCGATTTGACGCCGGCGGATTGAATGGCCGGCCCATCCACGCCGGGCTCGCTCGCAGGAACTTCCAACTTTGGTCCTGTCGCGGCAACTGCCACACCGACGGAGTCCGCTGGCAGCACGATGTCCATTCAGACACCGACCGAGATATCGCGCCGACAGAACCTGAGCCATCCCCGGTTTGGCGGGGCCGATTCTGAAAGGTCCCCAACGGCCGCGAAGGCCTCCTGCGGTGCGAGCTTCAGTTTTCGCAGCATGACCAGGCCAATCGTGTAGAGGCTGCACTCCCGCTGACGGCTCGTCGAGCACCAGGCCGACGGGCAAAATCGCGCCTTGGCGATGATGCCTACCCCGCACACCAGCAGCTTGGCGACGAGCGGCCGATATTCGCCGGCGAAACCCGCTGGACACGCATGGCCGCTGCGACCCAAATCCCCAGAGTCCTGGCCCAAGACAACCGCAGACAACCGGCGCAGACCAAGATCACCCATGCGATCGTATCCGTGCGAGGCATGATCAACTCCTGTTTAATGGTGCCGGGGTAATCACTCCCGAGCCCGTTACCATCGGGCTCGGCCTGTTTTGTGCCCGTCCGGATCAGGTGCGGAGAAACTGGCGATGACTCCGGCGGAACAAATCTTGACCCGCAGCCCAGCACCGGCGATAAATCACGCCGGACGCATCCGGGATGGCAGATCATCAGGGTCAGATGACCGAGTTTCGCTGCGCCGATGTGCTGCGAGGGCGGGTTGATGCCGCCGAGTACAAGCATGTCGTCCTGGGCCTCATCTTCCTCAAGTACATCTTCGACCCGTTCAAGTGCTGGGCGCCGCCCCGGGCCACCCGAGCGGACATCGCCATTCTGGTCGACGACGCGATCCTCGCCGACGAGCGCAACAACTGGAGTCTCCATGCCGACTACATCCTGACCAATCCGCCGTTCAACGTCTCCGACTGGGGCGTCCGGCGCCTGCGCGACAGTGAGGGGGTGACAGAGACCTTGCGCGCGGCATGGCAAAAAAACCAGGAGAAGCTTGATGCCACGAAAGAACAGAGACACCAAGCGCCCGATCGAATCCTATGAGCATCGGGACAAGCAGCGCGTCAACAACCCGCCGGTCGGCCTGGTGACGCCGGAGACCGACCCGGACGCCGGGCAGAAGAAAAAGACCTACGCCTACGACCCGCATCTGGACCCGCAACTGCAATGGGCGGGCAAGGCCGAGCACACCTCCTTCGAGGTGCCCACGGTCTCGCTCCATGTTCACGAGCGGATCGAGCCGCGCACCATTCTGGAAGCAGTGCGCAAGCGCAACGGCGAGGCGGCGCGACAGATTTCGCTCTTCGAGATGGAGGAAAAGCCGCTGCGCGAAGCTGTCGAGTTCTACAAGCACAAAGAGGGCTGGACCAACCGCCTGATCGCCGGCGATTCGCTGCTGGTGATGAACTCGCTCCTGGAAAAAGAGGGCATGGCGGGCAAGGTGCAGATGATCTACATCGACCCGCCCTACGGCATCCGCTACGGCTCCAACTTCCAGCCCTTCGTCAACAAGCGCGACGTGAAGGACGGCAAGGACGAGGACCTGACCGCCGAGCCCGAGCAGATCCGCGCCTTCCGCGACACCTGGGAACTGGGCATCCACTCCTACCTCACGTATCTGCGCGACCGGCTGCTCCTGGCGCGGGAACTGCTCACCGAAAGCGGCAGCATCTTCGTGCAGATCAGCGATGAGAACGTGCACCGCGTGCGGTGTTTGATGGATGAGGTCTTTGGCACGACAAACTTTGTGAGTTTGATCGCGTACACAACTTCTGGCGGATTCCCAAGCACGACACTCAGTCGTGCCGGTGATTACTTGATTTGGTACTGCAAGGATCACCAACGCATCAAGTATCGGCAGCCATTCCAGCCGAAGATATCGCCCATCGGGCAAGAGGCGACAAAGTACGATCAAATCGAGCTGAAAGATGGAACTCGCCGTGCGCTGACGAAAGAAGAGAAGGTCGGGGCAAAACGTTTGCCAGATGAATCGCGCGTCTTCCGAGTTGACAACCTCATATCACAGGGCGCGAGTGAAGGAACAGTGCGCGAGTATCGTTATCAAGGAAACAAGTACGACTGCGGTTCGAATAGTCATTGGAAAGCAAACGCACCAGAGGGCATGGATCGGCTGGCGGGTGCGAACCGAATCGTCGTAACGGACAAAGGCAAGCTCGGATATGTTCGGTATTACGATGATTTCCCTGCTGTGCGCATCACAAACGTGTGGTCTGACGTGGGCGGGGCGGTGCAGAGTCGCGCCGAGCCGAAGGTGTTTGTCGTGCAAACCGGTACGTCGGTGATCGAGCGCTGCCTCCTCATGACCACCGACCCCGGGGACCTGGTTCTCGACCCGACCTGCGGCAGCGGCACCACCGCCTACGTTGCCGAGCAGTGGGGGCGGCGCTGGATCACCTGCGACACCTCGCGCGTGGCGCTCACGCTTGCCCGGCAGCGGCTGATGACCGCCGTCTTCGATTACTACGAGCTCGCGCACCCGGAGGAGGGCGTGGGCAGCGGCTTCAAATACAAGACCGTGCCGCACGTGACGCTCAAGTCCATCGCCAACAACCCGGAGATTGACGGCATCCATGCCCGCTGGCAGGCGCGGTTGGAGCCAATCCGCGAGCGGTTGAACGCTTTGCTCAAGCAGTCGTGGGAAGAGTGGCAGGTTCCGCGCGAGGTAGAGGCGTCGTGGCCGGACGAAGCGAAGCGGCTTCTCGCCGAATGGTGGCAGTTGCGCCGCAGGCGGCAGGAAGAGATCGACACCGCCATCGCCCGCCACGCGCCGCAGGAGACGCTCTACGACCAGCCCTTCGTGGACAAGAAAAAGACCCGCGTCAGCGGCCCGTTCACGGTGGAGGCCGTGCCCTCCCCAGCGGTCAAGTCCGTCGAGGAACTGCTGGAGGGCGCGCCGCAGCCTGCCGATGCCTCCATCACCCGCTCCGGCGAGACGCTGCGCCAGAGCGAGTGGCGCGACGAACTCCTGCGCACCGGCATCCGCGGCAAGGCGGGACAGTACATCCGCTTCGCACGCCTGGAACCGCTCCCCGGCTGCCGCTGGCTACACGCCGACGGCGAGACGCGGCCCAGCGACGAGGGCGCAGACCGCGTGCGCGAGACCGGCCCGGCCTACAGCCCGATGCGCGTCGTGGTGTCATTCGGTCCCGAGCATGCACCGCTGGAGCAGCGCCAGGTGGCGCAGGCGATCGAAGAGGCTCAGACTCTTGTCCCCCAGCCGAAGCTCATCGTTTTCGCCGCCTTCCAGTTCGACCCCGAGGCCGCGAAGGACATTGACGAGACCAACTGGCCGGGCGTGACGCTGCTCAAGGCGCAGATGAACGCCGACCTCCTGACCGACGACCTCAAGAAGAAGCGGGCCAGCAACGAGTCGTTCTGGCTCATCGGCCAGCCGGACGTGGAAGTGGAGCGGATCATGCCCTCACCCCAACCCTCTCCCACTGGGAGAGGGAGTAAGGGCGAGGGTGTTCTGTACCGCGTCTCGGTGCACGGCTTCGATTACTACAACACCAAGACCGGGGGCATCGAGTCGGGCGGCGAGGACAGGATTGCGGTCTGGATGCTCGACACCGACTACGACGGGCGCAGCCTCTACCCGCGCCAGGTCTTCTTCCCGATGGCTGGCGAGAACGAGGGCTGGGCGCGGCTGGCGAAGAGTCTGAAGGCCGAGATCGACGAGGACCGGATCGAAGCCTACCGGGGCACGGTGTCGCTCCCCTTCGAGCCGGGCGAGCATAAGCGCATCGCGGTCAAGATCGTGGACGACCGGGGCATCGAGAGCCTGAAGGTGATGGACCTTCCAGAGTGAGGCGGCATGGATTACGTTCTGACAGAACACGCGCGGGATGCGCTGGAGAAGCGGCGAATTCCGATCGCCTGGATGGAACACGCGTTGACCCGGCCGGAGGTAACCGAGGCCGATCCGGTGGACCCGGATCTGGAACATCGGCTTGCACACATCCCTGAGTTCGGCAATCGGGTGTTACGGGTGATCATCAACGGCAAGAGAACGCCGCCCCTTGTCGTGACGGTATTCTTTGACCGAAGGAGGACGGTTCCATGAAACTTAAAGTGGACCAACAAGCCGATGCGCTGTATCTCACCCTGACGGAAGCGCCGGCGAGCCGTTCGGAGGAAATCTCGCCGGGCATCATCGTGGATTACGACGAGCAAGATCGCGTGGTCGGCATCGAAATGCTCTATCTGTCCAAGCGTGCGCCTGCGGTGGAAATGCAGCGGCTGCTGTTCGAATCAGTGCCCCAGGCAGGTTGACGGAATACAGGCATGGCCCGAACCACGATCGACCGCCTCATCATCAACTCGCCGTACGAGGAGCCGACGCGCCACTGGCGTTACGACCGGGAGACGCGAACCTTCGATTTGGTGGAAGGCCGCCGCCCGGCAGGCTACGTGGTGGCTACGCCCGGTTCCAAGTCCTTCGACGACCCCGGCATCCTCGTCGAGATTCCACTGGTCAATCAGATTCGCCCCCGCGTCAAGGCCTGGCGCGAGGCGGGCTATCCGGGCGTGACCAGCATGACCAAGCGGTTGCTGGAGCACTGGTGCGATCCGGAGGAGTTCGAGGCGCGCCGCTTTTTCTTCTGCCAGTTGGAGGCGGTGGAGACGCTGATCTGGCTGACCGAGGCCCCGGCCGCCGAGCGGGTGGGCGTCGAGATTCCTGGCGACGGCGGAGCCTTCATCCGGCAGTGCTGCAAGATGGCCACTGGCTCGGGCAAGACGCTCGTGATGGCCATGGTCAGCGCCTGGCACATCTTGAACAAGGTCGCCAACCCCCAGGATGCTCGCTTCTCCAAGAACGTGCTGGTCATTGCGCCGGGGCTCACGGTAAAGAAGCGGCTGGCGGTGCTGGAGCCGGCTGAGGCCGACAACTACTACGAGGCATTCAACATCGTGCCCTCGGCCCTGCTCGACAAGCTGCGCCAGGGCAAGGTGCTGGTGCGCAACTGGCACGCCCTGGCTTGGGAGAGCGAGGAGCAGATCAAGAAGCGGAGAAGCGTGGACAAACGCGGGGTCAAGAGCGACGAGGCCTACACCCGCGAGGTCCTGGGCGAGATGGCAAACGCCCGCAATATCCTGGTCATCAACGACGAAGCGCACCACGCCTGGCGGGTCAACTGGGAGGCCGAAGGCAAGTACCTGCGCGCCCGCGATCTCAAGGACAGCGCTGAGGAGGCAACGGTGTGGATCGGAGGCCTGGACCGGCTGCACCGCTCGCGGGGCATCCTCAAATGCTACGACTTTTCCGCCACGCCCTTCACGCCCTCGGGCAAGAAGAGCAGCGAGGAGGCGCTCTTCGGCTGGATCGTCAGCGACTTCGGCCTGAACGACGCCATCGAGTCGGGGCTGGTGAAGACCCCGCGCGTCGTGGTGCGCGACGACGCGGTGCCGGATGCGAGGACCTACAAGTCTCGCCTCTACCACATCTACAACGACCCCGACGTGAAGGACGACCTCAACCGCCGGGCGCAGCCCGAAGAACCGCTGCCCGATCTGGTGCTGAACGCCTATTACCTACTGGGGTACGACTGGCGCGAGGCGTGGAAGGCCTGGCGTGAGGCCGGGCTGCCGACCCCGCCGGTGATGATCACCGTCTGCAACCGCACCGAGACCGCCGCGCGTGTGAAGCACGCCTTCGATACCAAGCGCATCCATATCGACGAGCTGTGCGACCCGGAGCGGGTGCTTCACATTGACTCGAAAGTGCTGGACCAGGCCGAGGCCAAGGAGGAGGCTGCCACGCCGCTTGAGGCTGCGGATGAGAACGGGGACGAGGAGGAAGACAGTGCGCCCGTCGAGCGCAAGCTGACCAAGGCCGAGCAGGCCGAGCTGCTCCGGCAGACCGTGGACACGGTGGGCAAGGCCGGACAGCCGGGCGAGAAGATCCAAAAGGTCATCTCGGTCGGCATGCTCTCCGAGGGATGGGACGCTAAGACCGTTACCCACATCATGGGGCTACGGGCCTTCACCAGCCAGTTGCTCTGCGAGCAGGTGGTCGGACGGGGCTTGAGGCGTACATCCTATGAGGTGGATCCCGAAACGGGGCTGTTCGAGCCGGAGTACGTCAACATCTTCGGCGTGCCCTTCACCTTCCTGCCTCATGAAGGCGGAGAAGACGGCCCGCCGCCGCCCCCAACGCCCAAGACCGCAGTCGAACCCGATCCGGCCAAAGCGGAGTTCGAAATCCGCTGGCCGAACGTGGTGCGCATCGAGCGCGTGTTTCAACCCAGGTTGACGATCGATTGGTCGAAGGCGCGGCCGCTGGAGCTGGACGCGGCACAGACGGCCCAGGTGGCGGAGTTGGCGCCGATCCTCGAAGGCAAGCCCGACGTGACCAAGATCAATCGCATCGAGCTGGAGCGACTTGCCCGGGAATTCCGCACCCAGCGCATCATCTTCGAGACCGCGCGGGACGTGTTCGACCAGATGAAGCATGCCTGGAAGGGCAGCCGCGAAGTCTTGCTGGCGCAGTTGGTGAGAATCGTCGAACAGTTCATCCGCTCCGACCGGATCGCCATCACCCCGCCGCTGTTCTACCAGGACGAACTCCGCCGGCGCTTGATCATCACGCTCAACATGTCCCGCGTCGTCCAACACGTGTGGGAGGCGGTGCGGCAGGAGAACACCGAGCGGCTCACCCCGGTGTTCGACCGCGATCATCCCATCCGCTCCACGGGGGACATGCGCACCTGGTATACGGGCAAGCCGTGCGAGCGAACGCGCAAGTCGCACATCAACGTCTGCGTGTACGACAGCACATGGGAGGCGTCCGACGCCTTCGTGCT
Organism: Fontivita pretiosa; assembly: GCF_050410795.1. Taxonomy (GTDB): domain Bacteria; phylum Planctomycetota; class Phycisphaerae; order Tepidisphaerales; family Tepidisphaeraceae; genus Fontivita; species Fontivita pretiosa. Next base: position 4,130,464 of record NZ_CP191258.1, on the reverse strand, counting down.
TGACGATAGCGACGCGGTGGCGGCCTGGGTCAAGAACGACCATCTGGGGTTTGAAGTGCTCTACGTCTATCGCGGGGTCGTGCGGAAGTATAGGCCCGATTTCCTGTTGCGGCTGAAAAGCGGCGATTTCGTGGTGCTGGAAACCAAGGGCGAGGATACGGAACAGGACCGGGTGAAGCGCCGCTATCTGGACGAATGGACGCAGGCGGTGAACGCCCACGGCGGGTTTGGCCGTTGGCGATGGGCAGTGGCGCAACGCCCTGGCGAGATTCGGGACGTGCTCATGCAGGACGAGGTCGCCAGGACGGAGCGCTAAAAAGAGCACAACGAGCACTCCCCGAACAAGCGCTCAGCGTGACGGGAGCAATGCGGTCAACGCCTGAAGGGGTGATGACCGGCTCCGCCACCGGAGAGGGATGGGCTCGCGTGCTCGCGCTGGAGGTCGGACGCTCGCTCGCGCGGGTCGAGGGTGGAGCCCTGAGCTCTGACTCATCCCCAGTTTCAGCCGGGGTGGTGACGGCAGGGCATAAAATAGGCCGAGCCCGATCGTAACGGGCTCGGGTGAGCCACCCAGGCACAATCGAAGAGGAGTTTCGATCATGCATCGCAAGGACGCCATCGCGTGGGTGGTGACAGTCTGCGCTGGGACGCTTCGCCTCTCGCAGGCCAAGACGCTGGCTATTCTGGTCGGCGCGGCCATGCATGTCGAGAGGATCAACCTGGCGAACATCGGCCGGGCGATGAGCGGTCTGGTCAAGCATCAGATCAAACGCTGCTGGCGGTTCTGCGCCAACGACCGCATCGAGACCGCAGATGCCATGCGTCCCATCCTGCGCCGGGTGCTCAAGAAGCGCAAGAAGAAGCTGCTGATCAGCTTTGACTGGACCGACATCAAGAGCTTCCAGACCCTGATGGCTTGTGCCGTGTTCAAGGGACGCTCGATGCCGGTTTGCTGGGCCAGTTGCACGAAGCACACCTGCGAGGGACACCGCTCACGCAATGCCTTCGAGGAATCGCTGCTGCTGGTGCTGCGATCGATGATCCCGCCGCAGGTGAAGCTGATCCTCCTGGCGGATCGGGGCTTCGGTCGCACGGAACTGGCACGGTTCTGTCAGAACCAGGGCTTCAGCTACATCATCCGCATTCATCCCGACGTGCACGTCCGCTCGGCCAGCTGTACGGGCAAGCTGATCGACTACCCCGTGCACAAGGGGATCTGCAAGCTGCTCAAAAGCGTCGCCTATCTGCTGCTGTGCGGCCTGGGGCTGATCGCGTTGCGGACCGGCCAACCCAGCCAGTGGGCCAGCAGCACGCGCAACCAGTGCAGTGTGTTCACGATCGGCCGGATCATGTGCCTGCGGCTCAAAACAACCGTTTCCCATGCGCTGGCGGCGATCATGGCTGCCACAGAGCAGGTGGTGCGAAACTGGGGGTGAGTCAGCAGCGTCAAATCTTGACTCTGATGAGACTGCGACATAATCTCTGCACCGGCTTAATGGACCGCGTGGCGCACATCTGTTTGTTGCTGTGGGTCTGCCTCTGGGCAGGTTTGCTGCCCCTGGTTGGGGGAACGGTCGTCTGCAACGGCTCTGACGGACACCGTGCCGTTGAACCAGCGCATCCTTTCACCGATTGCCCGGAGATTCCCACGACCGATTCTGACGGCTTCAGCGAGCGATCCAAACAGCGGTGCGTCGATGTTCCGTTGGCGAATCTGGATCTGGCCCGGCCGCAGTCGCGGCCCGGGGTTTTGCTCGACCGGCTTCTGCCTGGATTCACCCTGTCCGTCGTGCCGATTGAGCACGGCGGCCAACTCGGCCTGTGGACGCTTCACGCTGTCTGCGGGCAGTCGCCGCCGTCACTGCTCGACCGCGCCGCACGCCTCGCCACCGTCATCCTTCTCAATTGACAGCGCGATTTACTTCCATTGCGTTGTGGAAGTGGTTGTTGCTGCGCCGAGCAACCATCTCCACAAGAGCTGATGATTCCGCGCGCGAGTTGATTGAGAGGAACAACGTTGCAGCACCGCCACCGATTTGTGGGGATTGGTTGGATTGTGGCTTGCGCCGTCGCTGTGCTTGGGGCCGGGTGCGCTGCTTCCTTTCCCGCTAATGATCTAACGGATTCCATAGCCCGTGCGACAGGGACTTGCCACGCCATCGCGTTTCGGACGGAGGGCGATCCACTCGATGTGGCGTCGCAGGCCCCAGGTGTGCTCACTCTGGCTGAGGCGTCGCATCGAGCGCTGATGCACAGTCCCGAGATCCAGACGGCTCTGGCGCGAGTTCGCATCGCGGAGGCCGAAGCGCGGCAAACGCGACTGCTGCCCAACCCCGTGCTGAGCGTTGTGCTCCGCTGGCCCGAAGGCGGGGGCAAACCTGTGATCGAGGCGGGCCTGGCGGCCGATCTGGTCTCGCTGCTGACTCTGCCCGGCAGGACCACGGCCGCCGATGCCCGGTTGCGCGCTGCGGCAGCCGAAGCCCTTTCCCAGGCGCTCGATGTGCTCTCGGCTGTTCAGGAACGATATGTGGCAGTGCAGGCTAATGATGAGCTTCTCATCGTCTTGCAGGATCGGCTGGGAATTATCGATCGCCTGCTGGCTATCGCCCGATCACGTTTGAACCTCGGCGAGGGCACTCGCCTGGACGTGCTGTCACTGGAAGTGCAGCGAGTGGAACTTCAGACCGAAATCGCCGACCGGCACCTCGAGCGGCGGGAGCAGCGGCTGGCCCTGGCCCGGCTCATTGGCGAACCGTCGGGGCCGATCGACTGGCGGCTGGAACCATGGGAAACGTTCAGCGGAATCCTGGTTGCGGAATCGCAATGGGTCCGGCTGGGACTGGAGAATCGGCCGGAAGTGCGCCAGCAGCGTTACGAACTGGCCGCGCTGGGCGCTGAGTATCGCCTTACCCGTTTCGCCCCGTTTGAGGGGGCAGAGGCCGGCATCGAGGCCGCGCATGACGATCTCGATTCGGAAGCGGGCATGCGCCGCTTGTCTGGCGGTTCCGCGCTGGCCACACCGCTTCCGCTGTTTGACTTCGGGCAGGCCAGGCGCCGGCGAGCCGAGGCCGCATTGATCGAAGCGCAACACAAGCTCACACAAGTTAGGCGACAGGTCGTGGAAGAGACGCGGCGAGCGTATGCAGTCTTCGCGGCATCGCACCAGAACCTCCAGCGCACTCGCAACGAGTTGATTCCGTTGGCCCAGCGACGGCTCGAACAGGCCGAAGCCCAGTTCCGGGGCGGGCAGACCGACGTGACAGGACTCCTGCTGGCCGAGGAGCAGCTTCGGGCAGCGCGGACGCGGCTGGTCGAGCTGGAGCGGCGGAACTACGAAGGGCTGATACGGCTTCATCGCTCCGTAGGCGGGTCCGGCGTGGCGGCCAGGATCATGGAAAGGCGTCAGCCGGCAACCGCGCCGACGACCGCGCCCGCGACACAGGCAGCAGACGCGAATTGAGAGGAATCGAGATGACCAGGACCATAGCAAAACCACCAAGTGGGCGCTCGCCAGCAAATCGGCTTTCGGCAGTCGTGATTGCGGCATTCGTGAGTTCACTCATTGTGGCAGCCGGATGTGACCAAAGGGCAAGCAACGCCGACGCCGCAACCGCCCAGGTCACGACGGGCAAGGCCAGCAGCGGCGATGAGCATGATCACGCTGCTGCTGAACCCAAGGGCGACCCACACGGACATCAAGACGGTGCGCCTGACGAACACGGCCGCGCACACGGCGCAGCAGACCTTGTGACCCTCACCGCGGAAGCTGTCAGGCGCAACGGCATCCGTATCGGCCAGGCGAGGTTACAGGTTTTGACCGCGCGTCTCAGTGCTCCGGCCCGGGTGGCGTATAACGCCGAACAGGTGGCGCACATCAGTTCCGCCGTTACCGGTCGCGTCGCGGAGATCAAGGTTCGACTGGGGGATGTGGTTGGGAAGGGCGATGTGCTGATGGTGGTGGACAGCCCGGAGCTGGGCGAAGCGCAGAGCGAGTTTCTCCAGAAGCGAACCGCTGTCGAAGTCGCCAAGCCCGCAGTCGAGCTGGCCAAAGACGCCTACCAGCGAGCCCAGACACTATACGACCAAAGCCAGGGGATCAGCTTGACAGAAGTCCAGGCGCGCAAACGCGAATATCAGAAGGCTCAGGGCGAACTGCTGTCCGCACAGGCTGCGGCCACGGCCGCCGAGAACAAGCTCCACCTCCTGGGCATGGACCAGAGTGCCGTGATGGAACTCGCCCGGACCGGTGAAATTCAACCCAGGTGCTCAGTCCGCGCCCCGATCCCCGGCCGGGTCATCGAGCGGGAAGCCACGCTCGGTGAGCTGGTCAGTCCAGAAAAGGAAAAGCTCATGGTGATCGCCGACCTGAGCACGGTCTGGGTGCTGGCCGACGTGCCCGAAGCCAAGCTTGGGCAGATCAGGATCGGATCGCCCGTTCAGATCGCCGTGGCTGCGCTGGCAGGCCACACCTTTGAAGGATTCGTCTCCTACCTCTCGCCCGAGCTGGATCCGGCAACTCGAACCGCGCGTGTGCGGATCGAAGTCAGGAACGCGGAAACGAAACTGATGCCTGGAATGTTCGCGCGGGCGGATATCGCCGCGGGAGCTGCCGACGGCGAACCCGTTCTGGCGGTTCCCGAAGAAGCCGTCCAAACAGTGGAAGGCCAGGCAGCAGTGTTTGTTCCGGTGGAAGGCCGGCCCAACCGGTTTGCGCCGCGGCAGGTTCGGGTGGGCCAACCCATCGCCGGAATGGTCCCGATCTTCGCCGGCCTGCAGGAAGGCGAGCAATACGTTGCCGGCGGGAGCTTCATCCTGAAAGCAGAACTCGGTAAGGCCGGCGCGGCCCACGAACACTGAATCAAATGACGGAGAACTGCAGACATGAAGGAAATCAAGGCGATCATACAGCCCCACATGCTGAGCAAGGTGATGGACGCTTTGCACAACTGCGAGCATTTCCCCGGCGCGACGATCAGTGACTGCCAGGGGCAGAGCCGCGGACGCGGCAAGGGCGGACATTACGAGCCAACGGCGGAATCCATTTTCTTCGCCAAGAAAGTGAAACTGGAGATCGTCTGCTCGGACAACGTGTGCGACCAGCTTGTCGGCGTGGTGCAAAAGGCCGCGCACACCGGCAATCCGGGTGATGGCCTGATTGTAGTTGCCGACCTGACCCGCGTTGCCCGCATCCGCACTGCGCAGGAGCAGGACGAAGCGGTGTAGCGCGCGGCCATTTACCAAGACGCTGACGTGCTGTGCGAACGGACCCAGACCGAGCTGCCGCCGTGCCGCCCTGGGATCCAAGCGTCCGCTTCTGAAGCGATGAACGACGTGCTTGCAGACGATCCAGTTGAAAGCGTGCGGGGAGCGGATGTCGCGGCGTATCTGGGACCCCGTGCACAGGGGAAGAACCGCATGCGTATCCCCACCGCAGCTTGTGCGACACGTAGCTTGATCCAATGGAGTGATCCCCATGCTTGAACGTGTACTCAGATTCTCCATCCAGCATCGCTGGCTGGTGGTCCTGTTCACACTGATGGCTGCGGCCCTTGGCGGCTGGTCGCTGATGAGGCTGCCGATCGACGCGGTCCCGGACATCACCAACAATCAGGTCCAGATCAACACGCTCTATCCGGCCCTCTCGCCCTTCGAGATCGAGAAGCAGGTGACGTTCCCGATCGAGACGGCGCTGGCAGGCATTCCCGGCTTGGAATACACGCGCTCTTTGTCGCGCAATGGCTTCTCACAAGTGACGGCGGTGTTCGCAGACGACGTGGACATCTACTTTGCCCGCCAGCAGGTGGGCGAGCGGTTGCGCGAGGCCCGAGAGAACTTGCCGCCCGGTGCCGAGCCCAGGATGGGGGCAATCAGCACCGGTCTTGGGGAAATCTACATGTGGACTGTCCATTTCGAGCATCCCAATGGGGACGGCGCCACGTTGGAGGATGGCAAGCCCGGCTGGCAGAGTGACGGTACCTATCTCACGCCTGAGGGCGAGCTGCTCACCAACGCGGTCGAGCAGGCCGCGTACCTGCGCACGGTACAGGACTGGATTATCCGCCCGCAACTCAAGAACGTTGTCGGTGTCGCGGGCGTCGATTCGATTGGAGGCTACGAGAAGCAGTATGTCGTCCAGCCAGATCCGATGAAGCTCGTCAGCTACGGCCTGACGTTTCATGACGTGATCGAGGCGTTGGAGAAGAACAATGTCAGCACCGGGGCCGGCTTCATCGAACACAAGGGTGAGGGATATAACGTCCGCGTCACCGGACGAATCGGTAACGAGGACCAGATCCGCGACATCGTGCTGGGCTCGCGCAACGGCGTGCCCATCCATGTCCGCGATGTGGCCGTCGTCGGTGTGGGTCCAGATCTGCGGACCGGCAGCGCAAGCGAGAACGGCCAGGAGGTTGTGGTCGGCACGGCGCTGATGCTCATCGGGGAAAACAGTCGCACAGTCTCGAAGCGCGTCGATGAGAAGCTGGCGGAGATCAACAAATCACTTCCGCCAGACATCAGGGCGAAAACTGTGCTCAACCGGACCGCCCTGGTGAACGACACGATCAAGACGGTCGAAAAGAACCTGGCGGAGGGCGCGATCCTGGTCATCGTCATTCTCTTCCTGCTGCTGGGCAATATCCGCGCGGCAATCATCACCTCTTTGGCGATTCCGCTGTCGATGTTGCTGACCGCAACAGCAATGGTCCACAGCAGGATCAGCGGCAACCTGATGAGCCTTGGAGCGATCGACTTCGGACTGATCGTCGATGGGTCAGTCATCATTGTTGAAAACTGCCTGCGCATGCTGGCCCAACGCCAGCACCACCTGCGCCGAAAGCTCACGCTGGCCGAGCGGCTGGAAACCATCTTCGACGCCAGCAGGCAGATGATCCAACCATCGGTGTTCGGACAGGCAATCATTATCACCGTCTACATCCCGATCCTGGCCCTGACCGGCATCGAAGGCAAGATGTTCAAGCCCATGGCGGCAACGGTCATCTTCGCCCTGCTCAGCGCATTTGTCCTGTCGTTGACGCTGGTTCCGGCTCTGGTTGCACTCGGCATCACCGGTCGTGTGAAGGAAAAGGAGAACTTACTCGTTCGCTCGGCCAAGGTCGGCTACGAGCGAATCGTTCGCTGGGCAGTACGCTTGAGGTGGGCCGTCGTCGGTGTGGCCATCTTGGTATTTGCCGGCTCCGCGCTGCTGTTCATGCGGCTGGGTCAGGAGTTTGTTCCCCAACTGGATGAGGGAAACATTGCCGTGCACGCCATGCGCATTCCCGGCACCGGCATCGAGCAATCCACCAGGATGCAGCTTTTCGTTGAGCAGACGCTGAGCAAGTTCCCGGAGGTTGCGTTTGTCTACTCCAAAACGGGCACGGCGGAAATGGCCTCCGACCCAATGCCGCCTAACGTATCGGACACGTTCATCATTCTCAAGCCGCAAGACCAGTGGCGCAGCGAAGATGAACTGGACCGGCTCATCGCGCAAAAGCAGGAGGAACTGCAAACGATGGGCGTCGAGGCCGGCCGCAACGACGATCACGGCGAACGTGAAACAGCCCATCGCGATCAGCGCGAGCACGGCGAAGCGCCGCACACTCACAAGGGAAAGCTCCTGAAGCTTATGGAGCTGACGCTCGGTCAAGTTCCGGGTAACAACTACGAGTTCACACAGCCCATCCAGATGAGATTCAACGAGTTGATCGCGGGCGTGCGAAGCGACGTGGCGGTGAAGCTGTACGGGGATGAATTCGAGCAGATGCTGCCCACCGCCAAAGCTATTGCGGCGATACTGCGCGACACAGCGGGCGCGGCGGATGTGAAGGTCGAGCAAACGGCCGGCCTGCCGATGATGACGATCGAACTCGACCGTTCGGCCCTGGCCCGCTATGGGCTGAATGTGGCTGATGTGCAGGACGTGATCAACATCGCAATCGGCGGCCGCGAGGCTGGCCTTGTGTTCCAGGGAGATCGCCGCTTCGACCTGGTGGTACGGCTACCCGATCACATCCGAGCCGACATCGCAGAACTGCGGAACCTGCCCATTCCCCTGCCATCACTCGGCCAAGAGGGTGACGCGAGCGTGGCCTCGGCCGCCGACGGGCCTATCATGCAGCCGGGTCGACCACCCTTCGTGCCGCTGGGGAGCCTTGCCCAGATCCAAGTCGCCGAAGGCCCCAACCAAATCAGCCGCGAGCAGGGCAAGCGCCGCGTCGTCGTGCAGGCCAACGTTCGCGGAAGAGACATCGGTTCGTTTGTAGCTGAGGCACAACAGAGGATCGCCGACCAGGTGAAACTACCAGCGGGAACCTGGCTCGACTGGGGCGGACAGTTTGAAAACCTCATGGCGGCGCGGCAACGACTCATGATCGTCGTACCGATCTGTTTCCTCATGATCTTCCTGCTGCTGTTCAGCACCTTCAATTCGGTGAAGCATGCCGTCATGGTCTTTACCTGCGTGCCGCTTGCTCTGACCGGAGGCGTTGCAGCCCTATGGATTCGGGACATGCCCTTCTCGATTTCGGCCGCCGTCGGATTCATTGCGCTGTCGGGCGTGGCTGTGCTCAATGGACTGGTGATGGTGACGTTCATCAACCAGCTCCGCGCCGAGGGGGAGCAACTGGAGCACGCAATCATTCGCGGCTCCATGACGCGACTGCGGCCTGTGCTGATGACGGCGCTGGTCGCCGCCCTGGGCTTCGTCCCAATGGCTCTGGCGAGCGGACGCGGCGCCGAAGTGCAAAAACCCTTGGCCACTGTCGTCATCGGTGGAATCATCTCCTCCACGCTGCTGACCCTTGTCGTGCTGCCCGCGATCTACCGTATCTGGCAGTTCGGTGAAGGGCGCCAAACGAACCAGGCCTTCGCCCGTGAACAACTCGCATAACCTGCTGCTCCCGGTGGCGATGTTTATCCGACAACTACCCATTACTACTCCGAAGCACTATTGACTTAAGAGGCCATTTCAGAACTATGGAAGGTACGTCTTGAGTCGTGAACAGATCAGCAGGCAGGCTGCCAGTTCGTGGAACGCCTGCCAGTGACAGTGTCAACGTTCGTAGCACATCCTCAAGCGGCGGAAGTGGCTAAAGCAGGCCAGCGTCCGCTCCACCACGTAGCGGAAGATCCCCAAGCCGCTGCCGTGGGTGTCGTCGTTGCGCGGGGCCAGGAAGCTGAGGATGCTCAGGCCGATCACCAGCGTGACCATCTCCGCGGTGCCGTAGGCGCGGTCGCCGAAGATGCCGCCGGGCTTGGAGCGCGGGCGACCACGCGGACCCTGCACGGCGGGCATACCCTCCAGCAGCGCGGGCAGTTGCTTCTCGTCGTTCACGTTGGCCGGCGTGGTCTGCACCACCAGCGGCACGCCGTCGGCGTCGGTCAACAGATGGCGTTTGCACCCTTTCTTGCCGCGGTCGGTGGGGTTGGGTCCCGCGTGCGTCCCCCTTTTAGCGCTCGGACCGACTGGCTGTCGACCACGACGTGTTCCAGGTCGACGCCGCCGGCCTTGCCCAGGCGGTTGAGCAGCCGGCGGTGCAACTCCGGCCAGATGCCCATGGCGGTCCACTGGCGGAAGCGTCGCCAGCAGCTCCAGCCGCTGACGCCGAAGACCTCGGTGGGCAGCATCTGCCAGGGGATGCCGGTGCGGTTGACGAAGATGATGCCGCGCAGGGCGTCGCGGTTGTTGACCGGCGGCCGCCCTCCCTTGGGCGATGGCGGCGGTGGCGGCGGCAAGAGCGGTTCGATTTCGTTCCAGAGCTCGTCGGGGAGCAGTTCCACTGCCATGCGAGAAGCACCTGCGTGCATTGCGTGTGGCACTACTACGCTCAAGCAGCGTTCATGGTTCTGAAATGGTCTCTAAGGATTCAGCCGATCGAGCTTTTTGTCGGAGATGGAGACAGAGGGCATATGCAACTCCCAACGCAATCCGATTTCAGCGTGCTGCATGCTGGTCTTCAGACGCGATTGTCCCAGACTGGCGAAACTCTATCGGCAATCGAAGAGAAGACTGGTTGGGAGCTAGGCACATTCCTTGCTAACCCAGAGGCAGCGTGGGAGTGGAACGTAGATTGTCTGCGCGATGTGTGCAGTGAACTCGGATTTGACTGGTTGTCTATGTTGCCGACCTACTGGTGCCTCCGGGGGAATTAAAGGTGACGCGGGCGAATTAAAGGTGACGGGGCGAACTAAAGGTGACGCGAATGCTCTGTCTCGACCCTCATTGCGGCCGCTTCCGTGCCTAGAATCGAGCCTATGTTGACCTGCCGATCACCACGGAAGGTGATGCGGGAAGCCTACCACCTGGCTCGCTGCTGCCTTCCGCTCTATTCGTCCAAGTACAGCCGCAAGGACTTCACGCTGCCGCAGCTTCTGGCGTGTCTTTGCGTCAAGGAGATGTTGCACCGCAGCTATCGCCAGGCCGAGCAGTTGCTGGGCGACTGCGAGAACTGGCTGCGCGACGTGGGGCTGCGCCGGGCGCCGGACCACAACACGCTGTGGCGGGCGGACGTGCTGCTGCTGAAGAAGCTGCACGCCGAGCGATTGTTGGACACGGTGGCGCGGTGGGCGGCGAACCGGCGGCTGCTGAAGACCAAACGCTCCCGGCGACGCTGCGGCTACACCCAGGGTTGGCAGGCCATGCCTGCCGGCAGGCAGGCCGAAACCGCCAACAGCATGATCAAGCGGAACACCGGCAGCGCGTTGCGGGCCAAGACCCGCTGCGGCCGCCTGCGCGACCTGCGGCGGAAGGTCATCACGCACAACGTGATGATCCTGAGAAACGAGGGTCGAGACAGAGCAGGTCGGGAGTCTTTGTTTGCGGAACGAGCCGGTGCGATCGGCAAGACGCTGGTGTATGATGCGTGGAACCGGCTGGTGGCGTACAAGAATGGCAGCACGCCGCTGGCGACCTACGAATACGACGCCGTGTACCGGCGGATCGAGGTTGCGTCTTCGAGCTCGCGCTTGCGAGCCGACTGCTCGTCGGGCATGGCAACTCGAGTGCGACCGACGTCGGGATCACGGTGCATCACACCTGGGGCGTGCCGGTGATCCCGGGGATGGCGCTGAAGGGCCTCTGCGCTCACTATGTCGATGCTGTCTATGGTCCGAGCGACCCAGACCGAGCGCCCTGGGAACAAGAAGGCGATGAGTGCACGCGGACCGAGTTCCAGGGCCTGACATGGCGTGGCGCGCGCATCGAGCGCGGGCCGGGTGCGGTCTACCGGGCGCTCTTCGGTGCGCCTGATGCCGAGGAAGACGATGCCCTGCGAGAACGGGGCTTCGCTGCGGGAGCATCGGCCGGTCTCGTCACCTTTCACGACGCCCTGTACGTGCCGAAAAGCGCTCCCGGGGACAAGCCCTTCGTCGCCGATGTGCTGACCGTTCACCAGAAGGGCTACTACGACTTTTCCGGTGGAAGCTGGCCCAACGACTACGACAGCCCCAACCCGGTGGCGTTTCTCACCGTGCGTCCCGGCGTTTGCTTCCTCTTGGCGCTGTCGGGCCCGCCTGATTGGACGGAGCTCGCGGAGCGGCTGCTTCGTGACGCGCTAGAGAACTGGGGCGTCGGCGGCAAGACGAGCGCGGGTTACGGGCGACTGATCGAGCCCGACCGATTCGCGGCACCGGCACAAGCGGCCACCGTGACGCCGGGTGCAACGCTTCCGAAAAGTAAAGATCTTGTCGAGGCGACGCTTCTAGAAGAGCGCACGAAAAAGGGCGGCTGGAAGGCCAGACACGAACCGTCGGGTCTCGCCGGCCCCATTCAAAACAGCGCCGACGTTCCAGCCACGAAGAAGGCGGGGGACCGTCTGACGCTCATCGTCGCCTCGGTCAGTGCCTCGGAGATCGCCTTCCGAGTCCCGACCGAAACACCGGCGACCCCGGCGAAGAAGAAGGGAAGGAAGTAGATGGCAGAGGCGAGGTCCACGCTTCTCATCTGCACGGTCGGCGGGAGCCCCGAGCCGGTCGTAGCCGCGCTGAAGCACTGGCGGCCCGTGCGGGTTCGCTTCGTCCCCACGCCGCAGACGAAAGGCGACGTCGAGGAAAAAATCGTCCCGAGCGCGCGAAGAAGGCGTGGATCTCGATGCAGGAAGGTACGATCTGTTCGAGTTGCCGGACGGCGAGGATCTGGCGAGCGGCCTCGAACGGCTGAGGCAGTTGACACCGGAGGTTACACGGTGGGCTGCGCGCGGGCACGAATTCCAAGTCGTCGTGGACTTGACGGGCGGTACAAAGTGCATGTCGGCCGCGATCGCGCTCCAAGCCAGCCGCTGGCCGCGGCGCGGGCGGTGGTCATCGCGCAGAAGGGGGACGACGCGTCGGCCAACCCTGGCAACGGACTAGGGAACGCCCTGCAAATGGGTTTCGATATCGACTGTCATGTCAGGAACGCAGAATTATGAAGCCAGCGATTGAGACCCAGCCATGAAGAATGAGGACATCCCGGCGCTCATCCGGGAGCTTCGACAGGGGCTAGAACTCACCCAAGAGCAGTTCGCCCAGAAGAGCGGCGCCGGTCGCTTCACCCGGGACTATTTGCAGAGCCGGGTGCGCAAGTGTCTGCTCGACGCAGTCGAGAACGTCAAGGTTCTCCGCAACGACGTCGCGCACAACGAACCCACGCCGGCGCTCATGGCTGACGCCCGCTGCAGGATGACCCAAGCAGGGCTCTGGTCCTCGGATGGTCGGTTTCTCACGCAAGAGATCATTCGAGTGGTCCTGATGGAGCTAGGCGAGAGCGAGCCAGAGAGCATGTGCGACAAGCTCCTCGCCACGGTGAGGTCACGACTCCTAGAGCATCGATTCTACGGAGCATCTTCCCCATGACCGAACCCCTCAAACCCTGGTACGCCATTGCGACGCCCCACGAGGACATCCGCGAGGGGCGCCTCGCCGAGGCCGTCTTCGCCGCCAACCTCTGGGCGGTCGTCCAGGGCACGGCTCCCGAGGTCTACCTCGATCCCGAGGAGTTCTACCGCAAGACGTACCTCACAACGGGCCTGTCCACGGTTCTGAATCGGGTCGCGGGCGCGCTCCGGCACGGCGGCGAAACCGGAGACCGCATCATCAGTCTGCAGACCGCCTTCGGCGGCGGCAAAACGCACACGCTCGTCGCCTTGTGGCATCTGGCGAAACACGCCGATCGGTTGAAGGGGTTCGCCTCACGCGGAGGGACTTCGGAAGGCCGTCGGTGGACGACTGCCGGAGAAGGTGAAAGGTGTCGCCGTCTTCACCAACCAGACCTGCGACGCGACGCAGGGACGGAAGGTCGAAGGCGGCGTTCACCTGCGCACGTTGTGGGGCGAGCTGGCGTACCAGCTCGGGGGGAAGGCTCTTTACGAGCGCGTGCGGGCGAACGACCAGAGCCAACGCGTGCCGCAGGGGCTGTTCTTCGAGATCCTGCAAGCGGCTGTGCTCACCACCATCCACAAGTTCGTCTCCGTTCGCCCAACCACACCTTCGCACCGGCGATGTCGGGCGGCATGATCGGCGCACGTCTGGAGCTGTGGCATGCAAGCAGCGCTCAGCCCGACAGCCCGTACGTGCGCGAACGAAGCGATGCTCAGCGGGCCGGCGGCCTCGATCCGCGTCTGGTGCCGGCAAATCATCACGACGAACACGCCTGTTGCTGGTGGCGTGCCCGGCTTGGCCTGTCGCCAAAGTCCGCGGCGAAGCGCCGTCAGCCTTCCAGGTCGCTGAGGTTCGCGCAGGCCGTAGTCGATCGTGCCGCGGCCGAGCCGATGCATCGCAGCCGGGCTTAGTGAGCTTGATCAGTTCCCGCCGGTGTGTGCAAACGTCACGATCAAATCGCAGCGGGGTTGCGCTTCGTCATCGCCGCCTGAGACGGCAGCGCGGATTTCTCTTTGCCGCCAGCTTCCGATCCGGACATGTCCTTCGCGGGACGGACACAACTTCGCTCATCGCCAGCGATCGTGGATAACCTGTCGCAATTAGGTTGTTGTTTGCATCCGAACAAATACCGAATATACTGATGGCCGGTTGGGCTGCACATCTCCGGGACGCGAGATGATCTTCAGCCACAGGGAAGAGTGGGTCTCCCATCGCAGCTCACGTCTGACAAAACACCGCGCGATGCGGTGACGGGAGTGCTGCGCCTATGGCCGGGCAGTATTCGACGAAGACCTTCTTGCGACAGGTTCGCGTGCCGCTGCTCAAACGCTATGTCCGGCAGAAACAGATCGCTCTGGACGTGGAGGTTGTGGCGGGGAAGCCGGCGGACATCGACCGTCTGTACGAGCGACTGCAATGCCTCCCGCCCGATATCCTCAGGAAGGTGGAGGCCGACTTCGCGGCCGTGACGGAGCTGGCGCACCCCGTTGGCACAGCAGGGCTGCTGCGCGAAGCCAAGCTCATGGGGCGCGACTGGTCGGGCGTCTTCGCGACGGCAAACAACGCGTACGAGCGGGCGATGTGGGCGTACTTGCAAGACCCGCAGCTCTTCGCCCGCGCGGCGAGCATGGTCGAGATGGATCACGTGGCCAGCGGGCGGTGGCGGCGCTGGTTCGTCGGTGTGGGCCTGCCGGTCCAGAGCAACGCCGCGGGCATCGCGGCGCTGTCCCAGCGCATGAAGCAGGTCTACCTGCGGGAAGGCCGTGGCCGGCACTGTCACATCGATCATTACCTGCGCCAGGACCCGGATCGCCACTGCTTCTTTGCCTACCCCGAAGATCATCCCGCCGCAGACCTGGGCTACGGCGACGACGCGGTGCTCCAGCGGCGCGCCCGCCGGTCCGCCTTCGAGGTCACCTTCGTCTACAGGCCGGAAGATGGGATGCTGGAAGTGCTGGCGCCCGGAGGCAAGGCGCGCGTTGAGGAGCTGGCCGGCGATTTCTGCCAGACGATCCTGGACCTGAACGAGCTGCCGCCTCGCTGCTTCCGCCAGACGCTAAACCTCAACTGCCTGCTCGATCCGGATTTCGTGTTCGCAACCGAGCCACAGGATCGGATCGATGCGGTGTTCATCGCCGCACTGCAATTGACGCTCCCGAAGGGCAAGCGGCGGCGGATCACGTTCGCCGCGGATCCGTCGCCGTGGCAGCCGCGGGCGGTGCACGACCTGATCGCCGAGGCGCTCAATGAACAGCGCGTATCCCTGGAGCAGGTGAAGGTCTCCCACGCCCGCCTTCGCATCGAGTTTCAGCCTCTGGACGGTGAGCGTCCCAGGCGACTGACGTTTGATCTGTCCCTGCCCGATCGTTGTTCCCTGAAGGATGAACCGTATGACCAGATTGCCAAGCGCTGTCTGCGCCGCTGGGGAATCGGCGGCCAACCTGCTGTTGCGCCGAATGCTTCGGCTGCTTGACCTGCCCGGTGGGCCGGTCATCGTGACGTTCGACGAACTGGCGGATGAATGGCCGCCGGGAGAGGGCGAGCGATTCAGGCGGCTTGGTCTGCTGCGCGAGATCGAGCCGGCACGACAGATTCTCCTGACGGAGTGCGAGCGCGAACCGCTCGCCGAGCCGATCTGGCGCACCAACCCGATGACAGGGAAGCTGGAAGGCGTGTACGGATGCGGCGACGATGAGTGCGCCGGCATCCACTACATCGACCCGCAGCGCATGCGGCAGTGGGAGTTCGGCTTTGACGCGCTGGCGTCCGCCGTCGCCAGCGCCATCGGGGCTGCGGGAGGAGTCACCGTTGAGCTGCGCAATGTCTGTGCCTTCCTCGGGACCGTCACCGGCAAGGGCCAGACGCGGGATGTGTTCCTCACCCGCGGCTCGTGGTGGAAGGATACACCGGCGGTGCTCGCGCCCGGCACACGCTTCGCCTCATCGAACAACGCCACGGTCCTGTGCGCGCACCGGATGCCGCCGGTGGAGCGTCGGCTACCATCGTGGCGTGCGGTCGTGTCGCTGGAAGAAATCGCGTCGATGGGCGATGGCGGCTTGACCGTTCCCGCGGAACGAGTGCTGGAGGATCAGCCTCCCGCGGCTGCCACAACGCATGTGATTTCCGAGGCGACGACCCCGGCGCTCACGCAGCAGGACATCGACGTGCTGGCAGCGCTGGGCGAGCGGCCCGAGCAAGCGCTCAGCCTGGTCGAGCTGATGGCAGCGGCCGGGTACAGCAAGCACGCTGTGCGCGCGGCGCTGGATCGCCTTGGCCGCGCCGGCCTTGTAGCACGCCCGCCGGGCACGGCACGCAAAGGTTGGTCGCTGAGCCAGCGAGGCAAGGCGGCGCTTCGGTTCTGTCAGGAGCCCGCCAGTGCCCGATCCTCGTGATGCAGTAGAGTCTACACAGTAGTCTACATGCAATCGCAGATTGTGTCCTGAAATCGGGAGTAGTACTACACGTTTTGCTTGACAAGGGGGGAATTGAGATCTATGGTTACAGCCAAGAGTTACGGACGTAACTTGTCGGGTGCAGCCAATTTTCCCAAGGCTGACGTCGTGGGTTCGAATCCCATCGCCCGCTTGTGAAGGTATCAGCCAGTCATCCGGGGACCCGGAAGACTGGCTTTTTTTGTCGCCTGCTGGGCTAGCGCGGAGGGGCGGGCGGTGCGGCGTTGCGGGCCTGGGCAAGTTGCGGCTGGGTGGGGTCGGCGGGGCGATGTCGGGCGGCGGGCGGGGGTTGCTGCACCTGCGAAGCCCAAAGCGACCACTGGCCGCCGCCGGGAGCCAGGTATTGCCAGTCGAGCACTTCGAGCATGTCGCCGCGGGCGTGGGCGAGACTGGCGCGCTGCGGCGGGATTGTCACTCTGGCGCGGATGACCCGCGTGGCGCCGGATCGCAGCAAAGTGGCGCGTGCACAGGCGGCGGCAAGCTCATCCCCGACGCCGCGACGAACGTACAGCAACGCGCGATTCCCCGGCGATGCGGCGCGGTCAAGTTGCTGAAAGCTGAAGGCCAGATGGGTCGGCTTGGCATCCTGATAGGTTCCGTCGAACCAGTCGCTGACTTCGACGGCGCCGCAGACGATGAACACACGGCCGACGTATTTCCACGGATCGGCGACGACGGCGGCGATCGGCGTCTCATCACCCAGCAGAGGAATCTGCTTCAGCTCAAGCTGGTCGTCGTCGGCCTGCACGCACGCGGCGTAAAGCTGGAGCTGACGGATGCGCTCAGCGGCGGCGGCGAGGGCGCGTTCGGCCTGTACCTGCGCCAGGGCAGCCTGCGTCTGCTGCTGCGCCTGCCAGAGCGTCTGCTGCGCCTGGACCAGAGCCGGATCCACCTGCATGAACTGTCTGCGCCGCTGGTCCAGCTTCAGCCTCGCCTGGTTATAGGCAGAGCTGGCATCGAGTCGCTGCTGCGGTTGTGCCTTTTGGCGGGCCAGGTGCAGGGCGTGTTCAAGTTGCTCGATGTGCTGGTGGAGTTCGGCGAATTCCTGGGTGGCCTGGAATCTGCGAAGGCAATCGTCGCGAACTGTGTGCAGGTGGGTTCGGGCGGCCTGCTCGTTGTTCAGGGCCTGTCGATACGCCTGTTCGGCGGCGGCCAGCGACACAGCGGTGTCGTCGGGCGCAGGGGCCGCCGGCGCGGTGGTGGCCGCCGATCCTGGCGCGGATGCCTGCGGACTGCCCGCGCGAGCGCTGCCTGCCAGACTGGCGCTCATGATGCACAGCGCCTTCACGACTGTTGCAACGGCGATCTTCATGCACCACCCTCCGGATCCGAGATACGCCAACGGAACTCAGTGGCCATGAGCGTACTGTGTTCCCTGGACAGTGGGCAACCAAAACTTTTCGGGGAATGCGACAGATGGTGGTGGCGGGACCGAGGGCAGATGGGGTGATGAGAGGTTGGGGGGTGGATCGTCGCAGGATTGCGTTACGGGGAATGGGGATCACTGGGTGCTGGTTGCTGGGGCGCGGGCACCGCGGAATCGGCCTGGGCCGGGTCCGCCCTCGGACGATTGGCGCCATCGCCAGCCACCGGGTCCGGGGCCGTGTCCGCCGCGCTGGCGAAGGCCCTGGGCGCACAGATCCAGCAGTCGCTTCTGCTGCTGGGGCGTGAGATGGTCGCGAATGGTCAAAAGATGCTCGGTCACGCGACGTTCCAGATCCGCGCTGGCGGCGATGACGGCTTCCACGCGCTGGCGGATCAGCTCATCGCTGCTGTCCGTCTGCTCGAGCGTCGCGGCCAGCTCATTGCGGCGTGTGTTCAGTTGCTCGCGCAGCCGGCGCAGGTCCTGGGGGAACGTCGGATCGTGGGCTACGATTGCAGCCCGTGAATGGACGGGTATCTCAAGCCATGCCAGCAGCGTTTCCGCTGGCGAAGCGTCGGTGGACTGCGTGGCGCTGGCGCCGGCATCGGGGCGGGGCGATCTGGCGGCGGCGGTGCGCTGCGCGAGGGTGATCGCGAACGACCCGGCAGCGACCAGAACCATCGCCGCCATCAGAATCACGGATCGCGGTGGCTTGCTCATTGATTCTCCTGTTCGATGGCCTGCGACGCTCCAGGCTCGACCACTTCAGCATCGAGGTAGAGCCACGCCAGCACGGTCGATTCGCCGCCCAGGGCGTCAAAGCCGAAGGACTCGGCAAGCTGCTGAGTCGAGGGTGGTGTGGCAACAGCGACTCTGGATGGATGCAGCGAGGGGGACGAGACGGGCACGATCGATCCGGCCAGCACGCCCGCGCCTGCCGCCAGCAGAATCGCCGCCGCAACTTTCGCCCGCTGCCATGCGATTGCCGGGCGGCGCAGGAGCTTGAGTTGCTCAAGCCTGGCCGCGTGCACGACGCGAGCGACGAACATGTCATCATCGGGGCGGGCTGGTGAGCGTGTCGGCTGGCACAGCCCCAGTGCGTCCCATATCTGCTGAAGTTCCGCGATGGTGGCCCGGCACGATTCGCACTGGCTCAGGTGAGACTGAATCTGCTGCGTTCGCGCTGGGGGCAGCTCGGCCCTGAGCATCCGGATCAGTTCGCTTTCAGTGGGACACATGGGTCCTCCGGATGATTAAACGTTTCATCGGTCGTTTCCCTGCGGTCATGGTTCGTGTCATTGCATCCACAGTTTGAGTCGTTGGCGCAGTTGCGCGTAGGCCCGCACAAGCAGCGATTCAACCGCCGACTCGCTCCAGCCGGTGGCCTGGGCGATCTGGGCATGGCTCATCTGCTCGAAGCGATGCAGCAGCAGTGCGATCCGCTGTCGCGGCGGCAGAGCGTCGATGGCGCGTTGGATCGCCTCGGCACGCTCGCGATCGAGCAACGGGGCGTCGGAGCCGGCCTGGGAGGCCGGTTGCACCTCGCCCGGGTCCGCGATCTCCGCCAGTCGCGGTCGGCGGGCCTGGTCCAGGCAAAGGTTGACAACGATCCGGTACAGCCAGGTCGAGAACGCGGCCGAGGGCGTGTAGGACCTGGCGGAGCGGTAAACGCGAAGGAAGGTCTCCTGAGCAAGGTCGTCGGCCAGGTCCCATCGCCCGGTGAGGCGATAGGCCAGGGCGCGCACGCGATGCTGGTGTCGGCGGACGAGGCTGCCCAGCGCGGCCATGTCGCCGCGCGCCAGATCGGCCATGAGATCGGCATCGGACCGATCAACGGTGTCGGCGGTGTCAGGGGGTTTGTGGATCCGCGTCACGGCGGTGCCCTGCCCGAGGCGATCATAGCCGGGTCGGGGCGGCAACGGGACACCTTTCTCCTCATTTTCTCCGCAGGCGATCGTCCGGCGGCACGTTCAACAGGTGTACACAGGCGCCTGAGATTCGCGTGCAGCGAATCGAGAGACAGCAACCGTAGACCAAAGGAGGTTTGACATGAGGAACCTGACAAAGTGGCTGGCGATTGCGACGCTTGGTCTGGCCATGTTGCCGCTGGATGCAATGGCGCAGTCGCGGATCCAGCAGAGGCAGCGCGCTCGTGACGGAACGTGCGATCGTGTCGGGCAGTGTGATCAGATCCGCCAGAGAAAGCGCGATGGAAGCTGCAATCCAGATTGCCCGTACGCTGGCCAGCAAGCCCAGCAGCAGCAACGCCAGCGGAGCCGCGACGGCAGCGGGCGAAGGTGATACAGCGTAATGTGCACAACGAACCGCCCTGGGGGTTGCCACAGCTTCCCCGCAGGGCGGTTCGGCAACATGTCTGACCGCCAGTCGCGCGGTACGATCAGCCGGCATGGCTGTGCCGAAGAGTCAGCGACTGCCGATCCTGTACGAAGATGCCGACCTGGTGGCGATCGACAAGCCGTCCGGTCTGGCGACGATTCCGGGGCGAGGCGAGACCGACAGCGTGCTGCAGCGCCTCTCGCGGCAACTGGGATTGCCGTATGTCGGAACCGATGACCCGAGGTTGAGGCTCGTGCATCGGCTGGACAAGGAGACCAGCGGCGTGCTGCTGCTGGCCAGGAACCTGCGCGCTCAGCGGCACCTGTCGCATCAGTTTCAGAACAACACGGCGACCAAGGAGTACCTGGCGCTGGTTGTGGGACATCCTTCCGGCGACGAGGGGCAAATCGACGCTCCGATCGGCCCGCATCCGTCGTCGCCCCAGCGTATGGCGGTGCGGCGACACGGTGGCCGGCCGGCGCGAACGCTGTGGCGAGTGGAACAGCGTTTCAAACACTTCACGCTGTTGCGGGTTTTTCCCAAAACCGGCAAAACCCACCAGATCCGGGTCCACCTGGGGCACATCGGCCTGCCGCTGGCGGTTGACCCGTTGTACAATCCCCAAGCCCCCCCGCTGCTGCTCAGCAGCATCAAGCGCGACTATCGCATCAAGCCCGGCGAGCCGGAACGCCCGCTGATCGATCGACTGACGCTGCATGCCGAGAAGCTGAGCGTGATTCACTCGAACGGCACGCCGCTGGCTCTGCTCGCACCGTTGCCCAGGGACTTTCGGGCGGTGTTGAACATGCTGGCCAAATACGACCGCGACTGAAGGCAGTGCCCAGGCGTGGCAGACAGCCACTCAGATTCCCGTGCCGGGCATCGCCGAGTTGTGCGGGCACAGCGACGTGAGCGGCTGGTGATGATCCGTCTGGCCGGCATGCAAGACGTGGCTCATGCGCGATGTATCTGCCCGCAGCGCGTGTCAGGTCAAGGCGGCGGCGAATCGCGTCGGGCCTGCTCGCCCGACAGACGTTCAATCGCGGCTTTGAGTTCCATCGCGTCCAGAGGCTTGGTGATGTGCTGGCTGAAGCCGGCCTCGAGGCTGTTGCGGATATCCTGCTCCGTGCCAAAGCCGCTGACCGCGATTCCGCGCAGCGCGTAGCGGCTGGACAGCTCCCGCATCAGTTCGCGTCCGTCGCCATCCGGCAGACTGATATCGCTGATCACCAGATCGAACATCTCGCGCCCGGCCAGCTCCAGGGCACTCTGTACGGTGGCGGCAATGCTGACCTGACACCCCATGAGGCGCAGGACGCGATCCATGAGGCGCGCGGTGTCGGCGTTATCCTCGATGAGCAGGATGCGCGTCCCGGACCTGGAGGCGGGTTGCACTGCGGCGGGTTGAACCGTGGGCTGCGGCAAGGCCGTACCAGGAGGAAGCAGGGGCAGTTCAACGGTGAACATCGCGCCCCTGCCTTTGCCTTCGCTTTGGACGCAGATGCTCCCGCCGTGCAGTTCCACCAGCGACTTGCTGATGGCCAGCCCCAGACCCATTCCGCCCGCGCGGCGAACAACTTCAAGATCGTCGCCCTGCATGAACGGCACGAACAGTCTGGGCAGCAGTTCCGGATCGATCCCCATGCCACTGTCACTGACCTGCACCACGATGCGCTGGTCAACGTTATGACTGCGCAACGAAATCCGTCCCTGGGCAGGCGTGAACTTGATCGCGTTGCCGAGCAGATTGCCGAAGATCTGATGCAGCCGCGCATCGTCGCCGAGGATCAGATCCCGCTGCGCCTCGAGTTTGGCCTCGAACTGGAGGCTTTTGCTCTGCAATTCGCCTGAGATCGACTCGGCGACCCGATTGAGAACGGTGTGGAGATGAGTCGGGACCATGGTGGCGTGGAGCTTACCGCTGACGGCGCGGCTGAGGTCCAGCAGATCGTCGATGAGGCGCGTCTCCAGGTCCAGGCTGCGCCGCAGCGTTTCCAGGTCCTCGCGCACCTCCTGCGGCAAGTCGGCGCGGGCTTCCAGCGAGCCAATCGCCAGGGACATCGGCGTCAGCGGCGTGCGCAGCTCATGGGAGAGGGCCGCCAGAAAGCGGTCCTTGGCGCGGTTGGCCCGCTCTGCCTGCTCCTTGGCCGCGCCCAGTTCCTGCTGCACCCGCTTGGTCTCGGTGATCTCGATGAACGTGATGACCACACCATCGATGCGGTTCTCAACGGTTCGATAAGGCAGTACCCGCCGAAGATAGTGCCGACCGCTGTCGCTGACGACTTCGCGCTCGACAGGCGTCAGCCGATCCAGCACCGCCGACACATCCGACAGAAGCGGAGGATCATTGAACTTGAGATTCATGTCCTTCAGTGGGCGTCCTGAATCCGAAGGCAGCAGGTCCACCAGATCCGCGATGGCCGGAGTGAAGCGGCGGATGCGATAGTTTGTGTCGAGAAAGATCACCGCAATGCTGGTGCTGCTCAGCAGGCTCGACAGATCGTTGCTGGTGCGTTCCAACTCCTCCATTTTGGCGTGAAGCTGTGCGTTGACGGTGCTCAGCTCTTCGTTGAGTGACTGCATCTCCTCCTTGCTGGTCTCCAGTTCCTCGTTGGCGGACTGGAGTTCTTCATTGACGCTGGTGATTTCCTCATTGGCAGCGCGAAGCTCCTCATTGCTGGACTGAAGCTCTTCGATGGTGCTTTGAAGTTCATCGCGCGTGCGCTGGAGCTCTTCCACAAGCTGCCGCTGCGACTCATACGCAGCCAGCGGCTCGCCAGCGGGGCGGGGCGGCGGCTCATCGCGCTGAAGAAAGCTGACCAGCAGGTGTCCCTGCGGGGCGCGCAGATCCAGCGGCTCGACAAGAACCTCAACGCGCTTCCGGCCCTGCTCGGTCTGGACAACCCCGTCGCGCGCGCTGCCGAAGCCGTTTCGCGAGATCGCCTCCTGAAGTGCGTTTCGAACCGCGCCGCGAATCTGCTCGCGCGACATCGCCAGCAGATCACGCGTCGGCTCCCCGATCGGATGGCTCAAAAAAGCGTCCGTTTCCCCGTGAAAGTAGAGCACGTGGAACTCGCGATCGACGACGACGGCCGGAGGCGCGTGACGATCCACCAGCGCCTGATGCACGAGCTGCGCCATCGACGCGCGCGGACGAGGTTCCAGCCGCTCAGCGTCGGCGCGGTGAAAAGGCGAGTACGGTGGGCAGAAGGACAGCATCTCATGCCTGGCTGGACCGATCCGGCGGAAGATGCGCCACTTCTTGTCGATCGGATGGAACAGGTCTTCGCTGCCGGCGATCGTCTCGCTGGTGCCCAATAACAGCACCCCGCCGGGGCGAAGCCCGAAATGCAGCAGCGCCAGCACCCGCCGCTGGATCTCCGGCTCGATATAAATCAGCAGATTTCGGCAACAGATGATGTCCAGCCACGAGAACGGAGGATCCTGAATCACATTGTGCGGCGCGAAGATGACCATCTCGCGCACGTTCTTCTTGATGCGATACAGCGAGCCCTCCTTCTCAAAGAAGCGCTCAAGTCGTTCGGGATGAATCTCGCTTTCGATGCCCCCGGGATACAAGCCGTTGCGCGCATGCAGCAGTGGGCGGTGAGCCGTGTCGGTAGCGAAAATCTTCACCCGCAGCGACTTGGCGGAATGCTCCAGCACTTCAGCCAGCAGTATCGCCAGCGTGTAGGACTCTTCCCCGCTGGAGCAGGCGGCGACCCAGCAGCGAATCTCGCCATCGTGCGGCTTTTCCGCCACCAGCGGTTCGAGCACCTTTTGCCGCAGGGTCTCCCACGCCGCGGGGTCGCGGAAAAACCCCGTGACGTGGATCATCAGGTCATCGGCCAGCGACATGGCCTCCACTGGAGTCCTGCGCAGCAGAGAAGCATATTCGCGAAGCGAAGCGATCTGATTCAAGCCCATGCGGCGTTGGATGCGTCGCAGAATGGTGGGTCGTTTATAGGGGCTGAAGTCGTGCTTGGTTCGAGTGCGCAGGATCGTGAGGATTTCGCCGAGCTGCTGTTCGAGCTGAGGCACTTCGAGTTGTTCACGGGCATCGCCTCGGGCGTAGGGATGCCGCGCGTACCGCAGCAGCAGCTCGGGCATCTCCGCCGGGCGCAGCACCTGATCCGCGAAGCCCGCGTTGATAAGACTTCGCGGCATGGAAGGTTGAAGCGCCGATTCGGGATCCTGGGCAATGCACAGCCCGCCGACCACCTTGATCGCCTGCGCTCCGGCCGTGCCGTTGGAGCCCATCCCGCTCATGATGATGCAGACGGCGCGCTCGCGCTGTTCTTCGGCCAGCGACCGGAAGAAGTCATCCACCGGTCGGGTTCGCCCGGCCTTCTCCACCGGCTCGCCCAGGTGAAGCATTCCGTCTTTGATGGTGAGCGTGCGTCCGGGGCGGATAACGTAGACCTGATTGGGCTTGACCGGCATGCGGTCTTCGACCTGAAACACGCTCAGCGGCGTCTTGCGCGCCAGGATGTCGGCCATCATGCTCACCTTGTCCGGAGGCAAGTGCTGCACGACGACGAACGCCATTCCACAATCGGCCGGCAGCGTGCTGAAAAACTCGCTGCATGCCTCCAGTCCGCCGGCCGAAGCGCCGATCCCGACGACGACGAACGGCAGGCGAGGCGGCTGCTCGGTGGACACCGGCTCGACAGTGCGGTCCGGTTCGCTGACCATGGGATCGCTCTGCCTGATCGGCCCGGATGAGTCATTTGCCTGCATCAGCCGCTCCCGCCCGTGCTGATCTGTTGCCCGATCATGAATCCGCCAGCCTAACTGACATCCAAGCATCCGCATACGCAGAAATTCGCAGGATAGATCGAATCGCTGTCTGGCTGCTGAAACGGGCAGGCGCGAGCCTATGTGAGACATGTGGCGCACGCGGCCTTGACGCAACGCATCGGGGATGCCGGCTCGCCGGGCAATTGCCCGGAATTTGCGGAATGGTCTTAGGACAGTGGCAACTCGTCAGCTCGATCAGATGACGCGGACGATCCCCCCGCACCTTCGTAAGTGGAGATTGAGACTGGCGCCGGTGCAGCGATCCACGTAAGAGGCGCGATGCCTGTGCCGTGTGGGCAGCCGGTGAGCGGACCGTTGCCGACTAGAACGGCATTTGCTTTCCGAGCAGGTGGTATCGCAGCATGGTCAGGGCCATTTTGGCGGCGCGGTCGCGGATCCACTGGCGGTCGCCGGGGAAGTTGAACGTGCGCGCCGTGGTGCCGGCATCGTGCGCCAGGGCGATGCAGACGGTGCCGACTGGCTTGGCGGGCGTGCCCCCGCCGGGGCCGGCAACCCCGCTGATCGCCAGCGCAACATTTGCCTTGGCCAGTCTCTTCGCGTTGTTGGCCATCGCGCTGACCACCGGCTCGCTCACCGCTCCGTACAGGTGGATGATCTCCAGCGACACCCCCAGCCGCTCGTACTTCATCTGATTCGAATAGGTGATGAACCCGACGTGGAAATACTCGCTGGCGCCCGGCACGTCGGTGATCATCTTGGCCAGCAATCCACCGGTGCACGATTCGGCCGTGGTCACGGCGAGCCTGCGCTCGGCAAGCATCCGCCCGACGACCTGCTCCAGGGTTTCGTCGTCTTCACCATAGATCAGATCTCCCAGAATCTCGCGGCAGGCGGCGACGGTGGCTTCCAGCTCCTGCTCGGCTTTCTCGCGGCTGGCGAACGCGGCGTTGATGCGAATGGTGACGACGCCTCCTGAGACGGTCGTGCCGACGCTGGGGTTGCGCCCGCGATCCATCAGCGCGCCGAGCTTCTCGGCCACGGCGCTTTCTCCCAGCCCGAACGTATGCAGCGAGCGCGACAGGATGCACGCCCCGCCCGTGGCCTGGCGTATGTGCGGCAGCACGTCGCGGGTGAACATCGCCATCATCTCTTTGGGCACGCCCGGCAGCACGAACACGCGGCAGGTGTGCTTTCGCGGCGAGTGTCCGGGCACGCTCAGGTCGAACGTGAGCGTCGCGTCGATCCCCGCCGCCGTCCCCATCGTGTTCTCGATCATCCTGGCGCCGGTGGGGATCATCGCCTGGATCCTGTTGCTCTGAGGCATGCTTCGCCCGCGAGCCTGGAAGTATTCCTCCAGTCGCTTGGCCCACAGCTCGTTGAGTTGCAGTTCCTGCCGCATGACCACCGCCAGCGCCTGGCGGGTCAGATCGTCGGGCGTCGGGCCGATGCCTCCGGTGATGATCAGGAAATCCGCGCGCTCGCCCGATTCATAAATCGCCTGCTCGATCGCCCGCTGATTGTCCCCCACCGTGACATGCGCCGAGACCGGACATCCGACGGCGGCGAGTTGTCGGCTGATCCACGCCGAATTGGTGTCCACGTTCTGGCCCAGAATCAATTCGTCGCCCACGGAGAGGATAATCGCGTTCATTGTCCGGTCGCTGGTGCTGATCAGTGTGCTGAGATGTTCGCAGGTCATCGAGTGTGCGTGAGGTTAACCGCGAACGCGGCGAGGCATCAACTGTGCGGCCATTGCCCGTGTCCCGAGGTTGCCCATGGCGAAAGCGAAGCCTCGACCTGAAGGATGACGTTGTGAAGGTGGCGTCGTTGCGAAGGGGTCAGTTCGGCGCGTCCGTAGCGGACACGGTAGTAGACCTCGGTCAGCCGCCGGACCGCGTCAAACGTCTGCGTCGGCAGGTACGTCAGCGAATCGCTGAATTCCAGTGGCGTGTAGTGCGGCGGGCGGACGATGCGATGCCGCTCCAGCAGACGAATCAGGTCATCATAGAATCCCAGTTGCCTGGCGAGCTTGAGCTGTTCCGTGGCCGGCAGCAGGTCCAGCCCGATGCGTCGTGCCCGTCGCCTCAGCCGCCACTTCTCCCACACAAAGTAGACGACCGAACCGAACAGCGCCATCAGCATCAGCACGATCAGCCCGCCAATCAGATTGGAGGAGATGTTGTACCGCTGGGCATTGAGCTTCTGGAGCAGTGCCTGGAACCAGTCGCGCGTCTGGTTGACCGCCTGGCTGCCGTGCGCGGCGGTGTCGGTCAGCTTGCGATCCACCGTCTGGATAAGGTTGTTGCGGCTCTCGCGGTCGTAGGCGACCACCGAATTGGCCCAGGTGTATTCCAGAAAGTTGAACAGCGATCGAACGCGATGCCACAGCCCTTCGTCCCTCGCCGCCACCGCCTCGCGGCCGCTGGTCGGATCAAACGTCAGCCACTCGCCGTTGAGCGTGAGAACTTCGACCCAGGCATGGGCGTGGGACTGGCGAACGACGTAGTAGCCTCCCAGCGGGTTGTACTCATCGCACTTGAATCCGACGACAACGCGGGCATCCATTCCCAGGCTCTGGCACATCAGCGCCATGGCCCCGGCGAAGTACTCGCAATGGCCGCGCTTCAGGTCGTACAGGAACGCGACCAGCGGATCCTGCCCCTCGATCCGTCGGGCATCGGTCAGGTCCAGCGTGTAGGAGAAGTTATTGCGGAGATAGTCCTGAATGTTGCGTGCGATGGCGGCATCCAGTGCCGTGACCCGCCTGTGCTTGGGTCGCCGCGCCGCCAGCGGGCCCTGCTCGTCGGCGCCGCTGACCTCCGGGCGACGCGCAAACTGTTCGATTCTCGGATCGATGCGCGAGCGGGCGATCTCCGGGCCGTCGGACACGGCGCCGTCGTCGCCGTCACCGACCAGCCCGAAATAGCGGATGTCCAGGCTCGAGAGATCGCGTGTGAGCCGGTCGCGCGAAACAACCTCGTAGCGGATCGTCTGGATCAGCGGCTCGACCGACTGAATCACCTCGTCGCTGCGTGAGTAGCGGAACCGCCCGCCGTCGCCAGACTTGAACCGCGTGATCCCGCCGATGGCAAAGAGCACGTTTGTGCCGGTCGGCTCCAGTGTGATCTGCTGATGGATCTCGTCGTCTCCGCTACCGGGGTTGAGCGTCTGCCAATCGTCCGGGCGATAGTCCGAGGTGCTGGCTTCGGGCACGACGCGGGTCCACTGATATGGCGTGCCGCTTCGCCGGTCGAACTGGCCGTCGCGTTCATCCGCGGCGTCTCCGCTGTAGCGATTGAGCGTCAGCCCACGGAGCATGAGCGGTCCTGGCGAGCGGAAGGGTTTGCCGTTCCTGCTGAGCTTGACGTAGGCGACGATCTGGGTGTTCTGTGTGATTCGTGCCACGTTCTGGAAATTGACCGACTCGCTGAAGCCGGTCAGTGTCTGGCTCGGTTTCCACTGAAGCGGTCCGAGCAGTCCGGCGCCAGTCCCGCGCGGGAAGAACAGGAACGTCACCACCGCAGTGGTCACCGCGAACATGGAGACCAGACCCGTCAGTCGCCGCATCGAACGCGACAGGTACCGCTGATCCTGTCGAAGCGTGGCGGGGTTGAGTTTTTCCTCCGGCACGCCGATCGCCTGGCGGGCGTGGTCCGTCTCCACCTTCAGGTGAAACAGCAGGCAGCAGTACAGCGAAAGGAACAGGTAGACGATCAGCATGATGCCGAAGATGAGGCTGGCGGTGCTGATGGAAGCTGCGACCATCAGCAGCAGACTCAGGACCAGCAGTTGTGCGTAATCGCGGTTGGCCCGCTGTTCGTAGAGCTTGACGATCTGGAGCAGGACCAGGAACTGTCCGATGGTGAGGATTGGCGTGGCCCCGCCGCGACGAACCGCCACCGCCAGCACCAGCAGCCCCACCACGGTCACGAGGTTGGCCATCAGCCGCGGCATCGGCGCGAAGCGACCGGTGCGGATGAGCCACGCATTGGCCAGGATCGCCCCCACCGACAGAATCCACACCCCCGCCGACTGCGACGCCAGCGCAAAGCCGCTGATTCCCAGCAGAAGCAGGGCATACAGGGCCGGTTTGAACTGGCGAATGTCGTACATAACGATCACGGATGAAAAATCAGGGCCGAACCACAAAGGCACAAAGGCACACAGGCACGGAGCGGGGCCGCGGTCTGGCCCGTTCGCGCCTCCGCGCCTTCGGGGCGGCGTGCCTTGCTCTTCATCGTTGCACCTTCAGCCTTCATCCTCCTGCGTTCATCCTTCCTATTCCACCTGCTGATCGGCGGGCATGCAGCGGGTGAAGTCCACCGTTTTTTCAAACTTGAACCATCGCTGACTCATCGGACCGTCGGGACTGAGCACCACCAGCCCGCCGCGCACGCTCTCGCCAAGCGTCAGGTTCACGTTCTGCCTGCTGACCAGCACGGCGGTGGTTCCCGACTTCAGATGCCTGAAGCTCTGATCGATCAGCGCGCGCTGAGGATGCGTCGTGTTCAGCGGCAGCCGCGCCAGCACCGTCAGCAGATCCCGACGATGCCGCTTGCCCCGATTCGGCGGAATATGAACCCAGCCGCCGGACCAGACCAGCAGCCCCACCGGCAGCCCCTGCTCCAGCGCTTCGCTGGCCAGCGAGGCGGCGATGGCGATGGCTCGCTCGACGTCGGCGTGTGCCTGGCGCGTCCGCTGCGCCGGGTCGATCCAGGTATCCACCATGAGCAGGATGCGCGGCGGGGAGACATGTGTCATTTCCCTGGAGACCAGTGTTCCCGTTCGCGCGCTGCGCCGCCAGTAGATCCAGCGCGGGTTTTCTCCGGCGCGATACTCCTTGACTCCATAGAACTCATCGGTGCCTCCGGGTCGCGGACGCACGATCGCCCCGCTGGTTTCGGCCGAGCGGCACATCTGGATCACCTTCGGATCCACGCGCCCGATCGCCGGGTAGACCAGCAGCGAGTCCTTGTGCCCCCGCTCCATGGCGCGCTTGATGAAGCCGAAGGGGAAGCTGGTGATGATCTGGTGGCGGTCGAGCTGATGCAGCCCCCGCCGCTTGGGGATCACCTCCGCCGGGACGATCGCCGTCATCTGCGCCGCCGCGTGCAGCATGTACGCCTGCGGCTGCTTCACGAACGCCTCGGCGCCGTCCAGCTCCGCCACCGTCACCGACAGGCTCGGCCAGAAACGCTTGCGGTTGGTGATGTGGTAGCTGATGGTCATCGGCTGGCCGACGACCGCGTGCTCGGGCAGCACCCGTGATACCGTGAGCTTGCGCAGCACCATCCGGCTGATCACGCCGCTGACCAGCAGGATCCCGATCATCAGCCCGAACACGCCGAACAGCAGGTTGGCCTGGCTGTTGATCGCCGCCAGACCCATGAACATCATCATCGAGCAATAGACCAGCCCGGTGACGGAAAAATCCAGCGACGGCTTTTTCCGCACGAGCGTCCTGGTGGAGCTGAGGCGAGGATGATCCAGAGCGTGAGCCAAGGCCTGCATCGTTGACCGCACCTGTGTCACGGACGTCTGGCCCGTTCGCAAACCGCTGAGCACGATCGGCCCGCCCGTGACACGACCGAGTATCGTCTGACTTCGTCAGCGCGGCGCGGGAACCTGATCCAGAACCGACTGAAGGATTCGCGCCGTCGTGTTGGCGTCTCCGTTGCTCAGATACGTCTTGCTGACCACCCGGTGGGCGCAGACCGGAATGAAAAGCTGTTTGACATCATCCGGCGTGACGTAATCCCGCCCGTGAAGCACTGCCGACGCCTGCGCCGCCTGCGTCAGCGCCAATGCGCCGCGCGGAGAGACGCCCAGGTGCAACTGCTCGTCGTGGCGAGTCGCATCCACAAGGTCCAGAATGTAATCGACGATGGCGGTGTCGATTCTGGTGTTGGGCACCAGATCCTGAAGCTGGATGATCTCTGCGGCGGAGGTCACGGGCTGGAGGTTCTCCAGCGCCGTTCGTCCGGGCTGAGTCGTCAGAATCCTGTACTCGCTGTTTCGCTCCGGGTACCCCAGCCCGATCTTCAGCAGGAATCGATCGAGCTGGTTCTCGGGCAGATAGTAAGTTCCCTCGAATTCAAACGGGTTCTGCGTCGCCACGACCATGAACGGGCGCTCCAGCCGGCGAGTCTCATTCTCGATGCTCACCTGCTCCTCGCTCATCGCCTCCAGCAATGCCGACTGCGTGCGCGGAGTCGTGCGGTTGATCTCGTCGGCCAGCACGATGTTGGCGAAAATCGGCCCGGGCTTGAACTCGAACCGCTGTGTCAGGCTGTTGTAGACCGACACGCCCAGCACGTCACCGGGCAACAGGTCTGGCGTGAGCTGGATTCGGCTGAACTTGCAGTCGATGCTGCGTGCCAGCGATTTGGCCAGGACGGTCTTGCCCACGCCTGGCACGTCCTCGATCAGCACGTGCCCCCGCGCCAGCAACCCGATCAGCAACAGATCGACCGAGCGACTGTGCCCCAGGAAGACCGTTGCGATGTTCTGGCGCAGCCGCTGGATCGTTTCAATGGCGTTCGCGTTCGCCACAAACCACCTTCACTCAGCGTCATCAAGACGTCTTTCAGGAGTTTTCGGGACTTTCCGCGCCCGGCAGCCCTGACGTCAGGCCGCTGGCGGCGTACGCGCGCAACTCAACACGGGCGCGTCGCTTACCATGGCACAGGACAGGTTTCCCACGCCCTGCCGGCGTGCGCCCGACGCCTAAGGCAGGTGATTCTATCGCGCGTCGATCCCGTCGGCGAGTCAGTGGCGATCAAACAGGCGGTTGTCCTTCGGACCAAAATACCCCAGATGATGCGACGCGTTGACGGCGCCGTAGATGTTTCTTGGCCAGGTCCATTCCATCGCGTGCAGGCTCACATGTCCGTCCAGCCAGGCGACATTCGCCCGCCCGCGATGACGGAAGTGAATCGACGGAGAAGGCACCTGGGCTGGATCCCCCGCCACCGGCGGCTCCAGGAAGGAATATTCGATCAGCGCCGGCGAAGCCATCGCCGCATCCGCGAAGGCGATCGTTTCCGTCGGCCGGCGAACCATCGCCAGCCTGGCCGGACGATTGATCGCCTCGCTGGCCCAGCCTTCGTCGGCGATGCTGCTGCCCAGGTAATGATTGTTGTATCCGTATCCGCCGGCCGAACGCTCGAAGGCGTTTTTCCCCGACGTGAACTCGAAGCTTGGACACGCCTTGATCGCAGGCGTCTGAAGGTACTTGCGCAGTGGCGATTCAGCGAAGTCGAACGGCTGGCTGAGGCTCTTTCGCGTGCCGTGCCAGCGGTGGAGGTTGCTGGTCACGAAATCGAAATGTGCCGGAGGCAAAAAGCCGGCGTTGTCGCCGGCATAGAGCATGGCCGCCAGGTGAAGCTGGCGGAGGTTGCTGGCGCAGGCCGCGGCGTTGGCGGCCTGACGTGCCCGGCCCAGCGCAGGCAGGAGCATCGCCATCAGCACCGTGACAATGCCGATCACGACCAGCAACTCCACCAAGGTCAGTCCATTACGACTGGCTCGCATGCCGATCCTCTCGCGCACGCCCTCGACCCACACACCACACCACAACGCCGATCATCGCCCAGGTCGTCGGCTCCGGAACGTACACCAGGTTGTCCAGCGCAAAGTACGTAGGCGTGTTGATCCCGAACGGGCCCACATCCGACGAGGCCACCGAAAACTCCAGCGTTTTGACGCTCGAACCCAGCCCGGTCAGATCGACCCATCGCCAGTCGCTCACAACGTAATCGTCGGCGTTGTCCGCGAAGCGATAGTCGGCCAGATAGAACTCGATGCTGCCCGTGATCGCGCTGGAGGCGTCGCGACCGATGATGGTGAGCTTGTACCAGTCAGGATGTCCCTGATTTCCCGCTCCGGGCTGACTGGGGTCATCGCCGAACTGCCGCACAATGCCGAAGCCGTCGTTGCCGTCGCGAATCGCCAGATACGTGTAGGTCGTGTTGGTCACGAACAAGCCGCTTACGCTGGTGGGGAATGGAAGTGTCACCGTGGGCGGCAGGCCCACGTCGAATCCCACCGCGTAGACTCCCGCCCCGCCCACGCCGCTTCCAGTGATGGCGGCGTACTGGTTGGTGAACCCCGGCGTGGTCGTATTGTTCACATTCGAGTAGGCAAAGCCGATCCAGCTCTGAAACTGCGTGTTGTAATTGTTCCAGAAGTGCGCGCCGCCGGAAGTGAAGCCGCCGGCAAGATCCGAACCGTTGTAGAACGAGTTGGCAGGCAGGGCCTTATCGGAAAAATCGACGGTGACGACATCGGCCGTTGCAGTGCCACGGGCAAGCAGCAGAGCCATCGCCAGCGCCGCGGCGAGCGCAGCGGCGCGCCGCCGCGCCAACAGAGCCAGGGAACCAAGCCACGATACCGAGGACGGCTCGGGCACGGACAACTGCGACAGACTCGGCGGCGATGCGCTATCCGAGGACCAGTTTTCTGCCAGGATCGCCAGATCGGCGGCGTTGACCGCTCCGTTCAGGTCGAAATCTCCGTCGGCAAAACCACGTGAAAGCCCCGACTGCCCCCAGTGGCTGGCCAGGACATACAGGTCGCGTGCGTCCACGCGCCCGTCAAGCGTTGCGTCTCCGCCGAGCCACGCGCTGATCACGCCAATCGCCTCCAGATCAAAGCCCCCGGAACCAAACGTGGGCCAGGCGTCGTAGATCGGCCTGCCGGAGGCGTCAGGGAACGAGCCGTCGCCGGGGATGTCGATCAGACGAACTTCTCGCACGCCGTTAAGGTTGACAAGCCCCGAGACAACCAGCGGATCGCTGGCCAGATCCGCAAGATCAAACGGCGTGCCCCAGGACTGGCTGTAGGCGTTGACGTGTTTTCCCGCCAGGTTGTGCACGTCGGTGGGATCGATGCTGCCGTAAGGACCAACTGCGGCGGGTGTCAGCGACGTGCTGGCGAAGCGCGCAAAATGCACCCCGTCGCTGGAGACCTCCACATGGGCCAGCTCGGCAAAGGTGAAGTTGTCGCTGCCGAGGGAGTTTTCGAAGATGGCAAAATCCGGCCCGGGCGCGTTGCGGATGCCGCTGGCGAAGGACAGTGTGATCTGCCCGGCGGCAGTGCCGGCGGCTATCTGCGAGCTGTTCAGCTCGCCGAGCGAAACGACATCGAAGTTGTCGCCGCTGACCGGACCCAGAGCGCGCCGCGGATCGCGCCACATCGCATCGACGCCCGGCGCCGGCAGGTACGCAACCACCGACGTAGCCCAGCCGACGAACGCGGGATTGACCACGTTCGGCGATTCAGAAACTCCATCTCCCAGTGGTCCGGTGAAACCGGGAATCGCCGGGTCTGGGGCGCCTGGAGTCAGGTTGGAAAGTCCTGAAGAATAGGGTCCGGCAAACGCCGCTGAGGACGCCGTGATCAGCATGGTCGCCGCCGCCGTGCGCCTGGCCCCGCCAGCGGTGCGGCTCAACCTGTTCGCGCAGCGGCGTCGCGGGTGATTCGTGTCGTGTGTCCGCGGCGTTCGCCCATCCCGTGCATTGTGGCTTCGTACACGCATTTCGCTCCGTCCCTTCTGGCCGATCGCGGGCCAAAAAAGAACCAACCCTCGGCCTCGCGCGCTTGCGGGAAGCAGAATCCCGCAAGCAGGCCAGGCCGAGGGTTGCCGAGCGAAGCGTCAAAACGCAGGCTTGTGCAGATCCGTTCGCCTGCGAGCAGCTTGCCTGTCCCACCGGCCGTCCCGATGCGCGAGGACGAATCCGATCGACGTGCCCTTCCGCAACGCCCGTTGCGTCGCGGCGGCACAAGCCCGCAGGCCGGTCTTCTGGCTTAGGACACCCACCCGGATAAGGCCTTCCCATCCCATCTCATCAAAGGACAGTGGCCAGTGAACAACTGATCCGAGCGAGCACAAACGTCCATCACAGCGGCGCGTCCGCGTCGGAATTGGAGCATTCATCAACCTGCTCCGCACCGACTTCCCTGGTCAAGGCGGTCCGGTTCGACCCGATCGCCTCGACTGGCTCTCGCCGCCCGTGGGCTGAGGCACAAGCTAGCACCTTTTGTGCTCAATGCAAGTCCATCTTACAGATTCAATGGATGCTGCGCCTGGCGGGCGCAGTGAAGCTTTGCGGCGTGAGGTCGGGATGTTAACGTAGCGTCTGCTTCGAATATGCAACTCGGGCAATGACTCAATCCGCTCGCCAGGAACAGGAGGCCAAGCTTGTGAGCACAGCCGCCGATCACCCCTCGTCCGCTTCTGCGAATCCTGCCTCAAGCGGCGACGCAGCCCGCCAGCAGCCGCGCCGACTCGACATCACCGACCTGGAGCGCATCGCGCGGTTTCGTCGCGCCGGCTACGGCGGAAATGTTTCGGATACGCTCAATGCTCTGGGCGTGCGCGACACCGTCTTCTCCGAACGCTTCCGCCCGCTGCGACAGGGCATGCAACTGGTTGGCCGGGCGCTGCCGGTCAAGCTTCACTCGCTGGTGGAGCCGGTCCCGCCCGAATTGCAGCGAGCCATGGAGCAGAAGTGGCAGGCTGAAGGCGGACATCCGCAAAAACGGATGATGCGCGCCATCGAGGACTCGCCCGACGGAACCGTGCTGTGCTTCGACTGCGGCGGAGACATGCAGCCGGCTCATTTCGGCGAAATGAGCTGCCAGCTCGCCTACGCCCACGGCTGCCGCGGCATGCTGCTGGCAGGCAACTGCCGTGACACCCAATACATCCTGAAAATGCCCGACTTTCCCATCTTCTGCTTCGGGACTCGCCCCAATGCCTTCGGCGGGTGGATCATCACCGACATCAACGTGCCGATCTACCTGCCCGGGCATCTGACTCATTACGTCCGCGTGATGCCCGGCGATTTCATTTTCGGCGACAACGACGGAGTTCAGCTTATCCCCAAAGATCTGGTCGATGAGGTGCTGCTGCGCGTCGAGGCGCTGTTCGAGCACGAAAACAGCGAGCGCGCACAGATCGCCGCGGGAATGTCGGTGGATGAGGTCTACCGCAAATTCGGCGTGCTGTGAGCAATGCCTCCAGTGCGTCCACTCGGGCTGGCGCTGGTCACAGCAGGCCGTCGCTGCTCACAGCAAGTAGCCTTCCAGGATCGCAGCCGACTCCTCGGGTTGCGGAACGCGCATGCGCCACGGCAGCCGGATTGTCTGGGCTGGCGCCGGCAGCATGCCCTGCCAGCGGCTCGACAGGATCAGCAGATCGCGCACATCGACACGACCGTCATAGCTGAAATCACCCTGGCTGAAGGTCCTTGGCGACTGCTGCCAGTTCATCGTGAGAATGTCCAGGTCGAGCTGATTGACCGCCCGGTCGCGATTCGCGTCGCCGCCGAGCACGAAGAAATCCAACAGTGCGTCAGCGGCCATGGGGTTGCCGGCGGCATCTCGCACGGCGGCGGCGGCCAGTCGGGCGCGATAGTTGCCATCGGGCAGAGGCGTGGGAAGCGTGAACGTCGCGGTATTCGTCGCCGCGTTGTAGCTGTAGCTGGTGGCGCCGTATGCTCCCCCGCTGCCGCCAGGCTCGCTGACCAGTAGCGTCGCGATCGACAGGCTCGCCGAGACATCTTCGCTGAAAGTGAAGCTGACGCGGATCGGCGACGTCTCGTACCAGAACTGCCCGGCCGTCACCACCGGCGCAGTGGTATCCGCAATCACGTCCAGACGCATCTCGTCGATATTGGCCAGATCCTGCCCGGTGGATTCCAGGCGGATGATGTTCGTCGATCCGGCATTCAGATTCAGAGTGAGGGTCTGGAGCTGCCAGGTGCTCCATCCGCCGGTCGGGTTGAAGGTGATCGGCTGCGAAACCCCGTTGACGCTCAGCATCCCGCTGCGGCTGGAGCTGCTGCCCAGGGCGTAGCGGAAGCGCACCGTAGCCAGACCCCCAAGCCCGCCATTGACGTTGTTGAACTGGAGGAATCCGCCGCTGGCGGGGAAATTGACATATCCTGAGCCGTTGAAGTTGCCGTTGGTGGTCTCCGAGACGGTGCCGCCACCAAAGGATGCCGATTCGGCCTGAAGCGTGGACTGAAGCCCCGAAGGCACGCTGGCGGCGGCCTGATTGGAGTCGGGACTTTCCAGCATTGATGCTCCGATTGCATTGACGACGTAATAGTACGTCTGTCCCGGAGCGACGGCGGCGTCGATGTAGCTGGTATCCGTAATGCCGGTGGCGATCGTGGTGTAAGGCCCGCCACTGCTTGTGCCGCGCTTCACGCGATACGCGGTTGCCCCGTCGCTGGCCTGCCAGACAAGGCTGACCATGCGCGTCCC
This sequence comes from Fontivita pretiosa, assembly GCF_050410795.1. GTDB lineage: Bacteria > Planctomycetota > Phycisphaerae > Tepidisphaerales > Tepidisphaeraceae > Fontivita > Fontivita pretiosa. The sequence continues at coordinate 4,093,423 of NZ_CP191258.1, read as the reverse complement.
GGCAAAACCTGCGGTCGCATTCAGCCCCGCGGGCGGAGCAGGCGCCGTCAGGCCGCTTTGCGCCAGGTAGATATTGGGAGTCGGCGGCGATGCCATCCCGTCGCCTATGAAAAAGCCGGGATGCGGCGGCTGGTTGTACGCCACATTCTGCCACGCGATCGCCACCCGGTACTGCGGGTCGTGCATCAGTGTGTACATGCGGCTGGTGGCGGGGATCGTGGTCGTGTAGATCCGCAGATGAGAGTTGTCGCTGGCGCGCCAGATGACCTCCTCGCGCCAGTCGCCCAGAATGTCGCCGCTCAGGCAGGGCGTGGACTTGGTGCCGTTGTTGGAAGAGGCCCCGCTGGCGGTCAGGAGTCTGGCGTCGCTGCCGGCGGGGTTGTATTTGTCGATCCGATTGCTGTCCAGCAGCTCGCGGACCGGATCGGCATCCCACCAGACCAGGAAGTTGACCGACGACGGCTGGTCGCCCACGATCGCCCCGGCGCTGTCATACGCCCCACCCGGGATGCCCCCCCCGGCCACCCAGAACTCAGCGCCGGGGTTGCCCGCCCAGATGTCGCCCGCCACTCCCCTGCCCGGGCCTTCCGTGCTGGTTGAGCTTTGCTCCAGCGTGAAAATCGGCGCGCCGGTGGCGCCGTCGCGCAGGCTGGCGCCGATGTTGGGATATCCCGGCTCATGAATGTCGAAGACCTCCAGCCCCGCACGCCACGGAACGAAATCGCTCACGTGCAGCGCATCGCCATGGCCCCAGCGCGTGGTGTGCAGCCCCGTGCCATCGTCGTCGATCGCCGCGGCGCCGTAAATGATCTCGTCCTTGCCGTCCAGATCGACGTCGGCCACCGAAAGGTTGTGATTGCCCTGCCCGGCGTAGCCGCTGTTGCCGGGGGTGTTGCTGTCGAACAGCCAGCGCAGCGTGAGCTGGCCGTTTCGATAGTCCCAGGCGGCGAGCGTGGCGCGCGTGTAGTAGCCGCGGCACATCACCAGGCTTGGCCGCTGGCCGTCGAGATATGCCACCGCCGCCAGAAAGCGATCCACGCGATTGCCGTAGCTGTCGCCCCAGGAGCTGACCGAGCCTCGCGGCACGATGTAATTCGTGGTCGCCATCGCTGCGCCGGTGGCGCCGTTGAAGACCGTGAGGTACTCCGGACCGGACAGAATGTAGCCGGAGCTGTTACGGTAGTCGGCGTTGGGGTCGTCGCCGGGCAGGATGACCGGATTGCCCCGCCCATCGATCGTGCCCGGAGCGGTTTTCATGGCGACTTCGGCCAGTCCGTCGCCATCGAGATCGTAAACCATGAATTGCGTGTAATGCGCCCCGGCGCGGATGTTGATCCCCAGGTCGATCCGCCACAATCGCGTGCCATTGAGCTTGTAGGCGTCGATATACACGTTTCCGGTGTACCCGGCCTGCGAGTTGTCCTTGGCGTTGGATGGATCCCACTTCAGGACGATCTCGTACTCGCCGTCGCCGTCCAGATCGCCGACGCTGGCGTCGTTGGCGTTGTAGGTGTAGTTCACGCCGTCGGGAGTCATGCCGCCGGGCGGAACTTCCAGCGGAACCGACAAGTACTGATTGGCCGGCGCGTTGGCCGGCAGAGTGAAAGTCTCACTGGCGGGCTGTTCAACGCCAGCGATCACCGGGCGCACAAAGTAAGCGTGCGACTGGCTGTAGTTCTGGGCGGTGTGAACAAAGTCGGTGGTGGCCGTCAGCGGTGTGGCGCCATTCAGCTTCACTGGCGCCGCGCCATTGATCGAGCAGTAAAGATTGAACCCGATATCCGGCGGGTCGGTTCCCAGCATCCGCCAGCCGACGTAAATGCTGCCGGTGGCGTTGGTGCTTTGGCGGATGGCAACCAGGCCGCGATTGAGGTACTCCATCTGCCGTGGCGAAGACAGCGGCGAGGGAACGCTGCCCGGGCCGCGGGCAACCGGCCAAGGCAGTTGCGGAATCGCGGCAGCCAACAGTCTGCGCCTCTCCAGCGGTTCGATGAACATCGCTGCCACGACGGGGATTCTCCTCTGCCACAGGCCGCGCCACTGGGACGAGTACAATTACCATCCGCATTATGTCTCATTTCATGGGAGTTTCAACGATTTTCTGCAAATTGATGGTGCCGCCGGCTGGCCCCGTTTGATGAGGGTGAGAAGACTCGACCACAGCCTCGGTTCCGCCCCGCTTCGCGTTAAAGCACCAGCTCGGCCAGGCCATCCACACGTGTGGGCCGCTGCACCGCCTTGACAGGTGCCGGCGCCGGCAGCGCCGTCTGCCAGCGGCCGGCCAGGATCAGCAGGTCCCGGGCATCGACCCGGGTGTCATAGTTGAAGTCGCCCTGGCTGAATGTGCGCGGCGACTGCTGCCAGTTCTGCGTCAGCACATCCAGATCAAGCTGATTGACCACCCGATCACGATTGGCGTCGCCAGCGAGGATGAAGAAATCGAAGTTGAACTGCGACGTCGATGTGTGGCCCGCATGGTCGGCAACAGACCCCGATGGCACGGTCGCGCGATAGTTGCCGTCGGGAAAGAGTCCGGCAAAGCCGAACGTCGCGACCCGCGTACGTGGATCGAACACCACCGACACAGGCGTGTAGCCTGCTCCCCCGCCGACTGGCTGCACGAGCAGGTCGCCGGGCGAAAGCGACGCCGCAACGTCCTCGCTGAATCTCACGTTCAACCGATGAGCCATCTCGACATCCGCCTTGCCCGATACCGCTCGCGGCGGAATCTCGTCGGGCAGCTTCCATAGTTGGTAGTGTGGAACGAGACTTCCCGCGGCGAAATACAGATCACCACTCACCACCGCAAGCTGGCTCGGTGAAGATCCGCCTGTTCCCGGAGAGATGTCGGCGACCAGCTTTGTGCCGGCGACGGTCCCATCGGTTTGATACAGCTCAGTTCCATAGCTGACGCTCAGGTCGTCGGCGCTGAAGTACATCAGCCCGTCCTGATACGTGAAGTATCCGATGAACGGGCTGCTGTTGCCGGGGCAGATCTCGCCGAGCATGTATGTCCCTGCCGACGTGCCATCGCTGCGCCAGACCTCGCGCCCGTGCGTGCCGTTGTTGGCGGTGAGAATCGCGACTCCATCCAGATCGCCATACACCAGCGGGTTGGACGATGCCGTGCCCGCACGGATGTTTTTCACCATCACCGTCCCGCCGGGCGTCCCGTCGCTCTTCCACAGCTCCGCGCCGGCGCTGGCGGTGGTTGCGTTAAAAAAGAGCGTGCCCGCGACGTCGGTGATCGTGCTCGGGTAGGAATCAGCGATGCCAGCATTGATGTCCTTGAGCATCACCGTCGCGGCGTCGGTTCCGTCGCTCTGCCACAGCTCATAGCCGTGAACGCCATTGTTGGCGGTCAGATACAGCTTGCCGTTGGCCTGCGACAGATACAGCAGGCCGCTGCGTTCGCCGGGGTAGATGTCCTTCACCCGCCAGGTGCCCGCTTCCGTGCCGTCGCTGCGCCACAGCTCGATGCCGCTGCCTCCATCAGTCGCGCCGAAATACAGGATCCCGTTCAGACTCGTCAGGGAGTAGTTCAGGAACGAACTGCCGGCGGGGTTGATGTCGGCGACCAGCGTCGTCCCTTCAGCCGTGCCGTTCGATTGCCAAAGTTCCACACCATGCACACCATCGTCGGCAGCGAAGAACAGCCGCCCGTCCAGATCGATGAGCCCGCCGACCGTTCCACCGCTGGTGAGCGGATCGACGTCCTTGACCATCACGGTGCCCGACTCGCTGCCGTCGGTCTTCCACAGTGCTACGCCGTTGACTCCATCGTCGGCCGTAAAGAACAGCGATCCGCCGCTCTTGACGAGATTGCCCGGCGACGAGCTGGCTGCGCCTGGGGCGATGTTCTTCAGCAGCGAAGTGCCCTGGGCGGTTCCGTCGCTCTTCCACAGCTCAAACCCGCTGGCGCCGTCGTCGGCGACGAAATAAACTTCGCCGTCAAACGCGGTGATCTGGCTGATCTGATAAGGGTTGTATCCCGCATCTGGCGGCAACGGATCCCAGACGAACTGCGGCGCCGCCGCAAGCAGCCGCCGACATTCCAGCGCCTCCACAGCGGTCCGGTGCATCGAAAGCTTGGGCATGGTGGAACCTCACACCAAGCTAACCGTCCGCGGCGCCATTTTAAAGAAAAACAATGGCGAGCCTGGAAGAGCGATTTAGCCTCTGTCGCAGGAGTCAGTTCAAAGGTCGGATAAATCCTTTAATGCGTTCGGCGAGATGATTAAGATGGCGGGATGCAGACCCCGTCGGATCGTGAAATGGCAGCGGCGGCCAAAGCGTTCGACGTCATGGTCGCCGGACATCTGTGTCTGGATATCATCCCCACCTTCCCTGAGAACACAGCTCGCCAGATCGAGCAGATCTTCCGCCCGGGCAAACTGGTCAACGTCGGCCCGGCGACGCTCTCAACTGGCGGGCCGGTCTCCAACACCGGACTGAATCTCAAGACTCTGGGCAACAGAGTTCGCTTCTGCGCGCGCTGTGGAGAAGACGAGCTGGGGCAGATCACCCTGGGGATCCTGCGACGAAGCGGCAACGCCGACGGCATTCAGATCGCGCGCGGAATGGCAAGCTCCTACACGCTGGTGATCGCCCCACCGGGAATCGACCGCATCTTCCTTCACAATCCCGGAACCAACAACAGCTTCGGACCGGAAGACCTCAATCCGGCCCTGATCGGCGAGTGCCGGCATTTTCATTTCGGCTATCCGCCGCTGATGAGGCGGATGTATGAATCCGCCGGCCAGGAGCTTCAGCAGGTCCTGCGAATCGCCAAAGATGCAGGCGCCACGACTTCGCTGGACATGAGCCTGCCGGATCCGTCCTCGCCCTCGGGGCAGGTGAACTGGCGCGCGATCCTGCAGAAGGTACTGCCGTACGTTGACCTGTTTCTGCCCTCGATCGAAGAAACACTGTTCTTCCTGCGACCCGATGAGTTCCTCAAGATGAAGGCACAACATCAGGGGGCCGAGCTGATCGACTTCATCTCAGCGGCGCAGTACTCGAGCCTGGCCGACGAGTGCCTGGCCATGGGCGCGAAAGTGGTGGCGCTGAAGTCGGGACACCGCGGGTTCTACGTCAAGACCGCTTCGCAGCAGAAGATCAGCACGCTCAGGCAAAGCAGCCCCCTTGATGCAGCCAACTGGGCGAATCGTGAGCTGTGGGCGGCGGCGTTCGTGGTGGACCGTCTCGGCAGCGCCACCGGCTCGGGCGATTCAGCCATCGCCGGATTCCTCACGGCATTTCTGCGCGGCTTGAACCTGGAAAGGGCCTTGCGCTGCGCCACGTGCCTGGGCCTTCAAAACCTTCGCGTCATGGATGCCGTCAGCGGCGCAAAGTCCTGGGAAGAAACCTCGCAGATGATGGATCAGCCGCTGCCATTGATCGACCCGCATCTGAGCGGCAGCGGCTGGAAATGGAACGAACACCACCAGCTCTGGGCCGGCCCTGCCGACCCGCTCGATGGAACCACACGATGAGCACCACTGAAAAACAACGAATTCAGGTTCCGGTAATCTCCTCGACGCATTACGACCGGGAGTGGCGGTTTTCGCTTCAGCAGACGCGTGCCAGCCTGGTGGACCTGATGGACCACCTGCTGCACATTCTGCGGACCCAGCCAGACTTCCGCTGCTATCACATGGACAGCCAGAGTGTGATCCTGGAAGACTACCTGTCGCTGCGTCCGGAAAAGGCGGAGGAAATCCGCCAGCACATTCAACAGGGTCGGTTGCTGGCCGGTCCGTGGTACTCGCTGCCGGACATGAATCTGGTGGGCGGCGAGGCGATCGTGCGGAATCTGCTGACCGGGCACGCCCTGGTCAGCCAGTTCGGACCGGTGATGAAGGTGGGATACACCCCGACGGGCTTCGGGCAGATCTCGCAATTGCCGCAGATCTATCGCGGATTCGGCATCGACACGGCGCTGTTTTACCGTGGGCCGGACCGCAGCCGCCTGGACAAGGAATTCGTCTGGGAGACGCCCGACGGTTCGTGGGTGGTCGCCTACATCTTCACGCCCGAGTTCGGGCGGATGCCGCTGTATCACTGCGTGACGCGGCGCGTGCTGTACGGACAGGCATTCTACGAGCGCGTGAGGCAATGGGATGATCGGGAAAACCCCTTCCGCCTGCACGACGAGCGGACGCGCTGGGACCTGTACTACCAGGGCAACCCGTATGAGCAGTTCCTGACCGACGCCCTGGCGGCCGAGACCCGGCGGATGATCGACACGGAACTGAAGCGTTCGGCGCTGAACACGTTTCTGTGTCTGGATGGAACTGACTCCACCGAGCCACAACCACAGACTCCGCGGATTCTCCAGGCGATGAATCAGGTCTGCGACACGCACGAGTTTGTGCACACCGACCTGTATGCCTTCGCCACGGTCCTGCGCGACGCGGCGCCCAGGCTCAAGCGCTACCGCGGCGAGATGCGCTCATCGGCCAAGGACGGGGTCCAGGTCAATCTCTTCGGCGACACGGTTTCGACCCGGACGGACCTGAAGATCCTCAACGCCCAGGCCGAGAATCGCCTGATCGGCTGGGCCGAGCCGTTTGCCACCTTTGCCTGGCTTCAGGGCGCTGAGTATCCGGTGCGTTTTCTGGATGAAGCCTGGCGGCATCTGCTCAACAACCAGTCTCACGACTGCATCGCCGGCTGCGGACAGGACATCGTTCACCAGGACATGGTCTACTACTTCCGTCAGGTGATGGAGATCGCCGACGAGATCACCCGACGGGCGCTGTTTCATCTGGCGATGCGACTGGACACGCAGGGGCTTGGCCAGCGCGACGTTCTGCTGCTGGTGTACAACCCGCGACCCTATGCGCAGTCGGCGACGATTGAGATGCGAGTCGATCTGCCCAGCGCCTGGGCCGCCAGGGGGCTTGGCGTGCTGGATCTGCAAGGCAAGCCCGCCGCCATCCAGGTCGATCGCGCCGCACCCGGGCGAAAGGTGCTGATCCATCGGCCCAAGGACGCTCCCGGGCAATACCTGATGGACAGTTGGTGGATTCGGTTGCTGGCGACGGACGTGCCGGCTTTCGGGTGGAAGTGCTACCGCGCCGAGCCAACGCCCCAGGAGGATCTCAGCCTGCGGCCGGCGCCGACGAATCAGCCCCGGATCGAAAATGAATTCCTGCTGCTGGAGCTCAGAGAGGATGGGCTGCTGGACCTGACCGACAAGCGGACCGGCTGCGTGTATCGGGGGCTGCATCTGTTCGAGGATCGAGGAGAAGTCGGCGACGCCTATTTCAGCGTCGTGCCACAGAACGACCGAATCGTTCAAGCGCCGGCCGGACAGTATCAGGTTCACGTCGAGCGCGGCCCGGTCAGCTCGTATATTCAACTGGCCCTGTCCATGCAGATCCCCGAAACCACGGAAAAGTCCGGGCGCAGTGAGCAAACGGTGCAGGTTCCGATTCGGGTCACGGCAAGGCTGGACAGGGGCAGCCCCTTCGTCGAGTTCCGAACGGAGCTGGATAATCGGGCCAAAGACCACAAACTGCGGGTGGTATTCCCGTCGGGTGTGCACACTCAGGTCAGCATCGCGGACATGCCCTTTGATCTGATCGAGCGCCCAACACGCGCGCCCGATACGCAGGGGTGGTATGAAAGAGGGTATTCAACCTATCCGATGCGGCACTTCTGCGCCGTGGCCGACGAAAAGCGCGGTCTGGCGGCGCTGGTTCGTGGGCTGCCAGAATACGAGGTGCTGCCCGACCGCGACAACGCCATCGCCCTGACGCTCCTGCGCACGACGCGGGTGATGATCCCCAAGATCAAGGCGGTCGATCCGATGCAGGACGGAACGCAGCAACTGGGGCCACAGGTCTTCGAGTATGCAGTGATGCCGTTCGGCGGAGCCGGGCAGATCCCGCAGGTGCGAGCTCGCGCGTTTGACTATGCCCTGCCGATGCGCAGTGCCCAGCTCGGCCGGCAGAGTGGCCATCTGCCCCTTGAGTCCTCGTTCCTGTCCGTCTCCGCGCCTTTCGAAGTCAGCGCTGTGAAGCGATCCCAGAACGGCGAGAGCGTGGTCGTGCGGCTGTGGAACACTTCGCTTGAGCAGGCCAGCGGGGTGCTGCGAACCGGCTTCGATGTCGATCAGGCGTGGCTGACCAATCTGGCCGAAGAGCGCTGCGAGCCGATCGATGTGACCAGCCGCCGGCAGATCAGGCTGACGGCGCGGCCCAGGCAGATTCTCACGCTCGAGCTGGCCAGTCGGCGCAGTGATTGAGCAGCCGCATTCGCTGCTGAGAAGAGCTGCGCCGAGCCAGTGCGCAAACGATCAGCCATACCATAGACTTACAGATCCTCGCCCCCGGCGCAGCCGCTTGGCCAAGGGCGACGGCGGCGATAAGCTGTCGGCGCCTTCGCCCGGGTTACAGGACCGTGCACCTCGGCGTTTTTTCCTGTAACTTCTTTGTGCCGGGCGTGTTTCCGATATGACGCCCATCGGGTCTATCCACGAACAGGATCGGGAGAGCCGTGAGCAGCATCAGCACATCGCCAACGTCGCTGTCCTCGCCGCCGCCCTCGTCCACCTCGGGCGCGCGGGAGTTGCCCCAGCCGCGCAACCCTCAGCAGCCTCAGGAGATGATTTGGCTGGGGCTGAGCCTGAGCACCTGGCTGACCATCGCCATCATCGCCGTCCTGATGGTCTGGGTCTTCTACGTGCCGGTATTGCGGCGACTGTGGGAAAAGACCAACCCCTTCTGGGGCGAGCCCAACTGGGGCCACGCCATCGTCGTGCCCATCGTAGGGCTTTATTACCTGTATCTGAACCGCGAGCAGCTCTTATCGGCACCGGTCAAGCCGCTGTTGGCCGGCGGGCTCAGCCGCGCACGGTTTGTCGGCGGCGCAGGACTGCTGCTGGCCTCGAGCCTGGGGTATTTTGCTTGCCCGTTCATCCTCCCGGTTACCCTGATCCCGTTTGGTGAAGTCGGATGCATGTCGCTGGCGGGGCTGGCAGGGCTGGTGCTCCTTCTGGACTGGGGCATCGCTACGCTGCTTTTCGGGCTGGGCGTTTTTGCATGGGGAATCTGGCCGGGACAGAACGACTGGGTCAAGGATTTCGGCATGGTGCTCACGCTGTTCGGCGTCGTGCTGACGCTGTGTGGCTGGCAGGTCATGCGCATCGCCTGGTTCCCCATCCTGTTTTTGATCTGCGCACTGCCCTGGCCGGGGCTGTTCTACAGCAAAATCGCCATGCCGCTTCAGCAGTTGGCCGCCTCGGTGGCGGTCTGGACGCTCCAGCTCACCGGCGTGGATGCCTCGCGGGTTGGGACCAAGATTGTGATGGACTACGGTTTCGGGCGGGCGCCGCGAATTCTCAATGTCGCCGAGGCATGCGCGGGAATGCGTTCGTTGATGACGTTTATCTCGGTAGGAGCGGCGGTGGCCTTTCTGTCCAGCCGGCCGCTCTGGCAGAAACTGTTCATCACCGCCTCGGCCGTGCCGATTGCCATCTTCTGCAACGTCATGCGGGTAACCGGGCAGGGTCTTCTGGACTATTACGTTTCGCCCAAGCTTTCGGAGAGCTTTGCGCACCAGTTTGTCGGGCTGGTGATGCTGGTGCCGGCGTTTTTCCTGATCCTGCTGGTCGGATGGGTGCTGGATCAGTTGTTCGTCGAGGAGGTGGAAGAGGTGGATCCGTTGACGGTGACGGTCACGCCACGGCGGGACGGCGGTCCCAGCCATAGCGCGGCTGGTGCGGAGGGTCGCTCATGCCCGCATTGACGCAGAATCTGCTTGATGGCCTGAAGCGTGTCCTGGCCCAGCCGGCATTTGTGGTGGTGGCGATGATCCTGCTCGTGGCTGCGGTGGGGATCAATGGCACGACGCAGTACCTGAAACTGCATTTCAAGAAGCTGCCCGTGCCGATGGCGCGTCCGCTGACGCAGATCGCCGAGCGAGCTGGGCCGTGGGTGCAGGTGTCGCTGGACGAGCCGTTCGCCCATGACTTTGAAGAGGTGCTGGGCACCAAACAGTATTGCTTCCGTGACTACGTCGATTCGCGCCTGGTGAGCCGGGATGAGCTGGCGGCGTTCAAGGACAAGACCAACTCCCAGCGTCGCGACCTGGCGGCCAGGATTCGCGAAACACGCCCGCAGGCGGTGGTGAATCTGGGCGTAACGTATTACACGGGTATGGTGGACACCGTGGCGCACGTTCCGGACCGCTGCTACGTGGCCGATGGCTACGAGCCTACGACCTACCAGACGCCACGCTGGGACGTGCTGAAGGATCGCCCCGGTGATAAGATGGTCCGGTTCATCGTGTTCGAGGACCAGACGCCCGGGCGGCGATCCGTGTCGCGAAACGTGGCCTATTTCTTTCACTCCAATGGAGAGTACACCAACGACCCGGTGGAGGTAAGAAAGAGCCTGGCGAACCTGAGACAGCGATACGGTTACTACATGAAGGTCGAGGTGCAGACACTGGCGCTGCCCGCGGATCAATCTCAGCGTGTGATGAACGAGTTTCTGACCTGGATCCTGCCGGAAATCGAAAAGTCACTGCCGGACTGGCAGAAGTTGATGTCCGAATCGTCCGGGGCGGCGGGCGGGTAGTGCCCGCCGCATCGCCGGTTGCCACCGTCCGTAAGGACCTGCTCTTATGGCGAAGAAAAAGAAGCGTCTGAACGTCAAGTTCCTGATCGTGATGGGCTCGATCGTGGTGCTGCTGGGCGGCGCGGCGTTGGCGTACAAGACGATCCCGCAGGTCAAGTGGCTCGTGCGCGGAACCCCGGCCTCCCATGCCGCCGTCGCCAAACAACTGTTCGATGAAGGCAAATACGAAGACGCCGGCGAAAAGTACAAACGCGCCATCGTCCTGAATCGCAAGCCTCATCCCGAGTACTACACCCTCCTGGGCGATTGCTACAGCCATCTGGTTTTGGAAGACGCCGACAACATCCGCCTGGCCAAGGCGTGCTGGGATCAGGCGCTGCTGGCCGAGCCGGAGTATCTGCCGGCGCTGCAGCGGCTGCTGGATCTGTATCGGGACGACGCGGAGATGAACCGCGGCCCGCGCGCCGCGGCGCAGTGGGAAGCCGTACACGATACAGCCAGGAAGATCCTGGCGGTCGACCCGCAAAGTCGCGAAGCCAAGACGCTGCTTCACAAGGCGATCATCTCGCGCTGGATGACAGGCGTGGAGACCCCGCCGGAGCGCATCGACGAGTCGCTGAGCGCGCTGACGGCGCTGGCCGAGCAGCCGCCGTTCGATGCCGACGCGATGTTTGTGGTGATGCTGGCCGAGACCTACCGCGGGACCGACCGGGTCAGGCAGAATGATCGCGCCGGAGCTACGGCGCAGTTCGCCAAGACACTGAAACTGGTGGACGATACGCTGGCGGCGCACCCTGACGATGCACGGGTTCACTACCGCGCGTCGCAGGCGCTGCGGCAACTGGGCGCCGCGGAGCGCGCGCCCGGACAGCCCCCCAAGTACACCGACCGCATCCGCTCGGAAGTGGAGACCGCCGCCAGACTCGTCAAACCCGATGACGAGCTGTACGTCGAAATCAAGCTGACGCTGGGACGCACGATGGAGTACGCCGGCGAGCAGCAGGCCGCCGAACGGCTCTACAACGAGCTGCTCAAGGAGCGTCCCGATGAGCTGGCGGTGCGGATCCAGCTTGCCGAGCTCATCGGCCGCGACCAGAAACGCATCAGCGAGGCCATCGCGCTGCTGGAGAGCGCGCCTGAGCCGGATCCCCAAAAGTACTTCGGGGTCAAGGCGTTTCTGGCCAAGCAGTATCAGTTGGTGGCGTTGGCCAACACGCTGAATCTGAAGCTGGACGCGTTGCAGCTTTTGCCGGCCAGCCAGACGCAATCCCGCGAGCAACTGCTCAAGGAAGTCGATGACGGCTACGCCAAACTGATCGCCAACCCCGGCGTGGAAGATACGCCTCTTGCGCTTCAGATCCGCGGACGCACCGAGCTGGCCCGGGGCGAAAACATCAAGGCCGTGCAGACCCTGGACCGGGCGCTGAAGCTGATGCCCCCGATCTCCAGCCTGGCCGACATCGACCAGAAGTACAAGCTCATGTTCCTGCTGGCTCGCGCCAACATGCTGGTCAACCAGACGGGCGAGGCCAAGAAGCTGCTCTCGGAGATCGTCGCCAGCTTCGAAAAGTTCATTCCCGCCAGGCTGATGCTCGTGCAGTTGCTGATTCGGGAAAACGACATCGAAGCGGCGCGCGAGCACATCAAGGTGCTGGCCAAGGCGATGCCTGATTCCCCGATCGTCCGGCGGTTGCAGATCTACTCGCTGGATCGGGAAAAAGACAAGGAGGAGTTGGCGGCGGCGTATGCCAAACTCCCGGAAACCGACAACGAAGAGCGCGGCGAAAAGGCGCAGGTGGCGCTGTGGATGGGAAACAAACCCGAGGCGGCCAGGCTCCTGGAAGCCGTCCGCGCCGAGATCCCCAATGACATCACCGTGCTGGGGGCACTGGCGCGGCTGTACTCCGACATGGGCGACAAGGCCAGGTCGCAGGCCATCCTCAACGAGGCGATTGCCAAAAACCCCGACAACCCGGAGCTGAAGCTGCTTCAGGCGCGCCTCTCCGGTCAGGATGAAGGCGAGATCACCCGCCAGCTCATCGACACGATCTCCGACCCGTTCCAGAAGGAGCTGGCGCTGTTCAGGCTGGCGCTTCAGGAACAGCGTGAGAGCGAGGCGGCCGAACACCTCCAGAACGCCGCGCGACTGAAACCGGATGATCTGACGGTCCTGTCGCTGCTGTTCCGCCAGTCGCTGGGTTCCAGGGACTGGACCCGCGCCGAGACGTACATGGAGACGCTGATCCGGCAGAACGCCGACCAGGCGGGCGGGCTGGTCCTGCGCACGCAGTACGCGATGGCCCGCGCCGCAGCCGCGCCCGGCGAGCAACGACGCAAGCTGCTGGAGGAAGCCGCGGATCTGGCCCTTCAGCTCACTCAGAAAATGCCCGAGTTCGCCACCAGCTACGTCCTGCTCGGACAGGTCCAGCAGGCGCAGGGCAAGTACAACGAGGCGATGCAGTCGTACAACAACGCCCTGCGGAAGCAGTCGCAGAACCTGGACGCCGTGCTCGGATTGATCCAGTGCAGCTACGCCTCCAACCGCCTGACCCTGGCCAAGAGCTACATCGAACAGGGCCGGCATCTGTTCCCGAACAACGTCCTGCTGCGGGAGATGGAGCTTCAGCACGAGCTGATGCACGGCGACCCGGAAAAGGTAATCGCCCCCAGGCAGGAGCAGCTCGACAAGAACCCCGACAGCAAACGCGCCTGGGCCATGCTGGGCAATGCGTATCTGGCCGTGGCGCGTCACAAGGCCGCCGACCCGACCGCCAAACAGTTCCTGGACAAGGCGCGCGACACCTTCGCCCGGGCGACGGCCAAGTGGCCCGACGACATCAGCTTTGTCAAAGCGATCGTTGATGTGGCGGTGCAGAGCAAGAACTACGCCGACGGAGAAAAGGCCATCCGTACGCTTCAGTCGCAACCTCAGTGGCAGGACAAGCCCGAGCCGACGCTGCTGCTGGCGGACCTGTACGTCCAGAGCGGCAAGCCCGCCGACGCCGAAAAGGTCCTGCGTTCCTATCTGTCGGCCAATCCGTCGGCGATCAGCGCGCAGTTGAAGCTGGCGACGGTGTTGTCGCAGTCGGGCAGGGCGGATGACGCGCTGAAGGTCCTGAGCGAATCCAACGCCTCCGATCCGCTGGTGCACAAGAGCCGAATCGAGCTGCTGATCATCAACAAGCGGCTGGATGAGGCGCTGAAGGAGAGCAATGCCGCGCTGGCGGGCAATTCCAACCCCGGCCCGGCACTGCTCACCCAGCACGCTTTTGTGCTGATGAGTCTGGGGCGAACCAGCGAAGCGCTGGAGATTCTGGATCGGGTGCTGGCGTCCAACCCGGACAACGTCGAGGCGCTGTTCTACCGCGGCTCGCTGTTCGTGGCGGCACGACGCAACCTGGACCAGGCCGTGCGAGACCTTCAGATCGTCCGCGATGCCATGACCGACAACGTCGAGGCGAGGCTCTACCTGGCCGATGCGTACGTGTTCAAGGACGACCTGGAGGCGGCGATCGCGGAACTGGAAGGCGCCGTGCGGCAGCTTCCCGACGCCAAGCAGCCGAAGCTCAGACTGCTGGAGCTGTACGCGCAGACCGAGCCGCCGCGCTGGCGCGACGCCGACCGCGTGCTCAAGGACGCCCATCAGAACCCGAGACTGGCCAATGACATCGAACTGCTCAATGCCGAGGCGCTGATGTGGCTGAAGCGCAAGGACGTGAACAAGGCCGGCGAGGCGATCACCGCGGCGCTGAAGCAGTCGCCGAACAACCTGAATCTGTTCCGCACGTACTGCGAGGTGCTTCACCAGGCCAAACAGCATCGCGAGCTGCTGCGGGTGACGGACGGGCCGGTCAAGTCGAAGCAGGCGCCATGGTGGTTCTACGTGTACCGCGGGCGGGCACTGAAGGCGCTGGACGACAAGCAGGCGGCGCTGGATGAGTTTTCCGCGGGACTTGAAGTCGCCGGCCCCGACGAGGACGCCGCCACACGCATCGTGCAGGCCATCGCCGAGGAGATCGGCGTGGCTCCGGCCAAAATCCGCATCGCCAGCCGGGCGCAGAAAGGCGAAAACCGCTGGCGGATGATGATGGCCTACCTCTGCCAGATCGAGCCGGATATCAAACAGGCGATCGACTGGACCGAGCAGGTGATCAACGACTCCAAGAGCACGCCCCAGGAGATCGAAGTTGCCCAGCGAATGCTCGGCCCGCTATACCTGAGGCTGGATCCGCCGGAGGTGGGCAAGGCGGTGGCGGTTTTCCAGAAGATGCTGGAGCGCCGTCCCGACGACCCGGCGGCGCTGAACAACCTGGCGTGTACGATGATCCTGCCCAACAGCGGCTACACCGCTCAGGACGCGCTGGTGTACAGCCAGAAGGCCTTTGACATCATGGAACGCGCCGGGCGGATCGAACCGATGATTCACGACACCCACGGATACGTGCTGGTGCTCAATGGACGCGTCGAGGAAGGCCTGCATCTGCTTCAGCAGGCGCTGGAAAAGCAGGCTTTCCCCGAGGGCTATTACCATCTGGGCGAAGCGTATCTGGCGATGAAGGTCCCGATGACCACGGACGCGGAACAGGCGTTCAACCAGGCCAAGACGCTGCTGGATCGCGCCGCCCGGAACAACCAGCCGGTGGATCTGGCGTTGAAACAGAAGGTGGAGCAGGCATTGGAGCGTGTTCGCCAGCCCAGCCAGGCCGCCTCGCCGCAGGCGCAGGGCGCGACCGGTGCCAGTGCGGCCTCGGGGGCCGGCCCCGGGCCCGATTCACGCTGATCGCCGCCGGCCCAGGGCGCTTCGCGTGCAACCTGTGATGCCGCTGCGGGTACTAGCAGATGGGCTGGGAATTCGGCGAGTCAGGAACCATGTTCCGGGCCGCTTTTATCGGACGCTGGCAATTTGCCCGTGTGCCTGCCCGCGTTCGTGCCGTGTTCGTAGTAAGATCGTTGCGTGAAGGCGTTGCGGGTGCGTCCGCGGCGCCAGTTTCCGGAAGTGCTTAGGAGTAGGACATGACGACGTTGCCGCAAACGACGAGCATCCAACTGCCACGTCCGGTAAATCCGGGCGCCGCGATCACGCCCGCGCATGCGATCGCGCCGGCGGGTCCCCTGCCTCCGCCGCAAATGACCGGCGCCGACGTCATGCGCGTGCTGCGAACCAACATCTGGCTGATCATCGGCACGTTGATCGCCTCGGTGATCATCGGCGTGGCGCTGAACTTCTATCTGGATTCCTTCCACGCACGCTACACCGCCGTGGCACTGGTGCAGGTCCAGACCAACCGGCGGCTGCCTTCGGTCACCGATCGTCCCACCGACACCGGTGAGGAGCAAACTCCGCTGATCGTCGAGCAGCGCACCCAGGCCAGCCTGCTGACCTCCGATGCACTGTTCGCCAAGGTATTGCAGAACCCCAATTACGACATCCGCAAGACCAAGTGGTTTCAGGACTTTGACGGCGACATCGCCGAGGCCAAGGAAGACCTTGAGGAGAAGTTTCTGGCGGTGCCGATCCCGGACACCAAGCTGATTCGCGTGACGATGACCTACAAGGTCCCCAAGGACTGCGCCACCATCGTCAGCGATATCGTCAACCAGCACCTTGAAGACCAGCGCAAAATCGCCTCCGACAAGACCGTCGAACGCAGCCAGTACCTGCGCAACCTGCTGATCCGCTGGGAAAACCGCATCAAGGAGTTGAAGCAGGAGACCAGCCTCAAGGCGGCGCAGCTTCAGCTTGACGGATTCGGTCGTCCTGGCGGGCTGAGCCAGAAGGAAAGCGAGCTTCAGCAGTACATCACCGAGCGACTGAAGCTCGAGTCGATCGCCAACGCGTCGCAGAACGCCTACGAAAGCGCGCAGCAGCAGTACCAGAAGGGAGAGATCCCGTCGGCGGTGGAGATGATGGTCGAGGAGAACGGCACGGTGCAGCGGCTGGTGATGATGCTGCACGACTACGACATCCGCCTGCGCGCCATGGAGCTTCAGCGCAACCAGGGTCCGGACAGCCGCGCCTACAAGGAGCTGAAGGCGCAGCGGGACGCCACGCAGGCCCAGCTCGAAGAGGTCCGCGCCGAGGAGCGCGCCAAGAGCACGGTGATGTACCTGGAAACGCTGGCTTCCCGGGCGCAGCAGTCCAAGAGCGAGCTGGAGGCGCTGAACAAGCAGATCGACAAGGTGCGCAACGACCTGGCGGAGATGACCGGGACGCTGTCGGATTACCTGACCAAGAAGGATGAAGAAGAGGGGTTCATCGAGCTGCGTAACCGCGTGCGCGACCAGCTCGATGTGATCAACCAGCAGCTTCAGCAGATCGATCTGAACACGGTGAGCTGGGCCAACCGTCCGGAGATTCCTGACACCCCCAGCTTCCCGAAGCTGCCGTACACGCTGGCGGCGACGATCACGCTGGGGCTGCTGCTGAGCCTGGGGATCGCGTTCCTGCGTGAGATCACCGACACCACCGTCCGATCGCCGCGCGACATCGCCCGCGTCGGGCAGCTCAATCTGCTGGGCATGATCCCGCACGAGGACGACGATCCGCAGGTCGCGGGAGTGCCGTTGCCGGCCGTCATCTACAGCGCGCCGACCTCGATGATGGCCGAGCAGTTCCGGCAGGTGCGCACGCGACTCCAGCATGCCGCTTCGCTGGACACCACGCGCAGCATCCTGATCACCAGCCCCAGCCCCGGCGATGGCAAGAGCACGGTCGCGTGCAACCTGGCGGCCGGTCTGGCGCTGAACGGACGCCGCATCCTGCTGGTCGATGCCAACTTCCGCCGACCGGAACTGCACAAGATCTTCGCCGCCAAGTCCGACGTGGGGTTTGCCAACGTGCTGAACTCGATCGAGGCATTCGAGTCAGCCATTCAGCAGACCAAGGTTCCGAATCTGGACCTGATGGTCGCCGGCCCCAAGCCCGCCAACGCCACCGAGCTGCTGGAAAGCCAGTTGCTCATCGACTTCATCGAACGGGCGCTGGAGGAGTACGACCACGTGGTTTTCGACTCCGGCCCGATGCTGTTCGTGTCCGAGACGGTGGCCCTGGCGCCGCGCGTGGATGGCGTGATTACCGTAGTCCGCGCCAGCACCAACACCCGCGGACTGCTCCAGCGGATGCGCGACGCCTTGCGACAACTCAAGGCCGAACACCTGGGCGTGGTGCTCAACGGAGTGCGTTCGGCCAGCGGCGGATACTACGCCCGCAACATCAAGACCTATTACGAGTACCAGAACGGCGCGGTGACCACGGCGCAGGCGTCATAGCCGCCCGCCACCGCCCTGCCGTCGCGACCGATCGCAGCCGATTTCCCACACAGCGGCGCCGAAGCCCCGGCGCCGCTGTTGTTGTTCCTGTCCGGTGCCTCGTCGCGCCTCTTGCGGCGCGTCCACCTGCGCAGCGCGGGATGAATTCACGCCAGCAGTTCTTCCATTCGTCGGATCGTGGCTTCGTCGAGCTTGATGCCGCTGGCTTCGGCGTTTTCGGTGACCTGTTCCGGCTTGGTGGCGCCGGTGATGACGCTGGTGACTTCCGGCCGTCGCAGGCACCAGGCGATCGCGAGCTGGGCAGTGGAGCAGTGATGCTCCTGTGCAATCGATGAGAGCTTCTGGACCTTGCGAAGGATCTCCGGATCCCCGACAAACCGCTTGATGAACATGTTGGCGCGATCGTCGGCGGCGCGGCTGTCGGCGGGGAAAGGCTCACCAGGCTTGTACTTGCCGCTGAGCGTCCCCTGAGCCAGCGGGGAAAAGGTCACGTTGCCGATCCCCGCCCGCGACGTGAGCGCGAACAGCTTCTCCTCCGGCCCTCGCCGCAGCAGGCTGTAGCCGGGCTGGCTGCTCTTGGGGCGGTAATAGCGATCGCCGCAGGTTTGCAGCGCCTGCTCGATCTGCTCGATGGGCCACTCGGAAAACCCCCAATACAGGACCTTGCCCTGATGGATCAGGTCGTCCATGGCACGGACGAGCTCTTCCATGGTGACGTTTTCGTCCCAGCGATGACACTGATACAGGTCGATGTAGTCGGTGCGCAGGCGCCGCAGGCTCGCGTGACACTGTTCCATGATGTGTTTGCGCGACAGTCCGCGATCATTGGGACCATTGCCCATCGGAAAATAGACCTTTGTGGCCAGCACGTAATCACTTCGCCGCCGGTCCTGAAGAATCTCGCCCCAGACCTGTTCGCACCTGCCGTCGGCATAGGCATTGGCTGTATCGAAGAAGTTGATGCCCGCGTCGAAGGCGCGATTGAAGATCGCGCGGGCGCGATCCATATCCAGCGTGGAGCCGAAGGTCATCCACCCCCCCAGTCCGATTTCCGAAAGCCTGATGCCCGCATCTCCAAGGCGACGGTAATTCACGGGAAACTCGCTCCTTTCGACGTTGCCAGAAACAGGTGCTTTCTTGTAATGGATCAGCGGCGGGTTCACAATCCGCCAGACGCAGAAAAGGAGCCATTATGCCCATCGTTCGCGACGACAAGAAGCGCAGGCAGATCATCGAGATGCTCACCCAGGCCTACTGGATGGAGATCGAGACGGTGATGAACTACATCGCCAACTCGATCAACCCCGACGGCGTCAGGGCCGAGGAGATCAAGAAGAGCCTGGCCGAAGACATCGCTGCGGAGATCGGCCACGCCCAGCAGTTCGGCAAGCGGATCAAGGAGCTTTACGGCAAGGTTCCGGGGAGCATGGAGTTCAAGCCCTCGCAGAAGAATCTTCAGCCACCCAGGGAATCCACCGACGTAGTCGCGATCATCAAGGGAGTGATCGAGGCCGAACAGGACGCGATCGACCACTACACCCGAATCATTCAGACGTGCATCGATGTGGATTACGTGACGGCGGACATGGTGACCAAAATCCTGGCTGACGAAGAAGGGCATCTGCGGGAATTCGAGGGATTCCTCAAGGAATACGAAGGCAAGTGAGGCGCCAAAGGCATTTGGTCTGAATCGCTCGCAGCGTGCTTGCGGTCCGTGGACTTGGGTCCGTCGGCCGCAGGAGCCGTGCGTTCACAGCTTTCTCACGACGCGCAGCGGGTCGGGCTTTCCGGCCTGAATGAAGGATGCTTCGCGCGCGCGGCAACCGCGGCAGGCCCAGCATGGCTCGACGCCGTCTTCGGCGCAGCTCCAGGTGCGATCGAACGGCGCGCCGACCTGGAAACCCACATCCACCACCTGCCACGGCTCCAGCTCCAGAATCGGCGTGACAAGCTCGAGTTCGGGCTGACCACAGGGCATCTGGACCAGCTCGTTCCAGATCTGGATGTACTCCGTGGCCTGCGCCATCTCGTCGCCCTGTCCACCGATGCGCAGCCCCAGGTACACGGCGGCAGCCTGGTAGTGGATGGCGAAACGCACCGCCGCCGAGACCAGTGGCAGCAGATCGACGATCTGTGAAGCGACCATGGCGGGGACTCGCGGATCGGTCATGGCGCCGGCGCCTCCCATGCCCACAGGCTGGAAGGTGGTGAGGAACGGCATCGCGATCGTGTGCTCGCGGTAGGGTTTGAAGTGCCCGACCTGCAGGTCATAGGCCGCCCGGGAGCGCGAGCCGGGCTGTTGCGTTGCATCCACGTAGAGCATCACCGGGCGATACCGCTGCGCCGCCAGCGCCGTGGTTACCGCACTGTTGATGCTCCCGTTGTTCAGAACGATGGCCAGGTCCTTGGGCATGAATCCGCCTTCATCCTTCTGCGATCGTGAGGATGACCTTCAGTATCCCCGGTCTTGCGGCAAGCTCCATCGCTTCCACGCCCTGTTCCAGTTTCATCCTTCGGTGAATGAGGCTGACGACATCCACCTGTTTTTCGGCCAGGGCGCGGATGGCTTCACGGAATGGTCCGCAGCGGCTGCCGACGACGGTGATCTCGTCGATGACCAGCGGCGCCAGGTTCAGCGGCTTGCCGGCCGCGACGGTGCTCTTGAGCACGATGGTGCCGCGCGGTCGAACCATCTGCATGGCCAGCTCGAAGCCGGCGGCGGAACCGGTGCAATCGACGACCACATCCTGGTCGTGTCTGGGGACGATATCGGCCAGCGGACGCGAGCGGATCTGCCACTTTTCGCACAGCGCCAGTTTGTGCGGATGCTTGCCGATGACTCGCACCGGGCAGCCGGCGTTGCGCAGCACCTGCGCCACCAGCAGTCCCAGGCGGCCGTCTCCCAGCACCGTCACCCACTTACGCCCATCAAGCTGTATCTGCTTGAGGACCTGAAATGCCGCCGCCAGCGGCTCGACGAATACGGCGTGGTCATCATCCACATTGCCGGGCACAACGTGCAGGTTGACGGCGGGCAATCGCAGATAATCAGCGAACGCCCCGTCGTGGTTGAGGATTCCCAACACCGATCTGGCCCGGCAGTGGTTGCTCAATCCCGAGAGGCAAAGGTCGCACCGACCGCAGACGATGTTGATCTCGCCGCAGACCCGCTGGCCGATCAGATCCCGATCCGGCGAGCTGATCACCTCGGCGACGAATTCGTGCCCGAGCACACCGCGGAAGCCCATGTAGCCTTTGGTGATCTCCAGGTCGGTGGCGCAGATTCCGGCCTGACGGACGCGCAGCAGCGTGTCTCCGTCGCTGATCGCGGGATCGGCGCGACGGGGGTCGAAGATGAGCTTGCCGTCGAAGACGAGTGCGCGCATGCGCGGTTGATGGTTCGTGTTGCATCGATCCGGCGGCTGCGCCGCGGGGTAGCGTAGCGCAGCCGCCGGATGCTGATCCGAACTTCTGATTCACCCGAACGGTCTGTCCGGTCCGCTGAAATACTGAAGCCACGCGGCTTCGTCGTAACGGAAGTCTTTTCCGGTGATGGCGACCAGGCTGTGGCGTGCCTGCCAGGCGACACCAAACTCGCGGCCGCCCAGCGTTCCGGCCAGCGCGCGGGCCACGTCCAGCGACCGGTAGTGCCGTAGCGCGTGTGCCGCCCAGATGCGAACGTCACGGTCTTCTTCGGGATTGGACACAGCCTTGATCAGCGCCGGAATGGCATTGCGGTCGGGCAGATTCGCCAGCGCCTTGGCCGCCTCCACGCGCACGATCTCGCTCGGATCAGACAGCGCCCTGATGAAGATCGGCGTCGCCGAGGCATCGCGCGCGCGGTTCAGCGCCCGGATCGCCGTGGCGCGAACCAGCCAGTCGCTGTCGTATTGCGCGACCTGCTGATAGCGGGTGGTGTAAGGTTCGCGGCGGCCAAAGTCGTAGCTGACCAGCCGGTTCAATCCGATCCGCCGCTCGTCGGGAAAGTAGCGGTCCTCCATCCGTTTGGCGGCGTTGAACGGCGTGTTGCCGGAAAAGTAGTCGATCAGGCTCTTTCCGAACCCCCCTACCCGCTGGACCTGTTGGCAGCCGCAGCAGGCAAGAAGCAGAATCACCGACGAACACAGTTGAACACAGATTCTGCTGCGGGCATCAGAAGCGCCTGGCCCATGCGTCATGTGTTGATCACGGGCCGCACGCCCATGACACTGGATTGGACATCTGTGGTCATCGGTGTTCATCCGTGGTTCCATTGCACTATCCCGCCTGCCGAATCCGCTCGAGTGCGGGCGATGCCGCATACAGCTCTTCCGGCGGGACCCACGTCGGCGCAGCGACGGAAAAGCCCAGGAAATGCCTGGCCAGGGCTGCGAACCGCGGCGAGTCGTCGGTAACGAAGCATCGCAGCGACCCGCGCGGCTCGCCGCCGCCTCCGGGGCGCAGCAGTCCTGCCGAACGCAGCCGGCGCTCGACATCTTCAGCGCAGGCCTCGGCCGAGTCAATCACGCTGACGTTGGGACCGACGATGCGAGCGATCAGCCCCTTAAGCAGGGGATAATGAGTGCAACCCAGCAGCAACACGTCGATCTTGCGATCCAGCAGGGGCTGGAGATACTGTTGGAGCACCAGGTGTACCACCGGGTCGCGGGCGTCCCTGCCTTCCTCAATCATGGGCACCAGCAGTGGCGTGGGGCGGAGCAGGATCCTTGCGTGATTGCGTCTTCGATGAATCGCGCGTTCATAGGCTTTGGAGCGGACGGTAGCTTCGGTGGCGATAACGCCAATCACCGGCTCCTGCCTCGCTCCCGCCGCCGCCACTGCTGCTCGGGCACCAGGCTCGACCACCCCGCTGATCGACAGGTCGGCAAATTCCCCGCGCAACCCGGGCAGCGCCAGGGCGGTGGCGGTATTGCAGGCAATGACCACGTGCTTGGGCCGCCGCGGACGGAAGTAGTTCACAATCTGTTTCACGAAGGTCGTAACTGTCGTGGCGGATTTCGATCCATAGGGCAATCTGGCCGTATCACCGAAGTACAGGATCTCGTCGTGGGGCAGCACGGCTCGGAGGGCGCGCACCACCGTCAACCCACCCAAACCGCTGTCCAGCACGACGATGGGAGAATCGGGCGACACGGTGCTAAACTCCTTTGTCCGTTGCTATTGGATTATCGGACCTGTGTCGATTGTGACTTGACAATTGCGCCTCGCAGACCGACAGTGGCTCGAATCCTGCATGAGTGCGACCCCGGTGCTGCGAGTTGCGCCAGGAGAACCCCCCATGAGCTCACCACTTGAAGGCAAGCGAGTGCTGATCGTGGATGATGACCACGATATTTTGACAAGTATTCAGGCGGCGATGGAGCCTACCGGCGCCGTGATCGAAACGGCCACCAACGGCAACCAGGCCGTCGAACTGGCGGAGAAAAACCAGCCGGATGTGATCGTGCTGGACATGATGCTCCCCGGAAGAAGCGGATTCCTGGTGCTGGAGAAGATCAAGGCCAAGAAGCCGCGCAACTCCAAGCCCTATGTGATCATGATCACAGGCAATACCGGCGCGCGGCACAAGATGTTCGCCGAAAGTCTGGGCGTCAGTGAATACTTCACCAAGCCGGTGAAGATGGACAAGCTGATCTCGGCGGCGGAAAAGCTGGTCGGCGGCGCTGCGGCGGCGCAGGCCTGAAGAACGAGCCGATAGGGTGCTGGGGAGTTCGGACGCACCCCGGCCGCAGACTCCCCATCACCCCAGCCAAGGTCCTTCACAACCCGCAACGTACTGCCGCAACTGGCCACAAAGCAATGCACCTCCGCCCCGCCACGCCTCAGGACGTGCCGGCCGTGTTGCCGATGGTCGGGCAACTGGCGGCCCTGCACGAGCAGTGGGATCCCCAGCGATACGACTATCGGCCGGATGTGCTGGAGATGTACCGTCGCTGGCTGACGGCGCGGGCCGAGGACCCGCGCAGCGTCTTTCTGGTCGTCGAGCGCCAGCCCGGCAAACTCGTCGGCTTCCTCATCGGCACCATCGAGTCCACGATTCCCATCTACCGGCTGAGGGAGACCGGCTACATCCACGACATCTGGATCGAGCCGGAGTATCGCAACGAAGGCCTGGGCAGGCAGTTGACCATGCTGGCGATCGAGAGGTTCCGGCAGTTGGGGATGAAGCAGGTCCGCCTGGAGACCGCCCCCGCCAACGAAGCGGCGCGGGCAATGTTCAGGTCGTGCGGCTTCCGTGTGAGCTCGATCGAGATGCTGGTGGAGATTTCGTGATGAATGGTCGGCTGAACTGAGTCTGGACGGAACAGTCCAGACGCGGGCCTGGCAACGACGGGAAACCGTTTCAGTTCCTCGCGAGCGGCGTCCGATAAGAGGTGAGGCGGCAGGTTGGTCGGCACGGCGGCGACGTGCGCATTTTCGTCGCTTTCGCGCCGGACCGCGTCGCGGCTGCGCATGGGTAAATCCAAACGACCAAAACCGATTCCAGTCAAAGACCCGCAGCGGGCCAGGCAAGTGCGGCGGGCGATCATGCACACGCTGGGCGCGGTTGTGTTCGTCGGGTTGCTGGGCGTGGGGTTCTATCACCTGCGGAGCTATGTCGAGCGCGAGGTGGTCTTTCCCCAGCGCCCGCCGAAGGTTGTGCTGAAAAACCGCCCGGCGTGGATGAGCGATGCGCTGGCGATTCAGATCATCAACACGGTCAAGCCGGCGGGAACGCACTCGGCATTCGACCGGCAGTTGCTGCAGGACACCGCGATGATCCTGCGGAACAACCCGTGGATCAGGCAGGTCAAGCAGGTCCGTCGCGCGTACGGGCAGCGGCCGGGCGATACGCTGGAGATCGACTGCGAGTACCGCGCGCCGATCGCGCTGGTGCACTGGAAAGATTATTACTGGCTGGTGGACGGCGAGGCGGTGAAGCTGCCCGAGCAGTACACCGCGCAACAGTTGCCGGGGATCGTCGTCGGTCCGAACCGCAGGCTCAACATCCGTGTGATCGAAGGGGTCAGCCATCCGCCGGTGGAGTCCGGGCAGGTCTGGCCGGGTGAGGATCTGGCCGCCGGGCTGGATTTGGTCAAGCTGCTTTATGGACAGGTGTATGCCGACGAGATCGTGAAGGTAGACGTCACGAACTTCGCCGGACGAATAGACCCCAAGGAAGCCCAGATCACACTGGTGACGAAGTACGACACGCAGATCCGCTGGGGCCGGCCGATCAACGCGAAGGATTTTTTCGTCGAGGTCTCGACGCCGCAGAAACTGGCGTATCTACGTGATGTGTGGACGCAGTTTCATCGCGTCGATGGGGGCATGCCATGGATCGACATCCGATTCGATCGAATCATTTATCCCGCCGACGGCGCCCGCACCGCCAGTGCCGGGGGAACCAGGTAGCTCAACCGCGACAGTAGTTCAAAGCCGCGTGCAGTCCTGGCACAATTCCTGCCGCCGACAGCCTGTCGATCCGGGTTAAGATTTCACTCGCAGCGCCACCAGCGAGACAGCACGGCGATTGGAGCGATGCAAAGGATCAACGACGGCCAACCGATCGAATCGAGCGCGGCACATCGTGCGGATGGCGGCGATCAGGCCGGCCTGCTGCCTCTGATCGTGTGGCTGGGGATACAACTGGTTGGGCTACTTCTGCTGGCAACACCGACGCCTTTGTGGGCGAAGGCAAATCCGCCCTTTGAGCAGTACGCGCTGATGCTGATGCAGGGATTGCAGGCATTGGCATCGGCGGCGTTTTTGGGGTGGTTGATGGGGCAGCCGCGGTTGGCATGTGCGGTCGTGATCAGCGCGATTCCCTTCCTGCAATTGGCCGGGCTGCTCGCCGGCGCGTCCTTCAGCGATGTGCTGGAGGCGATGGGATGGATGCTGGCTTGGCTGTGGGGATTGGCGCTCTGGGGTCCGGCGCTGAGGGGGGATCGTCAGCGTGGAATTGCCACGGCAACGGCGTTGTGCGTGGTCGTTGGCGTGGCAATGTGGGCCTATCTCATAGAGGAGTTCGGTGGCGAAGCGGTGGACTGGAAAGTCTGCTGGCGGATCATTTCCGGAGCTGGCCTGGTCAGTAGCGTGGTCGGATGGCTGATTCGACGGGCATGGCGGCAAGTGGCCGGCCGCGCGACAACTTATCCACAGACGAATCACAGCCGTTTTTCGCGTGGTGGTGGATAACTCCCGCATATCGGCAAGCTGGTCATAAAAACTTCACGATTTTTTGTTTCGGAGCGATTTGTGTCTTGAATTGGTGGGACAATGTGGTAAAAGTTGGAGCGTCGCCGGTGGCAAGTGGATTGAAAGTCACATGCAGCATGCAGTCCTCTACGGCGAGCATGAACTGACCATCGACGACAAGAACCGTCTGCTGGTTCCGTCGGAGATCCGCAAATCGCTGAACCCAGAACGAGACGGGGAAGCGTTCTTTCTGGTGATCGGTCCGAATCGAAAGCTCTGGCTCTATCCGGAGCGTTATTACGAGTTTCTGGTTTCACAGGGGCGACAGGAGTTGACCCCGGATGAAGACCTGCTGGCGTTCAACCAGTTTCACTTTGCGATGGCCAGTCGGCTGGAACTGGACAAGCAGGCGCGAGTGCTGTTGCCTGAAAAAGCCCTGAGGAGAACGGGCACGGGCCGGGAAGTCACGTTGATCGGAGCGCGGGACCACCTGGAGTTATGGAACCGGGATGAGTGGGAACGGCGCTTCGAGGAACTGATGGCCCGGTCGGCGGAAGTGATGCTTCGAGCCAAGAGGGCGGGCGGCGGCTCGTGAAGATCGTGAACTTGCGCAAGTTGCGTTTGGTTTTGGCGACACATCGCCTGGCTGTAGAACTCGGTATCGAAGCACCCTTGGTGAAGCATTGTGCTTTGAAGGTTCGGCGTCGCGACACACGGGAGATGGACGCGGCGTCGGCCGGGGCTGACTGATGAGCGAGACACACCAGGGAAGGTCGGTCTCAGGACAAGCTGAGTGAACTCCGATGCGGCCGGGCCACCGCCGCAGATGGAGACTGCCGTACCCGCCAAAGGCGTGACGCCAGCGGCGTGGAGCAAGGCGTGTGAGCACGAAGGAGCGTGCCGGCATGGAGGCCTTCACACGTCCAGGCAAGCAAGGCAGCGCCGTGCCCCAAGGACGTACACGGCGGCAAGCAGAAGCAGTGGCCGCTGCGAATGGCATGCTCGCCTGCATGGCGAGCGCGCAAGGTTCGTTTGATCTGGGGTTGATTTCGTGGCGGCAGATGGGTTGTGAGGCCGTCACGTGACCAACCCCGCGACGTCACTCCCTCGGGCCCGAGCCGCAGTGGGGCCGGGCTCGAGGGAATGTGGCGGCGATTCGGTGCGTCGAGCCATTGCCCGCGAGGCGCGCGATATACGCGATGCACATGAGGTGCTCGCGTCGTAAACCACGCCTGCGATGGAACGACTCAGAGGCGTTTTACAGTCGGTGCTGCGGGGTCGTCTCACGGATGGGGCCCGTGCCTGGGATCACGGGGGAACGGACGCCCGGCTCCGCGGTATCGGTCTTGACCAATGATTGATCATCGACCAGACGCACAAGGCGGTTAACTGTCCCGTCCGCCGTTGCTCTTTTTCCGCACGTCAGACCACGTAGGCGACATCGTGCCTGTGAAGCAGAGCGGATCCGTGCGTCACCGCCCCTCCCCTTCACTGTGCGAGCATATGCCGGTTTGCACGCTCGAGCTGGGAATCTCGCGCGCACCCATTCGCCCGGCATCCCAACAACCGCCAAACATTATTGCCGATACGTAACCCAAATTGCAAGCGAAAACCAATATTATATAGCCGTTGGCTGAGATTATACGGCTGAGACGTCCGCCCAGCCGAAGCCGGGCGGGACGGCCTGCTTCAACTGCATGAACGCGATGGATGACCGATCGCCGGATCTGCCTGCCACTGGCCATGAGCCGGTCCTGCTCGATGCGGTGCTGGAGGCCCTTCGCCCTGAGCCGGGCAAAACGCTGATCGACTGCACGATCGGCCGGGGCGGGCATGCGCTGGCACTGGCCTCACGCCTGGGCAGCGAGGGATTATTGGTCGGTCTGGACGTAGATCCCAGGAATCTGGAGTACGCGCGTCAGCGCCTGGCTGACGTCAACTGCCGTGTGCGACTCTTTCATGCCAACTTCGCGGAGCTTGGGGATGTCATCGCGCAGATAGGAAACATTCCGGTCCACGGCATCCTGGCCGACCTGGGGGTCAGCACCAACCAGCTCTTCGATCCGCGCTACGGGCTTTCGTTCTCGCAGGACATGCCTTTGGACATGCGACTGGATCCGCGACTGGAAAAGTCGGCCGCAGATTACGTCAATTCCCTCTCCGAGAAAGACCTCGCCAACGTCCTATACGAACTGGCGCAGGAACGCTGGTCACGAAGAATCGCCAGAAAGATTGTGGAAGCTCGCCGTGCTTCGCCGATCACAACAACAGAGCGGCTGGCCGAACTGGTGCGTTCGGCCATCCCTGCCCGGCACGGAAGCCGGCAGAGCATCGACCCCGCCACCCGGACCTTTCTGGCGCTTCGGATGAAGGTGAACCGGGAGATGGAGAACCTTCAGGCGTTGCTCGAACAGGCGCCGTGGGTTCTGGCCAGCGGGGGCGGCCGATTGGCGATCATCAGTTTCCAATCGATGGAAGACCGCATGGTGAAACAGGCGTTTCGGTCGTTGGAGCAGACCGCGGCACAGCAGTTCAAGGTGCTGACCCCAAAGCCGATTGTTCCCTCCGACGCCGAAATCGCTGCCAACCCCCGGTCCCGCTCGGCAAAACTCCGCGTTTTGGAGAGGACGTCATGACGCGCGAAACGAAGATCGGGTTGCTGGTCGGGTTGGCGTTTATCATCGTCATCGGGATTCTTCTTTCGGATCACCTGACCAGTTCGACCGAGCCGCCGCCGGCGTCGCTGGTGGCGGCGGGGTCCAACGTTCGGGAGACGGTCAGCGTGCCGGGCGGGGCGCAGCCAGTGGTCACGCCCGTCGTCACCCCGCCGCAGGTGACTCCGCAGGCCCCGGTGCCAGTCACGCGGGATCTTCAGCCGCAGGTTCCGCCGACAGCGGTGGTGCAGATCGGCCCGCCGGGCGCTCAGCCGCCAACAGCTCAGCAGTCGGTGCAGTCCGCGTCATCTCAGGCGCTGCCGGCGCAGTCCGAGTCGCCAGCCGCGCAGTCGCCCTCAGCCCAGCCCCCGATCACCTTCGCCGGTGAAACTCCGGCAAAGACAGCGGACGCGCCCTCCGGCGCCGCGCAGGCAGACATCCAGGTTGCCGGCGCCGATGCGCCCAACACCGCCCTGGCACGGATCGCTCAGCAACATGGCGAGCCGGTGGTGACGGTCACCCCAGGTCCCGCACAGCAATCGCAGTCTGCCAGCCTGGCTCAGCACGGAAGTGGCACGCGGCAGTACGTGGCCGAGCCGGGCGACAGCGTCTCGAAGATGGCCAGCAAGTTCCTTGGCGCCAATACCAGGGCCAACCGCGACGCGATTATCCGGCTCAACCCCTCGCTGCAACAGGACCCCAACAAGGTGATCGCCGGGCGAACGTATCAGATCCCGACGAACGTGGCCGCGCCAACTTCGCCTGCGGCGCCGACCGCCGCCACCGCCCCGCCGCCGAATCAGCAGCTCGCTTCGGCCGGTGAGTACTGGTACATCGTCAAGGAAAATGACAGCCTGTGGAAGATCGCCAGCGAGCAGCTTGGCAACCCCGCCGCCGTCACCGCCATCAAGGAGTTGAACAAGGAAACGCTCAAGGGCAGCGACGTGGTGCATCCCAACATGAGGCTGCGCCTGCCCGCCAGGCCGCTGGCGCGGGCGAACTGATCCGATTGTGGATTGGGTTATTTGAGGCTGCGGAGTGTCGGCAAACGGCGCTGCGCGAGCTGCAATCCGCAATCCCGACCATGCTCAAGCTCCTGCTGACCATTTTCTTTTCACTGGTGCTGGCGGCGGTGCTGCTTCAGCTTCGGCAGCAGCGGCTGGAGTTGAACTACCAGAACAACCGGCTGCACGCCCAGATTCGTCAGAGCCAGTCCAAGCTGTGGAACCAGCAGCTTCAGATCGCGGTGTACACTGCCCCCAACGCGATCAGCAAGACAGTCGGCCAGCAGAATCTGAACATGGTCCCCGAATCCCCCCTGCCTGCGCAGAGTGCTCACTGGATCGACCCGCAACACAACCCCGATGCGGAATAGCCGCCGAAGTTGAAGGCGCAATCTGCCCGGCGCGACCTGAGAACCGCCTGCGATTTGAGCGGCTTTGCGATCCCTGCGAAATCTGCACAATCTGAGGCGCCAGCCGATGAGCAGAGTCCACATCCGAGTGCTGCCGCACGGTTACGTGACGCCGACCGATCGCGTCGCGCGAGCGCTGGCCGTGTTCCTGCTGGTCGCCAGCGTTCTGTTTGTTGCATTTGCGGGCACTTTTCCGTTCGACTTTGCGATTCCTGAAGGTGGCTGGTGGGATGGAACCCGTCGTCAGTTCGACTGGCGCTGGATGCAGTGGGACCCGGGCAATGTCGATCGCCTTCAGAATGTCCTGTTCTTTGTGCCATTCGGCTTCGCGCTGTCGGCGGTGATTGGCCGCCGGCGCGCCCGCCACATCCGGCAGGTCATCTCGGCGCTGCTTCTGGGCATGGGCCTTTCCCTGATCGTTGAGCTGACGCAGGCGCTGGTCAGCTTCCGCGATCCGGCTCTACAGGATCTGTGGTGCAACACCCTGGGCAGCGTGATCGGCGCCGGCATCTTCATCGCCGGCGGCGATCGACTGGTGCGCCTCGCGGCCAGAGGATTATTGAACTTGCGCTGGCTGGTTAGCTCGCCGATACTCGCCACGGCGCTGACGATCTATACGCTGCTGATGGTCAGCGCGCCGCT
This sequence comes from Fontivita pretiosa, assembly GCF_050410795.1. GTDB lineage: Bacteria > Planctomycetota > Phycisphaerae > Tepidisphaerales > Tepidisphaeraceae > Fontivita > Fontivita pretiosa. Next base: position 4,062,677 of record NZ_CP191258.1, on the reverse strand, counting down.
GCTCATCCGCAGGCCCGGCGACCTGAGCGTCTGGGACACGGGCATGCTGCTGACGGTCGGGGATCATGCCGCCAACGACCGCCCGTGGGACGGCTTTGTTTCCGAGATTGTTCTGGCCGACCGCGCCGTCGAGGCCGAGCAGGCACAAGCGCTGGCCGCCGGCGCCGCGCCGGCCGACCTGCTCGGCGAGTCGCTGCTGGGCCAGTATGTGCTGCGCGGGCCGGCGCCGTACCCGGACCTCACCGGCAAACTCAAGCCGCTGAACTGGATGGGCCAGCGACCCGACGAGCTGGAGGTCTCCAGCACCGGGCCGCCCCACCTGTATTCGTATCACTGGCTGGCGACCGGTGCGTCGATCGCCCCGGCGATCCACCGCATCCGCAGCAGCGGGGAGCTGAGCCTGGCCTTCGTCGCCGCCACCGCCAACACCCGCCAGCACGGCCCGGCCAGGATCGTCACGATCTCCAACCGCCGGGGCTTCAACCTCGCCGTGGGTCAGGAGGATTCCGATCTGACCGTGCGTCTCCGCAGCGCGATCCGCACGTCGCCGGATCTGCATGTGCGCGATGTGCTGGCCGATTTCCACGCCCATCACATCCTGCTCACTCACCGCAACGGGCAGATTCGCGTCTACGTGGATGGGCTGGAGCGAGGCCGCGTCGAGATCACCCCCGAGGCCAAAATCATCTGGCGGCTGTATCCCAGGAACTGGTTCCGCCTGCGGATGGAACGTTACGGGCTGGGCAGCTACGCGACGATCTACCGGGTGATGGCGCTGGTCCCGTTCGCCGCCCTGCTTACAGCGACGCTGGCGACCAGCACGCTGAGTATGAAACACAGGCGTACAGCAGCGGCGGGCGCAGCGCTGCTTGTCGCCGTGCTGCTGGAGATCATCCTCGGACTGGAATCGGCCAGCGGATTTCAGCTCAGGAACCTGCTGATCAGCATCATCGTGGCATTCGCCACGCTGGCGGCGATGGAAGCGTGGCGGGCACGCAGTCCACAAAGCTCAATGTAGCGGGCTTGTCCGGCTCTGCGCTTCAGGCCGGCGGATCAGAGAATTGACGCAGCGCAGTTCCGCAAAGCCGCCGTTCGGCCGATTTCCGCGCCCAGCAGTGCGCGGTATTTTTCGATCGTCTCGGCGGCAATCGTCTCCCAGCGAAGCTTTTGCAGGGCATATTCACGTCCGGCCAAGCCCATCTGTTTCCACTTCGGTCGCATGGCCAGAATCTGACGGATTCCCTGCTTGATGTGCTGGCTGTCGGAGGCGACCACGACGCCGCATCCGCTGGCGCGCACATGCGGCGCGATGCCGGCCACGTCGGAGACGACCATGACCCTGGCCGAGAGCATCGCCTCCAGCGCGGACAATCCGAAACCCTCGAAGCGCGAAGGCAGCACGAAGACATCATGCTGGGCGGTGATGAACGAGGAGGCGATGGTGTAATCCGGCTCGCGAAACTCCGCGCGCCTGCCCAGCCCCAGCCGCCCGGCAAGTTGTTTCATGGCCTCCAGGTCGCCCCAGTCCGGTCCCTGAATGGTCAGGTTTGCATCGGTCTCGCCCAACAACTGTGCAAACGCCTCGAGCAGGATATCCAGTCCCTTGTTGTGCGAATCGATGCGGCCCATGTACAGCAGTCGCGGCGGGCCGGCATCGCGCCAGCTCAGCGCCTCGATCGGCTGCACATCCTCGGGCGCCCAGCCGTTGAGCACTTCCAGCACGGGCGTATGCACGCCCAAGCGGCGCAGCCATTCAGCGTGCCTCAAATCCAGCACCTGGATGGCGCTTGCCCGTCGCAGCATCGGACGTTCGCGCAGATACCAGTAGGCCCATTTCAGGTGCCACCGCTTGTCGAAGATCGAAGGGTGATACGGATCGTGCGGCGCGAAGACATAGGGGATGCGGTTGCGCCGGCAGGCGCGGGCCACCATGTACACGCAGGGACTGAAGATGCCGTTGAGCAGGAACAAACCCGGATCCGGGCAGCGATCGATGTACTGCTCGAGCTGACGGGACAGCGACGTGAGCGTCGGACGCCGCGGGTTGTTGTGGGCAAAGCAGCGGATTTCGTAGCCGGCGGGCGTGTCAACCACGCCGGTCTTCTCCCCTTCGCACAAAACGGTTACCTGCGCGCCGTGCCGGGCGAAGCCGGCGGCCAGGCCGTGCACCGCCTTGATCATGCCCGAATCCAGCGGGTCTCCCGTGGGTGGGAACTCGCGCAGATAGACGTGGATACGCATAAACGTTACGACGCAACCCGAGCTACGCAACGCGGGCCGGACAGTTCGCGGCACAGGCTCCGCGTCATCGCCCGCCGCGTTGGCGCGCGGCGGCATGTCACACCTGAGTTGTCTTCACTCCCGTACAAGTGGACCGCGCTACTTCAACCTTCCGGCTCTGGAGAATACCCCATGCTCAGCGCTTTGCCAAAGCCCTCAATTCCTTCGGCGCCAAATTGTGTCGTCCTATAAATCTCAGGCAATGCGCCCATCCCGGATCAGCGGCCAGGAGGCGTCCTTCCCGGACAAGCTGGTCACCGGCAGCGGCCACTGGATCCCCAGCGCCGGATCGTCATAGCGCAATCCGCGCTCGTGCTGCGGCGCGTAGAACTCATCCACCTGATAGACAACCTCCACATCGTCAGTCAGCGTCTGGTAGCCGTGGGCAAAAAGCTGCGGAACGTAAAGCGCCCTGCGGTTATCGGCCGTCAGCTCGACGGCGATGTGCTGGAGATACGTAGGCGAATCCGGACGAAGGTCTACGATCACATCGAGGATGGCGCCTCGGGTGCAGCGGACGAGCTTGACCTCCGCTGCGGGCGGCGCCTGCCAGTGCATCCCGCGCAGCGTGCCCTTCTTGAAGTTGTAACTGAGCTTGACCTGGGCCAGGCCGATGCGCAGCCCGTGGGCTTCGGCGTCGCGGACATCCAGCAGGTAGGCGAAAAAGCCCCTCTCGTCGCGAATCGGCTGCGGCTCGAGGATCACGGCTCCGGCCAGCTTGGTTGGCGTGTAGATCATCGCTGTGATTGGACGTCGCCGCGACGGCTTCGGTTACAGGCATGCAAAGGTACGCGCAGCGTCGCGGCCCGGCAAGCCTATGCCGCCCGCTTTCGAGGCGGGTCGCACGCCCGGGGCTCACAGCCTGGGCCGCCCGTATCGGATATCGGGGCGGCACCGCGACAGGACAACAACCGTCGCAACAGTTGTTCTCCCGCGATCAGCACGTCCCGCGCCAGGCGGGGCAGGAATGCGACGTACAGCGCGGCCATGACCGCGTAGCAGCCGAGCTTGTGTCGCAGCGGCAGCTTCGTCATCCGCACCGCCCGCAGATACTCCCACACCCACCGCCACTCGGGAAACACGATCCTGCCCTTGAGTCTGGGGTCCCACCATTCATACGGCGGAGTCGGCCCGCCACCGATCCATCGCGACAGCGCACTGCCGGGCCTGAAGTCTCTGTTGGCGATGGCGCGCTGCGAGCGTTGCGGGTGTTCGCGGTTGAGAAACAGGTACTCCTCGACGCGCGCTATCCGGCCTTGCAGCGCCCAGAAGCTCATCAGGATGCGATCGGCGCTGGGAAAGCTGCCCTTCATCGGCGTCTTGCGCAGCGCCTCGGCGCGGACCACGCCCCAGAACTCATGCGCATTGTGCTTGCGGTGATTGACGAACACCAGGCGGGCAAAACGCACCACCGGCGATGGATGATCCAGATCCAGCTCGTGATCGTACTTTCGGTACGGCCGGCCCTGGTCGTCGATCAGGATCGTCTTTGTGTGGGCGCAGACGATTGAAGGATCGCTGTCGAGCAGCTCGATGCAGCGCTGAACGAAGGTGGGTTCGATGCAGTCGTCGGCGGCGTTCCATTTGAATAGCTCGCCGCGGGCATACTGGAAACAGCGGTTGTAGTTGGGCGCCGGGCCGAGGTTGCGCTCGTTGCGGAAATAGCGCACGCGCGGGTCTTTGGCGGCGTATTCGCGGCAAATGGACTCGGTGGCGTCGGTGGAGCAGTTGTCGCAGATAATCAGCTCAAAATCGGTCCAGGTCTGGGCCAGGATCGAGTCCAGCGTGGCGCGGAGGAAGCGCGCGCCGTTGTACACGGGCACACCGATGCTGAGACGCGGAGTGTGCATGGGACAACCTCTGCGGCCGGAGCTGATCGCTTAAGCGATCACGCCCCTTCTATCGGAGCTATCGGTTGGATTGGGTTTGTGGATCAGCCGGTTGATGAACTGCTCGGCGGCGATCAACACGTCGCGGGCCAGTTTAGGGGTGTGCCTGATGGTATACAGGGCAAAGGCACCATAGCAGGCGAGTTTCTGCCCCCAGGGCAGGTCCGTTTCCCGGACTGCGCGCAGGTATTCGCGCCAGACCCGCCACTCCGGCCAGACGATCCTGCCCCTGAGCCTGGGGTCCCACCACTCGGCGGCGGGCAGCGGACCATAGCCAAGGTAGCGTGCCAGCCGGCTTCCCTGCCGCACGTGCGCGCGGTCCTGATACTTGCTGGACCGATCGCTGTGATCGCGGTTGAAGAACAGGTACTCCTCGATGCGCCGCAGCCGCCCCAGCAATGCAAACCTCGCCAGCAGCACACTGTCGCCGCGCACATGGCTGAGCATGCCCGGAGTCTTGCGCAGTTCGGCGGTGCGAATCACGCCGTACAGCTCATGCCCACCATGAACTCGATGGTCCACCGTCATCATCCGCCACAGCCGAACCGCCGGGCTGGGATGGTCAAAGTCCCGCTCGTAGTCGTACTGGGCGAAGACCTGTCCCTGGGCGTCGATCAGGTTCGTGCGCGGATAGACCATCACTACGGAAGGATCCGCATCGAGCACCTTCACGCACTTTTCGATGAAGTCCGGGGCGCAGACGTCGTCGGCGGGGTTCCACTTGAAATATTCGCCACGGGCAAGATCCATCGAGACCCTGTAATTCCTGGCCGGGCCGAGGTTGGTCGGGTTGCGGATGTATCGGATGCGCGGATCGCGTGCGGCGTACTCGGCGACGATCTGCGGTGTGGCGTCGGTGGAGCAGTTGTCGGTGACGATGATCTCGATGTCACTGAACGTCTGTGCCAACAGGGAATCCAGCGTGAAGCGGAGGTACTTCTGGCCATTGAAGACCGGTACACCGATGCTGACCCTGGGAGAGGACATAATGCCTGTCGATTCCAGAGCAGAGGGCGCGGAGCCGAAGCCGACTGGCCGCCGTTGTGCCCTGTGCCGCTCCGCTCACGCGATCTTCTTGATCTTACGCAGCCCGAAGTGCTCGACCTGTTCCCGCCAGAGCCGGTCGCACAGCCGCCCTTTGGGCATTTCCACGTCATCGAAAGTGATGGCGGCATCCATCGGCAGATCGCGCTTGAGGATGCAGCCTTCGCTCAGGCCCATCGGCAGCAGGTTCTGTTGCATCGCCACGGGGGTGTTGTCGATCGCCCCGTAGGTCAGAAACCCTCCGATGCCGTCGAGCACCTCGCCGGCCTTCAGAGCCCGCTTGGCGACGGTGACCACGTCGCACACCGGTCCGCCCAGCGGCTTGACCGGATCGTCGCGGAAGATCACCGCCCGCCCGACGGTGTTGGGCGCTTCGATCGGGCTCAGATGCGACGGTGTGTAGAAGGTATAAAACGGCCCGTCGCCCATCTTGTAGACCTTCATCCATCGCTTTTTCATCGGCTGATGCTCGCAGTGCGCCAGCACAAACACGCCGAAGCTGGGCTGGGCGCCCAGGATGTAGTCGGTCAATCCGGTGCTCATCAGCACCTGCGGATCAAAGCACTTCCAGGCGTTGTCCACGTGATCGCAACGTGGTCCGAGCATCGACCGCTTCTGCACGGGAAACCCGGTGGCGTTGGCGACGGTGGCCATCTCCTGGCTGATCTTGGTTCCGTCGGCGAAGCTGGTGATGAACTTGGGGCGCTGCCAGACATTGCGGGCGAACTCGGCCTGGGTGGCGGGCGTGCGACGATGGTCCTGGAGGCTCTTGATGTTCCCCGCCATCACCGGAACGAAGCCGATGCTCTTGACGTAGCGGTACAGGTTCATGATCACCGCCGGCTGGTCCCCGTCCGCCTGGCAGAAGAACGCCCCGCACTGCTGCGCCTTGACACGAAGGATCGGCCCCAGTGTCGCGTCCAGCTCGGCATTGAGCACGACCACGGTCTTTCGCGTGGCAAACGCCGCCATCGCCACCTGCGCGGCAAATTCGATCTCGCCGGTGGCTTCGACAATGCAGTCGATGCTGGGCGAAGCGCACAGCAGCATTGCATCGCTGGTGATCGCGACTTTCCCGACTTCATTGCCGTTGCGGTCGATGGCGGCCTCCAGCTCTTCAGCGCTGGAAACGGTGGTGCAGGTTCCGTTGCCCATCCGCACGGCCTGCTCGGCTTCGGCGATCGTGCGGTTGGAGATAGCGACCAGCCGCATGCCGGGCAGCCCGCCCAGCAGTTGCAGGGCAAAACCCTTTCCCGCAAAGCCGGCGCCGACCAGTCCTACGCGGATCGGCTTGCCCGCGCGCTCGCGATCCATCAATGCATTGTCCACAACGATCATGGCTCACTCCCGAAAGTTCACCCCAACCCCGGCTCGCTGCGGGAGCCGCGGGCTGCGCAGCTCAGCCTCAGCTTCGGCGCGGCGTGTCAGTGCTTCAGCCCTTCCAGTCCGCCCAGCTCGCGTCCTTCTCCGAAACGATCACTTCCCGGATCGGCCACTCGATATTGAACGCCGGGTCGTTCCATCGAATGCCGCGTTCGGCGCCGGGGGTGTAGAAGCACGAAGCCGAGTAGATCACCTCCGCCTCGTCCGTCAACGCCTGATACGCATGGGGCAGACCCTCGGGCACGAAGATGGCCTTGCGGTTCTCGGCGGTCAGCTCCACGCCGAACCATTTCCTGTAGGTCGGCGAATCCGGACGAATGTCCACGACCACATCGAAGATCGCCCCGCGAATGCATCGCAGGTACTTGGCCTCGCCGTGCGGCGCCACCTGATAGTGCAGTCCGCGGATCGTTCCCTTCTGCCGGCACATCGACATGTTGGTCTGGACAAACCGCGGCAGCCCGTGCGCCGCGAACTCGCGCTCGCACCAGGCGCGGGCAAAATATCCCCGCGAGTCCTCGCGCTTCTCCAGCTCGATGAGCAACACCCCGGGGATCGTGGTTTGCCTGAAGATCATGTGCGGCGTCGCACAGTCGTTCCGCCGGTGCGGTTCTGTGCTCGGGTTCAAAAGCCCCTGCTACTCGGTCACCCAGAAAAAGTCCTTGTCGATCTGCCTGGTTTCGATCAACTGCCTGATGCGTTTGAGACGGGTGTGGGCCGGGGATTCAAACACCTCTCTGGGCATCTGGATCGCCTGGAAGACGCGCAGCAACTGCTCGGCGCCCTTTTTGACCGTCCACCTGCACTTAAAGCCTGGCAATCGGGTGTTGATCTTGTCGAAGTTGACCTTGTAGTCGCGTTTGTCGTCTCCCCGCGTGCCGAGTTGAAGCTGGCAGCCGGGGAATGTCTCGGCGACGATGCGCGCGATGTCCTTCACCTGGTAGTTCTCGGAGTTGTCGCCGACGTTGAACGTCTCGTTGAACACGATGTCGCGTGGCGCGTCCAGCACGCACGCCGTCGCCTGCGCGATGTCCAGGATGTGCACGAACGGCCGCCAGGGCGTGCCGTCGGAATCCATCTTGATCAGCTTGCTGCACCAGGCATGTCCGCACAGGTTGTTGACCACCAGGTCGAATCGCTGCCGGGGGCTGGCGCCGTAGGCGGTGGCGTTACGCAGGTAGGTCGGGCAGAAGTTCGCATCGGCCATCTCCTTCAGGTCACGCTCGACCAGCAGCTTGCATTCGGCGTAGGCGGTCAGCGGGTTGGTCGGGCTGTTTTCGTCGCTGGCGTGGGTCGAGCTGGCGCCGTAAACCGAACAACTGGAGAAATAGATGAACCGCTTGACGCCCACTTTCTTGGCCTTGTGCGCCAGCGCCACGGTTCCCTTGTGGTTGATGTCGTAGGTGATGTTGGGGGCAAGCTGCCCGACGGGATCGTTGCTCAGCTCGGCCAGGTGGATCACCGCATCGTACCCGCGCAGGTCGTCCTCGGTGATGTTGCGAATGTCCTTGGTGATCGTTTTGGGCATCACGCGCACGCCGTTGTACAACCACCCGATGCGGTGGAAGCCGGTATCAATGCCGGTGACCTCATGCCCTCGATCCATCAGGTACGGGGCCAGAATCGTGCCGATGTACCCGTCAGTACCGGTAACCAGAAGCTTCATTGAACATCTCCAGATTAAGACACCGCCACCGCGACCCGCTCAGGCAGCGGGAGCTGCTCGGCCACGGCCCGGCCGATCGGGATCGACGCCGTCGCCGCCGGTGATGGAGCATTGCACACGTGCACGCTGTTGTGGCCGCGCACGATCAGAAAATCATCCACCAGCTTTCCATCCGGCAGCAGAGCCTGCGCCCGCACGCCCGCGTGCGATGGCACAAGGTCCTGCTCCTGCACCTCGGGAATCAGCCGCTGAAGCGTGCGGGTAAACGCCTTCTTGCTGAAGCTGCGGTAGACTTCCTTCATCCCCTCGCCGAAATTTCGCCTGGCCAGTGCCCAGAAACCCCGATAGCTCAGCGCGTCCCACATGTCGCGCAGGCTGATGTCGCGCCAGGTGTATCCCTCGCGCTTCAGCGCCAGCACGGCGTTTGGGCCGCAGTGAATGCTGCCGTCGATCATCCGTGTAAAGTGCACGCCCAGGAACGGGAAGTCCGGGTTGGGAACCGGGTAAATCAGGTTTCTGACCAGATGCCGTTTCCCGGGCACCAGCTCGTAATATTCACCGCGGAACGGAACGATCTTCGCCTGCGGATCCACCTCATCCAGCCGGGCGATCCGGTCGCAGTGCAGCCCTCCGCAGTTGACCAGGAATTTCGTGTGGAACGTGCCGGCCGTGGTCTCCAGGCTAATCTGCCCGGAGTGGTGGACGATGCCGCTCAGCCGACACCCCAGTCGCAGCTCTCCGCCGTGCTGCTGAATGATCCTGGCGTAGGCAGCGGCCACAGCCTTGAAATCCACAATCCCCGTGCTCTTGACCTCGATGCCCGCCAGACCCGTGCAGTGCGGCTCGATTTCCCTGATCTGCTCGGCGGAGATCTTGCGGATGGGCAGGCCGTGGGCAAAGCCCCGCTTCAGCAGGTTGTCCAGCAGCGGCAGTTCCCACTCTTCGGTGGCGACGATGATTTTGCCACACACATCGTGAGCGATGCCGTGCTGCTTGCAGAACTCGGGAATCAGCCGCGAGCCTTCGATGGCGAACCGCGCCTTGAGGCTGCCGGGCCTGTAATAAATGCCCGAGTGAATCACGCCGCTGTTGTGTCCGGTCTGGTGCGCCGCCCAGCGATCTTCCTTCTCGATGACAATGATCCGCGCCTCGGGGCAGCGCTGACACAGCGCCATCCCCGTAGCCAGTCCCACAATTCCTCCACCGACGATCGCGAAGTCGTAAGTCATACGCCCAACCCGATCCGCTGCCCTACCCGACCTTCCAGGGCGCCTGTCCTTTGGCCCAGAGATCTTCCAGCAGCCGCTTGTCTCGCAGCGTGTCCATGCACTGCCAGAACCCTTCGTGCTTGTAGGCGCACAATTGTTTTCTGCTGGCCAGAATCTCCAGGGTCTCGCGTTCCAGCCACGTGTCATCACCGCCGATCAGGTCGAAGACCGCCGGTTCCATCACGAAGAATCCGCCGTTGATCCACCCCGACTCGGTCTGCGGCTTTTCGCTGAACTGGGTGATCAGGTCGCCCTCGAAGTGCATGTGTCCGAATCTGGCGGGCGGACGCACGGCGGTGAGGGTCGCCAGCTTGCCATGCTTGCGATGAAACTCCAGCAACTTGTGGATGTTCACATCCGAAACCCCGTCGCCGTAGGTCAGCATGAACGTCTGATTGCCGACGTACTGCTGCACTCGCTTGACACGTCCGCCGGTGGCGGTCTGCAACCCCGTATCCACCAGATCCACCGTCCAGTCGCACTTCATCCCGCTGCCGTGGCGCATCACGTCGCCACTGCGGATCTTGACGGTCAGATCGCTGGTCAGCTTGGCGTAATCCAGCATGTAGCGTTTGATGTATTCGCCCTTGTATCCCAGGCAAATGACGAACTCGTTGTACCCGTAGGCCGAGTAATGCTGCATGATGTGCCAGAGGATCGGGCGTCCGCCGATCTCAACCATCGGCTTGGGCTTGATGTCCGTTTCTTCCGCCAGGCGTGTGCCCATACCCCCGGCCAGGATGACGACTTTCATGAGCGAACCTCCGAAGTCCGGGCCGCGGGCGCGATCAGGTCGCGGGCGGAACGACTGCGGTTTCCATCGGTGCTATCGCCTGTAACGTCTGTTGCCACATGTCTGATCGTACATCGTCCAGCCGCCAGCCGCCCTTAACCGGACCTGCATTGCTGGTCCGATAGCTGCCGAGGCGGAGGCGACGGCATCGGCTAGTTTTCACTAGCTCTACGGGACATCGCACGTCGCGGCCAATGCCAGGCGTACAAGGTCGGTGCATATGCATCGATCTTTTTAACTCAAATCGGGGCAGGCCCGACCGAGACCTGACACCCGCCTGATTCAACCATCCAATGCCGGCTCGTCGGCGCCAACCGCCAAAACCTTCGCCGGCACCGACAATCTGTCCAGCTCGGCCCGCACCTCGGGCACATAGATCGGGTTCATCAGGATCACGTAGTCGGGCTGATAGTCCCGCAGAAACTGCGGAGGCATGATCTGCTGGCCCGTCACCGGCAGGAAACGCCCCTGCCGTTGAGGGTTGATATCCACAGCATATTCAACGGCTTGACCCACTTTCGTCGTCGTCAGGAAGGCCACCGCCTTGCTCAAGGCGCTCCAGAGGACCACTTTTTTGCCCCGGGCGTGGGCCGCGGTCATCATCTGCCGCCAGCCCTTGATGCTCGATTGTACCCGCCGTGCAAATTCGGCGGCAAGTTGCTGCATCTGCTGAAGATCATCCTCAAGCGGCAGACCGGGCCGCGTCGGTTGCTCGCTGGCTTGCCCCGCCAGCAGCAGGTACTGGTCCGCGTAATCCCGCCGCAGCTCCAGCAACTCAAAACCCGCCTTGCGAAACAGCCGCGCCAGCGATCCGGGGCTGAAATATGAACAGTGTTCATAATAGACGTCCCAGAACGCCGCCTCTTTCAACACCCGCGTCACATCCGGCAACTCAAACAACACCAGCATGTGCCGGCGATCCCCGATCGCCCGACGGATCATCCGGATGAACTCCAGCGTCGGGCCAATGTGCTCCAGCGTGTGACGGCACAGGATCGCGTCGGCCTCCAGATCGGCGTATTTCTCGCTGTACAGGTCGTTGATGAAACGCAGCCGATGCGCCACCTTCGCGGGCGTACGCGATGGCTGGTAACTGGGATCGATCCCGATCCCCCGGCAATCGCCCAGCTCACACATCAACGCCAGGAATTCCCCCTTGCCACAGCCGATCTCCAGGATCGTCTTGCCACGCAGTTGGTAGCGATCGATCCACCTGGCCGCCAGCTCACGCGCGAATCTGTTGAACGTCGGCGAGACGTGCTGCGATTCCTCGCACTCCTGGCAGTATTGCTGAAGGGAGGCATCGTAGGCGGTGTTGCTGAGGAACCCGCAGGCATTGCAGAACCCCAACCGCAGCTTTCCGGTCGGAAACGACAGCGCCCGCTCACGGGAGGAAAGGTTGATCGTGCTGTGCACCGGGATGTCGTCGATCGCGTACAGCATCTGCATCCCGCGACCGCCGCAGTTCGGACAGTGCACCGAAACGTCAAGTTGGTCGCTCATCGCTTCTCGTTTGCGCTGCTGGTATCGCTCGTGTAGCCGGGGCGAGCTTGCTCGCCGCGCGCTTACCGCCCGCGGTGCCTCAGACAATCTCAGGATACGGTATCGGAATGATGAACTTGCCTCCCGCGTCCCGATATGCCTGCTGTTGTTTCAGTATCTCATCCTTCAGATTCCACACCAGCAGCACCAGATAATCCGGCTTGAGCCTCTGGATCGCTCCAACGTCGTAGATGGGGTTGTGCACGCCGGGCATGAACTTGCCCTGCTTGTGCACATTGCGATCAACCACGAATTCGATCAGCTCCGGACCGGCGCCCAGGTAGCTGAGCATCGTGCTGCCTTTGGCGCTGGCTCCGTACGCCGCCACACGCTTGCCCGCAGCCTTCAGTTCCCGAAGGATCCGCAGCATCTCCTGCTTGATCGCCTCCACGCGATGGGCAAAGGTCTGGTAATACGGCCCGTAGCGGGTCAGGCCGATCTGCTGCTCCTCGGCCAGCAGTCTCTTGACCGTTTCGCTCTCGCCGGGACGTTTGGAAACGTACTGCCGCAGCGACCCGCCGTGCGTCGGCAGCCGCTCGATGTCGTTGATGTACAGCCCGTGCCGCGCGTACAGGTTCTTCAGGCTCGTGACCCCGTAGTAGCACAGGTGCTCATGATAGATCGTGTCGAACTCGCAGTTGTCGATCAGGTCTCTGACGTACGGAGACTCCGTCACCAGCACGCCATCGTCCTTGAGGATCATCGCGATGCCCGCGACAAAGCCGTTCAGGTCCGCCACGTGCGCCATCACATTGTTCGCGTGAACAATATCGGCGCGTTTGCCCTCGGCGACCAGCTTCCGGGCCAGCTCCAGCCCGAAGAACGCATGCAGCGTCGGCACGCCGATTTTCCGCGCTGCCTCCACCGGGCCGCGGCACGGATCGATCCCCAGCACCGGAATCCCCTTCTCCACGTAGTTTTTCAGCAGATACCCGTCGTTGCTGGCCAGCTCGATCACCAGGCTCCGCTCGTTCAGTCCATACCTTTGGATCTGTTGCAGCGCGCACCGCCGCGAGTGCTCCAGCCAGGTCGTCGAGAAGCTCGCGTAGTAGGTGTAGTCTTCGTGGAAGACTTCCTCGGGCGGCGGGGTGTCGCACGTCTGCATCAGGCAACAGCTCGGGCAGAAGGCGACCTGAAGCGGATACTTGTTTTCCGGCCCGTTGAGACGCTCCTTGGTCACCAGCGTATCGACCAGCGCCGTCACGCCAAGGTCCAGCACCGGCTCCAGCCCCTGCTGTCCACAGGAGCGACAACACGTCCTGGCCGCCTTGGCGCGGAAGCTGGCGGCGCTGTCACTGTTGGTCACTGCCGTCACGTCGGTCTTCATATCTCCCTGTCACTCCCCGGCTCCGCAAGCACCGCACTCACGCCGCCCGCTGCGCCTGCTTGGTGTAGCGGAATCGATCATTCATCACACCATCGGCGATGAGCTGCTTGATGTGCGGCAACCGGGCATAACGCGGGCCTTCAAACTCCTCGGCGCTCAAGCCGTATTTGCGGATCGCCTGATACACCTGCTCGATGCCCGCTCGCGCCGTCCACTTGGGCTGGTAGGCCGGCACCATGCGCGGAAGCTTGTCGCAGTTCACCCGGTAGCAGCGAGGATCGGGTTTGGCGTCGGGCGCGTATTCGATCCGACTGCCGGGCACGACTTGGGCCACCATCTCGGCGATTTCGCGCACGCGGTAATTCTCCTGCGTCTGCCCGACGTTGAACGCCTGGCCCGCCACCACCTCGCGCGGCGCTTCGGCAACCGCCACGAACGCCCGGCTGATGTCCTCAATATGCACGATCGCCCGCCACGGCGTGCCGTCGGACTTGAGGTAAATCCGTCCCGTCGTCGCCGCGTGCGCCGTCAGATTGTTCAAAACCAGGTCCCAGCGGATTCGCGGGCTGTATCCGAACGCCGTGGCGCTGCGCATCAGCGTCACCGCAAAGCGTTCATCGTTCATCGGCCGCAGTGCCAGCTCCGCCGCAACTTTCGCCCGCGCATACGGCGTATACGGATTCAAGCTGCTGTTCTCGTCGTTGAACCTATCACCCGCCACTCCATAGTTGGAGCATGTCGAGCTGAAGATGAAATGTCGCACGCCCGCCTCGCGAGCCATTTCCGCCAGACGTACCGTCGCACGGTTATTGATCTCGTCGGTCAGCTCCGGGTTGTGGTTGCCCAGCGGATCATTGCTCAGCGCCGCCAGGTGCATGATCGTGTCAAACCCCTTCAGGTCCGACACGGTTGCATCCCGGATGTCCCTGGCCAGGTTCGGCACCTCCGCGATCTGCCGCGAATCGCCGAACGTACAGCGGCTGTACCAGTCGGCGTCCATGCCCACCACTTCGTGCCCGCGACGCAGCAGCATCGGCGTGAGCACGGTGCCGATATAACCCAGATGCCCGGTGACCAGGATCTTCATCGGTGCCTTTCCCAAGTGTTGTGCGTCCTGCGGCGCCGCGCGCCGTCGCTTCTGACTGCGTCGTGGCTACTTCCAGATCTTCCACGGCGCCTGGCCTGACTCCCACAGCGACTCCAGCAGGCGCTTGTCACGCAGCGTGTCCATGCACTGCCAGAACCCCGTGTGCCGATAAGCCATCAACTGGCCATCTCGCGCCAGTCTCTCCATCGGCTCGCGTTCCCAGGCGGTTTGATCGCCTTCGATGTAATCGAAGATCCCCGGCTCCAGGACGAAGAACGCGCCGTTGATCCAGCCCTCGCTGGCCTGAGGCTTCTCCGAAAACTCCTTGACGCGATCTCCATCGAAGACCATGTGCCCGAATCGCGCCGGCGGGCGAACCGCCGTCACCGTCGCCAGCTTGCCGTGCCGGCGATGAAACGCCAGCAGCTCCTTCAAATTCACATCCGAAACACCATCTCCCCAGGTCAGCATGAATGTCGAGCCGTTCAGGTACGGCCGCAGACGCTTGATCCGCCCGCCGGTCATCGTGTGCAACCCGGTGTCCACAAGGTCCACCGTCCAGTCCGGCCGGCGATTCCCGTGACGCAGCACGTCCCCGCTGGCGATGTCCACCGTCAGATCGCTCTCGGCCAGGCCGTAATCGACCATGTACCGCTTGATGTATTCGCCCTTGTAGCCCAGGGCGATGACGAACTCGTTGAACCCGTAGTACGAATAGTGCTGCATGATGTGCCAGAGGATCGGACGCCCGCCGATCTCCACCATCGGCTTAGGCTTGATGTCCGTTTCCTCGGCAATCCGTGTCCCCATCCCCCCGGCTAAGATTGCGACTTTCATCGATACGTCACTCCGGCGCCCCTCCAGGGGCAGGCCGGACTCCTTATCAAATCTCGTTACGTCAACACCTGATCTCACCGACTGACCAGCCATCCGATCCGACCCGGAAAGGTCGTTTCAGCACCGCTGCGCCAGCCAGTGCGACATTACGACATTTGCACAATGCTCATTTACTGCTGGTGACAGGGCAATTGGTGCATGCAAACATCGCACCGGATTGAAGCGAATCGGCTCATCGCAGGCGAGCGACCGCCGCCTCATAGCATTCAAGCAGCGTGGGGTAGTTCACTTCCGCCGTGTATCGCGTCTGGTACTCCAGACGCGCCGATTGCCTCATCTGCCAATAACGACCTTCCTCACGCACCAACTCTTCCATTGCCGACGTCAATTCCTTCCCATTTCCGGGAGCGAACAGCATCCCGGTTCGGCCGGCATCCACCACCTCCGCCATCGATCCGAGCCGCGAGGCAACCACAGGCGTACCCACCGCAAACGACTCGATGATCGTCCGTGGCAACCCCTCGTACCAGATCGAAGGAAAGATCAACGCCCGCGCTTCACCCATCATACCATAAACTTCTTCCGGGGCGCGACGGCCCATGTACTCGATACCTTCCTGTTCATGCGCCTGCTGGATAACCTGCTGACGCATCGGGCCGTCACCGACAATGCGCAACCGCACACCCGCGCGAGCATATAAGGATTTCCATGATTCCAGCAACGTCCGAATCCCCTTCTCCTCTGTAAGCCGGCCAACAAACAGCGCATAGCCTCCATGCCCATCCCCAGGACCAGGATCCGGATCCACGAAATTCGGCTTGACCAATATCCGGTCGGCGGGCAGGCCACCTTCGATCAGCTTGTTGCGCGCGAACTGCGTGAGCGCAATGTAGATGTCCACCTGCTCGCGCCACGTGTGCATCAGGCGATGCGACGCCAGCATTCCCGCGACCACCGCCGACGCCGATCGACTCCCCCGATAGCACCGGTACACCACCGCCGGCCAGGCCACTGTTCGACCCAGACACTGCTCGCACACGTGCCCTTCCCGATAGAACGTCGCCGCCGGACACAGCAGTCGATAGTTGTGCAGTGTTTGCACCACCGCCGCACCCTGCTCGTGCGCCGTGTAATACGCCGCCGGTGAGATCAGTGGAAACGTGTTGTGGAAGTGAACCACGTCGGCGCGGATCTGCTGAATCGCCTGCCGCAGCGATTGCTGTGCCGCGCGATTCCAGAGCGTCTTGCCCGCCAGCTCGAGCCTGCCCATCCCCTCGATCGCGTCGTTATCCATCGTGAATCGAGCGACCACGTGCCCCCGAGACTCCAGCAACCTCGCCTCGGCGGCAAAGACCTGATCCTCTCCGCCCGGCTGCTGGTAGAAGTTGTGGACGAGCAGCACGCGCAGGCCGGCGCCCCTGCCCGCCGACGCGACGTTCGCCGCAGCTTTCGCACGACTCGCAGCCTTCTGCTCGTCCATGACCCGACGATCCTATCGCCCATCATCAACAAGTCGAGCCAGCCACGGATCGAACAACCGCCATAGTGAACAGGCGATGGTCTGGCGGCGCGCACAAAAAACGCGATCGATTATGTCGATCGCGTGTCGCCCTCGACACGATCTGAAGTACATGAACTGTTCACATCCGGCATCCGCCGCGGGCGGGCACGGGTCGGCTTGCGTTCAGTTCGCGGCAGTCTCGCCGGCGAACAACGAACCCTCTTCCACCTGAAGCTGCTCAGGCATCAGCAGGGCGCGCATCTCGCAGCTCTGCCCCTTCTGGTGGAACTCGACCTCGTACGCCACGCTGGGCGCAAACCACGTGCTGCGAACGATGCCCACTTCGCCACGCGCCAGCGCCAACTCAGGGATGTCGGTGGTCAGTCGGACGAAATCATCGACGTGCGGCTGTCTCATGGAGTCCTCCGTGAACCCACGCTAGCCCGAGGTGCATGGATGCTTCACGATCCGCGCGATTCCGGTCCCCACTGTGTGCTACAACCTTCCCTGTCTACCGTTGTCGCAACCGGACGATCAACATACCGTCCTGTCCGTCAAATGCAAGCCCCGAAGCTACAATTTCGCCACATGTCATGCTCGCCCGCTCGTTTGGCGCGACGACTGCTCGACTGGTACGACCAGCACCGGCGCGACCTGCCCTGGCGCGCCCCGCCGGGCCAGGCCCCCAACCCCTATCACGTGCTGCTCAGCGAAGTCATGCTCCAGCAGACGCAGGTCGCCACCGTGCTGCCTTACTTCCAGCGATTCATCCGGCAATTGCCGACCATCGCCGACCTGGCCGCCGCCGACGAACAGCTCGTGCTCAAGCTCTGGCAGGGGCTGGGCTACTACCGGCGGGCAAGGAATCTGCACGCGGCGGCCAGAACGATCGTCCAATTCCATCACGGGCAGATTCCCCCGGACGTTGAGACGCTGCTAACCCTGCCGGGGATCGGCCGGTACACCGCCGCGGCCGTGGCGTCGATCGCCTTTGGCGTCCGCGCCGCCGCCCTGGACGGCAACGTGGCCCGAGTGATCTGCCGGCTGGATACCCTGGCCGCCGATCCACGCAAGCCCGGGATCCAAAAGCTCCTGTGGCAACGGGCCGAGCAACTGCTGCCCGCCAGCCGCGTCGGAGACTTCAACGCCGCCCTGATGGACCTTGGGGCAACGATCTGCACCCCCCGCAGGCCCCTGTGCCGGCTGTGCCCGGTTCGATCATGCTGCGGTGCCTGCGCCGCCGGTCTCCAGCACCAGATCCCAACACCAAGGATTGCCCCGACCAGACCCCTGCATCGCCGCTGGACCTTCTGCATCCGTCGCCACAACACTGGCAACTCGGACCCAGCCTGGCTGATCGAACAACGGCCCTCCACCGGACGATGGGCCGGACTCTGGCAGTTCATCACGCTGGACGCCGACAAGCACGAGGGCATCGTATCTGCCCGGCTGCTTCGTTCGGCGCTTCAGTTTCGCGTCACGCCGCCGGCTCACCTGACAAGCATTGACCATGACCTGACCCACCGCCGATATCGCTTCGAAGTCTTTGTGTGCGATCTGCTTGACGGCCACGAGGCCCAAGACCACCGGAACCTGAAGCGACGGTCGCAGCGGCCATGCCGGTGGATCAGGTTGAAGGACCTGGAACATTATCCGCTGCCTCGCCCTCACGTCCGAATCGCCGAGCTGTTGCGGCAATTGCCCGAATAGGTCTGTTCAGAAGCCCTGACCCGCCCTGCCAGCCCGGGATCTTCAGGCCACTTTGCCCCGACTGCGGACGTATCGTATATCCCCAATCGGCAGAAGACCGGTCGTACGCGGGCCGGGAGTGTGGAGAGTGATGAACCAGATCGCAGAAATGGAAGCGGAATTCCAGGCCGTTCCCGCGCCGCCGCGGCCGCGAACCGCCACGGTATTCGGCCTGATGACCGTCGTCGCCGCCGTGCTCAGCTATCTGGGCGCCTACGCCATGACCGGGGCATTGCTGGCGGCGGAGCTGATCAAGCCCTGGCCGGCGGACCGGGATCCGCGGCTGAGGTGGTTTCTGGTCGGGTTTCTGATCCTGATGGCCCTGTTCACCGCCGCCGGCGCACTGGCCAGATACGTCAGTGCCCGACACCTCAAGGCCATCGAGCAGATGGAGCAGGAGGAAGCATCGACCTCCGAAGGTTGAACAAGACACGATCCGTTGGTTGCGGTCAACAGCACGGACCCAACCCCTGGGGAAGCAGGGCCAACAAGGCACGAAGGTCTGGGGAGGCGGTCGAAGCTGGCACCCCCGCCAACCCGCCTTCGTGCCTTGAGGCATGACTGACCAGGTGACCGCCCGCTACTCGACGGCGCCGACGGCGGCCTCAAGAGCGCCGGCAAACTGCTGCATGCACAGCGGCACGTTCACGTTGGCTTCGACCAGCCGCTCGGCAGCCAATGCCGCATCGATCGCGGCGCAGCAACGCTCCAGTGCGTCGGATTGGCCATGAAGCTGACCAAGCCGTCTGTCGAAGTACTGCGCGCACAGCGTCAGGTACAGAACCACCCCCTCGCGCGTGAGTTGATCTTTGCTGGCCAGCTCATCACGGGAAAGCTGCTTGACGGCGTATTCCTCGGCGGCGGCCCGCAGCCACTGCTGCAATCCCGCCGCTGATCCGCCCGCCACAAGCGCCTCCAGCATCCCCGTAAGCTGCCGGGCACGCTCGATGACCCCATCCTCCAGCCATTGCAGGGCCAGTCCCACGGACCCTTGTGTGAACTGCGACGCCGCCTGCGCCTGCTCCCGGGACACTCCCCTTGCGGCAAGCAGCCGGACAATCACATTGCCCTCCAGCGGCGCAAAGCGGATCAGTTGGCAGCGGCTGCGAACCGTCGGCAGCAGCGAGTCCGGCTGGTCGGTCAGCAGGATGATCAACGTCCGCCCCGGCGGCTCCTCCAGAACCTTCAGCAGGGCGTTCTGCGCCGAGGCGGTCATCGTCTCCGATTCCCGCACCACAAAGACCTTGCCCACCCCCATCACCGACTTGTTCGCCGCCTTGGAGATCAAAAACGGCCTGACCACATCGACTGAAAGCTCCTTGGCTTTGTGCTCCTCCCTGCTCATGCGGATGAGCTGACGATAGACCAGATGAAAATCGGGATGTGTTTCGGCGGCGACCAACCGGCAGCTCGGGCATGTGCCGCAGAAGGCCAGCTCGCGCGGCTGTTCGCACAGAAACAGCGCCGCCAGCGCGCGGGCGGTGGTTTCCTTGCCGACTCCAGCCGGACCGGCAAAGATCAGCCCGTGCGGCAGACGATTCAGCCTGTAGGCGCGGCGGATCGCCTCGATCGCCGAATCCTGCCCGAGAATCTGATCGAAGTTGATGAGCTGCGTGTCCACGTCTCAAGCTGAAGACCGGCACAATTCCTCGAGCGCGCGCCACACGTCCGCGTGCACCAGATGCGGTTCGCGGTCCGCGTCGATCACCTTGTACTTGTGGCGACGGTCCCTGGCCTGCCTCAGAAAGTTCTGGCGGACCTGTTCATGATACGCCATCGACCGCAGCTCGATGCGGTCCTTTTTCACACCTGCATCCGGATCGTCGGGGAACAGGGTGAATTTCGGCCTGACCCGCGCGGCACTGCGCTCCACGGGCAGGTCCAGGATGATCGTCAAATCCGGCCAGCGATGCTTGATGGCAATGTCGCCCACGGCACGGATCTCGGCGGCACTCAGCCCGTCTCCGCCAAGCTGATACGCCAGCGTGCTGGAGATGAACCGGTCGGAAATGACCACCTTGCCCTGCTCCAGCGCCGGGGCGATCAGCTCGTACATCATCTGCGCCCGCGCCGCCATATACAGCAGCATCTCACAGCGCATCCCCATTTCGGTGTGTTCGGGATTGAGCAGGATCTGGCGGATCTGCTCGCCGATGCGCGTGCTTCCCGGATCGCGCACCAGCAGCACCGATAGACCAAGCTGCTGGAGCCGGTCGCGCGCCATGGCCGCCTGCGTGCTCTTGCCGCACCCCTCGTTGCCGTCGAAGACGATGAACTTGCCACGAAGCTGTTGCACTGCGGGCAGGAAGTATAGCGGCATCTGGATCCGAAATCCGCAATCCCGCACGCGCAATCCGCAGCCTGCAATGCGAAACCCCCGATTGCACGCTTTGTCTTGACCGCCCCCGCACCCGGTCATACATTCGCCGCCCATGGAATCGCCGCACGCCGCTGTTAAAGCGCGCTTTCTCGGCCTTTTCGGCCCCGGCGCTGCAAAATTACACGTCATCCGCGCCCCCGGGCGGGTGAATCTGATCGGCGAGCACACCGACTACAACGAGGGGTTCGTGCTGCCGATGGCCATCGAGCCACATGTGCTGATGGTCTGCCGCTCGCGCGACGATGGCCTGGTGCGTGTGGCCTCTACCAGTTTTCCCGATCAGATCGTCGAGTTTTCGGTGCAGTCGAAGATCACCCGTGGAGAGCCGGCATGGGGCAATTACTTCCGCGGCGTCGCCGCCGAACTGATCGCCGCGGGAATCCCGCTGACCGGCATGGAAATGCTTGTGGACAACACCCTGCCGGTGGGTGGCGGGCTCTCCAGCTCGGCCGCCATCGAGGTCGGCACCGCCCAGGCCTTCCTGACCCTGGCCGGATTGAAAATGGACCCCGCGCGGCTGGCGCTGGTATGCCAGAAGGCCGAGCATGAATACGCCCTGGTACCCTGCGGGATCATGGACCAGACGATTGTCGCCTCGGCCCGGCAGGGCTACGCGATGCTGCTGGACTGTCGCGACCTGTCCCGGCATTTTGTCCCCATCGACGCCAGCGAGCTGCGCGTGGTCATCGTCAACAGCATGGTCAAACACGAGCTGACCGGTGGGGAATACGCCGAACGCCGCCGGCAGTGCGAGGAAGGCGTGCGGTTCTTCCAGAAGGAAAATCCGGCGATCAGGGCGCTGCGCGACGTGTCGCTCAAACAGCTCGAATCCGCCAAGGGCAAATTGCCCGATGTGGTCTATCGTCGCTGCCGCCACGTGATCACCGAGAATCAGCGGACCCTGGATGCGGCCTCGCACCTGAACCGCCGCCAATACGAGGAGGCCGGCGAGCTGATGGTGCAGAGTCATCGCTCGCTGCGGGATGACTACCAGGTCAGCGTGCCGGAACTGGACTTCCTGGTCGAGCAGGCGATGATGATCAAGGGAGTCTACGGCTCGCGGCTGACTGGCGGGGGCTTTGGCGGATGTACCGTCTCGCTGGTCCAGCCGCGTTACGTCCAGAGCTTTACCGACACGATCCAGCAGGCGTATCAGGACAAGTTCGGCATCAAACCGGCCGTATACCCCACGACCGCAACCGCGGGAGTGACGGTGCTGGAATAGGCCAATAGATGATGCCAAAAGGGCCAGGTGCAAAAGGCCCAAAGGCATATCGGGCCGCAAATCTGCCCGTAATTTCGAGCCTGCGTGACCGCCGAACTGTGCTATCATCCGTTTGACTGATCCATGTCCGCCTTCAGAGACATCCTCCTGAAGCTGTGCCGCCGCGAGGACCTGACCCGCGAGGAGGCCCGCGACGCGTTCCTGTACATCATGTCCGGGCAGGCCAGCGATGCGCAGATCGGCGGGTTGCTGGTGGGTCTGGCCAGCAAGGGCACGACGGTGGAGGAGCTGGTCGGGGCCGCCACGGTGATGCGCGAGAAAGTGATCCCCGTGGTGTGCGATCCGATAGACGGGGTGATACTGGATACGTGCGGCACGGGCGGAGACGTGCGCGGGACGTTCAACATCTCCACCGCCGCCGCTCTGATCGCCGCCGCCAGCGGCGTCAGGGTCGTCAAGCATGGCAATCGATCGGCCAGCTCGCGCGCCGGCTCGGCTGATGTGCTGGAAAAGCTGGGGGTCAAGCTCGATGCAACGCCCGCGACGCTGGCATACTGCCTTCAGCAGGCCAACATCTGTTTCGCCTTTGCGCGCAGCCACCATCCGGCGATGAAGCACGTCGCCTCGGCGCGCAGCGCACTGGGCATCCCCACCATCTTCAACCTCCTGGGGCCGCTGACGAATCCGGCTAAAGCCCGACATCAGTTGCTGGGGGTTTTCGCGGCGGAACTGACCGATCGTCTGGCAGCGGTGCTGCGCGAGCTGGGCAGTCAGCGCGCCTGGGTCGTGCATGCAGAGGACGGGCTGGACGAGCTGTCCACCCTCGGCCCCACGCGCGTCAGCGAGCTGAAGCACGGACGCATCACCACCTGGACCTTCGACCCACGATCGCTGGGTCTGCCGTATGCCCGGCTGTCGGATCTTCAGGTGGCCGACGTGGACCAGGCGGCCGAGGCGCTGCGGCGGGTGCTGTCGGGAGAAAAAGGACCGATGCGAGACATCGCTCTGCTGAACGCGGCGGCGGCGATGGTCATTGCCGGCGCGTCCAATGACCTGGCGCACGGCATCGGTGAAGCCGCCGAGGCGATCGACTCCGGGCGCGCCGCCGCCACGCTCGAGGCGCTGATCCGATACTCCAATCACCCCTGCGCTGCCGCCTAGCCACCCGTCCAGGTCTTGGCGCACTTGAGATTGGTTAGCAGTTGGTGAGTTCTTGGTTTGCCTGATGCCTTTTGTGGCAAAATCGGGTTAAATCAACAACATGCCCTGGGCCAACCCGGGCCGGCCATCGGCCCCCAAGCGGATCGACCTGCATTGCCACAGCGACGCCAGCAACAAGACCGGCGAGGCGGTGCTCAATGCGCTGCGATGTCCGGAGAGCTACAGTCGCCCTGAGGAGGTCTACGCGCAAGCCCGCCTGCGCGGCATGGATTTCGTCACCCTCACCGACCACGATTCGATCGAAGGGGCGTTGTCGATCGCGCACAAACCGGATGTGCTGGTCGGCGAGGAACTGACCTGCTGGTTCCCCGAGGATCACTGCAAGCTGCACGTGCTGGTCTACGGCATCACCCCGCAACAGCATGAGCAGCTTCAGGCGCTGGCGAACAACATCTATGACGTGGCCGAGTACATCGAGCGGAACAACATCGCCCACAGCGTGGCGCATCCGATCTACCGGCAGAACGACAAGCTGGAGCGGTGGCATCTGGAGCGGCTGCTGCTGTTGTTCAAGGGGTTTGAGTGCCTCAACGGCGCCCACAGCTCGCTGCACCGCGATGCGTTCGAGCCACTGCTGAATCGGCTCACCCGGCAGGAGATCGCAAGACTTTCCGAGACACACGGCCTGGCGCCGCGGTGGCCCGAGCCGTGGATCAAGGCCAGAACCGGTGGCAGCGACGACCATGGGCTGCTGAACGTCGGGCGAACCTGGACCGAGTTTCCGCCGGACACCTCCTGCCCCGCCGACGTGCTGAAGTACCTGCGTCAGGGGCTGTCGCGCCCCGGCGGCGAGGCCGGCTCAAGCGCCAAGCTCGCCCATACCTTCTACAGCGTCGCCATCCGCTACTACACGCGGCACATCATGTCGCCGCGGCACAAGCCGAACCTGGCGACGACGCTGGTGCAGACCATCGCCGGCGAGCGCGCGGCGCCGACGAAGCGTCAGCTTCTGCTGCTGGGACTGAAGCATAAGCTTGGCAAGCTCACGCGCCGCGTGCTGCACCCGCTGACTCCCCCGCCACCGGAACCGCTGGCCGGAACCGCCCTGCTCAAGCGGCTGTTTCTCCGTTCGGCGTGGGAACAGTTTCAGCAGAATCCGGATCTGTTGACCGCGGTGCAGGCAGGCCTGCCTCCACTCGGTGAGCACCAGCGAATGTTCCAGCTTGCCAGCGACATCAACCGCAGGGCCACGCAGGGGCTGGCGTCGGCGATCCAGCGCAGCATCGATCAGGCCAGCTTCACCGATCTGTTCGACACCATCGGCGCGATCCTGGCGCAGCAATTCGTCCTGCTGCCGTATTACTTTGCGGTCTTTCACCAGAACAAGGAACGACACCTGCTTCGCCAGATCACGCGCATGCAGACCCCAAAGACCGCCGAGACCCTGAAGATCGGCCTGTTCACCGACACGTTCGACGACATCAACGGGGTGGCGCGATTCCTGCATGATCTGGGCGAGCAGGCGCACTCGCAGGCACGCCAACTGACCATCCACACCTGCTGCGCCAATCCCTCCAACGGGATGGAATCAATCCGGCGGAAAAACTTCGTGCCGCTGCTCTCCCGGCCGCTGCCCTACTACCCGGATCTGACCATCAGCCTCCCGCCGCTGCTGGAAGTGCTGGAGTGGGCCGACCGACAGCAGTTTGACGCCGTGCACGTCTCGACCCCGGGACCCATGGGACTGTGCGGCTGGCTGGTCTCCAGGATGCTTCGCGTGCCGATGCTGGCCACCTACCACACCGATTTCCCCGCGTACGTGGACAAGCTGACCCGCGACCATCGCATCACCAACGGCACGATCCAGTACATGAAGTGGTTCTACGGGCAGGCGGCGGCGGTCTTCGCCCGCAGCAGCTCCTACCTGTTCCACCTGCGTGATCTGAAAATCGACGAAGACAAGCTTCGCACGATCCCGGCGGGCATCAACCTCCAGAAGTTCGGGCCGCAGCGCCGCGATCTCTCAATCTGGCAGCGCCACGGCGTACGCGAGCCGCGGCGGCTGCTGTATTGCGGACGGGTGAGCGTCGAAAAAAACCTGCCGATGCTTGTCGAGATCTTCCAGTCGCTCTGCCGCAGGCGGCGGGACGTGGCGCTGGTCCTGGCAGGCGATGGACCTTACCTGCAAACGATGAAGCGGGAGTTGAACGGACTGCCCGCTTATTTCCTGGGCGTGCAGAATGACGCAGAGCTTGCCACGCTCTACGCCAGCAGCGACCTGTTCATCTTCCCCTCCCGCACCGATACGCTGGGACAGGCGGTGATGGAAGCCCAGGCCAGCGGCCTGCCGGCGATTGTCACCAACCAGGGAGGACCCAAGGAAACCGTCGAGCACAACAGCACCGGGCTGGTGATTCCGGCGACCGAGTCGGCCCGGAGCTGGTGCGAGGCGATCACCGGGCTGCTGGACGATGAGCCGCGCCGCCAGCGCATGTCCCAGGCCGCCGTTGCCCGCATGAGCCGCTGCTCGTTGCAGCGGATGTTCGAGTCATTCTGGGCCGATCATTTGGCGATCGTCGAACCGCCGCCGCTGGACGAATCCGAACCGGCCGCCGTGCCGCTGGCCCGCCTGTAGTCAGCGGTTTGCCTGTGACAGTCGAGCCGCGCTGCGGGAAGGGCACTTCAAAACTTCCCGCCGGGTTATAACCTCCGGCCCATGAATCGCTTCGACCTTTGCCGTAGAATACCGACACATGCGAGTTGCGCTGTCGATGTCACTGGGATGGCTGCTGCTCGGCGCCGTTGTGCTGGGCCAGCAGCCGCAGCGCGCGCCGGCCACGGCGACATCAACCGCGCCGGCCACTCGAGCGTCGCCGCGCAGCTCCGCGGTCATCGTCGGCCTGGATGGTGAGATCAATGAGTTCACACGCGCATCGGTGATCAGCCGGATCGAACAGGCCCGAAAGCTCGGCGCCGACACGATCATTCTGCGACTGAACACTCCCGGAGGAATGGTCCTGCCGGCGATGGAGATCTCCCGCTACATCAAGCGGCAGGATGACCTGTACATCATCGCGTTCGTGGACGAGATGGCCTACAGCGCCGGGGCCTTGATCTCGCTGGCGTGCGATGCGATCTACATGCAGCCCGGATCGTTCCTGGGCGACTCGGCTCCGATCGTGCCCGGCGGAAGCCTGGAAGGCGCCGAACGCGCCAAGGCCGAAAGCCCCCTGCTGGCCGAGTTCCGTGACTCGGCGATGCGCAACGGCTACGACCCTCTGCTGGCCGAATCCATGGTGCAGTATGGAATCGTCGTGCATTACGTGGAAAACGAGGCCGGCGAGCGGCGTTTCGTCAACGCCACGGAGTACGAGCGGCTGATCAAGGAAGGCTGGAAGCCGGTCGCGGGCGTGCGAAATCCGGTGGATGGACCCAACGAACTGCTGACCGTCAATGCCGACGAAGCGCAGAAGCTCGGCCTGAGCAAAGGCCAGTTCCCCTCGCCCGAAGCCCTGGCCGAAGCGCTGGGGCTGAAGGTGCTGGCCACGCTCCAGCCCACCGGTGGCGAGCAGATCATCGCCTTTTTGTCCAACAGCGCCGTGCGCGGGATTCTGGGCGTGGTGTTCATGCTCGCGCTGTTGACTGCATTTCGCACACCCGGCATGGGATACCCCGAGGCCATCGCCGTGGGCGCTCTGGCCATCATGGTCGGGGTGCCGCTGATGACCGGCTACGCCCAGTGGTATGAGATCCTGATGATCGTGCTGGGGGTGCTGCTGCTGGCGGTGGAGCTGTTTGTGCTGCCGGGCTTCGGCGTGGCGGGGATCACCGGGCTGTGCCTGCTGCTGGGAGGGCTGATCATGACCTTCGTGCCGGCCGAGCCCAAAATGCCCGGCATCCTTCCGGCCCTGCCCGGCACAATGGCGGCGCTGAAGCGCGGCGTGGCGATCGTGGTCGGAGGACTGGCCTGTTCGCTGTTCCTGTGGGTCTGGCTTCAGCGTTATCTGCCGAAGCTGCCCTATTTCAGTCGCCTGATCCTCACCACGCCAACCGGCAACGTGCCGGTGGCCGAGAGTCAGGTTCCCGGCGCGGTGCAGGCGGTGGTCTGGCCGGCGATCGGCACGCGGGGACGGGCGGTGACCGACCTTCGCCCCGGCGGATCGGCGGCGTTTCCCGATGAGTCGATCAACGACATGCGCGTGACCGACGTCATCAGCGACAGCGGTTTCGTTCGTGCCGGCACCGAGGTCGTCGTCCGCCAGATCGAAGGCAATCGCATCGTCGTTCGCGCCGTCACGGGATGAAAGCAACGGCTGATGAAACCGGATGAACACAGATGAGTTGAGTTGGCGTTGATCGCGTTCCTCCGCGTTCATCAGTGGTTACCAACGCAGCCATGGACCCAGTGCTTCTGATCCTCCTGCTGGTCGGCGCCGGCGCGGCGCTGCTGGTCGGCGAATTGCTGCTGCCGACGCACGGCGTGCTTGGAGTCGTCGGGTTGCTGTGCTTCGGCGGCGCGATCGGCGTGTGCTTCTACATCAACCGGTGGCTGGGGCTGCTCGTCTTTTTCGCCGCCATCGTCGCCAGTCCGTTTCTGGCCAATCTGGGGTTGAAGCTATGGAAGCGCACGCCGGTTGGCCGCAAGATCATCCTGCCGCCGGTGCAGACCAGCCGCCCGCCCTCACCGGTTGCGCCGGGGCAGACTGGAATAACCGTTACCGAGATGCGACCGATCGGCGAATGCGACTTCGGCGACCTGAGGGTCGAGGCGATTTCCGACCTGGGGCTGATCCCGCCCGGCACGCGAGTCAGAGTCGTGGCGGTGGAAAACAACCGCCCGGTTGTGCGGGTGGCGGATACGTGAGATCCGAAATTTAAACTTCTCCGGTTTGATATTTCGGGGCTGCGGCCCACAATCCCGGAACCAATCGAGGCAAAGCGACGAAAGGAAACGCAACATGAACCTGCTGGCCCAACCGACTGACAGCGGCAGCGCCCTGTTCTGGGGCATCATGATCGTGCTGCTGATCGTGCTGCTGGTGATCTTCGCGGTGCTGTTCCAGTTCATCGGGCTGTACATCCGCGCGCTGGTCAGCGGAGCTCACGTCAGCTTCATCGACCTGATCGGCATGAAGCTGCGAAAGGTCAACGCCACGCTCATCGTCAACAGCCGCATTCAGGCCACACGCGCAGGTTTGAATGTCAGCCAGGCTGAGATGGAAACGCACGTGCTGGCCGGCGGCGACCTGCTGCGGGTGATCAATGCAATGATCGCGGCATCCAAGGCGAACATCGACCTGTCGTGGCAGAACGCCACCGCGATCGACCTGGCCGGACGCGACATCCTCGACGCTGTGCAGACCAGCGTCAACCCCAAGGTCATCGACGTGCCCAGCGCCGCGATGGGCCGGGCCACCATCGACGCCGTCGCCAAGGACGGCATCCAGCTCAAGGTCAAGGCCCGTGTGACCGTGCGAACCAACATCAAGCGTCTGGTCGGCGGAGCAACGGAGGAGACGGTGATCGCACGCGTCGGCGAAGGCATCGTCACCGCGATCGGCTCGGCCAAGGACTACAAAGATGTGCTGGAGAACCCGGACCACATCTCCAAGGCGGTGCTGGCCAAGGGGCTGGATGCCAACACCGCCTTCGAGATCCTCTCGATCGACATTGCCGACATCGACGTTGGCGAAAACGTGGGCGCCAAGCTGATCGCCGAGCAGGCCGAGGCCGAGAAACGCCGCTTCCAGGCCGAAGCGGAAAAGCGCCGCGCCCTGGCGGTGGCACAGGAGCAGGAGAACATCGCCAAGGTCGCCGAAAACCGCGCTCTGGTCGTGCTGGCCGAGGCGGAAATCCCCAAGGCCATCGCCGAAGCCCTGCGCAAAGGCAACCTCGGAGTGATGGACTATTATCGGCTGCGCAACGTGCAGGCGGATACCGCAATGCGCGAGGCGATCGCGCGGCCCGGCGACGGCACCAAGGGCGCGTAGCCTGGATTGACCAGCAATCACAACCAAACTGACCAACGCCATGACTGATCTGCCGCTGATCCTGGCTGACAATGAAGGGGAACTGACCAAAATCCTCTTCGGAGTGGTGTTCTTTCTGATCTGGGCGATCAGCGCGGCGATGTCGGTGATCGCCAAGAAGAAGGAGCAGGAGCGTCGCCGGCGTGCGCGTGAGCAGATGCAGCGAAGCGAGGGCTTGCCGCAGGCGCGACCGGGGCCGGCGCCCCAGCCGATGCAGCATCCGGCGCCTCGGCAGCAACTGCCGCCACGCGCGCCGCAGCGGATGCCTCCGCCGCTGCCGCAACAGCCGCAGTCGCGTCCGCAGCGCGCGCCGGCGCGGCGTCCGACGCCAGAACCTGCGGTGCGGCGCGCACCCGCGCCGGCGCAGCGGCGTGCGCCGGTTGCACGACCGGCCCCGCCCAAGCCCGTGTCGCCGCTTGCCGCAGAGCCTGAGACGCCTGTCGAATCGGGCGCGGGTAGGATGCCGGTTTCGGCAACGGAGATCAACTCCACATCCGCTGCCGCCGCCGCGGCGAAGCGCTCCTCCGCCACCGCCACCGCCATCAGCGCCTGGCTCCGCCCCGAGACGCTTCGCCGGCAGTACATCCTGACCGAAATCCTCCAGCCACCTGTGACGATGCGCGAATCTCACCTGGAACATTGAAGCCTGGAAGACCGATCCGAGGGCTGACTAAACTGCTGCGTGGCATTCCGCGCGCCTGATGCGCCGCCGCGGTTGCCGCAGCCTTGCGACCATGAGCAACGAGCCGAACAAAATCATCTACTCGATGATCGGAGTCAGTAAATCCTACGACCGCAAGGTCGTCCTCAAGGACATCTACCTCTCGTACTTTTACGGAGCCAAGATTGGCGTGCTCGGACTCAACGGCTCGGGCAAGAGCACGCTGCTGCGAATCCTGGCCGGCGTGGACAGGCAGTTCGAGGGGCAAATCGTCCTTCAGCCGGGGTACACGATCGGATACCTGGAGCAGGAGCCGCAACTGGAGCCGGGCCAGACGGTCCGCCAGATTGTTGAACAGGGAGCCAGGCCCGTCTTCGAGCTGCTTCGCGAGTTCGAGCAGATCAACGAGAAGTTCTCCCAGCCAATGGATGATGAGCAGATGAACAAGCTGCTCGAGCGTCAGGGCCAGGTGCAGGAGAAACTCGACGCGATCGGCGCCTGGGACATCGACCAGAAGCTGGAGATGGCCATGGACGCGCTGCGCTGTCCGCCGCCGGAAACACTCGTCGATGTGATTTCCGGCGGAGAGAAGCGTCGGGTGGCCTTGTGTCGTCTTCTGATCCAGAAGCCCGACATTCTGATTCTGGACGAGCCGACGAACCACTTGGATGCCGAGTCGGTGGCGTGGCTGGAACAGCATCTTCAGCGATACGAGGGGACCGTAATCGCCGTGACGCATGACCGCTATTTCCTGGACAACGTCGCGGGGTGGATCCTGGAGCTGGATCGCGGACAGGGCATTCCCTGGAAAGGGAACTACTCATCGTGGCTGGAGCAGAAAAAGGCGCGACTGGCGATCGAGGAGAGACAGGAAACGGCGCGGCAGAAGGCGATCCAGCGCGAGCTGGAGTGGGTGCGGTCCTCTCCGCGCGCCAGGCAGGCCAAATCCAGGGCCCGCCTCAAGGCCTATGAGCAGATGCTCAATCAGGATCAGCGACAACAGGAGCGCGAGATCGAGATTTACATTCCGCCCGGACCGAGGCTGGGTGATCGGGTAATCGAGGCGGTGAACGTGCGTAAGGCGTACGGCCAGAACCTGCTGATGGAGGATCTGAATTTCTCGCTGCCGCCGGGGGGAATCGTCGGCGTGATCGGCCCCAACGGCAGCGGCAAGACCACGCTGTTCCGCATGATCACCGGACAGGAGAAACCCGATGCCGGCGAGTTCAGAATCGGCTCGACGGTGAAGCTGGCTTACGTCGAGCAGAGCCGTGATGCGCTGCGTCCGGACGACACGATCTGGCAGGCGATCTCCGACGGTCAGGAAAAAATCAGGCTGGGAAACATCGAAGTAAACAGTCGGGCCTATGTCGCGCGCTTCGGCTTTACCGGGACCGACCAGCAAAAGCCACTCAGCAGGCTTTCCGGCGGCGAGCGCAATCGCGTGCATCTGGCCCGCATGCTCAAGAGCGGGGCCAACGTGCTGCTGCTGGACGAGCCGACCAATGACCTGGACGTGAACACGATGCGGGCGCTGGAAGAAGCTCTGGAGCAGTTCGCCGGCTGTGCCGTGATCATCAGCCACGACCGCTGGTTCCTGGACCGCATTGCGACACACATTTTGGCCTTCGAGGGCAATTCGCAGGTCGTGTGGTTCGAGGGCAACTATCAGGACTATGAGCGCGATCGTCGCCAGCGGCTGGGCATCGATGCCGACCAGCCCCATCGGATCAAGTATCGCAAGCTGAGCAAGTAGCCTGGTGGCTTGGAACGGCTCGAGGCAACCGACGAACGCCCCGGTGGTTCAGGGGTCGGTGCGCTTGCGTCTGGCGTGCTGGAGCAGCTTCACGCCTGCGGCGCGGCGAGCGGCGGTGAAGGTGCCGAACAGGCGGATCGCCGCCCCGTACAATGCCGAGTGTCCGCGGCGAACGGCCGTGTCCGAAAGGTGTTCGCCATTGCGCGCCGCGTGCTTCAATGCGCTGATCACCAACTGACGTGTCCAGCGTCTGCGTTGTCGGTGAACCGCCGGGTCCAACCGCGCCGCGCGCAGAGCCTGATCGTAGCTTCCGAAATGCCTGATCGCCGCGGCATGCAGTCCGGGATCATCCCGCTGGAGCGCGCCGCTGTTCATGGCTTCGCGCTGCTGAGCGCGGGCACGCAATTCGAAAACGATCAGGTCGCGGTTCCAGCTTCGGTACAGCGAGATCTGATCGGCATCGAGTCCGGCGGCGTGAAGCGCCCGCACCCAGCTTCCGAACAGCCGCGGTTGAACCGCGGCGAAGGCGGCGCGGGACAATTGATCCCCCCGGCGGATCACCGCGCCCCAGTGCAGGTCCTGACCGTCACGCCTGGCCTGTTTGATCAAGGCGATGATCCGTTGCCTGGTCCAGCGCGGGCGTTGCGAGACTTCGGCATAGTCGATCCCAGCTTTCTCTACCGCCGCACGGTACGATCCGAAGTGATATGCTGCCGCCGACAGCAACGACGGATGGCTGCGGGCCAGGTTGGAATAGGATATATTCCGACCCATGCGATGCAGCTTCCGCAGTTGCCCGAGGATTCGCTGCTTGTTCCAGATCATAAAGGTGTGGCCCTTGCGTGTTGCCCAGGCACGCTGGTTAGGAGTGCCGTGAAGAGACGGATATGATCTTAATCAACAGGAAGTTGCGCGAGCAATAGCGGACCACTCCAAAATACAAGTTGAGACTCATTTGCAGCACCGTAACAGTGACACACATGACCGAGGGTCTGCTTATTCTGGACAAACCCGCTTCGATCAGCTCCGCGCAGGCGGTGGATCGCGTCAAGCGTTTGCTGCCTCGTGGCACTAAAGTCGGGCATGCCGGCACTCTGGATCCTTTCGCCACAGGGGTACTGGTGCTGCTGATCGGGGGCGCCACCCGGCACAGCCAGCGCATCATGGATATGCCCAAGACCTACGAAGCGCGGATCCGTCTTGGCGCGACCACCATCACAGACGACATCGAATCGCCCGAACGGCCCTGGGAGCCTGTCCCCATGCCGCCGTCACGAGAGCAGATCGAACAGGCGATACAGAGCTTTGTCGGATTAATCCAGCAGCGACCGCCCGTCTACAGCGCGATCAAGCTCTCCGGACGGCGCGCCTGTGACCGCGCCCGTCGTGGTGCGACAGTCCAACTGGAGCCACGACCGGTGCGCATCTATTCGATCGAAGTGCTCGATTATGCCTGGCCGGACCTGAATATGCGAATCGAGTGTGCGCGGGGAACGTACATCCGTGCCCTGGCGCGCGATCTGGGTGAGAAACTGAACGTCGGGGGATATCTGACTGCTCTGCGGCGAACGCGCGTCGGACCTTTCGACATCCAGCAGGCGGTGCCGCTGGAATCGTTGACCAGCCAGAACATCCATCAGCACATACGCGCGGCGGAGTGGTGAATCGCGGCGGCCTAGGCAGTCAGATCAATGTGCGGTGACTGTCCGTCCTCTTCATCAACCAGCGGCGGATGCTTGTGAGCGGATCGTTTGAAGTGTCGTTCGCGGCGATCATCCCGCTGGATGGGCTGAAGCTCCTCTGCGCTCTCGACCTGATGCTCCAGCCGGTCGTCAGCCAGCGCCGCGTCTTTCGCCTGGTCGTGCGCCTTGCGCACCTGCCGATCCTTGTCGGCGGCCTGCTGCCGCTGCACATGCGGTGCCTGGAGGATGGACCCGGTAAACGGGTTGATCTGCGACATCTGCCGAACCTTTCGGCCAGAGGTTCACGTGTCGCGGCGAGCAACGACAGGCGCTGACTATTCTCCTTTATCGGCTGATTGGTGACTCGAATTAGTGGTGAAAAGCGGACACTGCCGGTTGGCGAGCTGCTGCCCGTCGGCGGCACGCTGCTGGCGGCGCGGGGAGAAGGTTCCGGGCGCCGCCAACAGCGGATTGCAGAAATCATCCACGCGCCACGACCGGGACTGCGGCGTGGGCGGATCACTCCGTGCCCGCGCTGGCCGTGCCGCTGCTGCCGGGCAGAAGGCTCGGCGGAACGATCTGTGCGGCGACGTTGGTGCCTACCTTCGCAGGGTTCACGACCGTGAACTCCGTGGGCGTGATAATCCGCAGGTTCAGCGCCGCGTCGTTGGCGACTTCGCCTTTGACGCCGATGAACTGCCCGATGTACTGGCCCAGCTTCGCATCATCGCTGCGCAGATACACGACCGTTCGCCCGTTGGACGGATCCGTCAGCCGGTACAGCGTGCTTTGCCCCTGCTGAAGGCTGCTGGTCCGCAGCGTTCCGACCGCCGTGAAGAACTGAACCTCCGATTGACGGATGCGATCTTGCAGTTCCTGCTGCTCGGCACGCAGCGCCAGTTGCTTCTGCTTGAGGCTGTCCTGGCTGCGGCGCGTCTCGACGTACTGGCTCTTGAGCTCAGCACGCGTCTTGAGCACGCTGATCTTGAAGTCGCAGATTCGCCGCAGCGACTCAGGCAAACCCTCCGCGACGGCCAGCTTCTCGTATGCCGCCAGCAACTGCTCGACCGGCTGTTCATCCAGCGGCTGCTGGCTGATCGTGGCGTATTCGGCTTCAAGCCGGTCGAACTCCATTTCAGCATTGACGGTCGGCTGCGTGGAAGGTGGCGCCGAGTCGCTGGCCTGCGGCTGAGTTGTCGGACCCTGGGCAACGGACAACTCCTGCGACTGCGACCCGGCCGAGCCATCGGCGGCTGCCTCGCCAGTTCCGGCGCGGTCCGGCGACTGCCCCTGCGGAGCCGGCTCAACAGCCTGCTCGGCGATCGGCGGCTGCGGCGGCAGCGGCGAGGGCTGTTCCGCTCCCTCCAGCTTCTTCACCGGATCCACAAACTGCTTGGCAATGTACAGGTAAACCCCCGGCGGCGGCTTGATCTTGAAGTACTCGTCCTGCTCCCCGATGATCTGCACCATCTGGTTCGGCTCCAGCCTCGTCGCCACCTTCGTCTTCAACGGATTGAGGCTGCTGCCGATCCGCACATTCAGCGTATTGGTCACCTGCCCCACGCTGCCGTTGCCGGCACGATTCACGTATGCCTTGGCCACATAGCAGAAGCTTCCCTCCGGCGGCAGGATCTTCAGCCAGTTGAACTTCTCGCCCAACGCGATCACCTGCGCGCCCTTGTCCAGCTTCATTGTGGCGTAGTCGTTTTCACTGGGGCCGCTGCGGACGAAGACCGCATTGGCGTTGACCACCCCGGCGACCTGGAACCTGGAGTTCTCGACCTCCGAATCAGCAACAGCGGGCGGCTCCTGGGCACGCACAAAGGACGGGCAACACAACACCTCGACTGCCAGGCAGATCAATGATGTGCTTAAAAGTCTGAGGAACCGGCGACGGGCCATATGGCACCTCCATGTGCGAGCGGTCATCCTGATTTTCCAGCCCCCGGCGAACATGTCTGAATCATGTCCCGGGCAACTGAGAAGCAGACAATACAGCCAACGGGCGATGTGATAGCGTTTTTTGGGCCAAAAGTAAAGGCGTCGCGCATCATCTGCGCGATCCGGGCAGTTTCGGCCCGATCCTGCCCCCCATTGTTCCTGCTTTTTAACCAATCCCGGCACAAGCCACGCACGCCGACTGTCCGATAAGTACGGGGGCACGCCATCTCGGCGGCGGCCGGCGGTTTCGATCGCCCGCGACGCAATGCGCGGCGGTCCAGTGCAAATTCAAGACTCCCTTTTGGTCCAGGTCTATGCAGCACAGCAGCCTACCCAATCGTCCGGTGCATTCACTGTCCACCGCGGTTCTGGAGCCTCTGGAGAGACGGCGGCTTCTGAATGCCACGCTCATCGAGCAGACCCCCGCCGTCATCGCGCACGCCGCCACGACCGGCACGCAGGCAACAGTAGACCTGGATTATCGCGACAGCTTCGGCGTGATCGTCTGGTCGGACACCAACGTGAGCGGCGGCAGCGGCGCTGATATCGTCGCCAGAAGAATCGGTCCCGACGGGCAGTTCGTCGGCTCGCCGGTCCTGGTCAACTCCAGCACCTCCGGCAGCCAGACCCATCCGAGCGTTGCCGTTGCTTCCGATGGCAGCTTCCTGGTCGCCTGGCTTGACGATGGCGTGGTCCCGGGGCGAATTCGCGCCCGCTGGATGGCGGCGGACGCAACTCCCGCAGGCGCCGAGTTCACCGTCAACTCCGACAACTCCACCGCCAAAAACGAACCCACCGTCGCTGTCGCCGGCGATCGCACCGCAGTCATCGTCTGGGTCAGCACCGGCGGGCAGGACGGCTCGGCGGATGGAATCTACGGCCAACGCTACGACGCTTCCGGCGCAGCCGTCGGCGCAGAGTTCCTGATCAACACCACCACCGCCGGCAATCAGAATGCTCCGGACGTGGCCATGGCCGACGATCACCGCTTCATCGTCACCTGGCACGACTGGAACGCGACCGACGGCGACGGCGTGGGAGTCTTCGCGCAGCGATACGATACGAACGGCAACCCGCAGGGTGCCGAGCAACTGGTCAACACCACCACCACCGCCGACCAGGGATCTCCCACCATCGACATCACCCCCGACGCCAGCCAGTACGTGATCGCCTGGGACTCCAGCGCCAGCGGCGGAGACTTTGAGATCTTCTTCCAACGCTACGATGGCTCCGGCGCCGCACAGGGTGGCGAAACCCGCGCCAATCTTCCCGGCAGCGGCGATTTGCACTATCCACGCATCAGCCTTAACGACGATGACGGCAGCTTCCTGCTGGCCTGGAAGAATGTCACCGACGGCGTCAACCAGGGACGCTTTTTCTCCCCGACCGGCACGCCGCTGAGCGCCCAGTCCCTGGATGTGGTCGGAGTGAACAACGTCGTTAGCAATGCGCCGGCGGTCGCGATGGTCGCCGGCACGCGACTCGCCGCCGCCACCATCATCAACAACGGCGCCGACGACGACGCCGTGCTGGCCACATGGATCAATGCTTTGGTCTTCGACGGCACGGCGGGCAATGACGTGATGCGCGTCTCCAGCGCCACGCCGCAGCAGATCACCACGACGCTGGGAGGCGCCGACACCAACTGGCCGGCCATCTTCGGGGCGGTGCGCGTCAACGGCATGAGCGGACGCGACGCGATTACCCTCAGCTCGCTGCCGCCAAATGCCTTCGACATCGCCATCGACGGCGGCGACGGCAACGACACCGTCTCCGGCTCCCCGGCGGGCGAACGCATCAGTGGCGGCGCAGGCATCGACCTGATCAGCTATGCGGATCGCTCCCAGGCTTTGAGCATCAGCACCGACGGCCAGGCCAACGACGGCGCCGCCGGAGAGAACGATGACATCGACGACACCTTCGAGCGCTTCGTGCTCGGCAACGGTGACGATTCGGTGGATCTACAGACACTGGATCATTCCGCGACTGTCTTCGCCGGCGCGGGGAACGACAGCATCTTCGGGTCGCTCCGCCGCGACACCCTGCTGGGCGGCGACGGAAACGACACGCTGCTGGGATGGTTCGGCGCCGACGTGATCTATGGCCAGGCGGGCAACGACAAGATCTGGGGACAACGCGGACGTGATCAGATCCGTGGCGGCCACGGCATCGACCGCATCAAGGGAGACCACAACGACGATACCATCTTTGCCGAAGCGGGCGATGACCGGCTTTACGGCGATCATGGCGACGACCAACTCGATGGCGGCGACGGCCGCGACGCGATCATCGGCGATGTGGGCGACGATCTGCTGATCGGATCCACGGCGGGGGATCGGCTCTTCGCGCAGGCCGGCAACGACACCCTCGACGGCGGCGCCGGTTCAGACCGAATGGACGGCGGCGAGGGCATCGACACCTGCCTGAACTACGACACCGACCCCACCGGCGACCGCGACAAGCTTCTGAGCATCGAAGTGCTGCCGTGATGACGCAGGCCTGTAAGGCTCCTGCCCGCCACTCAGCGGCGCGTGCCCGGTGCTACGTGCTGCGGCGTTGGCGAAGCTGGTCGAGGGTGACGGCCAGGATGATGATCCCGCCAGTGATGATCTCCTGGTGCCAGTTTCGCCAGCCCATGGCGCTGGAGCCTTTGGCGACGACGCTCATGATCAGGGCGCCGATGATCGTGCCCAGGATCGAGCCCTGTCCGCCGCTGAGGCTGGCGCCGCCGATCACGACGGCCGCGATGATGTTCAATTCAAGTCCGTTGGCGGTGGTGGGATCGCCCATGGTCAGCCCGGAGAACTGAAGCAGCCCGGCCACGCCCGCCAGCGCGCCGGCGGTGAGGTAGATCAGGATTTTGGTCCGCGCCACCGGCACGCCGCACAGCCGCGCCGTCTGCTCGTTGGAGCCGATCGCGAAGATGTGCCTCCCGAATCGCGTGTAGCGAAGCATCCCCGCCACCAGCAGCGCCAGCACTAGCATGATCCACACGCCAGGCGTGAAGATCATCCAGCGTTCGTCCGGTCGCAGCAGGCGGAGCAGCTCGTTGACCCAGGTTTCCGGCGCCTGCACGGTCTGCTCGTTGCCCAGCCCCTTGGCCAGACCGCGAACCGCGCCCCACATGCCAAGCGTGGCGATGAACGGGGAAAGCCGAAGCTGCGTGATCAGCAGCCCGATGACGCCGCCGATGGCGGTGGCGGCGAGAATGCCCGTGACAACGGCCAGC
Source organism: Fontivita pretiosa (assembly GCF_050410795.1). Taxonomy (GTDB): domain Bacteria; phylum Planctomycetota; class Phycisphaerae; order Tepidisphaerales; family Tepidisphaeraceae; genus Fontivita; species Fontivita pretiosa. The sequence goes on along the minus strand of NZ_CP191258.1, from coordinate 4,024,247 downwards.
GGCGCTGCCCACATCGGCGAGGCGAACGTCTGCGGATCGGCGGTTTCGCGCAGCATCAGCGCCACCACCACCGTCACCAGCGCGATGTTCGATCCCACCGAAAGGTCGATCCCGCCGGAGATGATGATCAGCGTCATGCCCAGCGCCGCGATACCCACGACGGCGGTCTGGAGCAGGATCACTTCCAGGTTGGTCATCGTCAGGAACGACAGCCGCCCGGTGCGAGACCAGACCATCACCGTGAACAGAGTGAACACGAAGACCAGCCCCACCAGCGGCCCGAGCGTGCTGGCGAGCTGCGCCAGACGGGCGCGCCGATCGGCGGCGCCTTCGGCTGCGGTTGGCAGCGTTTGGTAACTCAGAAGGCTCATCCAGAACTTCTCCAACATCCATGCGCGGCGGAGGCAGTCGTAATGCCCACGCTACGCGCCTGCGTGATCCTCCGTCTCGGCGCCGGTCGCTTCCAGCATGATCTGATGCTCATCGCACTGCTCGACCGGCCGGGCCGGACCCAACCGCCCCTTGCACATCACGGCGATGCGGTCGCAAACGCCCAGCAGCTCCGGCAGATAGCTGCTGACCATCAGCACCGCGCGTCCGCGGCAGGCCAGCTCGTCGATCACCTTGTAGATCTGGGCCTTGGAGCCGACATCGATGCCGCGCGTCGGCTCGTCCAGCAACAGCACGTCCACATCATGATGCAGCAGACGCGCCAGCGCCACCTTCTGCTGATTGCCCCCGGAAAGCGACTGCACCGGCTGGCGCGGATGCCGACAGCGAATCGCCAGCCGGGCGATCCAGCCCTGCGTTGCCCGATCCTGAGCGGCCGGGCTGAGCAGCATCGGCAGGCTGGAGAGCGTGACGTTGTCGGCGATGCTCAACCCCAGCGCCAGGCCTTCGTTCTTGCGATCTTCCGAGACCATGCCCACGCCCTGCTCCCACCGCCGCGCCGGGGAAGCCGGCCCCTGATACGCCGCCACTCGAATCTGCCCGCGACGAACCGCATCCAGACCGAAGATCGCGCGGAGCAGCTCCGTGCGTCCGGCGCCGACCAGGCCGGCGATGCCAAGCACTTCGCCTCGGTGCAGGCTCAGGCTCGCCGACACCGGCTTGCGCGTCCCGGCCAGATCGTCGATCTGAAGGATGACTTCCCCGCGGCTTCGCGGCGAGCGAGGGTACAGATCCTCGACCCTGCGCCCAACCATGAGCTGAATGATCTGATCGTGCGTGGCGTCGGCGGTTGCTCCCCCGCCAACGCTGCGGCCGTCACGCAGCACCGTGAAACGGTCGGAGATCGCCTTGACCTCTTCCAGGAAGTGGCTGATGTAAACGATCGCCTGCCCCTGGCTCTTGAGCCGCCGGACCAGCTCGAACAGCCGCTGGATGTCGCGGGCGCCCAAACTGCTGGTGGGCTCGTCCAGCACGAGCACGCGACAGCCGATGGCCACGGCGCGGGCGATCTCCACAAGCTGCTGTTCGGCGACCGAGAGCCGACCTACGGGGATGTTCAGCGGAATGTCCGACCGTCCCAGGATGCCCAAAGCATTGGCGGCGAGGGCGCGCACTTCGCTCCAGCGGACCAGCGGCCCGCGCGTCGGCTCCATTCCCAGCAGGATGTTTTCCATCACCGACAGGTGCCGCGCCAGTGACAGCTCCTGATAGATCATCGCCACGCCCGCCATGCGAGCGTCCAGCGGATGCCTTGGCTTGTAGGGCTGGCCGTCGAGCCACATCTGGCCTGCATCGGGCTGGTGAGCGCCTGAGAGGACCTTCATCAGCGTGCTCTTGCCGGCGCCGTTTTCCCCGACCAGCGCCAGCACCTGGCCCGCCTGCACATCCAAGTCCACTGAGGCCAGGGCAACGGTGGCACCGAAGCGTTTTTCGATTCCGCGCATGCGGAGCCTGGCCGGGGGCGCATCGGTGGGGTGCGCCCCGGGCAGGTCAGTGCCGGGGGCTGCCGCCGTGGTTGTGGTGATTGGTTCGGCCACTGGTGGGTCCGCCGCCATATGCCGCCGCTCATCGTACTGCCAACGCCAGCGGATCGCCAATCTGCCGCCAGCCTTAGGCAAAGGAGGTGCAAAGGTTTGCAGCAAGGGGGATATGTTCGTCAATTCCAATCTCCGTTGCAGCATTTGCCCAAAGCCCCGCCCGCAGCAGTCTGATAACTTTCGTGTCGTCGAGATTGGCTTTGCCCGAGGAACCAATGAATGCAACGTTTCGGGGACAGCGAAATCAGTGTGAAGGAGGAACCAGCCTTGCTGAGCAATCGACGCGATACGTACAGTCGGTTTCTGGGCGAATGCCGCGGGGTGCGACTTGAAGATTCCTGGGTTGGCGGAAAAACTTTTGTTGTCCGCCGCAAGCCAGTTGCGGTAGACTATGAACGTCAGGTCGGCGGTGGGTCGGCAACAACTGCATCGACGACGATCGCGGACGCGGTCGGCTGCTCGTCAGCGTTACTCACATCTTCCCGGTGCTCCACCGCGGACCCTCACAGCAGGAAGGCATTTGCGATGGCGTACAACCAGACGCGCCAACTTCCTCCCATGCCCGAGATCGGTCGCCCGGAGAGCTATTACGCCAAACTCGTCCACGAAGCCGACAAGCAGGGCGATGTCCACGCCCACGAGGCCGCGAAAGTCGGGCAGTACATCACCCTGGCGCTTGATCCGAATCTGTCGTGGGAGCAGAAACTCAAATACTTCCGCCACGCCCTCAAGCGGCACTGCCAGCCGCCGCCTTATCCCGATGATGATGTGTGGATGTTCTACCAGCAGCTTGCCGACCTGGTGCGGCAATACTGCGGCTACGAGGCGCTTCGGCTGGCCAGCGCCGAGGACGATCTGTATGCCGCCCGGCTGAGCATGGGCCAGTCGCGCGAGCAGATCGAAGACGAAGCCGAGCAATTTTTCCTGAAGCTGATGGGCAGCGGCGACCACTGCCCCGAATGGTTCAACGAAACCGACTGGGCGCAGTTGAAGCTCATCCGCGACCAGTGGATCTGATTGCAATGACTTGGTGCTGAATCGGCGCGACGCGATTCGGGCACGGGAACATCAGGCCTAACCGGCATCAACCAGTGGCCGTGCGACGGCGGCGAAGCAGCGTCCCCGCCGCCAGGGCCACACCCAGCAGCGAAGCCGCCGGCTCAGGGACCACCGCCGCGGCCGGCGCGGGGGAGCCGCTTACCGCCAGATACGACGGCAGACCGCTGGTTCCGACGGTGCCCCAGACCAGGTTCTGTTCCAGGTCGATGCCGGCCGCAAGCTGCGCCTGCCGCCAGCCCCCCTGCTCGAAGGTCCACAGCCCCAGCGTGCGCTCGTCGAGCTGCAACTGCTCGGCCAGCAGCTCGTCGTACCGCACCAGCACATCCAGAGAGGTCAGATCCAGCGTCCCGATCATCCGCCACACACCGATCGCCACTGTGTCTTGCGGCAGTGCCGGAACTTCGCTGGAACCGGGATCCAGCAGGGTCAGACTGAGCAGACCTTCGGTGGTTACGCCGTGCGGCGTGAGGCGAACGGAATTGACCAGATCAATGACCGGATCGTCGGACGTTTCGCCCCAGTTGTAGGCGCGGTCGGCGGTGATGGTGATCGGCGGGAGCATGAGCCTTCCACCGTCGCGGGCGTACCAGCCATTGGTCCCGCCGGAGTTGGGGTTCTCGATCGTGTTGTAGATTCCCGAAACGGTGGTCAGGTCGAGCGTGCGCGACAGCCCATCGCCGTCGGCGATGATCTGACCGTTTTGCACGATCGGCCCGGTGGTGCGCACCGCGCCCCAACCGACGAAGGTTCCGGCGCCGCCGGTCCTGGATCGCACCGCCAGCACCGCGCCGGCCGTGCCGGGGGCTTCTTCGATCACCGGCTCGGATCGATCCGGCTTGAGCTGGACGGTTCCTTCTCCTGATTCTCCGACGATGATCTGTGGCGTGGGCTGATACCGGGGTGCGGAGACAGAGGAACCCGGCGTCGAGGGTGTAAACTCCTGAGGATCGAGCATGCCGTCGGTCGTGTCCTGCGGGGCGCGAATGCTGATGCCCGCGTCGGCAACCACCGACCAGGTTCCTTTGCCGCCCGATTCCCTGCCGACGATCGCCGTGGTGACATTGACCTTTCCGCCGGTTTGCGTGAGGCTGCCGTCGCCACGCTGGCCGACGATGAGTGTGTCGGCCGAGAGAGTCCCGCCGCCCAGGCGATAGTCGCCTGTGCTGCCTGAGTCGGCGGCAACGACGGCGGTTCCGTTGTGGGCGGGGGTGGTCACGTCGATCTGCCCGCCGCTCTGCTTGAGCGTGCCGTTACCGGCGCCGCCGACCACCAGCCGCGGCGTGGTGATCTTGCTTGCGCCGTCGTCGCGCACGCTGCCACCGCTGGCGGGACGCGATCCAACACCCGATGCGCCAGCCTCGCTCCGCGGAGTGGTGGTGTTGCTGGCCAGGCTCTGAAGCTCGAGCGTGCCGCTGCTGCCGGGCTGGGCGCCGATCGTCAATTCATCCTTGACGATGATCCGCCCGCCCAGGTGCTGCAATGAGCCGCTTGCCTGATCCCCGACGATGAGTCGATCCGCTCGCAACGTGCCCTGGCGGAACACGACGCTTCCGCGCGCCGCCTCGGTTCCCATCGAAGAAACCGCCGCATCGCCCATCACACTTGCACTGGCGCCTCCGGAGGAAGCATCGACAACCAGGCGATCGACGACAATCTGCCCGGGGGTGAATGACCCCGGCGACTGCGCCCGGGAATGCTTCTGCGATGCCGCAGACCACTGCCTGGCCAGCGACAGCGGCGCGGCGATGTTCGACACGTAGCTGTTTCGAACGTTGGCCTGCGCGGAAGGTGTGTGCGCAGCGTCCGGGAGAGCGGCCAGCAGCGTCGCGGGCGACGTACGAACCGTCGGCGGGTGCCAGGTCAATGCAAATGTCGCTGGCGTCCCATGGCGATCCGACGCGACCGACTGCCGCGCCGCCTCAGACAGATCATTCGGAGTATCGACGAAATACGATGATTGCCAGTCCGCCGCCGGGGGTGCCAGCTCAATCCCCACAGCAAGCGACAAATCCGTCGGCGACGCGAAAAGCGTCGGCACGGACACGGTCGGTGCTTCGAATTGCCCGGTCTGTTGAGCAGCTCGGCTCAGCTCCGGGATCGACAGGTGCGGTGGGCTGAAAATCCGATCGAGCAGCGGACGCAGGTGGCGCATCAAGTCCACGTTGGGCAGAGCCTTCAGGTCGATCAGATCCAGGCGGTCCAGCACCTGGCCTGCACCGGCGATCGTCGAAACCACCAGCACCGACGCGGCGATCAGCCCGCGCAGCCGCGACCACATGATCGCCGACGCCGCTTTCTGCATCAGACCCAGCACTTCCAGCGGCGCGATGGTGCTGTTGACGGCGAAACCGGCGGCGGCGACGTGCGCCGCGGCCGCCGAGCTGCCACGCACGATCCGGTCGCGCACCGCAGTTTCCACCAAGCCGCCGAGCAACCCCCCAAGCAACGCCAGATTGATCGTCACCCCACGCTCGCTGAGGCTCTGCGCCAGCATTTTGCGCCCGCGGTGCAGGCGAACGCCCAGCGTGCTGGTGTTAACCCGCAGCTCCCTGCCCATCTCGTGCGGCGACAGCCCGCCGAAATAGTACAGAATCAGCGGCAGGCGGTATTTGGCCGGAAGCTTGTCCAGCTCCTCGCGAAGAATGTGCCGCAGCTCTTCCAGGTCCAGCCCAGCCGACACGGAGCCGTCGGCCCCGCGGGCGTGGCCGTAACCATTGCCGTTGCCGTGTCCGTTGCCATTGGCGGAACCGCTGAGCCGGGCACTTTCGCTGGCGTGACGCTGCTCGCGCGCAGCGCGACGTTTCTTGGAGCGACGGATGTCCAAAGCCAGACGATGCGACACCTTGCGCAGCCACGGCCCGACGTAACGGATCTTGCCGGCGGTCTTGGCGTGAACCGCGAGGGTCAGAAACGTGGCCTGCGTCGCGTCCTCGGCGTCGTGTACATCGCGCGTCACCTGAAGCGCCACGTTGTACACCATGCCCGCGTAACGGCGCGCAATCTCCTCGAACGGCTCTTGCCGGCCGGTCTGTTGAAACTCCGCAAGCAATTCCTGCGCGCTTCTGGCCGAAGTCGGCGACTCAACGCAGGTTCCATTCGCACCCAACGGGAGCCTCCCCAGTTAGTGACGCCGCCGCGTCAGACACCTTACATCCTTCACAGATCACCAGGGCTGGCAGATCACGAGTCTACCAGCCTGGCCCACGGACTGCGAACCTTTTGTGCACACCCGTCGGTCGTTGTCAACCCGTGGTGCGAGCAAAACAATGCGGCGGTTGCGCAAGTGCGGATGAGCAGGGACGTTCCGCCCGCCGCAAAAAAAATCCGCCGATCAGCCGCGGATGATCCACCTGGCCAGTTCGGACAGCCGGGCCGCCTGCCCCTGCATCAGGATTCCCACGCGGAAGATTCGTCCGGCGGACCAGACGACCGCCAGGGTCGTCAGCACCACCAGCAGCGCCGAGCCGATCAACTGCCAGGTCGGCACGCCCGGGGGAACCGCCAGCCGCGCCATCATCGCCATCGGCGCCGAGAACGGAAACAGCGACACCGCCACCGCCAGGCGACTGCCCGGATCCTGCACCAGCGATCCCAGCGCGAACATCGGCAGCATGATCACCAGCATCACCGGCAGAATCATGTTCTGCGATTCCTTGATGTTGGTAACCGCGGCGCCGGCGGCGACGAACATCGAGCCGTACATCAATGTCCCCACCGCCGTGAAAAACACGAACCACAGGATCGTGTTGGCTGTCAGGTACTGCGCCACCCCCTGTCGCACGGCCAGGTAGTAGGCCCCGCCGAAGTAGATCGCCGCCAGCGTCAATGCCACCGCCACGCCTCCCAGCAGCTTGCCCATCATCAGCTCGAATGGACGCACGCTGCCCAGCAGCACTTCGGCGATGCGAAGCTGCTTTTCCTCGATGACGTTGGCCGTCAGCGGACTGGCGCCGATCATGACCACCAGGAACATGAGCATCACCAGACCCAGCGGCACGCCCACCGCTGCGCTCATGCGACTCTTTCTGGTTTCGTACACGATCTGTCCGTCCGGGCGTTGCTCGGCCAGGCCGCGATCGACAATCCCCGGCGGAGTGAGCAGCGGGCGAAGCTGCTCGTAACTGATCCCCTGCTGGGCCAGGCGATGCCCGATCACGGCCTGCGGCAGCGCCTCGCTCAACAGCCGCACGAAGTCGCGATAGGTGATCCGCATCGACGAGTAGCGGATCTTGTCCCGGTCGTGTTCGGGAAGAGCATCGTCCTGCTGCTCGGCTGCGAATGCGCCTGTGCCCGGCGAGGTCGCGGATGCAGCCGGCCAGCCCAGCACGTCCGGGCCGATCTCGACGTAGGCCAGCAATTCCCCCCGGCGAACGCGATGCGAAAGCTCCAGCCGCACCTGATCCGCCGCCGACGGCTCGGCCAAGCGTGTCGGATCGATCCGCTCCAGCTCGAAGCGGGATCGTACCTGCCGACCGGACCCGTCATAGATCCCCGTCTGGTTGTGCTGCCCAACCGCCTGCTCGATCGCCGCCAGCAGCTTCTCTCCCGGCGAGCGGTCGATGATCGCCACACGACGTGTGGTGGTGTCGGCCAGTTTCTCCGTCGCCCGCTGCGCCAGGATTCCGCCGCTCATCATCAGTGGCAGAAGCACCAGGCTCACGATGAAGCTCTTGGTCTTCACCGCCGCGCTGTACTCGCGCGCCGCGATCACCAGGATCTTTCTCATGGAACCTCCGGCCCGGATGAAACGGAGAAGTGACGAACCGGCGAAGGGGCGAGCGTGTCATCGCTGCGCTGGTCTGGTGCTGGCTTTGGTCCTTGCTCATCAACTCCCGGCTGCGCGATTCGCCGGAAGATGTCCTGCAAGCTCGGATGCGCAATCTCGAAGTGCTCAACGCGACCGCGGGACATCAGCGCCGCCAGAATCTGTTGCGTGTCGGCGTCGGCAGCGGTGCGAAGCTCCTGGTAATTGCCGAAGTCGGTAACCCCGACGACGCCGGGCAGATCGTCCAGTCGCGGCATCGGGCGGGCGGTGCAGTCCAGCCGCACGCGAATCACATCGCGCCCGTGCTCCTGCTGAATCTCCCGCAGCGTCCCGTCCAGCACTTTTCGTCCGCGGTAGATCATGAAGATCGCGTCACACAACTGCTCGGCGACGGTCATGTCGTGGGTCGAGAAGATCACCGTGGTTCCGTTTCGCCGAAGCTCCAGCACCAGTTCGCGCAGCACGTCGGCGTTGACCGGATCCAGACCGCTGAACGGCTCATCGAGCAGCACCAGCAGAGGTCTGGCGATCACGGTGGCGATGAACTGCACCTTCTGGCTCATTCCCTTGGACAGTGCCTCGATCTTCAGCCCGCCGACACGAAGCGGATCCTGATCAGGAAACAGGCGAGCCAGCCAGCCGTCGATTTCCTGTCTGCCGGGACGATGGCCTTTGAGCTGCGCATAAAAACGCAGCAGGTCGCGAACCCGCATCTGCTTGTACAGCCCGCGTTCTTCGGGCAGGTAGCCGACGCGGTCGTTGGCCGCCCCGTACTTTTCCTCTCCCAGAACACGAATGTGGCCGCGATCCGGGTGCAGGATGCGCATGATCATCCGCAGGGTGGTGGTCTTGCCCGAGCCGTTGGGCCCGATGAAGCCGTAGACGCTGCCCTGCGGCACGCGCAGGCTAAGGTCCGCCACCGCCACATGCCGGCCAAATGTCTTGGTCACGTTGTCGATCTCGACCGCGATCATCGGTATGTGCAACCCGCGCTCACACCCCTGAAACCGGAAATGGAGCTATTTCACGGCGGCCAGGATCAGCACCACGTTGTTGTTCGACTCCGGCCCTTCCCAGTAAAGGTACAGCTCACGCGTCTCGCCGGTGGGAGTCAGCCCGGCGGCGAACAGCTCGGCGTAGAGTTTCTGATAGGCCTGGGGAAGATCCAGCAACTCGCCGCTGAAGATGACCGAGGCGGCGCGCAGCGGTTGAAGCTTCCGGATCATGGCACCGTCGGGCGCTTCGCCCACCGCGCCGCGGGTAGGCACGCCCACCTGAAGCCGAAACGACTTGCTCGGGTCGGTTGTGGCGCCCTGATAGACGAAAATCAACCCGCCCTGGGGCTGAACCCGACCGCTGTTCATCGCCGCTTCGATCTTTGGCAGCAGTTGATCGATCGTCTGTTTCAGGTCGGCGAAGGTCGTCTCCGCCTCGACATAGCAGTAGCTGTCGCTTCCCTTGAATTGCGCGACGCGCATGGGGGTGACCAGATACGCCGCGGGCTGCGTCGCTGGCGGCCCGCCTTCCGCCGGCCGCGTCGCCGGCTCCGCCGCGGCACACCAGCCCACGCTGATCGACAGCACCAACGACGCCCAGTTCGCCAGACATTTCATGGCCATGCCTCCTGTCGGACGGACAGTCTGCCGACCGGCAGATCGCAATGCAACGCCACGGGTAGGCTCATGCGGGGCTTCAGTCGATCACGCGTCCGGCGAAGTCGTGTTCCAGGATGTGTCTGGCCTGGGCTTCAACGCGCTTCCCGATCGCGGTCTGTCCGGCGGAAAAGTAGCTTCGCACGACCGCCTTCTCATTGGTCGCGATCCGCAGGTACCCGCTGTACCAGCCGGGCTCCAGACTCACCGATCCCGGATCGAGCTTCACGCCCTTTGACAGACATGTCCCCTGAAGATCGATCCCGTCCGCCGTCGCCGTCACCATGCTGGCGCCGTCGGCCACGAAGTGCCTGACTACCGCGTCCAGCGCGCGATCGCGGACCTCGTCGCTGTCGAACTGATAGTTGAACTCTCCGGTCGTGAAGACCTGCCTCTGAAGATCCCAGAGCTGATCCATGAGTTTCGGCTGCTGCTTGAGCGCCCCCAGGAAAAGCAGGATCGTCATGATCGAGTTTTCGCCGCTGATGGTCAGATTGCCCATCGTGATCCGGTGGTAGTAATGCCCGGACTCTTCGGCGGCGGCCAGTGCGCCGATGCGTGTCATGTAATCCTTGATCTGCGAGTGCCCGTTGCGGAAAAGCACCGGCTTGGCGCCCAGGCGTCCCCACTGGGCCAGCGCCAGCGGGCTGACCTTCGGATCGTAGAGCACCGGCACGGCCTGAGGCGCGCCCGCCGCCTTGAGACACGTCTGTAGAATCGGCACGAAAGCAAAGCCGGCGGTGAGGATGCCGCGATGATCTCCGAAGACGATGCGATCCCCGTCGCCGTCAATTCCAATCACCGTCCAGGCCGTGTCCGGCTCGTTGCGGTGACGCGTCCGCGCAAGCTCCACCGCGTTGTTCATCTTCCCCTGGCTGGTGGGATTGGGCGATCCGGTGGGAAAGTTTCCATCCGGCACGAAGCGCAGCGGCTCGACCCGCGCGCCGGCTTTGGTCAGGGCCATGATGATCTCCGGCCCGGCCGAACCGTTGAACGCGTCGAGCACCACGCCCACGCCTTGCAGCTCTGCCGGCCTGATTCCCGCCTGATTCAGCGAGAAATCGACGTACTCGCGTCCCAGGTCCAGCAGATGAAGCGACCCGCCGGACACCGGCGCAAACTTCTCATCACTGTGATAGATCTGGCGGATTTTGGTCAACCCGCCCAGCGGGCCACAGTCGTAGCCAATCGCATGCACGATCGGAACGGTGAACTTGATCCCCACGTACTGCCGGGGATTGTGCGACGCGGTGATCGCCAGGCCCATCGTGTTGGGATGTTCCTGCGATACGTACAGCGTCGTGAAGTAGCTTTGCGGCGTGCTGATCGGCTCGGTCCGCAGGTAGATGCGCAAGCCCATCCGCATGGCCACGTCAATCCCCAGCTCCATCACCCGCGCGCAGCCCAGCCGGGCATCTCGCGTGAGGGTGATCGTGTCCACGCCCAGCAGCCGCCCGTAGGCCAGTGTTGCCTCGAACAGGCGGCGAACCTGCTCATCGTTGAACTCGTCAACTTCCCAGCGGGCGTCATAGACCTTGATCGGATCCGAGGCCCTGATCGTGCTCGTTGTGCTCATGCCTGCCGACTATAAGGCCATGATCCCGAGTGTAAAGTCCGCTGAATCGCCGGCCTCTCATCCGCCAACGACATCTGGCCAGGCAAAGTCCCACCCACGGCTGGTTTGATCCTTCTTTGGATCTACGTGATCCCCCAGATTCGGAAGAACTCGATGATCAACGGTTGAATCTTGTCATACAGCTTACGGTTGGCAAAACCCGCCCAGCCCAGGTTGCTGGTGACATCCAGCGGCCCGTCCATGGGTCGGCCCAGGCCGTCGGTGAGGATCACGCCGGCTTCCTCGGCGATCAGCCACGTGGCCACATCGTACGGGTGGACGCACAAACCCAGCGGCTGGGGCTGGCAGCGATAGAACAGCGGTCGCAGGTCGGCATTGAACCGGTCGTGTCCGACGATCAACTCGTAGAACTGCCCTCCCGTGGAGATGTATTGATCCTCAAAGACTGTGGCGCGCGTCACATCGGTGCTGCCAAGCATCTGTCGTGCGATGTGTTCCATCAGCGCGCTGGCCAGCAGCTTGGTACCGGGGAAGAAGTTGCTCACACCGGCAAAGCCGTGGGCGATGTTGTCGGCCTGCGAGGGGCGGATCGCCAGCGGCTGCGAATCGCCGCTGCGCAGGTCGATGCGTTTGGCGTGCGCCCCGCGCCCCCTGATCGCCCACAGAACATCCGCAAAGCCCATTTTGCTCGTGGGCAGCTCGGTCATGACGGCCACTTCAATGTCCCGCAGCCGCGTGCCCGGACCCTTGTTTGGCGCCACCCCTGCCAGCGCCCAGGCCGGACGCTTGGCATACATGATCCCGCGCGTGCCGTCGATCGGATCGACGATCAGTCGGATCTGCGCATCCTCCTGCGGCGATCCTTCGGGAAACACCTTGGCCCCCTCGTTGCCATGCTCGTCCTGGATGCCCTCGGCGATCAGCACCAGCGGTGTGGTCCGGGCCCAGTCGCGGCAGAAGTCCTCCAGCACCGGCTCGACGACCGCGTCGATGGTATAAATCGTGTCCGCCGACGCCGACCTGGCCACCTCCGCCAGCCCCTGCCGCCCGTGCGATTTGACCACCGCATCGCGAACCAGGGACTGAAACTCGATCAGCCGGCGTACAATCTCGTCGGGGTTGGGCATCGGAACGCTCATCACCGTTATGTTAATCGAAATCGCGGCAGAGAATCTGTTGGGAGGCTATGGCGTGTCTCCCAAGACTTCGATGATTTGCTGCGCCAGATAGACACGATTCCGCTGCTTTCCGGTCACTTCCTGCACAATGCCGGCCTGGACCAGCTTGTCGATCAGTTTCTGCGCCGAAGGCGCCTTGATCTTCAAGAGTTTCATCACGCTGCCGAGTGTCAGTGTGGGATCGACGAATAGCTGATCCACCAGTCGCGGCAGCAGCGCCGAAGCTCGCCGAGTTCGCACGTGGGACTGGTATTGCTCACGCAATTGCTCCAAACGTTCAATGCGCTCGATAGACGCTGTTGCCTCCTCGCTGACGCCACGCGCAAAGAAGGCGATCCACTGCCCCCAGTTGCCGCGCCGGCTGACCTCCAGAAGCAGGTCGTAATACTCGCGACGACTGCGTTCAAGCGGCGCGCTTGGGTTCAGCAGAGGCAGCAGCAGTGTGTTCTCCGTACAGAGGATGAGCAGGATCAGTACTCGCCCGATCCTGCCGTTACCGTCGGCAAACGGATGAATCGCCTCAAACTGGTAGTGAACTGCGGCCGCGCGAACGATCGGCGGCAGGCCATCCGGATGCCGGATGTATTGTTCGAGTTGGCGCATGCAGGGCTCGACTGCATGGGCTGGCGGCGGAACGAAGCGGGCCTCCTCGATCCGGTTGTTGCGGCCGATATGGACCGGGATGTTGCGGAACTGGCCCGGCGTTTTTTCCTGCCCGCGCACGCCGCGGAGCAGGATCTTGTGCATCTCCTTGATCAGTCCCAGCGACAGGGGGCGATGCTGCACACTATGCAGCCCATACTCCAGAGCCTCGAAGTTGTTCCTGACCTCGCGCACGTCGGGCGTATCGCGCTCGACTTCCGGCAAATGCTCGAACAGAAGTTGAGTCCGGACCTTGGCGTGGGTGTTCTCGATCCGGCTGGACAGCTCCGCTTCGCGGCGCAGAAACAGGCGAACGAGGCGTTCGGGGTTGGGGAATCGGTAGCCCAAGCCCGATAGTCGCCCCAAGGCACGCTCCGCCTGAGAGACATCGTTGACCAAGCTGCTGGTCCATTCCAATCGAGGCGGCAGTGGATCCGGGATGAACGTCCAATGGCCGTTCGGGTCCCGGATAATCTTGCCCGGCGCATCTGCTTGAAAGTCGGTAACTTCCATTCCTGCCGCGGTTCTTATTTACGCTTAGGGTAATGACGCGCAACGCTATTACACTATATCATCGTTATCGTGAATAAGAATTGGCCGGTCCAATGGGGTCTGGTTCGAGCGGTTCACACCACCGCCGTGCCCACGTGCCAGGCGCCGGGGCTGGTGCCCATGAAGGCCTCGGGTTTGTGGCCCGTGCGACGCTCGTAGGTTCGCATGATTTGCTCGATCGCGTCGTCGGCGCGGGCGCCGATCTCGCACAGCACCGCCACCGTGCCTCCGCTGCCGCCGCCGGTGATCTTCGCCCCATACAGCCCGGCCCGCTCGTTGGAACGCACCAAATCCACCAGCAGATCGCACTCGGGCGCGCCCAGCAGCGCATCTTCCGTATACGACCGGTGCGACGCGTACATCAGGTGACCGGCCTTATCCATCAGCACGTAACGCTGCCGATCGTCCGGATCCAGTCGGGCGGCGTGCTCGACGAACTCGCAGAACTGCCGCACGCGTCTGGCCTCCATCACGTGATGGTCCGTCGCCTGCTGAACGTGGTATTCCACGTCCGGCTCAACTCGCGTCGCCCGGTCGATCGTCTGGCCATACTGCTGGAGAAACTCGCTGCCTTTCATTCTCCGCGGCAGGTACGGGCGGAAGAAGTTCTTGTAGTCGTCCGGGTTGAGATTCGCCAGGTAGCCGCGCATCGGGTCTTCCAGCAGCTCGCGTCCCGAGGCCCGGCCCATCTCGCGCATTTTGGCCAGGATGATCGCATGACCCATGAACGCCGCGCAACGTGTCCGCACGTACATCCCCCCGCCCACGCTGTGCTTGACATTGCTGTTGATCCCGATCGTGCGGAAACCGCGTGGCAGAAACAGCGGCGGCTGAAGCTCGTGCGGTTGGCAGACCAGCCGCAGGTACGCCCCCGCTTCACCATAACAACTGGTCACCTGATCCATGATGCCGCACGGTGCGCCGACGATGCGGTTCTCCACCGACTGGCACATCGCCGACAGCTTCATCGGATCCAGCTTTGAGCGAACGTCGAAGTGATCGACCAGGTTCATCATGGTCGCGACCTCGATGGCCGCCGACGAGCTGATGCCAGCCCCCAGGGGAACCGTGCTGTACAGCGCCAGGTTCAGCCCCGTGATCGCGGCGTTGCGCAGATCGATCAGTCCCTGCTCATGAAGCAGGAACAAACAGCCGGCGATGTAGCCGGCCCACTTGCGGCCGGGCTCGGCAAACTCGCGATGCAGCGTTTCGGCGTCGCACTCGGCCATGCGCTCCAGCGGCATGCGGAACGTGAACGGCTGATGCTCATCAAGAAGGTTGAACGAGAAGACCTGAATCTGCCGGTCGGCGCGCGGCTGAAGCAGCACGGCGGCGGCACGATCGAGTGTGGCCTCGCAGACCAGCGAGCCGGTGTAGTCGGCGATTCCCCCCATCACATCCAGCCGCCCCGGCGCGCGGCTCACCCGCATCGGCCTGGAAAAATCAAACTCCCCCGACAACTCCGCCCGCGCCCGGCTCAGCAACGCCGGCACCGGATCCAGTTTCAACAGCGGCTCATGGTGCGGATGGCCCGGTTGTTGTGGTGGCGGGGGCGAGTGGCTGCTCTGCTCGCCCGGTTGGTTCTGGCTGCTCTGGCTGAACACCTCGCGGCTCCTTTGCCTTGGGTTGCGTGGGTTCAAGGATGATCCGGTCGAAGAACCGCCCCCCGGCGTTCAGCTCGAAGGTCGCGGTCAACACGTACGGACGATCCGGTCGAATCCCATCATATGCGAGCTGGAAGCCGTAGGTGCGGCTGGTGCGGTTCCATCGCTGCCGCTGCGACTCCAGCGTGCTCAGGTCCCCGATCCACGGGTTGACCAACCGCCGCCCCCGGATGTCCGGATCGTACGGACGGTATTCGTACAGCTCGAAAATCACGCGGCCCGAAGCCTTCGTCGGATCGCCGAACTGGTCCTGTAGCTCGATCAGCGCCTCGATGCCGTCAGGCCGGTCGTCGCCGGTCCAGTCCTTGATCTGTGTAAAAATCGGATGGATCCGCATGGCGACTGGCCCGAACAATGCCGCGTCGGTGGCATCGCGAGGGTAAGGCAACTGCATCTGGCAGCCGCTGATCAGCACCAGCAGCGCGGCAACAATGCCCGCCGGCACGGCCCGCGGCACACTCAAACGCTGCAAGAACCTCGGCATTGACGACGGGCCGGCCATGCTGCCTGGTCGCATGGATCGGCAAATTACGAGAGCCGGCCAAGGGTGTCAACGCGACAGGATTCTCAGCACAACCCGAACCACGTGTACAGGCCGCGGATCATCGGCCGAGATGTGATCGCCGATCGACCCGCCGGCTCAGGCCACCAGCGAATCTCGATCCGCGCCAGACCGTTCCACGCCCGCCATCAGCCGCAGGACCGTTTCCTGGTCGGCCTGATCGCGTGTCAGCTCCCCCACAATGCGACCCTGTCGCATCACCAGAATCCGCGTGGAGAGATTCAGCACCTCCGGCAGTTCCGAGGAGACCAGCATGATCCCCGCGCCCTGTCGCGCCAGCTCGTCAATGAGCCGATGGATCGCCGCCTTGGCGCCCACATCCACGCCTCGCGTTGGCTCATCCAGGATCAACAGCCTGGCCCCGCGCGCCAGCCATTTGCCGATCGCCACCTTTTGCTGGTTGCCGCCGCTGAGCGCCTGGACCGGAGTCTCGATCGACGGGGCGCGGATCGCCAGCCGCTGAAAGTATGTCTGGGCGACGGCGCGTTCCTGTCGCTGCGCCAGCAGCCCCAGACGCGAGAGGCGGTCGAGCATCGCCAGCGACAGGTTCGCCCGGCCACTCATCGCAAGCACCAGTCCCTGGCGTTTGCGATCCTCCGGTAGCAGACCGATCCCGCGGCGCATCGCCTGCCGCACACGCCCCAGCCGCAGCGGCCGACCTTCCAGCTCGATCTGCCCGCGCGCGTTTGGATCCAGCCCGAAGATCGCCCTGGCCACTTCGCTGCGTCCGGCGCCGACCAGCCCGGCGAAGCCGACAATCTCGCCGGATCGAATCTCAAACGACACGTCTTCGAACAGGCCCGGCGATCTCAGCCCGCGCACGCTCAGCAGCGTCGGCCCCGGTTTGTCCGACAGATGCTGCGGAAAATACTCCTCGATCGATCGTCCGATCATCATCCGCACGATGGTGTCGGGGCTGGCCTGGTCGCGCGGCAGCGTGCCGACGTATCGCCCGTCGCGCAGCACGCTGATTCGATCGCACAGGCGAAACAGCTCGGGCATGCGGTGCGAGATGTAGATCATCGTCACCCCGCGCGATTTGAGCCGCTGGATCAGCTCGAACAGCCGCTGCGCTTCCGGCTCCGACAGCGAGCTGGTCGGCTCGTCAAAGATCAGAATCCGCGCGTCGGTTCCAATCGCCGACGCGATCTGCACGAGCTGCTCCTGCGCCGTGGACAGCGCCCGCATCGGCTGAGTCACGTCCAGCGACACGCCGATCTGCCCGAGCAGTCGCTCGGCACGGCGATGCATCCGTGGACGATCGACCAGTATGCCCAGGCGTCGCGGGTACTGCCCCATGCACAGGTTTTCCGCGACGCTCAGGTCCGGGCAGAACGCCAGCTCCTGATGCACCATGCCGATCCCGTGGCGCAGCGCGTCAGTCGGGCTGTTGATCGACGCCTCGCGACCGTCGATCAGAATCCTGCCCGCGTCGGGCCTGTGAATCCCGGCCAGGATCTTGCCCAGCGTCGATTTGCCGGCGCCGTTTTCGCCCATCAATCCGTGACATTCACCGCGCGCAATCGCCAGCGACACGTTTTCCAGCGCCGTCACGCCGGCGAAACGCTTGCTGATCAGGCGGAATTCAACATGGGCTTCGGGCATGTTCACCCGTGGTGTCACGGTCGTCGCGGCCGTGCAACGTGCGCCCCCGGGGGCGAAAACGCACAACGCGATGCGTCATCGCTGCAACCACCTGTCCCACTTTTTGGCGAACTCGTCGGCGTTTTCCTTGCGCACTTCCGTCAGGGGGTCGATCACCCGCTGCGTCGGCGGGTCCTTCTTGTTCACGATCTTCTCCAGAAGAATCTCCACCGAGCGGTAACCCCACCCGTAGCAGTCCTGCGCCAGAAGCACCTCGACGTGGCCGCTTCTCAGATACGCAAGCTGCGCCGGCAAGGCGTCGACGGAGACCACTTTGATTTTGCCCGGCGGCCAGGGCAGGGCGTTGGCGGTGAACAGCGGCCAGCCGCCGACCAGCGCCCAGCCTTCGATCTGCGGGTTGGCATTCTGAGCCGCCTGGAGCGCCTCGGCGGCGCGCTCGGGCGTCTCCTGGTGATAGAACACTCCGCCGCCCGCTTCCAGCAGCTTCATGTTCGGATACTTGGCCAGCTCGTCCTTCACGCCCTTGACGCGCGCCTGGAGGTTGGGCGCGCTCTGGTTGCCCGCCAGGATCGCAATCGTGCCCTTCTGGCCCATCGCCTTGGCCAGTTCGGCCATGACGCGCTGCCCACACTGCTGGTCGTCGGTTCCGTAGTAGGCGAATCGCCGGCTCTGCGGCGCGTCCGAGTCGAAACAGATGACCGGGATGCCGCGTCGCACGGCCTTGTCAATGGCCGGCGTAACCGTGCGCGCCTCGGAACAGGAGACCGCGATGCCCGCCACCCCCGCGCCCGTCAGCGCCTCGATCGCCTGCGCCTGGCGCTGGGCGTCCTCATCCGGCGGGGTCTGCCAGTCGATCGACACCTCCGCCCCATATTTGGGCCCCAGCTCCTTCGCCGCCGCCAGTGCGCCCGTGTAGGCCGCCTGGAACACGGCGTTGGACTGGCTCTTGGCGACCATACCGATGACGATCTTTCTGGGCGCCTGAGCCTGGGCATGTGGCAACACCCCAAGCCCGACAACGCTCAGCGCGATCCCCGCAAAAGCAATCAGCAGTCTTCGGATCAACATGCGTGCTGCTCTTCCTTTCTGACAGCGCGTTGGAAAGCCCTATGCGCGCCGGCCAGGTGCCGGGCGCGCACATACTCGCTGACCCGATCGATCGTGACGGCGATGATGATCGCCGAGCCGACGATGATCTGGCTGTACTCCTGGTTCAAGTGCAACTTGAAGATGCCGTTTTCGATCATTCGGATGACCAGAGCGCCCAGGATCGCGCCCAGCGCCGTGCCCCGTCCGCCGGTCAAGCTCGCCCCGCCCACCACCGCCGCCGCGATCACGTACAGCTCGTAGCCGCTGCCGGTGTTGGTTGAGGTGGTGGAGAACCAGCCGAGCGAGACGATGCCGGCGATGCCGGCGCTCAGCCCGCTGATCGCATACACCCGCAGCTTCACGAGGTTCACGCGGATGCCGCTGAATCGCGCCGCCTCCTCGTTGCCGCCCACCGCGTAGCTCTCGCGCCCCGCGACCGTCAGCTTCAGGTAGAACCATCCGGCCAGGCCGACCAGCAGCATCACGATCAGCGGCATGAGCTGCACCCCCCCCTCGCCCGGCGCGGTCTCGAAAAAGTAGCGCTGCATGAAGTCGGTGGTGAATGCGTCGGGGATCGATTTGCCCTGAGAGGGAAGGGTCTTGATCGTGGTGGCGACGTTGCCGACGCCGCGGTAGATGCTCAGCGTGCCCAGCGTGACGATGAACGGGTGCAGCCGCAGCAGAGTGACGAGCAGGCCGTTCAGCAGCCCGCACAGCAGTCCCACCCCCGGCCCGACGAACAGCGCCACAGGCAACACGATCCACGCCGACGCATCTGGAGGCAGGTTCTGGAGCACGCCCGCGCACGCCAGCGCCGACAACGCATAAATCGCCCCCACCGAGATGTCGATCCCCCCGGCGATGATCACGCATGTCACGCCGACCGACATGATCGCGTACACGGCCATGTAGGTGGCGATCTGCCCGACGAGGTTGTCCAGGTTCAGGAAAGTGTTGGTGCCGCCGCGGGCGTCGTACGAGCCGTAAACCGACAGAGCCGTGCCCAGAACCAGCACGACGACGATCAGCCCCAGCTCCTGGATGCGGGGCAACCGCGGGCGCCCATAACGCGGCGGCGCTTCGCTGGACAGGACCTGGGCCGTGGAAGCATCGGTCGGCGGCGGTTGCGTTCCCATCGAAGATGTACGATAACGCTCATCGGCACGGATGCCAAAAGGCAGGCACATATGGAGATTTCCCGGCCCTCGGACAGGCGTTGGACCGGAACCACAGGAAATCGCAGACGAGGCATGCCATCTGCCGGCCCGATCAAGCTGGTGGCCATCGACCTTGATGGCACGCTGTTGACCAGCAGCAAGCGCGTCAGCGAACAGACGCTCAACGCGCTGCGCTGCCTGCAACCGGACGTGCGGGTGGTGATCGCTTCGGCTCGCCCGCCGAGAAGCGTCAGGCCCATCTATCAACTGCTGGCGCTGGATACCTGGACGATCAACTACAACGGGGCGTTGATCTGGGACGAGCCGGGGCGTCAGCCGGTGTTTCATCAGCCAATGAGCGGCGCGCTGGTGCGGCAGATCATCCAGACAGCGCGCGACATGTTCGAGGAAGTGCTGGTCTCCTGCGAAGCGATGGATCGGTGGTTTACCGACCGCGCTGATGACCCGGCCTACACCACCGAGACCGGCCGGCTCTTCGCCCCGGATGTCGTCGAACCCTACCAGCGCTTCTGCCAGAACGAGATCACCAAACTGATGCTGCTTGGCCCGCCGCCGATGCTGGCAAGGCTGGAACCGCTGCTGCTGGATCGATTCGGCAACCAGGTGAGCATCCTTCATGCCGACGAGCACCTGCTCCAGATCATGGACAGGCGCGTGAGCAAGGCCGCGGCACTGGCGATGGTCGCCGAGTTCTATCAGGTCGGACGCGATCAGATCATGGCGATTGGCGATGCGCCCAACGACGTGGGGATGCTCCAGTACGCGGGCATCGCCGTGGCGATGGACAACGCCCATCCGATCGTCAAGCAAAACGCCCACTGGATCGCGCCCAGCAACGACGACCATGGGGTGCACGCGGCGCTGGTGCGGTACGGGCTGTGTCGCTGAGCCGGATGCTCAGAGCAATCGCGCGTTCATCGTCGCTTCGTACCGTCGTAGCTCGGGCTTAAAATCCCGGCATGTCTCTTCCGTACTTCACGCGCGATTTTCCCGGCATCGGCGGCGCGATCAAGCGACGCCCACAGGACTTTTTCGTTCAGGAGATACCGCTTTACGAGCCCAGCGGACAGGGCGAGCACGTCTACTGCGAAATCCAGAAAGTCGGCATCAGCACCTTCGAGGCCATCAACCGCATCGCCGAGGCGCTGCACATCCCCACTCGCGACATCGGCTATGCGGGACTGAAGGACGCCCAGGCCATCAGCCGGCAGGTTCTCTCGATCCTGGGCGTCACCCCTGAGCAGGTGATGGCATTGCAGATCCCGGACATCACCGTTTTGTGGGCCGCGAGGCATGGCAACAAGCTCAGGCTGGGCCACCTGGCGGGCAATCGATTCGCCGTCAAGATTCGCGACGTGAATCCGACCGATGTGGTCAAGCTGCGGCCCGTTCTGGACATCCTGGAAAAACGTGGCATGCCCAACTTTTTCGGCGAGCAGCGTTTCGGCCGGCGCGGCGATAACGACATCCTCGGCGCCGCGCTGATCCGCGGGCGGCCGGAAGAACTGCTGCACCATCTGCTCGGCTCGCCCAATCCGGATCTGGATGACCCCCAGACCCTGATGGCGCGAAAGCTGTTCGACGAGGGAAACTATGAGCAATCGATGAAGCACTGGCCGCGGCGCAGCGGCATGGAGCGGCGGATCCTGGCGCGGCTGATGAAGACGGGCAAGCCCGGGGCGGCGGTGCGCGCGATCGATCAGCGTCTTCGGCGGCTGTGGGTCTCGGCGCTACAGTCACGGATCTTCAACGACGTGCTGGCGCAGCGGATCGACTCCATCGACAGACTGATGGATGGAGATCTTGCCTACAAGCACGACAACGGCGCGTGCTTTCTCGTCGAAAACGCCGCCGCCGAGCAACCCCGCGCCGACGCCTTCCAGATCAGCCCCACCGGGCCGATCGTCGGGTATCGCATGACCATGCCACAGGGCCAGCCACTGCAGATCGAGCAGCAGGTGCTCAAGTCGCATGGCCTGACCCCCGGACACTTCAGGCAGCAGGGCATGGTTCAGGCCAAAGGCGCCCGCCGACCGCTGCGAGTCAAACCCACTGACACGAAACTGGAAGCCGGGGTGGATGAATCTGGCCCGTACATCACGGTGGCCTTCACACTGCCCGCGGGCTCGTTCGCCACCGTTCTGCTCAGGGAACTGATGAAGAACGATGAGCATCAATCCGCGACAACACCTGATCCATGAGCTGTTCCAGCGGCGCATCGCCGCTCAGCCACTGCACGTCCCGAAACCGCCGGAACCATTTCATCTGCCTGCGGGCGAGCTGTCGGGTGGCGATCTTGATCCGCTCGACCGCCTCCTCCAGGGAGATTTTGCCCTGAAGGTGCTCGATCAGCTCGCGATAGCCGGTTGCTTCCGACGCGGTCTTTGAAAGAGATCCGTAACGTTCAATCAACGCCCGTGTCTCCTCCAGCCAGCCCTGCTGGATCATCTGTCTGACCCGGGCGTTGATGCGACGATTCAGTGCTTCGCGGTCCCACTCCAGGCCGAACCACACCGCCTGGTGGCGAGGCGTGCCACTGGCCCAGGCCGTCTGAAACGAGGAGATCGGCTTGCCGGTCAACTCGAAGACTTCCAGCGCGCGGACGAGGCGTTTGCGATCGTTGATGTGAATTCTGGCCGCGGCGGCGGGATCGACCTGGCTCAGCCGGGCATGCAGCAGTTGCGTGGGCTGCTGGTTGAGCCACTGGCGAATCTGCGGATCGGCGCCCGGACCCTCAAACAGCCCCTCGAACAGCGCCTTGTAATAAAGCGGTGTGCCGCCGGTGGCGATCAGAGGCACGCCTCGACGGGCGGCGTCGGCGATCACCTCGTCGGCCAGCTCCACAAAACGCGCCACCGTGAACGTCTGGTTCGGGTCCACCACGTCGATGAGGTGGTGCCGGATCCGCTCACGCTGTTGGGGCGTGGGCTTGGCGGTGCCGATGTCCATGCCCCGGTACACGGTCATGGAATCAACACTGAGGATCTCCGCGCCGACGCGCTCCGCCAGCGCCAACGCCAGCGCGGTCTTGCCCGATGCGGTCGGACCGAGAATCACGAGGATGGGGGGCACAGCCGACACGTTGGACAGCAGGATACCGCACGTCGCCACGGCGGCCAGGCATTCTCAGGTCTGAGCAGAAGGCGGCGGCGTGACAGGAGCCTGTTGCTGGCCCTTCCGGGCCATCGTGTCGATCGCCAGCAGCGCGTGAGCATACGCGCCGCCGGCGCGCATCTCCGCGGCGACCCAGATCGCTTCCATGATCTGCTCGGCGGTGGCGCCCTGCGCCATCGCCGCGCGGGTGTGAGCGCGAATGCAGTAGGGACATTGCGTGACATGTGCCACGGCGACAGCGATGAGTTGTTTGATCTGCGCCGGCAATGCGCCGTCGGCGAAGACGGCCTGGGAAAACGCCTTGAACGCCTCGGCCTGCGCGGGGGCCAGCCGCTTGCGTTGCTCGCCCAGCTCGCGCGACGCCGCCGGATACATCTCAGATGAAACCGTTGAAGCCATGATGAATCGTGCTCCTTGGTCTGATCATAGCCGCGTATCGCCGACCTGTTCAGGGCAATGGTCGATTCGTTTCTCAGCCGGATAATTCTGCGTCTCATACGAAGGAGTCAGGGAATGGAGAATCGTCGGTGTGGTCGAGTCGAGGCGGTGGCCAACGTCGAGCCAGCGTGGGAGCAGGCCCGCCAGCGGCAGGAACAGCCCGTGGCCAAATCGCGCCCGTACCTGATCGTGGCGGCGGTGACGGCGCTGGCGTTGGCGGCAGGTACGGCGGCGCTGTGGTCGGAACCGCGGGGCGGACAAGGCGTGCCCGGCGCACGGGACACAGCAGCTTCTGACCAGAGCAACGCGGCGGCAGCCTGGCCAACGCCGCAGGCCGGACCGGTTGAACGCGTCGTCTCCAGTTCCCCGGTTAACGCCGGGCGATACATCATCATGACTGCCGGATGCAACGATTGTCACACCCCCGGCTACATGGAGTCCGGTAGCAAGGTGCCCGAGGAATTGTGGCTGACGGGGGTGCCGGTTGGCTGGCGCGGCCCGTGGGGAACAACGTACGCGTCGAACCTGCGGCTGTTTGTGAAGGACTTTGACGAAGACACCTTCGTGCAGGTGGTGCGCGCCCGCAACACGCGTCCGCCGATGCCCTGGTCGAGCCTGCATGCGATGAGCGACGCGGACCTGCGCGCGGTGTACGGGTACATCAAGAGCCTGCCGATCCGCGGCCAGCGGATGCCCGAGTACGTTCCTCCGGGGCAGGAGCCCGCCACGCCGTACCTGGTGCTCGAGCCGGTGTTTCCACGGGGTGCTGCTGGCGGATGAGGATCGCCAGGCAAGCAGCTCGCGGCAACGGCCCGGGCGAAGGGGGTAGTTTCATTGAGCATATGACGAAGAGATGCCTCTCCCAACGCTCGGTGTGATCGTGCCATTGGATGGCGCGAGCCGGGCAAGCGTAAGGAGGGAAGGCAACCCGGCAGGGTCCAGGTTTGGCGCCTGGACCCTGTCTTTTGTCCGGGCATCGGAAAAGACTCCCGACCCCTTATTTTAAGGGGTCGGGAGTGGCTCAGTCTCGACCCTCTCCAAGTTCGGCGCATGTTCGGTAGCGCCACGCCGATGCAGTGGGTACAAGCTGCGGGATGGAAACATCTCGATCACCATGGAAGGTCCTGCGGCAGGCCCATGAACTGGCCCTCCGCGTCTGGCCGGCCTACTCCTGCGACTGCAGCCGCCACGACTTCACGCTCCCGCAACTCTTCGCCTGCCTCGTTCTGCGCGAGCAGCTCAAGCTCAGCTATCGCAGGGCCGAGCAACTGCTGCGCGACTCGCCGCAGTGGCTGGCCGACCTCGGCATGTCCCGCGCCCCGGATCACAACACCCTCTGGCGGGCCTTCGGCACGCTTCTCAAGACCCGGCGCGTCAACCGCATGCTCGACCTGCTGGCCCAGCTTGCCGCCAAGGCCAAACTGCTGCGTAAGCTCGACTCGAGCAAGCCGCTGACCCTCGACAGCACCTGCTACGAGGCGCGTCACCGCTCACGCCATTACGACCGCGTCTGCCGCAAGATGCTCCTGCGCGATGGCGGCAAATACACCGAAAAAAACCGATGCAGACGAGGTCAATCGCTCACGCTCGCGCCGGGCCCGGCAGATGCCGAAGCTGGCCCTGGCGGTGGCCTCGGCCTGTCACCTCATCCTGGCGGCGCGGGTTCATATCGGCTGCGGGTCCGATGCGCCGGACTTCGCGCCGCTGTTGTACCATGCGTGGCGGCGGGCCAATGTGAACGTCGTCGTCGCCGACGCTGGATACGACTCAGAGGCCAACCACCGCAGCGCCCGCCTGGACATGGGTGTGCGCTCGGTGATTCCCACGGGCATCGGGCGGCCGTCGAGCAAGCCGCCCGGCGGTCGATATCGCCGGCTGATGAAGCAGCGGTTTGCCCGCAAGGCGGACCGGCGAACCTACGGCCAGCGAGCGCAGAGCGAGACGGTCAACAGCATGATGAAGCGGAACTTTGGCGATGCCCTGCGTTCCGTGCAACGCCGCCGTCGCCGGCAGGAGATGCTCTTGCGGACCCTGACGCACGACATCATGATCTACGCCAATTATGAGGGTCGAGACTGAGCCGGTCGGGAGTCTTTTTCGGCGTGGCATCGGCGCATCGCTCTGGAGACAATCCCGGCGGTGAGGATGAATCGAAACTACCCGGAATCATTGGGCATCCCCTGGACCGCCTGGGTTGCGATGCTGCTGGGAATCGGCGCCGCCGCGTTGAGTTTTCAGGCGGCAGGAGTCTCGCTGGGACTGCCGCTGGCTGGGTTCGTCTTCGCGGCGATCATCGTGCCGCCGATGTGCGCCGCGGAAACCAGGCTGCTGGATCGGCTGCTCGTGGCCGCCGGCGCCAATGACGGAATCGCGATTGTCGTGCTGCTGGCGGTGTTGCACCCGGGCATGACGTTCGTCCAGTGGCTGCAATGGTACGTGCTGATGATCTCGTGGTGCGCAGCGCTGGCAGGAGGGCTGAGCCTGATCCGCCGATTCATCCCGGCGCCACTGGCGGCGGGAATCGTCGTGCTGGTGGCATTGGCCTGGCTGACCTGGCCGATCTGGACCGCCGCTCATCTGCGAGGCGCCGCGGCCGCCGATGTCGTCGCGGCGCTGGTCAGCCCCCATCCGCTGTTCGCGACAAATCGCGTCATGCTGAATCTTGGCCTGTGGACGCAGCGACCGGTGGCCTATGGCACGTTGCTGAGTCTGGGACAGGATGTGCCTTACGAGCTGCCCGCAAACATCCTCCCCTCATCGCTGAGTCATCTGCTGGTGGGGCTGGCCGGATTCTGGCTGTCGCGCGCCGGCAGAAGATGAACCTTGCGATCCACGATCCACACCGACGCCAGGGCCAACAGCGTCATCGCCGCATACGCCAGCACGATCCGTCCGGTCGTCCAATGGTCTGTTCGTGGCTGCTGCGTGCGGTTCATCGTTGCACCATCATGGGTCAAGCCTTGCCGGACGAGCGGGTGGTGGCCGGGCGAGTCGCCGGCGACTGGGGCAGCTCGCCGTTGAGCAGCAGAGGCGCCAGGATCGAGCGGGCGAATGGTCGCATCATGGCGCCGATGTGGTCGCCGGCGTTGTTGTAGCGCGTCCAGGCGCGATCGTAGGCGAATTGTTTGAGCTTGGCGTATTGCTGCGGATCGGCGGTGTCGGGCGTGGTGAACCCGACCCTGCCCGCCGCATCGGTCTTGACCCGATCGATCGTGCCGAAACTGCGTGTGCCCCAGCCCAGGATCTGGTCGGCAACGCTTGTGAAGACGTAGGCATTTCCCCTGACATGCCGCAGCGCGGCGGTAAGGTCATACTGTGGCGACAGGGCCGGCGCGATCATGAGCAGAGTGTCGATCTGCACGTCATCCGGGAGCTTTTCCAGCGCCCAGACGGCGATGCCCGTTCCGCCGCTATGACCTGTGAGGATAATTCGTCGCGACGGACTGGCCCGGCGGGCATCGACGATCATTTGCGCCACCTTTTCCGCCTCGCGCTGATTGCCCTGGTAGTTGCCCAGCGCGGGCATGCCGGGGTTGCCGTTGGTCCAGTCGTAGATCCGGATCTCGGCATCCAGCCCGCCGAGCTTCAGCCCGCCTGTCATCTGGTCATCGATGCGCATGTGCCCGCCGATGCCGGGCAGGTGAATCAACAGAGGGCTTTGGCCATCCGCGGCGAAAGCCCTGACAAGCAGTGAGGCGTCCAGTTGAGCGTACAGCAGCAGTGCGGCGACAGCGAGTGCGCGCCACCGGTTCGAGCCAATCGTCAACCGCCACCACTTCATGCCCACTTTGCCTCCGGGTTCTGCTAACGATAAGAAAACGGCATGGTGAAGATCAAGGCGGCGGTGCTGCTGGGGCCGAACAGGCCTTTCGTGATCGATGAGCTGTCGCTTCAGGAGCCGCGCGCTGGCGAAGTGCTGGTGAAGGTGCGCGCGGTGGGCGTTTGCCACAGCGACTGGCATCTGGTCACGGGGGCCACCAGACATCCCATGCCGGTAGTGGCCGGACACGAAGGCGCCGGCGTAGTCGAAGCGATCGGCGCGGGCGTTGACGATCTTGGCGTCGGGGATCACGTCGTGCTGAACTGGGCACCGAGCTGTGGGCACTGCTTCTACTGCCTGCGCGGTCGGCCAAACCTGTGCGACACGTACACCGCCCCGATCTGGGCCGGCACGATGCTCGACGGCACGACGCGGTTGTGGCTGGACGGCCGGCCGGTCTACAGCTACTGCGGTCTGGCAAGCTTTGCGGAGCGAACGGTGGTGCCGCGGCAAAGCTGTGTGAAGGTGCGCAAGGATGTGCCGTTCGAGGTCGCGGCGCTGGTGGGTTGCGCTGTCGCGACGGGTGTGGGGGCGGCGATGTTCACGGCCGGCATACGCCCGGGAGAGTCCGCCGCAGTGATCGGCTGCGGCGGCGTGGGATTAAGCTGCATCCAGGGCGCGGCGTTGTGCGGCGCCTGGCCGATCATTGCGATCGATTTGAAGCCCGGGCGGCTCGCGATCGCCCGGCAACTGGGCGCGACGCATGCTCTTGTGTCGGGCGCGCCCGGTGAGTTGATCGCGCAGGTGCGGGCGATGACAGGCTCCCGCGGCGCCGATCACGGCTTCGAGGCCGTCGGTGTCCCGGCGCTTCAGGAACTGGCGCTGGAGCTGGCGCGCCCCGGGGGAACCGTGACGCTGGCAGGACTTTCGCCGATGGGTTCAGCAACCAACCTGCCCGGTGCACGGATCGTCCGTGAGGAAAAGACCATCAAAGGCAGCTACTACGGCAGCGTCAACGCGCATCGCGATTTCCCGATGCTGCTGGAGCTGTACACGGCCGGGAGGCTCAAGCTCGACTCGCTGGTCTCGCGACGTTATTCACTGGAGCAGATCAATCAGGCGTATGAGCAGTTGCTGCAAGGCGAAGACGCGCGGGGGGTGATCGTCATCTGACATGAACGAAAAAAAGAGAAGGGCCTGCTTTAGCGGACCGGAACTTTGTGATATCGCCGATGCAACATGGCGAGACTTAAAATACCGGCCCGCGATAGCAGACCCTTCCGCGGCGGCTTGGGATTTTCACTGGACGGGCGATGTCAATCGTCCACATCCACTTCGAGCTTGCCGCCGTCATCATCGGCGTCGGCGTCGATCTCGCAGCCGACCATCGCGCCCGTCGTGAACACACCCAGCAGAAGTAACACGAGCCAGCGTGCCATATGGGTTCTCCTTTGTTAGTGCACGTGCCTTTGACGGGGCAAAGCCGGTGCCAGCGGGCGCTGCACCGCTGATTCGGCCAAAACGCTCACCGAAGTTTGCAGACGTCGGACAGGTTGGCGGAAATGTCGGTGCCCGTGCCGAGTTGACGTGGGACGGCGCGGACAGAACTCAGTCAGACATTCAGTTGTGCGGTGCCGCCGGCGGCAGGCATCTGCTTGCTGAGGATGTGCTTGCCCAGCTCCAGCCGCTGAATGACCGCGTCCATGTCCGGCGGACGCTTGCGCGGGCTGGTGGCGATGCAGTCCATCACCAGGTTTGAAAGCACCGGGGGAACCTTGGGGTTCAGATCCGCCGGTGTGTCGATCCGCGTGTCCAGCAGGAAGCTGTTCTCCCCCTTCTTGTTGACCGTGTAAAGCGTGGGAATGTGTTTGCCGGTCAGGTTCCAGTACAGTGTGGCCCCGAGGTTGAACACGTCCGTCTGTACACTGATCGGCCGCCGGGCCACCTGCTCGGGGGCGATGAAGTCCGGCGTGCCCTGGATGCGTTCCTTGACCGTGCCGATCTTGCAGCTCTGTCCGAAGTCGATGATCTTGACCTTCCCCTTATCGTTGCGCAGGACGTTGTTGGGCTTCATGTCGCAGTGGGCGTAGCCCATCTGGTGCATGGCCCGCATCCCCTCGGCGACCTGGATGAACGTGTCGATGATGTCCATGAGATCGGTGGGCGGACGGACATCCAGCGGCTTGCCGTCCACGTACTCCATTACCATGAACGCCTCGCTCACCTTCAGCAGCAGCGTTTTGACGATTTTCAGGTCGTAGGCGCGGCGGAGGTTGGGGTGGGTGAACTGCCGGCTGATCTCGTACTCGGTCTCCATCTGCTCGATGTAGCGGATGTCCTTGGGTTCAGCGCGGACGACGTGCTTAAGCGCGTAAACCTGGCGGGTTTCGGGGTCTTGCACGAGGTAGATCGTACTTCGCGCACCCTCCCCCAGGCGCTCCAGAACATCATAGTGGAGGAGTTTCTGAGCCATGCAACTTGTTCCACCCCGGCCGGGTAAGTCTGCATCACGCTCACCCGAACGGTGGGAATCGGGCGGGGACAACCACAGGGCGGTCGATGAAGATATCGATGAACCGCAACCGCCGAATGATACGACTCACCCTACGGATTTACCACCAAAGTAGGTTAGAACAAACGCACAGCTTATGCAAGGGAGAGAATGGGGAGCACGGGATTGCGGCTTTGGGATTCGGGATTGCGGATTGGCCGACCGATCCCCAATCCGCAATCAAGGCAGCAGTTGCTCACGGAACGCGGTGGTCGGGAAGTATTTTCCAACCCCCGTCGCGCCGCCGGAATCGTGCATCATCAGCACTTTCCCCGCTGGAATGTCGAAGCGGCTCTGAAGCGCGTTGACGAGCTGTGCCAGCCGGCGGATTTGCGTGGACGTGGGCATGGCATGATCAAAGTCCCCGATCAGGCAGATGCTGATGCACGCCGGATCGATCCCCGTCGCCCCAGCCGGCGGATGCGCAGGAAGCTGCTGGTTCCACCGCTGGCCGATCTGGATCTCCCCATCGATGGCGCCCTCGCCATTGCCGATGACGAAATGATCGCCCAGCCCCGCGCTGCCGCGGCTGAGGCTCATGGCGTTGCCCGAGGCGGTGCGGCTCTGGTGGATGTAGATGTACTTCCATCGTCCGCCACGGGGCGCCACCTGGGTCTGGAAGATCACGTCCAGGGACTCGGGCTGATCAACGGCAAAGAGGCTTGAGGAAGCATCCGGCGTCAGCGGCGCCGGCGCCAGGGCCAACAGCAGGGCGCTGGTCAACGTCAGAACCGATATGAGCGTTGCGAAGACGACAACTTTGCGGTGCGGCTTTTTCACGTTTCTGTCCGCCTGAGAACCCGACTGATTCCTACCACCCGACGCGCGTCCGATAATACCCGCGGTCCCCCTTCTGCTTTGTTCATCGGCACTGCCGGTTATCGACTTGCAGAATTCGCGAAAAAATTGTCCCGGAGGACTAAAGTTTGGACGATGTCAGGGTTCAGCGGACCGCCGCAGGCTTGATCCGCCCGGCAAACCGACTACCTTTTGTCCATGCTACCCATGTGCTGTAAACCGATCCAATGCACCACCTGCCGCGGGGCTGTCGTCATGCCCTAGGCTTGGCCGGATGGCCGGTCCTCGTACTCGCCGCGGACCCCGCGATCTGTTCCATCTGTCCGGCAAACCGTGTAGCCTGAAATCTGGTCTGCCATGAGCACCGAACTGCCCAAAACCTACGACCCGGCATCCGTCGAACCCGCCACGTACGAGCTGTGGCTCAGCGAGCGGTCGTTCCATGCCGAACCGACCGACCCCGGCCAGCCGTACTGCATCGTGATTCCTCCCCCCAACGTCACCGGCGCCCTGCACCTGGGGCACGCGATCAACAACACCTTGCAGGACATCCTCATCCGCGTGCACCGCATGCGCGGCTTCAATACGGTCTGGATCCCCGGCATCGACCACGCCGGAATCGCCACCCAGGCCGTGGTCGAAAAGGAGCTGAAGGAAAGGGAAAACAAGACCCGCCACGACATCGGCCGAGAAGCGCTGGTCCAGCGCATCTGGCAGTGGAAGAACCAGTACGGCCAGCGGATTCTGGAACAGCTCAAGCGACTGGGATGCAGTTGCGACTGGGACCGCACGCGCTTCACGCTGGACGAGCAGTGCGCCCGCGCCGTGCGCGAGACTTTCTTCAAGCTTTTCAGGGACGGCCTGATCTATCGCGGCAAACGGCTGGTCAACTGGGACGTGCACCTTCAAACCTCGATCAGCGACGACGAGATCTACTACGAGACGGTCAAGACGAGCCTTTGGCACGTGAGGTATCCGATCGTTGATCAGCCCGACAGACCAGCAGATGCACCGACAAGGACACGAACTGAAAGTGCCGCGGATTCCACCGCTGCGTCTCGTCCCCGCTACATGATCGTGGCCACCACGCGTCCGGAGACGATGCTCGGCGACACGGCCGTCGCCGTCCATCCCGACGATCCGCGCTGGAACTGGGCCATCGGCAAGTTCGTCGAGCTTCCGCTGACCGGCAGAAAGATCCCGATCATCGCCGACCCGATTCTGGTGAACATGGAGTTCGGCAGCGGCTGCGTGAAGGTGACGCCCGCGCACGACCCCAACGACTACGCCTGCTGGCAGCGGCAGAACGGCAGGATCGACATCATCAACATTCTCACGCCCGATGGGCGGATCAACGACGATCCGCGGATCCCTGAGAAGTACCGGGGCATGCCGCGGGAGCAGGCCAGAAAGATGGTCGTCGAGGACCTCATGCACGCCGGCCTGCTGGAAAAGGAAGAGCCTTACGAAACGCAGGTCGGGCACTCCGACCGCAGCAAGACGCCGATCGAGCCGTTTTTGAGCGACCAGTGGTTCGTGAAGATGGCCCCGCTGGCCGAGCCGGCGCTCCAGGTCGTGCGCGAGGGCATCATCAAGTTCTTCCCCGAGCGCCACGCCCAGCAGTACCTGAGCTGGCTGGGCGAAAAACGCGACTGGCCCATCTCACGCCAGCTTTGGTGGGGGCATCGGATTCCGGTGTGGAGTCGCAGTTGGCAACCTGAGCACAACAAACGCGAGGATCGCTTTGCTGATGACCAGACATGGCCCGAGCGCATCAACATCGACGATCGCCTGAAAAATAAGTTCCGTGGTCAGATTTGCTTCCAACGAGCAATTGATGAGAGGACGGGCACGACTCACGAGTATGCGTGCGTTCGACCGGGGAACCCGGAGCTTGAGGCGATCATCGAATCGGCCGGTTTCGTCCAGGACCCCGACGTTCTGGACACGTGGTTCAGCTCGGCCCTGTGGCCGCACAGCACGCTGGGCTGGCCGGAGCGAACGGCGGAGCTGGAGACCTGGTACCCCACCAGCGTCCTGGTGACCGGACGGGACATCATCACCCTCTGGGTGGCGCGGATGGTGATGATGGGGATGTACAACATGGGCACTTCTTCTCCCTCGCCCGGTACTCCGGGAGAGGGCAGGGGTGAGGCTTCTTCGTCGAGCGCCTCTCAGCCGGACTCCCGGGAGAGAGGACAACAGGAGCTTCGCGCGCTCGGCAAGCAGCTTGGCATTCCCTTCTACCACGTCGCCATCAACCCAACGATCCTTGATGGCAAGGGCGAGCGGATGTCCAAGTCCAAGGGCAACGGCGTGGACCCCGTGGACATCATCGAATCCCACGGCGCCGATGCCCTGCGATTCACGCTCACTCACATGGCCACCGAGACGCAGGACGTGCGCATGCCCGTCAAACGCCTGCCCAACGGCAAGAACACCAGCGAGAAGTTCGACCTTGGCCGCAACCTCTGCAACAAGCTCTGGAATGCGGCAAGGTTCGTGCTGGCGTCGATCGAATCAGTGGCCACAGAGCAAACGGAGAGTACCGAGCAGTCTTCTTCGAATCGCAGATCGGACGACTCCGCGCCTGCGTACCTTGATGAAACGAAATGGTCCATGGCCGACCGCTGGATCGTCTCGCGGTTCAACCGCACGGTCGCTGAAGCCAACGACGCGCTGGCCAACTATCGCTTCGACCAGTACGCGCGGGCATGCTACGACTTTTTCTGGCGTGATTTCTGCGACTGGTATGTGGAGGCTTCCAAGCCCGCCCTGAAGGATCCGGCGCGCGCGCCGCTGACGGCGCACATCCTGGCCAGTGTGCTGGACGGAGCGCTTCGGCTGATGCACCCGATCATTCCGTTCATCACCGAAACGATCTGGCAGCGGCTGAACCAGGCCTACCCGGAGCGGGGCCTGCCCGGACGGCTGATGAGCTGCACCAGCCCGCTGCTCATCCGCGCCGCCTGGCCGCAGGTCGGCGACTTCGCGCAGGCGGCCGAGCACATCTTCCCCAGGCTTCAGGAGATCATCGTCGCGATCCGCAACCTGCGAAACCAGTACAAGGTGGACGCGAAAAAGACCGTGACGGTTTCGATCCTGGCGCCCGGCGAAGCGGCGCGGCAGATTCACGATGCCCGCGAGATGATCGAGCTGCTGGCCACCTGCATGCTCAGGGATGTCCGCGCCGACCTGTCGCCCATCGCCAACGCCGCCCGCGCCCTGGCCGCCGGGTGCGAAATCTATGTCGAAGGTCTGGTCGATCCCGACGCCGAGAGGCAGCGAATCGCCAAACGACGCGATGAACTGACCAGGCAGATCCTTGCCCTGCGGGCTCGGCTGAGCAACCACGCCTACCTGGCCAAGGCGCCGCCGCACCTGGTCGAGCAGACCAGGACCCAACTGACTGAGGCCGAAGCCGAGCTGGCCAAGCTGGGATAGACTGCGGATGTAGCACGACCAGGACGCACGTGACATGAACGTGAATGTTCACGCTGGCCGGACATCGAACACGCGCGTTATCTCCGGCAGACAGGCGGATTCATCGCACGCCTGATACCGCAGCGCGACATGAATCACCTGTGTGGCCGGCTGCTTGAACCTTACGACGATGCTCGTCTGCCCGGCCCAGGTCTGCCCCGGCGGATACTCGATCGTCTCGATTTGCGCATCGGGAACACGCACCTCCGTAGGAATCATCCCCCCCGCCGGCGCGTTGCTGTTGATGTGAAACGGCGGCAGGATCTGAAGCCGCAGCTCCAGCTCCGTCGGCGAGCGCCAGGCCGTGTCCACCGTGACAACGCGTTCCGCCAATTCGTGCAGCGACATGGGGCGGCGGCTGTGCGCGTCGGCTGTCGGCTCGACGGTCAGCTCGCCATGCTGATCGACGTACAGCATCGCCGCCTCCAGCATCGAGCTCATCGCCTCGACCTGCTGAAGCAACTGCTGGGCGAAGACGCTTAAGGTTCGGGCGGCGCTGTCGCGGTCGCCCAGCTCCAGCGCCACCATCGCCGCGACCGCGTTGCCACTGGGCAGCGGGCTGTCGGTCGCAACCTTCTGTCGGACGATCAGGTCTTTGGCGTCGCGGGAGGTGAAGTAGAATCCGCCGCGATCTTCGTCGCCGAAGCGATACTGCATTCCCTTGGCCAGCGCGCGGGCCTGATCGCGCCAGCTCTCGTCGCCGCCAGCATCGTGCAGCGCCAGCATCGCCTGACACAAAAACGCGTAATCGTCGAGGAACGCCTCGTGCCTGGGCCGGCCGTCGCGGCTCGTGCGGTACAGCGCGCCTTCTTCGGTCATGTGGTGCTTGACCAGGAACCGCGCGGCGCGTTCGGCGGCGTCAAGGTAATGCTGCTCCTGGAGCACCTGTCCCGCGTACGCCAGCGCCCGGATCATCAGCGCGTTCCAGCTCGTGATGATCTTGGTGTCCAGCAGCGGCTGTTTGCGTTTGCGTCGCGCCTGGTACAGCGCCTCCCGCATTTTCACGATCATTGGATCGTTCTCGCGCTGGGCCCCATCCGGCAGATACAGCACGTTGCTTTCGGCACGACCTGCCCCATGATGCGGATCGGCGAAGTTCGGCCCGCGGTCCAGCCCGTAGACATGCATGAACTCCGCGATCTGCTCGGGCGTGAAGGAATCCTCAAGCGCCTGTTGGACCTGCTCGGCGGTCCACAGATACGAACCGCCTTCGCGGGCATCGACCTCGGCATCAAACGCGGTGTAAAACGCGCCCTGCGGCGAGGTCATCTCCCGCAGCACGAAATCCAGAATGCCCCGCGCAATCCGCGCGTAACGCAGCTCCTCGGTCTGCTCGTAGGCCTCAAGATAGCACCAGGCCAGCATCGCGTTGTCGTAAAGCATGATCTCGAAGTGCGGCACGAGCCACTGCGCGTCGGTCGAGTAGCGGTGGAACCCGCCGCCCAGATGGTCGCGGATACCTCCGTTGGCCATGGCATCCAGCGTATGGCGGACCATGGACAGGATCTGTGCCTGGCGACTTGCGATCTGCGACTGCGGATCGACCTCGACGGGCCTGAGCCGCAAATACATCAGGAGCATTTCGAGCAGCGTCTGGCGCGGGAACTTGGGCGCGCCGCCGAAACCGCCGTGAACCGGGTCGTAGTCGGCAATGCTGCGCCTGACCAGCTCGTCGATCTGCTCCCAGTTGATCGTGATTCGCTGCGAGGCTGGCGGGGGCTCGGCCAGTTGTCGCAGGATGTTCAGCAACTGCTCGGCGCTGCGATGGACATCCGCCCGACGGTTGCGATACGCATCGTCGACCGCACGAAGCAGCGTGACGAATCCCGGCCGGCCATACGCATCCGTGGGCGGAAAATAGGTCCCGCCATAGAACGGGCGAAGGTCCGGCAGCAGAAACACGCTCATCGGCCAGCCCCCCTGTTGCGTCAGCACCTGCACTGCGGTCATGTAGAGCTGATCGACGTCGGGCCGCTCCTCGCGATCGACCTTGATGTTGATGAATCGCTGATTCATCTCGCGGGCGACGGCTTCGTTCTCGAAGCTTTCGCGCTCCATCACGTGGCACCAGTAACAGGTGCTGTACCCCACGGACAGGAAAATCGGCTTGTCCTGGGTCCGCGCCGCCTCGAACGCCTCCGGACCCCACGGATACCAGTCCACCGGATTGTGCGCATGCTGGAGCAGGTACGGGGAAGTCTCGTTGGCCAGCCGATTCGTGTGAGCTGTCTGTGTCACGTTGCGCTCCCGAAGTAGGATCACCGATCATATCCCGGCCCGAGGTCTTCTCCCGATCATTTCATTTGCGATGCCCATGCTCATCCTGTTACAGTGCTTGCGTTAGGGACACGTTAACCTATGGCATGGATTGTGGGCATCCTGGGTTTTGGGCTGGGCGCGGTCGTGGCGTATCTGCTGGCAGAGCGCCGCTGCCGCGGGCTGATCGCCGACCTTCAGCGACAGTGCGCCGTGCTGGAAGAAAAGCTGGGGGCGCGCGAGCAGGAGCTGCTCCGCCAACAGGCTCTGCTGGACACCGCCGAAGCCAGGCTCCGTGAAGCCTTCGCCAGCCTCAGCTCCGATGCGCTTCAGCGGAACAATGAGGCATTCCTGAACCTGGCCAGGGAGAAATTCGCGGCGCTTTCCGCCGAGGCGGTCGGCAGCCTGGAACAGCGCAAGGCCCAGATCGAGGGCCTGCTCAAGCCGATGCAGGAGCTGCTCAACACGTATCAGGCGCGTCTGGCGGAGCTGGAAAAATCGCGCGTCGAGAGCTACAGCATGCTTCGCGAGCAACTTGGCACGCTGGCCGAGACCCAGCGCACGCTCAGCCTCCAGACCACGCAGCTCGTGACCGCGCTTCGCCGCCCTACCACGCGCGGACAGTGGGGCGAGATCACGCTGCGGCGGCTGGTCGAGCTGGCGGGGCTGAGCTCCCGATGCGACTTCATCGAGCAGGCCTCGGTCGATACCGAAGATGGTCGGCAGCGGCCCGACATGATCGTGCATCTTCCCGGGGACCGGCAGATTGTGATCGACTGCAAGGTGTCGCTGGATGCGTTCCTGGACGCCGCCGCCGCGCCGGATGAAGACAACCGCCGCGCCTGCCTGGCGCGCCATGCCCGACAGGTGCGCAGCCGCGCCGTGGAACTGGGCGCCAAGAGCTACTGGAACCAGTTCAAACGCTCACCGGAGTATGTCGTGATGTTCCTGCCGGGCGAGGCGTTCCTCTACGCCGCCGTCGAACAGGACGGCACGCTCATCGAGGACTGCCTCAAGAATCGCGTCATCGTCGCCACGCCCACGACTCTGATCGCGCTGCTGAAGGCGATCGAATTCGGCTGGCGGCAGGAGCAGATTGCCGAAAACGCCGAGGAAATCCGCAAGCATGGCAAGGACCTGTACGATCGGATCGCGGTTCTGGCCACGCACTTTTCCAGGCTCGGGGCCAGCCTCGAGCAGAGCGTCAAGTGCTACAACGAGCTTTTGGGATCCCTGGAATCGCGGGTGATGGTGACAGCGCGGAAGATCGGGGAGCTGGGAGCACGCTCCGACAGGGAACTGCCCGATCTGTCACCGATCGACCGCCAGCCACGCGAGCCGTCGGCGACGCTTGGTGCCGTGAGCGAATCAACCTGACGAGGCCGTCCCGCGCAGCATTCATGGGTACGGGCCGCACGCCCGTGCTGCAACATGTCCGTCACGCTCCAGGACATCCAGGCCGCTCAGCAACGCATCAGCGACAAGGTCTTTCACACCCCCTGTCCCTACTCGCTGGCACTGAGCCGGCTGTGCGGTTGCCAGGTGTGGTGCAAGCTGGACAACGTCCAGGTCACCGGCTCGTTCAAGGAGCGCGGCGCGCGCAACAAACTGCTGCTGCTCAGCCAAGAGCAGAAGCGCTGCGGCGTCATCGCGGCGTCGGCGGGAAATCATGCCCTGGGGCTTGCCTACCACGGACAGCTTCTGGGCATCCCCGTAACCGTCGTCATGCCCAAATGGGCCCCGTTCATCAAGGTCACCAACTGTCGCTCCTTCGGCGCTACCGTCATCCTGCACGGCCAGACGTTCGATGAGGCCCGCAGTCATGCCATGCAGCTTCGGGATCAACATCAGCTCGTGTACGTCCATGGCTTTGACGACCCGGACATCATCGCCGGGCAGGGAACCATGGGGCTGGAGATTCTCCAGGATGTGCCGGACGTGCAGGCGGTGATCGTGCCGGTGGGCGGCGGCGGGCTGATCGCGGGCGTGGGCACGGCGATCAAGTCATTGCGGCCACAGGTCCTGATCATCGGCGCCGAATCCGTCGCCGCACCGACGCTTCACGCTTCGCTTCAGGCCGGACGCGTCGTGCGGATCGAATCCAAGCCGACGCTGGCGGATGGACTGGCAATCGCCGAGGTGGGCAGGCTGTGCTTCGAGATCGCCCGGCGGGTGGTCGATGATGTGGTGCTGGTGGATGAGCCGCAGATCGCCACGTCGATTCTGCGGCTGCTGGAGCTGGAAAAAACGGTGGTGGAAGGGGCCGGCGCCGTGCCCCTGGCCGCGGCGCTGCGCCGCCGCGAGCAGCTTGCCGGCAAACGCGTTGTGCTGTGCCTTGCCGGGGGAAACATCGACGTGAGCACGCTGGGGCACGTGATCGAGCGGGGACTGGCCGCCGACGGACGGCTGTGCCGCGTCATTGCCCGCATCAGCGACCGTCCGGGAGGACTGGCGCATCTGGCGTCGGTCATCGCCGAAACCGGCGCCAGCATCAAGGAGATCATCCACGACCGCAGTTTCGGCCCTGCGGACGTGGCCAGCGTTCGCGTCTGGTGCATCCTGGAGACGCGCGACT
This sequence comes from Fontivita pretiosa, assembly GCF_050410795.1. Taxonomy (GTDB): domain Bacteria; phylum Planctomycetota; class Phycisphaerae; order Tepidisphaerales; family Tepidisphaeraceae; genus Fontivita; species Fontivita pretiosa. Next base: position 3,985,762 of record NZ_CP191258.1, on the reverse strand, counting down.
TCGAACACATCCGCCAGGTCCACGAAGCGCTGGCCCGCGCCGGCATCGACGCCGAGCCAGGCTGAACAGCCGAAAAAGACTCCCGACCCCTTAAAATAAGGGGTCGGGAGTCTTTTCTCCGGCGCGGTTACTTCCGCGTCATGTATTTCCAGTTGCGCGGCCTGCCCTGCGAGATCCACTCGATCGCCTGCGCCACGCGACGCCGACGCGTCTGCTCCTGTCTGGCCTCGGTGATCCATTCGATGTACTCGCGCTTGTGACTGGGGCTGAAGCCTTTGAAGGTCGCAGCGGCCCTGGCGTTGCGCTTCAGCGCCGCGGCCAGGTCCGGCGGAGTCTTCGGCGGCGGCCTGCTCGCGGTCCGGCTCCGCTGCGGCAGCTTCACCCCACGCTCGTTCAGCTCCACCGCCTGCCTGATCAAATCCACCATGTCCTGCTCTGGCGGAAGCTGCGAGACATCGCTGCACTTTCCCGCCGCCATCGGCGAGCTGGCCCTTCCCTCCAGCACGCCCTTTGGGTCCTTCAGCAGCGACGCCTTCCACAATCCCCATGTCGCGTGCCGTTTGAACGCGGCCATCCCTCCGAGCATCCCTTTGTATTCGAAGCTGGGCACTCTCCACTTGAGCTTCTCCTGCACGTCCGGACAGGCGCGGTGGAACAGCTCGCGGATCCTGGTCAGGATCGGCTGCGCAAACGGCGGCGCGTTGCGGATGTACGCATCGACTTCTGGCGATCGCGTGCCCATAGCCTTGCCCTCATGGTTGGAAATCGACATCGCTCACATGTTCCTGTGAGATCAACCGCACATCGGGAACCTCGGAGCTGACGTTTCTCACGACCGCTCCGCTGCCGCGGCGAAGCAGGATCGTCGCGGCATGCCGTGCCCGGCCGCCGGACTCTTCGCGCAAGCCCTCGATCACGATCCGGTCAAAATCATCGCACTGCACCGCGTGCGTGAAAAACTGTGGCTCATCCTGTGGCCACTTCACCGCCAGATCCCGCAGGCGCAGTTGGCGCACCCCGCGCGCCAGGATCGCCGGGATGTCATGTGCAAAGATCCTCAGCGGCGGCTCGTGTGCCGGGCGAAGGTCGATGTTGCCGCCATACTCGGCCTGAAGCGGCGAGCCGCGCATATTCAGCTTCAGATCCTCGATGGCGACATCCTCGATAAGTCCCGGCTCGGCGGCGTAGATGACCACACCCGCCTCGGCCTCGGCGACGATGCCGCCGATGCGCACGCCGCGAATGCTGCCCGGCGGCGCATCGGGCGACATGGACAGCGCCGAAAGATGAATCGGTTCGCCCTTGCCCCACCAGTGACCGCGGTAAAGGCGGGTGCGGATCACGACATCGCGTATCTGGACATCACTGATTGAACCGCGATCGCGGGCGAAGATGCCGATCCCGCGGTTGGCCTGGATCCGCAGATTGCTCGCCACGACCTCGCGAACGTCGTTGTGCCCGTATCCAATCCGCAGCCCCGCCGAACGTGAACGCAGCACACAATCGCGGATCACGATGTTCTGGCTGGGCCGATCATAGCCGACAAAACCCGGAATGATCGGCCCGTGGTCGCTCACGCCGGAGATCGCGATCGCATCGTCTCCCGCGGTAATTACGCATCCGGAAATCCGCACATCGCGGCTGGTGGTGCAGTGAATGCCGTCGTTGTTGGGAACTTCCTGTGGGTTGTCGATGGTGATATCGCGGATGACGACGTCCCGACTGCCGTTGACATGCAGCGTCCAGTACGGCGAGTTGCGCAGCGTCACGCCGCTGACGCTGACATCCTGGCAGTTGGCGAAAACAACCAGGTTTCCCGGACGCGCCCGGGGCATGATCGGCCCGTCGTCGCGCGCGTCGTGGCCACGAAGATAGCGATCCCCCTGCCGGACAAACCGCCGGTCGTAATCCTCGCCCAGGTTGACTTTGCCTGCATCCATGAACGCCATGCCATTGCCGTCGATCACGCCCTGGCCGCACAGGCCGACGCGGTGGGCATCGACCGCCGAGATCAGCCCGCTCAGCCGGCCGTCGATGCGATAGTCCTCCAGTCGCCGGCTTCCGCGCAGCACGGCCCCGCGTTCCAATCGCAGCTCGACTCCCGCGGGCAGACGAACCGCGCCGCTGACGTAAACGCCCGCTGGAACGATCACCGTCCCTCCCCCCAGCGCAACGCAGGCGTCCAGCGCTCGCTGGATCGCCTGGGTCTGCACAATCGCATCGTCATCGGCGCTGCGCGCGCCGTGGTCGCGAATGTCGATGATGGTCTGTGTCGTGGCGGGCATGGTCGACTGCGCCGTGGCCTGCGATCGCGCCAGCGGCGAGGCGATCAGCAGTGCGAGCAATCCAGTCCACTTCATGGCATTTGCGGCCTGCGAACGCGGCCAGTGCGCATCACCCCGCGATTCTCGCCTGCGGCAAGCGGCAAGGGAAATATCGGCTCCTGTCGTAACACCACCAGCCCGCATCCCGCACGCTCCGCTGCGCACGCGATGAAAGGATCGCCACTGCCCTTGACCAACCCGCGCGACGCTCGTGATAACTGCCAACATGGACCAGATCACTCTTGGGCGGACGGGAATGGTAGTGTCGCGCATGGGACTGGGCGGGGGCGGACAGAGTCGGCTGGGCCAGCAGCACGGGCGGACTGTCGAACAATCCATCCAGATCGTCCGCCGGGCGCTGGATCGAGGCATCAACTTCATCGACACCGCCGAGGGGTATGACACGGAAGAAATCATCGGGCAGGCCATTCGTGAACGGGATCGCGCCTCGATCGTGCTGTCCACGAAAAAGAGCATGTATACGCAGACGACCGTCACGCCTCAGGATCTGCGCGCGGGGCTGGAGCAGAGCCTGCGTCGGCTCGGCACGGAGTATGTGGACGTGTATCACCTTCACGCACTGCGGCCCAGCCAATACGACTACGCGATCCAGCTCCTGGTGCCCGAGATGCTCAAGCTCAAGCAGCAGGGCAAGATTCGCGCCGTCGGCGTGACCGAGGGCTTCAACAGCGATCCCGGCCACGCCATGCTCAGCCGCGCGATGCGCGATGACTGCTGGGACGTGATCATGGTGGGGTTCAACATTCTCAACCAGTCGGCGCGGCAGCGGGTGTTGAGTCGGGCAATCGAAAAGAACGTCGGCGTGTTGTGCATGTTCGCCGTCCGCGCGGCGCTGAGCCGGCCAGAGCGGCTGCGACAGATCATTGCCGGGTTGATTGCCGAGGGCAGGCTCGATCCGGCGATGATTCAGGACGCCGACGACCCGTTGGGATTCGTCGTCCGCGATGGCGCAGCCACCAGCGTGGTCGATGCCGCATACCGTTTCTGCCGGGACGAGCCGGGCATTCATGTTGTGCTCAGCGGGACGGGCAACATCGAGCACCTGGAGCAGAACATCGCGTCGATGCAGCGCCCACCACTGCCGGCCGACGTGCGGGCGCGACTGGTGCGCATGTTCGAAGGGATCGACACCATTTCCGGGCAGTGAGCGGGTAAGCCTGCGAACCGGGCGTCAGATCACTTCCAAAGCGTCGCGATCGCCCAGCGGCGGGAACGGCGCCGTCGGCAGGGTCTGATACCAGTACGCCACTGACGCGATATCGTCCTGAAGCGGCAGATAGCGCTTGTGGCTCTTCCAGCCCAGCGCCTGGATCGTCACGCGGAGATCCTGCTCGAAGCGGATCGGGTCGGTCAGGTGCCAGCGGTACAGGCCGAAACGCTGCTGCGACTGGTATTCGCCGTCCGGGCGAATGACCTGCGGCATGCCCGCATAGGGCGTGGTGTACTCCTGGTACTGTCTGGTCAGGGGATTTTGAAACCCGTAGCTGCCGCAGAAATAGTCCTCGGTGCCCGTGCCGCAGATCGTCGGAAACTCCCCGTCGCCATCGAGGTAAAACTTGATCTCTCCTTCGCCCCACCAGCCGCTGTTGTGCGAACCCCAGGCCATGTACGTGCCCACGTAGTGCCCGCGCCCCCTGACGCCGTCCAGAATCGTGTAGACCTGCTTGTACGGCAGCGGGTTTGTGCGGCGAAACTGCGCGTGGAAATACGCCGCGTCATCCGGCACAGCTCCCAGCGCGTAGTCGATCTGGTAGTACAGCGTCATCGTCTCTTCATCACGGTTCTCGAAGGTCATCCGGCAGCGCTTGCGGAACGGCATCGGCCAGTAACAGTTGAACCCGCTGCCCGGGTTGACGCAGACCGCCAGCGAGGAAACCTGGGCATACTTTCCCCAGCCGTTGGCGAAGAAGTCGCCTACGGGACACTCGACGCTGGGCTGTGGCTGATCGTCCCAGTAAATGCGAAGGATGCTGGACCGCCAGCGACCGGTGGGCGTCATCCAGATGTGCTGGATTCCGCCCGGGCCGGCGATGTCGCACAGCGTGAACGTCTGATGCGGCTCGATCCGCACCGACGGCGAGATTTTCCAGCCTACCCCAAGCTCCCGGGCGCACTGCTTGCCGGTGCCCTCGGTGGCCATGGCCCCCTTGCCTTTTTCGCCCGTGAAGTTCTCGGGACTGATCGAGCGGGACTTGACGGCTGAAAGCCGCCAGATCGAAGCAATGTCTGAAAAAAGTTGCGTATCCATTTCAACGGTATCCCGGCAGGTACTCGCGTTCGGCGTCAAACAATTCCAGTGTCATTTGCCGGATTTCGCGCGGCGAAAGAATGGCGGCCGTCAGCGGGTCGAACATCATCGCCTGGATCGCCACCTCTTTGCTCCGTTCGATGCACGCTTTGGCGGCGAGGTCGAAGTAGGCCATGTTGCTGTAGCAGATGTGCGCCATCTGCGAAGGCAGCGCGCCGTAGCGGGTGGGGTTGATGCCGTTGCGATCGACCATGCAGGCGACTTCGACGCATCCGTCGCCGGGCAGATTGGTGATCAGCTTTCCTCCCTCGCCCGATCCGCGAACTCCGGGCTTCTCGGAGTTGTTCATCACGTTACCGTGGATGCGGAACGGCGCGTCTTTCTCGCGGGCCTCGATGATCCAGGAGGCATATTCCCAGGATCGCTGGAGCTTGATCTGTTCCTGTCCGTGAACCAGACGCATCCGCTGCTCGTCGGCGGCGCGGCGCCAGCTCGGCCAGTTGGTCGCATAGAACCGGCTGCCGCCGTTGTACCCCAGGCGAAGCAGCTTTCGCCCGGCCTCGCTCTTGCGGTAATACGGCAGATATTCGCTCAGATGCCCGCTGCTTTCGGTGATGAACGCGCCGAAGTGCAGGCACATGTCCTTTCGCACCAGGTCCTCGTATTGCCAGGTTTTGGAGATGTGATTGCCGTGCGTTGGATCCCGTGAATCGAACGGCGCCCGCCCGGCTTCGGCCTCGCGGATTCCTTCTTCGACTTCACGGGCGAACTTCTCGTACAGCACACTGGTGTACAGATCGCGTCCGTTGTGTCGGAGCTTGGTGAACCACGCCAGGTGATTGATCCCCGCGCATTCCCACTCCATCTGCTCATACGGAACTTCCGCGTATTTCGCCAGCAGATGGCTGGTTCCCTGAACGCTGTGGCACAGCCCCACGACCGGCACTTCCGGCACCGCCCGCCCCGCCGCCAGCACCAGCATGCTCATCGGGTTGGTGTAGTTGAGCATGATCGCGCCGGGCGCCAGCTCGCGGATGTCGCGCAGAATATCCAGAAATACCGGAACCGTGCGCAGACCCTTGAACAGTCCCCCCGGACCTACCGTGTCGCCGATGCACTGATCGATCCCGTACTTCAGTGGAATGTCGTTGTCCCAGGCGACGCACGCGGTACCGGAGACCTCGACGCAGCAGACGGCGTAATCAGTGCCGGGGATCAGCTCGCGGCGGTTCGTGCTGGCGCGCACGGTCCAGCCATCTTCGCGCCCACAGTCGCGGATGAGCTTGCCGATGACCTGGTACATCGTGGAGAGGCGGCTTTCATCGATGTCGCAAAGCCGAAACTCCCCGCGATCGGCGCCGGGTATCAGCAGCACGTCGCGGCACAGCGTCGGACAGAAGCTGGAGCCGGCGCCCATGAACGTGATGTTGATCGGACGATGGATTGACCCGCGCAACCCCTGCTGCGAATCCGCCGGTTTGGTGTGCGCAGCGTGACCGGACGTGCTTTGCTCAGACATGGATACTCCAATGAAATCCGCGGCGCCTGCACGCAGCAACGCCAAGCAATCTGCTGCCCGCGCCCCGGATACGTAAATTCAAACGAAAACAATCGCCGCGAGCAAGCGGAGCTGGCACTGCGCTCAAAGCCGCATTGACCCTCTGCGACTCGGCGTTGAGCACTGTTTGCGGCCACGAACAAGAGCCAATGCTTTCCCGGCACTCACTCCAGCGTCAAGTCCTGGATCTTGACTGTCTTCTGGCCCACGTCCCCCACCAGCGTCGCGGTGAAGCGCTTGCTTCCGTTTTGAAAGTTGGCGCTCCCGGCGACGACGATGTGAATGCTGTTGCCGCCGCTGGAGTCGGCGTCGAAGCGGCTGATCGAAAAATCCTTGAACGAACCCAACCCCTTGAGCTGCGCACTGAGCGACTCCAGCTCGGCGGAACTGAGCTTGCCTGTCGTGTAGCTCTGTGCTTTGGCAGTATCGCCTTCAGCCAGGCTGGTGAAAAAGGCCGAGCCGGTCTGCTCGGCGGGCTGTAGCACGCGGTCCTTGAGTGCGTGGAACCCCATGTAGCTGGCGGTACCGAAGCTAACCCAGCCGAGTATCCCAAGCACCCCCAGCACAAGCCCTGCGATGGCCATCCCCTTGCCGCCGACCTGAGTCTGATTGGCTTTGCGGATCCCCAGGATCCCAAAGACGATCGCCAGCAGGCTCGTAAGCACCGGAACGCAGATGAGCAATCCACAAATGAGGCTGGCCACGGCCATGCCGTTGGTGCGTGCCGCACCGGGCGGCGGGAAAGCTCCATAGCTCGTCGGAGGCGGCTGCTGCGGGGGCATCTGGGACATGAATCCGGCTCCTTTCCATCAGGTTGGCCGATGAGCATAGCAGAAACTGGCACTGGCGCGCGATCCGGTTACAATTGTCCAATCGGTTTTCCACACGCACGCGATATCCGGGTTTTTTCGCCCAAGGAGTTGGAGTGAGTACGTCACGAAAACGCTATGCCCTGGTCGGGCTCGGTTCCCGTTCCGCCATGTTCAGCCGCGCGCTGCTCAAGGACTACGCCGACACCTGCGAGCTGGTCGCCTTCTGCGACATCAACCAGACCCGCATGGATCACTGGAACGCCCACTACGCCAGGGAGCTGGGCATCAAGCCCCTGCCCACCTACAAGCCCGATCAGTTCGAGCAGATGATCCGGCAACACAACGTCGATTGCGTGATCGTCACCAGCATCGACCGCACGCACCACACCTACATCATCCGGGCCATGGAGGCCGGCTGCGACGCCATCACCGAAAAACCCATGACCATCGACGCCGAGAAGTGCCAGCAGATCATCGACACGATCAAGCGCACCGGCCGAAAGCTCACCGTCACCTTCAACTACCGCTACGCGCCGCGAACCACCAAGGTCAAGCAGTTGCTGAGCAGCGGGATCATCGGCGATGTCAAGAGCGTCCACTTCGAATGGCTGCTGGACACCAGCCACGGCGCTGATTACTTCCGACGGTGGCATCGCGACAAGCGCAACAGCGGCGGGCTGATGGTCCATAAGGCCACGCATCACTTCGACCTGGTCAACTGGTGGCTGAACAGCACCCCCAGAATCGTCTTCGGGATGGGCGATCTGGTCTTCTACGGCCGGGCCAACGCCGAAGCGCGCGGCATCACCAGCTTCTACGATCGGGCCCACGGCTCGGAGATCGCCAAAAACGACCCGTTCGCCCTGCACCTGGAAAAGAACGAAAAGCTCCGCGAGCTGTACCTCAAGGCCGAGCACGAGGACGGATACTTCCGCGACCGCAGCGTCTTTTCCGACGGGATCAGCATCGAAGACGACATGGCGGTGATGGTCAAGTATCGCAACGGGGCGGTGATGACGTATCACCTGACGGCCTACAGTCCCTGGGAGGGGTATCGCGTGGCCTTCAACGGCACGAAGGGCCGGCTGGAGTACGAGGTCCAGGAGAACAGCTACGTCAGCGGATCGGACACCGACGCCAATCGTCCCGACATCCGGGACGCCAAAGAGTATGTGGTCACCGAGCCGATCAACATCCTGGTTCGCCCGCTGTGGGGCAAGCCCATGAAGATCGAGTTTCCGGCGACCAGCGAAGGCGGGCACGGCGGGGCAGACAAGCGGCTGCTGGAAGACCTGTTCTCCCCGACCAGGCGAGAGGATCCCCTGGGCCATCGCGCCGATCATGTTCAGGGCGCGATGTCCATCCTGACGGGAATCGCCGCCAACCAATCGTTCAATACCGGCCTGCCGGTCAGGATCGACGACCTGGTGCGGTTCTGACTGGGGCGGGGCTGCGTGCAGAACCATGCCTGCGGAGGCGATTCAGGCAGGCACGCAGCAGCGCGCCTGCTGCGCGGAACAGCTCTGCCCATAAAGTCAACAATAAATCCGCAAAAGACGGGGCGGACAATCCGCAGCCGCCGATTTTTCCGTTTCTCATTTGCCATTTCGCATCGGCGGCTTAGGCTTTTATTGCACGGGTGATGCGGGGCGAATCGCCGCCCGATCATCGTCCGCGGGAGCATCCGGTGGAGTATCGACCGACCATCGCGATCACCATGGGAGATCCGGCCGGGATCGGCGCCGAGGTCATCGTCAAGGCGCTGGCCGACCCGATCCTGCGGCACCGCGCGCGCTACATCATCTATGGGATGAACGAGCTGCTGGCCTACGCCGCCGACCTGGCCGAGTACGACGTGTTCTGGTGGCGAGACCAGTACAACGGGCGGCTTCGCGCCTACCCGCACGACGTCGTCGTCGTCGATTACGACCAGTATTCCATGCTCGGCACCGCCATCCGCAGCCCCAGCAAAATGGGTGGCGAAGCGTCGATGCGATTCTGCCTCGACGCCATCGAGGCCGCCCAGAAACACCTGGTCGATGCCGTCGTCACCGCGCCCATCGCCAAGGAAAGCTGGAAGCTGGCAGGCTATCACTATCCCGGGCACACCGAGCTGTTCGCCCACCGCACCGGCGCCAGGCGATACTGCATGATGTTCGCTGGCGGACCACTGAAAGTCGCGCTGGCCACCGTGCACATCCCGCTGATGGGACTGTGGGGCAAACTCAACATCGGCGCCATCTTCCAGCCGCTGGAACTGCTTCACGATGCCCTGGTCAACTGGTTCGATATCCCCAGGCCGCGCATCGCGGTGGCGGGCGTGAACCCCCACGCATCCGAGAACGGCCAGTTCGGAGACGAGGAAGAACGGCTGATCGCGCCGGCGATCCTCATGGCCCGGGATCAGGGCATCGACGCAACAGGCCCCTATCCGCCCGATACCGTCTTCCTGGCCGCCAGAGACGGAAAATTCGACGCCGTGCTGGCCATGTATCACGACCAGGGGCTGATTCCGGTAAAGCTGCTGGCGTTCGACCGCGCGGTCAACCTTACGCTGGGCCTGCCCATCGTCCGCACCAGCCCCGACCATGGCACCGCCTTCGACATCGTCGGACGAAATCGCGCCAATCCCGGCTCGATGCGCTCGGCGATCGAAATGGCGATCGACATCTCCATTAAGCGACACAACCGACTGGCGTTGGCCCGACATACCGAGGCGCGATAACCCCTTTGGGTTCGACTTGATCTTTCTGCATCTTGGGGTGAAACTTTCCTGACCCGTCAGTGTCATGGTCTTGAGGGGCACGTTTCGGAATGGCCATTACCGCCGAATGCACCACTTGCGGACGAAAGTACCAGGCGCCGGACGCCATGGCCGGCAAGCGGGTACGCTGCAAGCAGTGCGGAAACATCTTCCAGGTGCCCCAGGCTGATATCGACAGCGGCCCGGACCTCAACGCCATCGCCGAGCTGGCCGAGCTGGAAAAGAGCTTCCATGCCATCGACGCGAGCATGACCAGCGGCGGATCGGGTATGGCCCGCGCCGCGCCGGGCGAACCCTTCACCGACGCCGAGTCGCCACCCGTCGCCCCGCTTCGCACCGGCCGAACCAACGTCCGCTTCAAGTTCGCCTACGCCAAGGAGCTTGACTACTGGACCCCGATCGTGCTGACCGTCGGCTCGCTGCTGTGGCTTGGATACCAGAGCCTGACGCGATCCGAAACGCCCGTGTTGTGGATCAAGCTCGCGCGGCTGGCGATCCTGATCCTGGCCTATTCGCTGCTGATCGCGCCGCTGTCGCTGGCGATGATCCGCGCCGCCGGACGCAGATATCGCTTCCAGATGCCCATCGCCGATCGCTGGCGAGCGTTCGCGACGTATCTGCCCGCCTGGGCCATCGGCGTGGTCATGTGGCTCGTCGGCGACGGACAGCTCATCGCCCTGGTGCTGGGGTGTCTGGCGGGCGTGGCCATCTCCACCGCGGCGCTGTGGCTGCTGTTCCGACTTCAGCCCTACGAGATCGCGCCGACGGCTCTGTTCGCCAGCATCGGGTTCTTTCTGGGTCTGGGCATCGCGGGCATCGTCATGTGGGGGTTGAACACGCTGGCGCTGAACATCGTAGTGGCCACGAAGCGCCCGGACGTCGTGCCCGCCAGCCCCATCGCCCAGGGGATGGCGTGGATTTCGCAGGAACAACAGAAGCAACTGCTGGCGGCGCGCCAGCCGCGGACCATCCGCCCCGCGCCGACGAACAACACCAGCCTCCCACCCACGACAGAGCCCCAGACCCCAACGCCGCCGTCACCGTCGCCGACCGAGCCGCCGATCAGCAGTTCCCCGCTGGTGAAGCTGTCCAAGGCCGCGCCGATTCCACCCGCCTTTGACGAGGTGATCCGCCCGCTGACCGATTCGCCCTACATCGCCGTGCGCCGACAGGTCGATGGCAACATGCAGATCGACCTGTGGGACACGCGCACCTGGGAGCACGACGGCCAGGCCAGGTTCGCCGCCTCCTCCGAACCCGGCGGCAACAAGTACGTGCTGAGCCCCGACGGCGTGTACCTGGCGCGGATCGCGACGTTTCCGCGGCTGTCGGTGCAGGTCTGGAGCTTCGTGGATCAACGCGTCGCCAAGGTGCTTTATCTGGACAACGCGCTGGGCTGGCCGGAGCTGGTCGGATTCGCCGGCACCGATCGCCTGCTGATCCGCTGGCAACGCAGCGACGCCTGCACCCTTCAGGTCGTGCAGATGTTCTCCGATCAACCGGCCCGGCTCATCGCCACGCCCTTCTTCGAGACGATCGGCAACACGCTGGCGGTCAGCCCCGACGGAATGCTCGCCGCCATCACCGCTAAGGTCCAGAACATCCCGACGGTTTTGGTGTACAACCTGGAGACTGGCCGACAGATCAATTCCGCCGCGATCACGTCACTGGATCCGCGCTGGCCGCTGACACCCACGGGAATGGCTTTTTCCTTCGACAACACGCGGCTGGCGATCCTCTTTGAGCAGAGCGGCAACGCCCTGCTGCTGTGCTATCAGATCCAGCCCAGCAGTCAGAACGCCCAGCTCGTCGCCGAGCACGTCTATCCCGCCGGCGTCATGCCCGGACTGGATACCCATAACTTCACCGGCAACGCTCTGGCCTGGCTGCCGGACAACAGCGGCTGGCTCATCTACGGCCAGGGCGTGTTCGGCCCCAACACCGGTCGGCTTGTCGAAGACCTGAAGCTGCCCAAGGTTCAAATCTCCCGCGTGGTCACTCCCGATATTGTTCAGGTCGTCGCCGACGCCGCTCCCGGCTCCGGCCAGAAACAGATCGCCCTGCTGCGACTGGACATGCAGAAGGTCTCGTCGATGGTACGCGAGATCGATCGCAAGTGATCGCAGCGTTTGGCTCCGTTCCTGCGCCGCGCGTGCCTCCAACCGCCCGTTGCCGTACAATCCCCCTCAACACCACAAGACGAACCTCATGAGCTATCAGATTGGTCTGGACACGATTTATCTCCGCCCCACGCCGCGGATCGCCCATACCGACTACTGCACCAACGATGCCCTGAAGCGACATCTGAAGCAGCTTCTGCCGCATCTGGAGTGCTTCGATGACCGCTGGGAGATGGATTTCATCTGGGCGACCAACGACGGGCCGGTCCCCTGGGATAAGCGCGGGCGGGTCACGGACATGGGACACGCGGATTTCCTGGAAGGTGGGCGCGATCGCCGCGAACCCAAGCCCTGCCCGTTTCACAGCGTCGAGGAGGTCTGGGCCTTCGACGCCGAGAAGGAATACGGCGTGCCCGACCAGGAGGAGCTGGTTCGCTACTACGAGGAAGCCTATGCTCGCGCGCGCAAGAAACGTCCCAACCAGGTTTTCCCCGGCGGGTACTACAACACGCTGATCTCCGGCGCCATCCAGGCGTTCGGCTGGGAAATGCTCCTGGAAGCCGCCACCGACCAGCAGCAGTTCGAAAAGGTCCTGGACAGCTTCTTTCGCCTGAGCATGCACTATTACAAGGCCCAGGCCAAAACGAGCATCGAAGTCTTCCTGTGTCACGACGACATGGTGTGGACGAGCGGCCCGTTCATGAACCCGCAGTTTTACCGCCGGGCGATCTTTCCCAGATATGCCGAGCTGTGGTCGGTGCTCAAGCGCGCGGGCAAGAAGGTGCTGTATTGTTCCGACGGCGACTGGTCGATGTTTCTGGACGACATCGCCCGCGCCGGCGCCGACGGCTTCATCTTTGAACCGGTCGTTCCGCTGGAAAAAGTCGTCGAAAAATACGGCCAAACCCACGTGATCATGGGCAGCAAGCTCGATTGCCGCACGCTCACCTTCGGCACCCGCGAGCAGATCCAGGCCGAGATCGACGCCACGCTGCCGCTGGCGCGCAAGTGCCCCGGCTTCTTCTTCGCGGTGGGCAACCACATCCCCAGCAACGTGCCGGTGGAAAACGCGATGTTCTACATCGAGTATCTCAAACAGAACTGGTCTCGGTGACGGGCCGACAGAGAACGACGTCCGCGGCGCGCTCCGCTGGTGAGACGCGAAGATCGACAATCTTTCCATCGCGCACGCGACCTTCGACGATCGTCTGGTACGGCGCGTGGAGCTTGAAATCGGCATCCCACTGGGGCGGCCAGGCGGGCAGAAGCAGAATCTGCCGGCCTTCGCATTGCATCAGCATGAGCTGGAGCGCCAGTTGCAGCACCCCGCCGTGGTCCATGTCCGGAACCCAGTCGTGAAAGGCATTCCAGAACGCGGGGAAGCGGCTGTCGCTGTGTGAAGCGGGCGAGGCACGCCGCGATATCCACTGCTTGGCCTGATCGGTCAATCCCAGCAGCGCCATCTGGATATCGTCCTGCGACCAGCAATCGTGCGATTGATGTAGTCGGGCGGCAAAGGTGTCGCGCGCCAGTTGCAAATCGGGCTTGCCCAGGCCAAACAGACGATACGGAAACACGCAGTACAGCTCCGGATTTTCCGAGTTCTTTTTGCGATCGAATCGCTCGCCCGGCAGAACGACGCGGCGGCCATCCTTCTGACCAGTCGGTATCGGCGGAAGCTCATCCAGCATGCGCCGCCAGCGAGCAACCATTCGCTCCAATCCCCTCTCCCGGAACTCCGAGAGATCGCCCTCTTGTCCCCTCTCCCTGTACTCAGGGAGAGGGTTAGGGTGAGGGTTCTGTTGCGAGGTCGAGAGTGTAATGGTTCTCGAAGAAGAACCCCCACCCCTGCCCTCCCCCGGAGTACCGGGGGAGGGGGAAGAGGGAGTGAGCATCTTCACGAGCTTCGCGAGCACGTAGCGCAGGCCGGCGATCTCCGGCAGCGGGTTCACGGCTTCGTGCCACGTCTCCAGCGACTGGGCAGGCTCGAATCGGATCTTGCCGGCAGCATCGCGCGGGTAGTGCTCGTCGTAGAACTGCGTGACGGCGTCGGCGATGGGCAGCAGCACCTCCTGCGCGAACCGCTCGTCGCCGCTGTGCTGGTAGTAGCTCAGCAGGATCAGCGTCAGCTCGATTCCACCGGACCAGTAATAGCGCACGTAAGGGCACTGCGCCTCCGGGGTGGCGCGCTGCTCGAATGGAATCCATTCGTAGTGCGCGCTGACCTCGGCGCCCCAGAACATGAGCGTCTCCGGGTAATGCGCGCCGCCGTGGCCATAGTAGGTGCTGGTGCGATGCCGCTGGAGCGGAAGCTGATCGCGATACATCCGCAGCCACGGGAGCATGAGGTCCAGGTCCCCCGCCGCCAGCATCGGCCAGTAAACCAGCCGCTGATTCATGAACCAGAACCCCGGCCCGCCCCAGCGTCGAAAGTCCGGATCTTCCGGCCTGCCGACCGTGAACAGCGAGCCGTTGAACTTGATCGGCGAAGCCCCCCGCCCGGCGCTGGCATTCATGAAACGCTGGAGGATGTAGCTTTGCGTGATGCAAAAGGCGTTGTCCGGGTCGCTTTGCGACGTGACGTAGATCCAGCTCCGGTTCCAGAAGTCCGACCACCATCGCTGGTGCTCCTGCCAGGTATCCTCGTGCGACTGATCCATCATCGACTCGATCCGCTGCTGCCACTGCTCGATGGTCGCCGGATGCAGCGTCAGGACGTGGATCGACAACCGATGTCGGCAGCGTGCCGGCGCGGCGAGCGTCAGCGCATCGACCGCCGAAAACTCCGCTCCCTGCATCCCCGCGCCAAAAGTGCGACCAACCAGCGGGTGCGGCATCTGCTCGATGAAGCCGCCCAGACCCTGGAGCTTCATGTTGATCTCAAAGCCATCGGGCTGGCGCCGCTGATTATGATGGCACCAGATCACCCGGTTGCCGCGCGACAGCACATGGTCCGGCCAGATGGTCGTCGGATAAGGATCAGGCCCCTGGAGGTTCTTGAAGATGTCGCCGGTCTGGGTCATAATCTGCCGCGGCTCGGTCCGCCACATCTCCAGCGCCGCCTGCATTTCGAAAGGCGATGTGCCGTCGGCATCGATGTGAATGATGGGATGATTCGCATCGACCCAGACGCGCAGCGCAACATCCGCGGCAGCGATCTCGATCTGGCCGTTTCGTAGGCGCAACGTCTGCCGGAACGAGCCTCCCTGGACAAATGGATTCGGGCGCAGCGTGATTCGGATTCGTCCGAGCTTCAGGTTGATCGAGTTCTCGTCCCAGGCATCGGATTTGGCGATCAGCAGCAGCAGCTCGCCGTCACGCTGTGCGCTGCGTTCGACCCAGACGTTCACGGCGACGTCGCCATTGCCCAGCGGCATCGTGCCGGAAATGTCGGCGCTGGGCGAATCCCACGTGACGTCGTAGCGATCCAGTAATTCCATCGACTCGGTCATCACCCGCTGACGTTAAACGAGAACCGCCGTTTCGTATAGCGGTCCAGGGCATCGCGATCGAGCTCGACGCCCAGCCCCGGCCCGGCGGGCACGGGCATGGAGCCGTCCTGCGCAATCATGGGGTTGGTGATGAGGTTGTGCTCGCGAATCGTTCGGCCAAAGATGTCGCACGGGCGCCACATCGACTTCGTCGCCGCCGCCGTGTGCAGGTAGCATGCCTCCAGGATTCCCAGATCGACCCCGGATCCGTGCCACGTGGGGATTCCCGCCAGCCAGCAGACCTCCCCGCCGCGCTTGATGTCCCACGGCGTGCCGCCGAGGTTGACGAAATCGCACGCATGAGTGCGGATCGCCTCGATCAGGATCGAATCGTACGGCAGGTGAAGCGCGATCGGCGCCAGCGCGAGCTGGCGCAGCATGCGATAGGCTTCCAGATCCCCCTTGGGAAAGGGATCCTCGACGCAGCCGAGGTTGCCGACGGCGGCGAGCTGCCGCACCAGCGGCGCCGCTTCGGCAAAACGGTAGAAGCGATGGTTCGGATCGAACGTGAGCTTGAACTGCTCGCCACAGGCGTCGCGAATCGCCTGGGCGCGGGCGACGTTGTCGTCTTCCAGAGCGCACTTCATCTTCGCGCCATGGAAACCCAGCGCCTGGGCTTCGCGACAGATTCGCGCCGAGTCCTGCGGCGTCATCCGTCCCATCCACGTGTCCACCGCCACGCGCTCGCGATACGCCCCGCCCATCAGCGCGCACAGCGGCAGGCCGGTGTGTTTGCCGAGCAGGTCGAGCAGCGCCACGTGCACCGCAAGATGATCGTAGTTGTTGAAGTTGCGTTCCAGCAGCCGGTGAGGACGCCTGGGGTTGGCAACGGCGAACATGTCATGCGACGAGAGGTCCAGCAGCGGCGGTTCCTGGAAACAGAGCGCGCGCAGGTCGCGTCCGGCGAGCTGCGCGCACGCCGACCGCAGCGTCGTCTCGCCCGAGCTGCGAGGCCCCTCGCCCAGTCCGACAAGCCCGTCGTCGGTGTGGAACTCGACGACGAGCTTGGGGATCATGTCCCAGATCGGCGGGCCGTACTCTTCGCTGTTGACGCGCCCCGGGCGAGCGGGCACCACCACTTCATACGCATCGACACGAATCAGTTTCATGGCCGTGGGTATCCCTGTGATCACGATGGACGTTGCCAACCCAGATGCCGCAGGAACGCCTCAAACGTATCCCGTGGCTGCCAGCCAAGCTTCAGCTTCGCGTTGTCGTTTCGGGTAATCGGCCAGAAGTGCGCCGGATCGGGAGCCAGACCATGCTTCTGGAGTAATGCCGTCGATCCGGGCCAGTGGCGTTCCAGCACGGCCTTGGGATCGCGCAGGGCGTCGTTGGTGTCCTGCTGTCGCAGCGGGCTGTCATTGCTGATGCACAGGACCTCATCGCGAAGTCCGGGTCTGGTCGCCGCCAGCAGCGTCGCCTGGCCGGCGTCGTCGGAGCTGATGTACCGGCAGATCAGCGACAGCCCGAGCTTGTGCATCGGCGTGTCGTCGAACGCCACGTACCGCAGTTGCGCTACCTCCAGTCCGTGGTTCTGCGCGTAATGATGCCCCAGGATCTCCACCTGGAGCTTGGTGACCGGGTAAATCCAGTTCGGCCGCGGCGGAAGCGACTCGTCCAGCATGGATGTGCCGTAGGCGTCCCAACTCTGGCCGAGCAGCACTTCCATGGTGCTGGCCATGACCACGCGCCTGACGCCCGACTTGATCGCCGCGTCGAACAGGTGTTCGGCGCCGATGACGTTGGTGGCGATGTACTGCGGCTTGGTGTGGGTGTGGCGATGCCCGCCGTGCAGGGCAGCGGTATGAATGATCGCATCGCATCCTTCAACCGCGCGACGGACTGCCTGCTCATCGGTGACGCTGGCGCGAATCCCGCCTTCGCGCTCGACCTGCTCGACGACATCCATCAGCACGAGCTGATGCTGCGCTGCTGCTGCGCGACGCACGGCACGTCCCAGACAACCGCATGCTCCAGTGATCAGTATTCGCATGTTGACTCCTCAGATGCGCCGGATCGCCAGCAGCCCCGGGCGGCGCCAGCGGGTCTTCCAGACGGCGTTGTTGGTGTGCTCGGTGATCCACAGGTCGCAGCCGTCGGCGCCGCCGAAATGCAGGTTCGAAGGCTGCTCGAATGGCGTGGCGATGCGTTCCAGCGGCTTGCCGTGCGGATCGAATACCTCGATCGCTCCGCCGCCCCAGTTGGTTGCCAGCAGGTTGCCGTCGATGTCGAAGTCGATGCCGTCCGGCCCGCCGCGATGGCTGCCCGACAACGTCGCCCACACACGCTTGTTGGCCAGCCGCCCCGCAGCGACAACGTCGTACGCCCACAGCTTCCTGGTGAACGTCTCGGCCACCACCAGCATCTTCCCGCGCGGCCACAGCGCGATCCCGTTGCAGAACGCAAAGCCCTGATCCAGCCGCAGCACCTGGCCGTCGATCAGCCGGCAGTAAAGTTCGCCGACCGGATTGTCGGCGTTGGACCCGGCCGGGGCGGTGAAGTAGATGTTCCCCTGTTCATCGATGGTCAAGTCGTTGCAGCCGCGGATCGGCTTGTCCTCGAAGCGCTCGACGACACCTTCGACAGTTCCATCGGGGCTGACGCGCAGCAATCCGCGCCTCATGTCCGCCACCCACAGGTGATCCTCCGCATCGACCGCCAGCCCCGCGGGAATGCCGCCCGTATTCGCGTGCTCGCGTGTTCGGCCATCGTCGTAGATCTGAAGGATCCTGCCGGCAGGCGGCTCGACCACGAAGAGTCTTCCCGCCCTATCGAACACCGGTCCTTCCGCGCCCGGGATTCCCCGGGCGATCTGCGTGAACTGCGGCTGGCTCATGGTGTGTTCCCGGTCTTGTTCTGCCCGCAGCCGCGGATGGCGACGGCGTCGATCTCGACGCGAATCGTGCTCCACAGCACCGACTGCACCGTTGTGCGCGCCGGGTAGGGCTTGTTGAAAAATCGTCGATAGACCGCGTTGAAACGCTCGAACTCGCCGATGTCCTTCAGGTGGACGGTGGTCTTGACACAGTCGTCCATGGTGCAACCGGCGGCTTCGAGAATGCGCTTGACGTTGTTCAACGTCAGCTCGGTGTGCTCCTCGATCGTGGTGCCGACGATCTGCCCGGTCTGCGGATCCAGCGGTCCCTGCCCGGCCACGAAGACCAGCTCGCCTACCGCCACGCCCGGGCTGTAAGGCCCGGTGGACGTATCCTGCCCGCCGGGATATACGCCTAGCTTCTTCGGCTTCGTTTCGTTCATGTGTGCTTCAACCCTTCAGGTGTTCGCGGAAAAATCGCAGCCAGTTGCCGTGGAAGATCGCTTCGATGTCAGCCTGCCGGTAGCCGCGATTGGCCAGCACGTCCGCCAGCTTCTGCATGTCCGCGATCGACTCGATCCCGACCGGCGACTGCTCGGTGCCGAAGCCGCCGTCCAGGTCCGATCCGATGGCCGCGTGCCGCGCGTTACCGGCAAGCTGGCAGACGTGATCGATGTTGTCGGCGACGGCGTCGAGGGTGACGAGGTTGCGGTCGGTCTTGCCTCGCTCCCAGCCGGCGCGAAGCTGCCACTCGTCCAGCACTGCTCCGATCACCCCGCCACGCTCGATGATCAGCCGGATCTGCTCGTCGGAGTATTGCCGGTCGCCCGGCACCAGCGCGCGGCAATTGTTGTGGCTGGCCAGCACCGGGCCACGAAAGACCTCCAGTGCCTGGTAGAACGTCGGATCGGAGCTGTGGGTCAGGTCCAGGATCATCCCCAGCCGATCCATCTCGCGCAGCAACTGCACGCCCGCCAGGGTGAGTGGCCCGGCATCGCCCGTGCCCACGCCATAGGCGCTGGGCCCGAAATGCGCGATGCCGACGACCCGCAGTCCGTCATCAAACCACCGTTGCGCCTGCGCCGGCGTGACGATCGGATCGGCCCCTTCCATCGCGATGATGATCCCGATCGGTCCGTTGGGATTCTGTTGCGCATGCTGCCAGTGCTGATCGAGCTGCGCGCGGTTATGGATGATCCGCAGCTCATTCTCTTCTTCCAGAAGCCGGTAATACTCAAGTTGCCCTCTTGCGGTGGCGCAGGCGATCGTCTGCGTGCCGACGTCCAGATCGATCCGCAGATGCCCGCGCGGCGGTTGAACGTGCCGCTTGGCGCGCACAAGGATAGTCGCCAGACACAGCAGCACCCGCCCGCGGCGCATTTCCGGCAGGCAAACAGTCGCGTTGCCCCGCGCCGGGTCGTCGGTCATGCCCTTCTCCCGCTCGCGCAGCATGGCCAGCGGCTCGGTCAGATCGCGATTCCACGACAACGCGTTCCAGGCCAGGTCAAGATGAGCATCGATGATGGGGATCATGCGGCGTGTGGTTCCGTGTTTTGCAGCCTCGATTCATTCGAACAGGATCGTCCCAAACTGATGTGGCTTGTGAAAATCCAGCTCCGGCCCGACTTCGGCCCAGCTTGCCCAGTGCGGGTGTGAGGTCTCGTCGGCGCACTTGTAGAAGTTGGCTCGCCAGCGTTGCCCGGGCAGCGTGCCCAGCGGCCCGACCTGGCTTTCCAGCACCGCCAGCGGGATGCGCATGCGGATCTGCCAGGCCATCGGCTCGACGATCTCCGGCTCGACGAGGCGCGGCATGGTGGCGACGATCCGCACCTGCCTGCCGAGCGCCGCGGGCAGCGGGGTCGTTTTCGTGATCTTCGGCGCCGGCGAGTCTGGCGCGGTCTCCAGCTCGTTGTAGTGCAGCAGCAAGGACCCGCCGCAGTTCACCTCGAAGTTGAAATACCCCGCCTGCCACTTCGGCCAGACCATCATCTCGACGCAGCTATCGGTATAAACCCGGCCCTGGTACTCGCCGTGAACGCACCGCACAAAACGATCCTGCACCCGAAACGCCAGGTACAACGCCTGATCGTCATACAGCAGGCGAGCGGCGGCGACTGGACGATGATCGGAGCTGCGGGCGTGAAAGCGATCGATGGGGATCGGCGGCGCGCCGCTCCACGCGGGGTGATCCCAGTCGCAGTCCAGAAGTATCTGCGCCGCGCTGGCGACGGGCCGCACTCGATACAACACCGGCCGCGCTGGTTCCACGCCGTCCATCAACCTTCACTCCTGGCCTGCCCCGGCTCCATGCTGGCCCAAGCCAGTCCCGCAGCAGGCGCAATGCCGACCTGCGGCGGGACATAGTTTCCCGGCCCGCCGTAACGACGCCAGCCGCGATAGACAAACATCAGGCACAGCACCGCCAGCACCTGAAACAGCAGCATCCACACATACAGGTAGCGGTAGTCGTTGCGCATCCAGTCCATGAACTTTCCGGCCAGCGCCGTGCCGGCGATCATCAGCACGGCGTTGACCATCGCCTGCGCCGAACAGAACTGCCCGTAGCGTTCGCGCGGCAGGATGGACATGTACATCGGGAGGTTGGCGGCGCCGAAGATGGCCGTCGGCAGCAGCGACAAAAGCGAGACGATCAGGAACGAGTTGTACCCATGAACAGCGAAGAAGAAGACGAGGTTGAACGGAATCAGCGCCGTGATGCCGAAGAGCACCATCCGCAGCGGATGCAGGCGATCGACGATCGTGCCGATCGGGTAGAGAATGACCGCCGCCAGCAGCGATTGCCACCCCAGCACCTTGCCGAAGTCATCGACGCTCAGCCCGATGTTTTTGGCGAAGAAGACCATGAACACCGCCGACGCCTGCGAGACGCTCCAGAACGCCGTACCGAGGAAGAACCACAGGTAGTACGGATGCGAGTAACACTCGCTGAAGTAGGTGCGCACCCCCGACCAGATGCTAGAGAAGATGCCGGAGTTTGGATCACTGGGCGGCGGGGGCGGGTATTGGCCCTCGCGCACTCGCCAGCACATCAACATGAACGCCACCAGGTACAGCACCGACACGCCCAGGTAGACCTCTTTCATGTGGTGCTCGGCCCAGCCGAAGATCCAGCGGTTGAACACGAACGCCGCCATCGTTCCCACCACGCCGTACAGCGCCATGAAGCGTCCGAGGAACTGCGGCGGGACGACGTCGTTGAACAGGTAGTAGTAGACCGACGCCACGAACATGTTGAAAAAGACGAACCCGATCACCAGCAGCCCGATCCACGCCAGCGCGACGGCGGTTGGCGACAGGCCCAGCGCCGCGGGAATGCTCGAGCCGCGCAGCGCCTCGGCCGCTGATGTCGAGTAACCCAGCAGCACCAGAAACAGCGTGAGAAACGGCGTCGGCCAGAGCAGAAATGGAATGCGTCTTCCCAGTCGGCTGCGGTAGCGATCGGACTTGAAGCTGACGATCGGGGCGATGACGAAGTTCATCGCACTGGGGATGGTTCCGACGAGCAGTCCGATGGCGAAGTTCGACGCCCCCAGCGCCTGCAACTGAAGCGGCAGCAGGCGCGGCAGGATCATCTCCATCATGGTGAAGCAGAAGTTCCCCCAGAGCATCCAGAGGAACACGCTCACCAGCGCCCGCCGCGTGTACACCAGAGTCCCGACGCGATACAGCGGCTCTGCTGGCGCAACGGGCTGCGCGTCCGCCGCCCGTGTCAGCGGCGTCTGGCCCGTGCGGGAGATCTCCGAGCTTTGGGGAATGAGAACATCATCCATCCGAAGGCACCTCGCGCGCCCGAGACGGCCGTGACCCGGGCCGACCACGATCGCGGCGGCTTTCGCGGCGCGGCCTTGACAGCGGTTCGGCGGCAGAGTCTACTCTGATTTAACGTTTAATCAAGCGAAATCTCGTCCGCTTCACATGAACCCAGCCAACCACCCGGACTTCTGGACCGAGCAGCGCGCCCGGCTCCTGCTGGCGATGCAGCAGGTCATGGGACCTCTGCCCCAGCAGCAGCACCGCCCGCCGCCACACGTGAGCATCATCGAAGAACTCATCACCGATCGAATCATCCGCAGAAAAATCGCCCTGCATACCGAGCGGTACGACCCCGGCGGATGGTGCGTGCTTCGTGCCTGGATCCTGATCCCCAGGCAATCGCATCTCGGCCCCACCGCGCCGGCCATGCTCTGCCTGCACCAGACCACGCCGGCCGGCAAGGATCAGCCCGTCGGGCTTTCAACCCTGCCGCACGACACGCCGGACCTGGCCTACGCGCAGCACCTGGCCGAGCGCGGTTATGTCACCATTTCGCCGGATTACCCCGGCTTCGGCGAGGCGCACCGCTGCGTCTACGCCTGGGGCTACGCCAGCACCACCATGAAGGGCATCTGGAACCACATGCGCGTGCTCGACGTGCTCGAATCGTTGCCTCAGGTGGATCCGCTGCGGATCGGGGTGATCGGACATTCGCTTGGCGGGCACAACGCCCTTTTCCTGGCCGCCTTCGACCAGCGCGTCCGTGTGATCATCAGCAGTTGCGGGTTCACGAGCTTTGCCCGTTACCGCGGCGGGGAGATTTCCGCCTGGAGCCTGGATCAGTACATGCCACGCGTCGCCACGCATTACCACAACGACCCGGCAAAGATGCCGTTCGATTTTGGCGACATCCTGGCGGCGCTGGCACCGCGAACGGTGCTGATCAACGCGCCGCTGCGAGACGACAACTTCGATCCACAGGGCGTGGATGACTGCGTCGAGAAAGCCCGCGTCGCCTATCGCGCGTTGCATGCCGAGGATCGCCTTCTCGTCGAGCATCCCGACGCCGCCCACGAGTTTCCGCCCCCGACCCGGCAGCGATTCTTCGATCGCCTGGATGCATCCTGGCGACCTTGAGCGACCGCAGGCTGAATGCAAGTGCGGCCTGGCGTGTTGCGTAAATGGACGAATCTTTCCGCCTGATCCAATCGGCGGTAGAGTCTGTCGTGGGGCCGGCCCGCCGGCCCGCCAGCGGAGGCACGCCCCTCATGATCCACAAAAAACTAATGCTGCTGACGTGCCTGTTGCTGCTGCCGGTCCTGGCCGGCTGCGCCACGGCAACAACCTCCAAGTCCACACCAGACCCAGCCCCTTCGGCAAGTACAGGCCAAACCATGAGCACCAGGCTTGATCTGCCCGCGGCAGCGATTCTGAACGTTCTGGATTTCGGCGCCGTCGGCGACGGCAGGACCGACAACACCGCGGCCTTTCAAAAGGCGCTGGACGCCGCCGGCGCTGCGGGCGGCGCAACCGTGCTGATCCCGCGCGGCAACTTCCTGTTTGCCGGCCGGCTGAACATCCCGCCGGCCGTCACCCTCCAGGGAATCTGGACCAGCGTCCCCGCGCACGCCGGCGTTCGCGATCAGGGCCAGCCCAAGCCCACCGACGACGGCACGACGCTTCTGGTCACCGCCGACGCCGGCACCGAAGACGCCCCCGCCTTCATCACCGTCAACACGAACAGCACGCTGCGCGGCGTGGTGATCTACTATCCCAACCAGACCACGACCGACATCCCCACGCCCTACCCCTACGCCGTGGCGCTTCGCGGCAACAACCCTTCCATTCTCGACTGCGAGCTGCTCAACCCCTACAACGGCATCGACGCCACGCTCGCTCACCGGCATCTGATCCGCAACATCCAGGGCCAGCCCCTGCGTCGCGGCGTTTACGTCGATCAGATCTATGACATCGGCCGCATCGAAAACGTTCACTGGAACCCCTGGTACAGCATGTCCGAGAAGCTGTTCCAGTGGCAGATGGACAATGGCGAAGCATTCATCTTCGGACGGACCGACTGGCAATACGTCACCAACACCTTCTGCTACGGATATAAGGTCGGCTACCGGTTCATCGAAACGAAAAATGGCCTGTGCAATGGCAACTTCCTCGGGATCGGCGCCGACGACTGCCAGACCGCGCTGGTCGTGGACGACTGCGCCGGCTTCGGGCTGCTGATCACCAACGGCGAGTTCGTGAGCTTCCGCGGCCCGGATCCGACGATGATTCGTGTCAACAGCACCAACAAGGGCGTGGTACGATTCGTCAACAGCGCCTTCTGGGGGCCGTGCAATCAGATCGCCATCATCGACGGCAAGGGGCTGGTCGGCTTTTCCGACTGCACGTTCAACAACTGGGACGGCAAGAAGCAGAACCGCCACGCCATCCAGGCGCGCGGCGGCACGGTGCTGATCCGCGGATGCAGCTTCGCCGAGGATCAC
This sequence comes from Fontivita pretiosa, assembly GCF_050410795.1. Taxonomy (GTDB): domain Bacteria; phylum Planctomycetota; class Phycisphaerae; order Tepidisphaerales; family Tepidisphaeraceae; genus Fontivita; species Fontivita pretiosa. Next base: position 3,961,331 of record NZ_CP191258.1, on the reverse strand, counting down.
CCGCAGGTACAGCTTGGGCCGGGGGTGGGCAAGGCGGTCGTCACCGACAACATCGTGACTGGATCGATCCGCATCGACAACCAAAGCCCCAACGCGGTGATCGCGAACAACGTTGCCGACACGCGACCTTGATGCGCTTCCCGCCGCGGCACAGTCATGGCGGTGCTGCGCGCCCAGGGCGACTGCAATCCACCGCTGCTTGCGTTGTGAGGGCGGGTCGGATAGGGTTTTTCGCCCGCCGGGCGGATGGCTTGTGGGCCTGGTGGGCGGATTTTGGGCATTGCCCCGTCATTACGCGGGATTCGAGAATCCGCTGAATGCCCAGACGTGAACCGAATTGCGAGAAACGGAAACGACCATGGCACAGATTACCGCGGCGCTGGTGAATGAAATGCGGGCCAAGACCGGCCTGGGAATGATGGAATGTAAGAAGCTGTTGACCGAGGCGGGCGGGGACATCGACAAGGCCATCGAAATTGCCCGCAAGAAGGGCGTGAAGACCTCGATCACGCAGCGTGTGGCCGGCGAGGGCCGGATCGCGGTGGCGACCAGCCCGGACCAGCGGATCGCCGTGGCTGTCGAGGTCAACACCAACACCGACTTCACCGCCCGAAGCCAGGTCGTGACCGCGATTCTGGAGCGTGCGACGGCCAAGCTTCTGAGCAACCCTTCGCTGGACATCAGGAGCGACGCGGAGATCGCGGCACAGGTCACCAGCGCCGCGCAGCAGACCGGGGAGAACGTTCAGCTTGGCCGGGCGGTGGTGCTGACGGCCCCCGCGGGCGGACGCGCCGGGGCATACCTCTATGCGATTTCCAGCAAGATCGCGGTGCTGATGAGCTTCAAGGGACAGGCCGATGAGGAGACGATCCGCCAGCTCGGAGGTCACATCGCCTTTGCGCGGCCGCTGGGGCTGACCCGCGCCGAGATCCCCGCCGAGCTGGTCGCCAAGGAACGCGAGATCGCCATCGAGCAGGCCAAGGCCAGCGGCAAGCCCCAGCAGATTGCCGAGAAAATCGCCGAGGGCAAACTCAACAGCTTCTATGCCGAGCGCGTGCTGCTGGACCAGGAGTTCTTCAACCCGCAGGTTTTCAAAGGCTCGGTCGGTAATTGGTTGAAGGGCAAGGGCCTGACGCTGGAGAAGTACATCCGCCTGGAGGTTGGACAGTCCTGAGCCTGTGGGGGAATTGCGTGGAAGATTGTCTGTTCTGGCGGGCCTGTTGATCAGGCGGGGGTTTGTTTTCCGATTATCGGATGGGGACGATGGCTGTGATCCGCGCGTGGCCGCGCGGGTTACCGGACGCTGTGCGCGGGCGTTCGGTCGGCAAATCTGGAGCAATCCACCTGTCCGCGCCTAACGCGCCTGCCCCGGGGGGCCGATTTCAACGATGAGCATGCCCGAGCAAGCGGGCGTCGGTGCCCCGTTTTCGGGCGATGCGCCGGGAGTGTCGTGTGAGATCGGAACAGGATTTGAGCGCTACGAATGTGGTTGGGGTCGGTGTTGCCGCAGATACACCTGCGACGGCGCCAGGTCCTGCGTCAATGCAGCGGCGACGCTGGCTGCTGCGCGGCGAGACGCTGATCGGCTCGGTGGGGCTTGCTGCGGCAAGCATCCTGCTGCTGGCAATCACCGCCGCCGCCTGGTGGAGCCATCGCCAGCAACAGCACGCCTGGCGAACTGTCCGCGGCGAGCAGATCCGCGTGCTGGCCAGCGTGCTGTCGGCCAGCGCCGAGTCGCTTCTGGCAGGCGACGATCTTTCGCCGCTGCGGCGGCTGCTGGTTCAAGCCAGGCAACAGTACGGGCTGGATGAGTGCCGCGTGGTGCTGGCGGATGGTTCGGTGCTGGCAGACTCCGATCCGAGCCGGATCACGCTGGTGCATCCTCCATCGCACTGGCCGAGCGGTCCGATCGATGACGCGATGCATTCAACGCAGCAGCCGACAGCCAATGGCAAGGCCGGCAACCGGATGGTTGTCGATCAGCCGCTGCTGGTTCGCGGCAAGGGAGCGGCGGTGCTGCACATTTCGGCAGCGGCGACGACCGGCACGATAAGAACCTGGGAATTGCTGGCCGGGATCGGAGCGATCGGCGTGGTGTCGCTGGCAGCGATGCTGCTGCTGTACCGCCGGGCGCGGGCCCGGCTGGCCACGCTGTCGCTGATCCGCGAGTCGCTTCTGGCCGCCGCCGCGGGCACGGCGGAGCTGTCGCCTGAGGCTCTGTCGTTGCGAGCGGACCTGGGTCCGGAGGCGCAGGCATGGAACGAGCTTCTGGAGCAGACGGAAAGACTGCGACGCGCCGGGCTGGCGGATCGAGTGCGCGAGTCTCTGGGCGCCGCGACTCAAATCAACAGAAACAACCACGCACAGCAGGCGCCCGGCGATCCGGGCGCCGTGCCCCCCGCCAGTGCCGAGCTGGAAAGCGCCTGTGACGCGCTGGCGGTGGGCATGATCGTCGTGGACGCCAACGGATCGGCGCGTCACGTGAATGGCGCGGCGGCGGCGCTGCTGCAACTGCGGCGCGACCAGATGCTGGGCAAGCCCATCGGCGAGCTGATCGGAGACGCGGCGGTGCGCGACGCGGTCCAGGGCATCATCCGCGGCTCGGGTCAGAGGCGAACCTTCGAGCTTCGCCGCGAAGACGATCACGGCGGGGGAATCCTGCGGGTCCATGTGCGACCGCTGCGCCGTGACGATTGCGGCGGCGCCCTGGTTACCGTCGAAGACATCACCCAGCAACGCGTCGCCGACGCCGCCAGAAACAGCTTCGTCGCCCAGGCCACCCACGAGCTGCGAACACCCCTGACCAACATGCGGCTGTGCCTGGAAGCGGCGCTGGACGACAGGCAGACCGACCCGGCGGTCCTGCGCGAACATTTCAACATCCTCAGTCATGAGACCCGCCGCCTGGAACGCATGGTCGGGGAAATGCTGTCGATGGCGGAGATCGAGGCCGGTTCGCTTCAGCTCAAGTCCGACGACGTGCGTCTGGAAAAGGTCTTCGACGAGCTGGCATCGGACTATCGTCCGCAGGCGGCCGAGAAGCGGATCGAGCTGGTCTTCGATCTGCCGCCGAAGCTGCCGGTGATTGTCGGCGACCGCGACAAGCTGCTGGTCACGCTGCACAACCTGCTGGGCAACGCGCTGAAGTACACGCCGGCAGGAGGCAAGGTGACGGTTGCGGCGCGGGTCGAGGGCGCTTCGGGGCAGACGCTGGTGATCGACGTGATCGACACCGGAATCGGCATCAGCCCCGACGAGCAGCCGAAGATCTTCGCCAAGTTCTATCGCGCCAAGGATCCTCGGGTGGGCAAAATCACGGGCACCGGCCTGGGACTGGCGCTGGCACGGGAGATTGCGCGACTGCACGGAGGAGACATCACGGTTCAATCGGAACTGGACAAGGGCAGCACGTTCACGCTGACCCTGCCGGCGCGGGCCGCGCAGGCGAAGGCGGCGTGAGCAGCTACGGATGAAGGCGAAAGGGATGAAGGATCGACGCGCCCTTGATCCCTCAATCTTCTGCCGGCATCCCTGGATGGATCATGGAGATTCACGAGCTGACACAGGGAGCGGTGATGGTGCTCAAGCCGGTGGGGCCGCTGATCGAGGCCGACGCCGAGCAGTTCAAATCGCGCGCGCTGGATCTGGTGCGCCGAAACCTTGGACGCGTGCTGGTCGATGCGGCGGCGATTCCGTTCGTGGACAGCCGGGGCATCGAGGCGCTGGTGGATGTGACCGAGGAACTCGGCCAGAGTGGACGTGCGCTGAAGCTGTGCGCCCCCACCGCCACCGTCCGCCAGGTCCTGGAGCTGACCGGCTGGAGCGATGCGTTTGAGTACTTTGAGGACGTGAACGCGGGAATACGCAGCTTCCTGTAGTGACGATGCGGGGCGACCATGGCGACCGCCACGCCGAAAAAACCTCGCCTGGGCGATGCGCTGCTCGAACAGGGGGTGCTTTCGAGCGAGCAGCTTTCGCGCGCGCTGGCCCAGCAGAAAAGCAGCGGAGCGATGCTCGGTGAGATTCTCGTGGAGATGGGGATCATCCCCGCCACGCGGCTGATCGAGGAGCTGTCGGCGAACATCGGGATCAAGGGATGCGTGCTGCGACATGGTCTGATCGATCCGGCGACGTTCAAGCTGATCGGAGAGGAAGAGGCACAGCGGCTGGTCGCCATTCCGATGTTCAAGGTCCGCGACACGCTGACGGTCGCGATGGCCGAGCCGCAGAGCCTGCCGAAGATCGACCGTCTGCGGCAGCTCACCGGATGCAGGATCCGTCCGGTTTTGGCGCTGGCCAGCAACATCCGCGAGTACATCCAGAAGTACAAGGGCGGGAACGTGAACGTGGACGCGTTCCTGACCAGCCTGGCCGAAAGCGACGTCGAGGTTGTCGATCGCGAGACCATCGACGAAGGCCCGATCGCCGACCTTGACAAGCTGGTCGCCGGCTCGCCGATCGTGAATCTCGTGAACGTGATGCTGTTGACGGCGGTGCGCGACAAGGCCTCGGACATCCACATCGAGCCGGACCGCAAGGGAACGCGGATCCGCTACCGGATCGACGGTGTGCTGCGGGACATGATGAAGCCGCCGATGGGCATGCACGCGGCGATCGTGTCGCGAGTGAAGGTGATCGGGAAGATGGACATCGCCGAGAAGCGACTTCCGCAGGAGGGGCGAGTGCGGATCGTCGCCGAGGGACGCGAGATCGACCTTCGCGTCAGCTCGATGCCGACCCTGCTGGGCGAAAAGCTGGTGCTGCGAATCCTGGACAAGGAAAACCTGCGCGTGCGCATGGAAGACCTGGGTTTCCGCCCCGAGGCACTGGCCACCGTCAAACGCATGCTCGAGCGTCCGCACGGGCTTTTTCTGGTGACCGGACCAACCGGCAGCGGCAAGACCACTACGCTGTACAGCGCCCTGGACCTGCTTCGCAGCCCGGAGCTGAACATCCTCACCGTCGAAGATCCGGTCGAGTATCAGCTCGAGCTGGTGAATCAGATTCAGGTGCAGGCGAACATCGGCATGACCTTCGCGCGGGCGCTGCGGAGCATCCTGCGACAGGACCCGGACGTGATCATGGTCGGCGAGATCCGCGACGAGGAGACGGCCAGGGTCGCGGTGCAGGCGGCGCTGACCGGACATCTGGTGCTGGCGACACTGCATACCAACGACGCGCCCAGCACTGTCGCCCGACTGCTGGACATGGGCATCGAGCCGTACCTGCTGTCCGCCGCTCTTGTCGGAGTCGTCGCGCAGCGACTGGCGCGCACCATCTGTCCCAACTGCGCCACCAAGTACTTCCCGACACCGCAGGAACTGGCCGACGCGGGATTGAGCGACAAATCCGGGCGGCCATTCCGTAAAGGCAGCGGGTGCATGCAGTGCCATGATACGGGGTTCCGCGGGCGAATCGGAATCTATGAGGTCATGGAGGTCACGCCGGAGCTGCGCCGGCTGATCCATCAGGCGGCTCCGACCCACCAGATGTGGGAACTGCTGCGCAAGCGTGGCGTGCTGACGCTGCGGGACGAGGGGGTTCTGCTGGCACTGGAGGGAAAGACCAGTTTGGATGAGGTCCTGCGCGTCACGCACAGCGATGATGCGGAGCGAATGGAACCGGCTCAGAGCAGTTCATCGGAGGCGCAGGCGGCATGAACTTCAGCTACACGGCATATGACAAATCAGGCGCCGCCGCGCCAGGCTCGATCGAGGCCGCCACGATCGCCGACGCGCGGGAGAAGCTTCGCCGCCAGGGGCTGTATCCCACCGAGATTCGGGCCGGACAGGGCACTGAAGGCAGCCATCGAACGGTTCGTGCATCTGGATCGAGGATGCCCGGCACCGGCCAGCGGCTGCGGAATCTGGCGATGTTCTCGCGGCAGATGCAGGTTCTGCTGAGCAGCGGCACGCCGGTCGTGCAGGCACTGGGCGCGATTGAGCGGCAGTGTGAACAGCCCGCGTGGCGCGCGGTCGTGGCGCAGCTTCGCCAACGGGTCGAAGAAGGCTCGCCGCTGTCCGAAGCGATGCGGCATCAGCCCGCCTATTTCGACGATGTCTGCCGCAGCCTTGTCACCGCCGGTGAATCCAGCGGAACCCTGCCGGTGATGCTGGATCGCCTGGCCAGCCTCACACGCAAACAGTTGCATCTTCGCAATACCATCGTCGGAGCGCTGGTCTACCCCTGCGTGCTGATCGGGCTGGGACTGGTCGTGCTGGTGGTGATGCTCCTGTTCGTTCTGCCGCGATTCGCCGGCCTGTTCGAATCGCTGGATTCCCCCCTGCCGCCAACCACGCGCATGCTCATGTGGACCAGTCAGATGCTCTGGAAGTGGTGGTGGGCCTGCGGAATCGGGCTGATCGTCCTGACCGTGGTGATGCGTCTGTGGCTCAAGTCCGAGCCGGGCCGGCGCGCGCTGCACACGCTGCCGCTGCATCTTCCAAAGCTTGCCCGGCTTTCGCGGAGCATCATGAGCGCACGGATCGCGAGAATGCTGGGCACGCTGCTGGACAGCAAGGTCCCGCTGATGGATGCGCTTCAGCTCACGCGGCAGTCGGCGGCCAACCTCCACTACGCCGAGCTGCTGTCGCGCGCCGAGGCGGCGGTTGGCCGCGGCGAGCCGGTCAGCGCCGTGCTGGGCAGCTCGGATCTGATCAGCGCCTGCGTTCAGGAAGCCCTGCGAAACGGCGAAGCCACAGGACAGGTCGCACAGCCGCTGATCCAGATGGCCGACTTTCTCGATGAGGAAAACGACGTCGTGGTCCGCTCGCTCACGAGCGTGATCGAGCCGGCGATCCTGATCGCACTGGGCCTGATCGTCGGATTCATCGCCTTGAGCATGTTCCTGCCGCTGTTCGATCTGGTGTCGGCGGCGCACGGTGGAGGTGGCGGATGAATCTGATGCGCCGCATGCTGGGTATCCGATCACCCGGACCGATCGGCGTGGACCTGGGTTCGCATTCGGTCAAGGCCGTCCAGCTTGCGCCCGCCGGTGAAGGGCGCTGGCGGGTGCACGCGGCGGCGAGGCTGCCGCTTCCGGTGCCCAACCATCCGTTCGACGTGCACACCGTGCGAAACCTTCGCGACGTGTTCGAGCGGCATGGCTTTGTCGGCCACGATCTGGTGGTGGCGGCGCCGGCGCGGCATCTTCTATCGGATGTGCTGGAAGTTCCCCCACCCCAAAGCGGCGCACCCATCGGCCAGATCGCCCGTGCGGAGCTGGCGCGCAACGCCAAAATCGACGACGACGCATTCGAGCTGGCCTGGTGGGACCTGCCCGCCCCGTCGCGCGGCGGAGCCGGCGCGAACACCTCGGTCATGGCCGTGGCGCTGCGGCACGACCGCGCGGACGAATTGCTTGATCCGTTCGAGCAGGAAGATTTCCGCGTCGTCGCGATCGATCCGCAGGCCATGGCACTGGCGCGGGCGTGCCGGCTGCACTCCGAGCACACGCCCGGCTCGGTCAGCGCGATCCTGGACATCGGCTTTGGCTCGGTGCTTCTGGTGCTGGTGCGCGACGAATGTGTCATCTATCAGCGGCGATTGCCGGACGCGGCCACGGGGATGCTGGTGCGCTGGCTGGCCGACCAGTTCAGCCTGGCCGACGACGAGGCGCAGTACGTGCTGGAGCAGATCGGGATCAGCGTCCCGTCCGCGGCGGAGCTGGCCCCGCCGGCGCAGGCGTCGCGAGTGCGCGATCTGGTGCAGCGGCATCTGGAACAGATGATCGTCGAGCTGGAGCAGGCCTTCGGCTATGTGGCGCATCGTTACGCCGACACGTCGGTGGGCCGGCTGCTGGTCTGCGGCGGAGGCGCGACGATCGCCGGACTCGTGGCGTATCTTCAGAACCGGCTGGGTTTGCCGGTGCAGCCCCTGTCGCCCAAGGACCTGGTTGAATGCACCGACGCCGCACCGGGCAACAGCCCGGCGATGACGATGGCGACAGGCCTTGCGCTGTATGCGATGAGTGCCGCGGCCTCGGTGGACCTGACCCCGATGCAGCGGAAGGTGGCGGTCTGTCGCCGCCGACGCCGGCGACGCTGGATCACCGCCGCCGCCATCTACTCCACACTTGTGCTGGGCAGCGGCGGCGCGGTCCACTCCCTCTGGCGACATGGATTGAAGGATCCGTGCGATACGGGCGATCTGCCGCGCATTCAGACGAGGGTGGCTGATCTGGAACGCACGCTCAAGGACCTGAAACGTCAACTGCTCCAGGCCCAGACGCTGCGTCAGACCGCCCTGGCCCTGAGCGATCAACCGGACTGGAGCATCCTGCTGGCGTTGCTGGGCCGGACGGTTGGCCAGGATGTGACGCTGCGCGCGGTGCAGCTTCAAACCAAAGCGGCCGGGAGCGCCGGCGCTTCAGCGCTCAGTGGCGCTTCGGCGATTTCTGGCGCCACATCGGGCGGATGGGCGCATGCATCGAACGGCGACGTGACGATCGCGATCCGCGGGGTCGGGCGCACTCAGCCCGGCGTGGCGCAGTTCGTGCTTCGGCTTCAGCAGACCGGGCTGTTCGACGACGTGCGATTGCTGCGCACCGGTCGCGAGCCGCTGCTGGATACTACCGCGGTCGCCTTCGAGCTGACCTGCACGATCCGCAGCGACAACGGCAAGCCGCGCATCCCGACCGCCACCGCCGCACAAGGAGCCGCGCCATGATCCGCAGCGAATCGGAAAGACGTGCCTCAGCCAATTGGAAGCCCTGGAAGCTGGACGCGGCGGGCGTGGCGTTTCTGGCGACGGTGACGCTGGGGGCGTACCTGTTGCAGATTCAGCCGGCCATCCGGCATCACGAACACGCCAGGTTGCAGGCCATCGAGCTGGCATCGGCCAGGGCAAAAGCACGCGAGCTGGAGCGGACGGTTCAACTGACGCGCGATCAGCTTGCGGGGGCGCAGCGCGCCGCATCACAGGCGTCGCTGGCGCTTCAGCCGCCCTCGGCAATGAACCAGCGGCTGGCGCAGCTCACTGAACTGGCTGGCGCCAACCGCCTGGCCATTGATGCGCTGGAGTCTGGCGTGTTGGCGCACGCGGGGGGCATCCCCGCCACCGCGGGCGGACAGCGACACGCCCTGGTTCCCATCCGCGTCAGCGGCCGCGGCGATTACCGCAGTTTCCAGATCTTCCTGCACCGGCTGAGGCAAAACATGCCGGACCTGGCGGTGGTCAGCTTCGATCTCACAGCAACGGGACTGCGCGCGGAAGCGGGTCCCGACGGCAGCACAAGCGATGCCCCCGGTGCGGACCGCAACTTCAACACCAGCGCCAGTTATGTCCTGGACCTGCTGTGGTTCACCCAGCCGCCCGCTCAGTCCCGTTCCCTTGCCGATGGCAAATAACAGGCGGCTGATCTCGCGGTCGGATTTGCTTTTGGCGGCGATGTATCGTCTATCAAACTCGCCATGAAAGCTTCGACCAAGGGTGCTGGCGGGAATTGGTCCAGGATCTTCCTCAGGGCGAGCATGCAGCAGAAGGTGCTGCTGGCTGTGGTGATTCTGGGACTGTGCGCTTTGGGGATTGATCGATTCGTGGTCGGTTACACTTCGGATGCTGCGCAGGATGCCGCGCAGCGCCAGACCACGGCAGCGGCAATCGGCCAACCAGCGAAGTCCGAATACACGGTGGCGTCGCGTGCATCCGCCGCCGCGAGCAGCGCATCGCCGGTTGCAGCGGGGGGCAGTACGCCTGCGCCCAGTACCCAGGCGAGTTCTGAATCAGCCTGGTCGATAGCCGATCGCCTGCGGCAAGTCTGGAGCGGGCTCGGGGATGAATTGCCCGGCCAGCCGCGTGACGCTTTTGCCTTCAGCACCGCCTGGGAGTTGCAGCAGCCGGTGGTATCGGTTGCCTTGGAGAGCGGACCCACTCCGGCCGATAACTTCCGCCGGACGCATCGGTTGATTGGCGTGGTGGTGTCCGGGGATCGTGCCTGTGCGGTTTTGGACGGCGGGCGAATCATTCAACTCGGGCAGATGCTGGACGGCTTTCGGCTGATCCAGGTGCAGCATCGCGCCGCCACGTTCGCTTCCGGGTCGCAGCGGGTGACATTGACCCTGGCCGAACGCCAGGACGGCGCGCTGGCGTCGGCCAATCCGTGATACGACGGGTTATCGGCTGGCAGGCGCCCCCGCGGCGGCGCAATCGATTCGATTGCTCAAGTCCCTACGGATGATGACCGATCTGGATGTGCAGGTGCAGTTGAAAGCGATCCAAGAGCCGCAACTGCCGGCAAGCAAAGAGAACGGAGGTCTGTTCATGGGAGCAGTCAGCAACAGTGGATATGGACGTGCGCCGCGTACGCGGGGGCCGTCGCCGCGAGGCTTCAGCCTCATCGAGCTGGTGATCGTGGTGGTGATCATCGGGATCATCGCGGCGATCGCGATCCCGCGGCTGAGCCGTGGATCAGCCGGTGCGGCGGATTCGGCGCTGTCGGGCAACCTGGCAGTCCTCCGCAGCGCCATCGACCTGTATGCCACCGAGCACGGTGGGACATATCCGGCGGTGGCGACATTCGAGGCGCAACTCACGCAGTTCACCGACTCCAGCGGAACGCCCTCGCCCAACAAAACCGCCACCGCAATCTACGGACCGTATTTGCGAAAGGTTCCGCCGCTGCCTGTGGGCGGAAACGGGTTCAAGAACAGCACGACCATCGTGGATGGCTCCACCGGAACGCCGGGCACTTCTCCGGGCGGGTGGTTCTACAACCCCACGACCGGCGAGATCAAGGCGAATCTGGCCGACAGCGAAAAGGACGCCACGGGCAAGCAGTACAACGCCTATTGAATCGATTTCTAGCCACTGGGCCGGCGGCGCCGGCGCAGCGATCGGATCATCGCCGCTCCCGGAGCAACAGGATTGCCCGGGAGCGGTCGCCTTTCCGAACACACTCTGAAGCCCCGGACAGATCAAGCGATGTCGCGTGACGAGGGATTCAGCCTGGTGGAGCTGGTTCTGGCGATGGTGCTGGTGTCGATCATCGCCGCGCTGGCGGCGCCGCGCTATGCGGTGGCGGTCAGTCGCTACCGCGTCGAGGCCGCGGCACGGCGCGTGGCGGCGGACCTGGCGCTGGCGAAATCCGACGCCCGCACCGCCAGCGCAAGCCGCACCGTCAGCTTCGATCCGCCCACCAGCACCTATCGGCTGGTCGGTCGCAGCAGCCTGGATGCTCCGGCCGCGAATTATGTCGTTTCGCTCTCGTCGGCGCCCTACTACAGCACGCTGGGCACGGTCAGCTTCGGCGGCGCGGGCACCACATCGGTGACATTCAACGGCTACGGCGTTCCGGACAACGCCGGCACGATCGTGGTCCGCAGCGGCAACGTGACGCGACAGATCAGCGTGGATGCCGACACCGGCAACGCATCCGTGCGTTGAGTGATTTCACCCGACATGGCAGCGCAGCACTTTTCGCCAACTTCGCCGCTTCGCCCCGGACCTGCCGCAGGCTTCACGCTCGTCGAAGTGGTGCTGACGGTCGTGATCGTCGCGGTGATCATGCTGGGCATTCAATCTGCGATGCTTCTGGCCGGACGCGCCAGTCCGGATCGCAACGGCGCAGCGGCGACGATCCTCCGCGCCGCCAGCGCCGTCGATCAGCTTCGAGAAGATCTGGCTTACGCCACATCCGTCAGCGTGACAGGCGCGACCAGCATCGAGTTTGTCGTTGCGGACCGAAACAACGACGGCTCGCCGGAGACAATCCGCTACTCATGGTCGGGCGTGGCGGGAGATCCCCTGTTGCGGTCGATCAACGCACGCCCCGCCGTTGCGATCGCCTCCGACGTGCGCGTCCTGCAATTCGTCTACGATCGTCGATCACAGCAGCTTCCCACGACCTGCAGCGAGAGCGGGGAGATTCTGCTTAGCAGCCTGGACAACGTGCCTCTCTTCTACCTTGGCGATTTCGCGATCGATTCAAGCAACTGGGTGGGACAGTATTTCAGGCCGAGCCTGCCGGCAGGAGCGGTCAAGTGGCGAGTTACGCGGGTGAAGCTGAGGGCGCGGAATCATGGCTCGGCCAGCGGACAGGCTCGTGTACAGATTCGCGCGCCGCGTCCGGGCGGTCCGTTCCCCGGAGTCGTGCTTGAAGAAATGCCCCTCTACGAAAACAGCCTTGGCGGCAACTACACGTGGCAGGAATTCCTGTTCAGCAGCGCCACGGAGCGACCCGCCGGCAACGGAGCATGCCTGGTGATTCAATGGCAACGCGATGCCCATGCATGCGATGTACAGTACCAGGCGCTGCTGGCCAGCGCGCCCAATGCGGATCTGGTCGTCACGAACAACTCCGGGCAGAGCTGGTCGATGCCCTTCGGGCAGGATCTGTGCCACTACATCTATGGGACCTACAGCGTGGCGGACCCCGCAGCATATGAACATCGGCTGAGAAGCGTGCAGTACACGCTGCGATGCGGCGCCGACGCCAGTGCTGTCGCGCAGGGCACGATCCGGCTGCTCAACGAGCCATCGGTTCCCCCGCCATGAGACTGATCAGCCACCAACCTGTGCGGCCGAGTGGTTCCCGGCATGCGGGCGCGTTCACGCTCGTCGAGGCGATCATGTCGATGCTGGTCGTGTCGGTGCTGCTGGTCGCCGCGATGCGGGCCACGACCGCCTCGGCCCTGATGCAGTACAAGAATTCCGAGCGTGCTTTGGGCGGAGTGCTGGCGGATTCGCTGATCAATGAAGTGCTGGTCCTGTCGTATACGGATCCAACCTCGCCATCGGGTTTCGGTCTGGAAGCGGGCGAATCGACGACTTCAAAGGTTGGCTGGGATGACGTGGACGACTTCGCTGGCTGGAGTGAATCGCCTCCTCAGGATCGCAACGGCACGCCGATGGCGGGACTGAGCGGATGGAGACGGACGGTGTCGGTGCAGCGGGTGCTGGCCAACGACCCGTCGCAGCCCGCGGGCAGCGAAACCGGAGTCAAGCGAATCACGGTGACGGTGCTGCGCAACGGTCTTGTCGTGGCGACGCGAACGGCGTTGCGTACCAGCGCGCCGTGAATTTCGCGGCTTTGGCTGTTGGGCACGAAGAGTCAGACTCATGGATGCACTGCGTACACCTACCGGCCCGATCAATGGCGCGCCCGCGGCGGAAGCCAGCCCGCGTGAACAGGCGCGACGCCGCGGCAGCATCTATATCGCGGTGCTGGGCGCGGCGATGATCGTGTTGACGCTGGCAGTGGGCGGCATCCTGGCCGCACGGGCGCAGGCACGCAGCTCCGACTCCCTCGGCGAAGCCGCCGCCGCAAGACTCGCGGCCCAATCAGCCCTGGAACTGGCCCGACTCTGGATCAGCCAGGATCCCAACTGGCGTTCCACTCGCCCCAACGGCACCTGGGCATCCGGGCTTTCAGTGGGCGGAGCAACCATCTCGATCAGCGCGCAGGACCCGATCGACAACAATCTGGCCAATCGGCCGCATGACCCGGTCGTGCTCAGCGTCGTCGGGCAAAAGGGAGCGTCCAGGCATCGGCTGAGCATCACCCTCAACGCCAGTCCCCAGCCCCTCTCGACCCTTGGCTATGCCATTCATGTCCCCGGTCAGCTTCGCGTGCGCAACCGCCGCGTCAAACTGGGCGCGGCGACGGCTTCGACCAACAGCGGACTTCGTAACGAGGGCACGATCGAGGGCGCCGCCGAGGTCGCTTCGGTGGTGGATCCGGGAATTGTGTACGGCGGGATCGTCACCGGCACGCCCGCCCGACCGCTGCCTTCCACCGACATCGCGGCGCTGTATTCGGCGCTGGCCACGGAAATCAGTGGCATCAGCGCCATCGACCGTCGCGCCCTGGGGCCGGGCATCAATCCCTGGGGCAGCACCAATCCCGACGGCGTCTACCTGATCCGATCCTCCAGCAATGTCACCATCAGCACGTCGCGCATCGTGGGAACCCTGGTCATCATCGCCCCCGGAAAGAAAGTGGTTCTAAGCGACGCGCTACTGCTGGAGCCAGCCCGGGCCGACTATCCCGCCCTGGTGGTTGTCGGAAACCTCGAGATTCAGTGCAGCGGATCCTTGCAGCTTCTGGAAAACGACGCCAATCTAACACTGAATCCCGCCGGGTTGCCTTACAACGGTGTGTCCGACAATGATAAATCCGATGCCTATCCCAGCGAGATTCGTGGGTTGGTTTACGCGACCGGTTCCATCAGCTTTTCCAACGACCCCGTGCTTCGCGGATGTATCATCTCCGGATCCAGCGCTTCCAGCGACGCGGTCTTCATCGACGGCGACATCACGATACGCTACGATCCGGCTCTGATGACCAATCCGCCACAGGGGTTCACATCATCCGTCACGATGGTTCCGCTGGCCGGCAGCCTCAGGCAACTCGTGGACTGATCCGGATTGACACAACTGCCGCCGCGGTAGAATACCGGACATGAAAGTCGCACTCACCGGCGCCAGCGGGTTCATCGGCAGCTACACCGCCGCCACGCTCAAACGCGCAGGGCACGAGGTTCGGGCACTGGTCCGTCCCACCAGCCGCAGGGACCACATTCAACCATACGTCAGCGAATTCGTCGTCGGCAGCCACAACGACCCGGACGCGATCCAGTCGCTGGTCACTGGCGTCGATGCGGTGATTCACAATTCCGTGGACTGGTCGGCGCGCGAAAGCTCGCCCTATGACGATTTCGAACGAAACGTACCCGGCTCGATCCGGCTGCTCGAGGCGGCGCGGCTCGCGGGCGCACAGTTCATCTTTGTCAGCTCGGTGGCGGTCCTCCATGAAATCAGCGACGAGTGGAACGGCCTGATCACCGAGACGCATCCGGCCTGGCCGGGGGGAAGCTACGGCGCCTGCAAGGCGGCGGTGGAAGCGTTCCTCAAGGCCCACCATCATCGCTACGGGATGAACACCAGCGCGTGGCGTCCGGCGGCGGTGTACGGCATCGATCCCAGGCTCACGCGATCGCAATGGTACGAGCTGATCGACAAGGCCCGCCGCGGCGAAACGATCGACACCGACCGCGGTGGAAAGATCACGCACGTGCAGGACGTGGCCGACGCGCTGACTTACGCCGTCGGCGATCCGTCCGTCTCCGGACAGATCTACAACCTGGTCGATTGCTACATGTATTGGCAACGCGCCGCGGAGTTCGCACGCCATATCACCGCCAGTAACGCCACCATCATCGACCGCAGGGGCAAAGGCCCCAAGAACCAGTTCGATACCACCAAGGCCATCGCCTTCTTCGAGCGGCACGGCAATCACGTGGCGCTGCGGCGAGGCGAAAACGGGGTCCGGGAATATGTCATGCAACTGCTGAAGCGCATGCAGGGGGAAGCTTGATCTGCCCGAACCGGGCGGGCGCTACGCCGCCGCCCGCGAGTCGTCGCTGAAGCGCTCGCGGATAGCGGCAAACTGTGGTTCGGTCTTCACGAACGCGTCGACGATATCCGGGTCAAAGTGGCTGCCGGACTCCTGGAGAATCATGGACTTGGCGACTTCGTGCCCGAACGCCGCCTTGTACACGCGCCTCGAGGTCATCGCGTCGTACACATCCGCCAGCGCCACGATGCGCCCGCACAGCGGTATGGCCTGCCCCGCCAGACCCGCCGGATACCCCGCGCCGTCGTAGCGTTCGTGGTGAGTGGCGGCGATGTCCCTGGCCATGCGCAGGAATCGCACGCCCGGAAACATCCGCAGCGCCGCCTCCAGCGTCTGCGCGCCCAGCGTCGCGTGCGTCTTCATGATCTCGAATTCGCGGTCGCTGAGTCGTCCGGCCTTCAGCAGCACGCTGTCAGGGATCCCCACCTTGCCGATGTCGTGCAACGGGCTGGTCTGGTAGATCAGGCGAATAAACTCTGCATCCACCTGCGTGGCGAACTTGGATACGCCCGCCAGGTGCTGGGCAAGCGCACGCGAGTAACCCCGCACGCGCTCCAGGTGAGCCCCGGTCTCCGGATCACGCGATTCAGCGAGCTTGGCCATGGCGAAGATCGCCACGTCGCGCGTCTCCAGCGACAGGATCCGCTCCCCTGAACGCACCCGCGCAACCAGCTCATCGGGATCGAACGGCTTGGCGACAAAGTCATCGGCACCGGCCGAAAGTCCCTCGACGCGCTCCCGCGGAGAGTCATGCGCCGTCACCAGGATGATGTAGACATAGCCTGCAATGTCCTGGTGGCGAATCTGGCGGCACAACTCAGGACCACTCAGTCGCGGCATCTCCCAGTCGGAAACGACCAGCCTGGCATCTCCATCCAGCACCAGCGACAGCGCCTCTTCTCCGTCGCGGGCCGTTTGCACCTCGAACCCCGCCGCCATCAGCGTCTGGCTCAGCAGCGTCAGATAAACTTCGTTGTCCTCGACGATCAGGACCCGCATCGCTGGTTCCTTTGCTGACAATCGCCGACCTGTCGCGAGCCGGCGGCGCTGGCCGCGCGGCGGGCCGCCGGCAGGTACGCGGCGCAACGTTCGATCTCGGCGATCAACGCGTCCAGTTCCCGGGCGACGGCCTGAAGCTCACCGCTTCTGGCGTGCGTCTCCAGCAGAGCGGCGACGGCGTGCAGGCGATCGGCGGCCACGGCGCCGGCGGCGCCCTTCAGACTGTGTGCCGTTCGCGCCACCGCCGCCGCATCAGCGGCGCTCACCGCGGCTCGGATCGCCTCCCGATCCGCGTTCAGTTGCACCGCGAAACGGTCCAGCACGCGCAAGACGATCGCTGCGCTGCCCACGCACTGCTGAAGCAGCCTGTCCACGTCCAGCGGAGCCTCGGCCGTGTCGTGGCGAAGTTCGTGATCGCATGGGCGGCCTGGGTCATTCATCGATTCTGCTCCTATCGCTGCTATCGTCGCATCGGCCACGGCACTCAAGCGGCGCAGCGGCCGTCAGCGCAGTCACTGAGCACCTGGCGTATGGTGGCCAACAGTTGATCGGGATTGATCGGCTTGCTCGCGTAGGCGTCCATGCCCGCTTCCAGGCATCGCTCGCGATCGCCGCGCATGGCGTTGGCGGTCAGGGCGACGATGGGCACGCGTCGCCGCTGCTCGCCCGCCAGGCCGCCCGCCTGTTCCAGACGCCGGATCTCCCGCGTCGCATCAAACCCGTCCATTTCCGGCATCTGACAATCCATCAGGATCAGGTCGTAACGCTGCTGTGACACAGCTTGTACCGCCAGCCGCCCGTTGACCACCGTGTCACAGCGATAGCCGGCGTTGGCCAGCACCTCGCTGGCCACGATCTGATTGATCTCGTTGTCCTCGGCCAGCAGGATGCGGATGTCAGACCGGGCAGCGATCCGTCCATCGCCGGCTCCAGAATCATCCGAGGTGGCTGGTCGTGGACGGGGCAGCAGCCCGGCCGCACGGGCCGGCGCAGGCAGCGCCGCCGGGGGCACAACCGGCCAGTCCGGCAGCGGTGAAGGATCCCGCTGGCTGGCGGCGATCGCGTCCATGATCGCGTTGAACAGTTGCGACTGACGCAGCGGCTTGGTCATGTGGCCACAGAACCCCGCGGCCCGCAGTCGCTGCGGATCAACCTGGCTGTTCAGCGACACCAGGATCATCAACACCGCTTCGCGGATGGCCGGACGTCTTTTGACCGTCGCGGCGAATTCATACGCATCCATGCCGGGCATGGCGTCATCGACGATGACCACGCGGAACGGGTCCGACCGCGCCGCCGCCTGGCTGAGCGATTCCAGCGCGATCCTCGCATCCGAGACGGTCACGGCCTCCAGCCCCCAACTGGCGATCTGCTCGCCCAAAACCTGTCGCTGAAGCTCGTCTCCGTCCACCGCCAGCACGCGAAGGGTCCTTGGATCCAGGCGCTGTGAAGGAGATGGCGCCTGCTGCTGGGGCAGCGGTTCGACCACGACGGTGAACCAGAAGGTCGAGCCAGCGCCGGGCTGACTCTGCACGCCGATCTGTCCGCCCATCAACTCCGCCAGGCGTCTGGAAATCGCCAGTCCAAGTCCCGTCCCGCCGTAGCTGCGTGTGGTCGATGCATCGGCCTGCGAAAATGCCTTGAACAGCCTGTCGTAGCGATCCGGGGCAATACCGATCCCGGTGTCGCAGACCGCAAAACGAATGGTGGCATGGCGTGCATCCTCGGCAAGTTGATCGCAGGTGACGCGCACAACCACGGATCCGCGATGGGTGAACTTGATGGCGTTGTTGACCAGGTTAACCAGAATCTGCCGCAGACGGTCACCATCCGCGCGCACCATTGTGGGAACCGCGGCATCGGTGTGACACGCCAGTTTCAGCCCCTTGCTCGAGGCGCTTTGCGCCTGCATTTCCACGACTTCTTCCACCAGATGCCGCAGATTCAGCTCCGAGGGAAGAATCTCCAGCTTCCCGGCCTCGATCTTGGAAAAGTCCAGGATGTCGTTGATCACGCCGGTCAGTGAACGTGCCGAGGACTTGGCCAGGGCGGCGTAGCGGCGCTGTTGTTCACTCAGCGTCGTTCCCAGCAGAAGATCGAGCATGCCGATCACACCGTTGAGCGGGGTGCGGATCTCGTGGCTCATGTGAGCCAGGAATTCGCTTTTGGCGCGGCTGGCGCGCTCGGCGGCAAGCTTGGCCTCCAGCATCTGCTGCTCGGCGCGGCTGCGTGCCAGCATGTCGCGGCGAACCAGCCACCCGGCCGCCGCCACCAACACAAACCCGATCCCGCTGCCCACGCTCACGATCGCGATGGTCACGCGTGCCCCGGCCGCGGCGGCGGCCTTCTTCTCGTCCAGCAGGTCGTGCTCCTGTTGCGCGATTGCCGACAGCAACTGACGGATCTGATCCATCAGTCGCCTGCCCTCTCCCGTGCTCACCCTGGCTCGCGCCGCGTCGAAGCCCTGTGTCCGACGCAACTCGATGACCTGCTGAAATGCTGCCATCCGCGTCTGGATCAGCCAGCGCAACTGTTCCAGCCGGTTTTGCTGATGCGGACTGTCGCTGGTCAGATGTTCCAACCGGTCCAGCTCGGCTCCGATTCCCTGCACCGCGCTTTGATATGGACGCAAAAACGCCTCGTCGCCGGTGATCACATAACCCCGCACGCCAGCTTCGGCATCCTTGATGATCGAAGCCGTCTCGGCTGATTTGGCCAGAACCTCCTGGGCACGCTCGCGCGAATCGTCCAGCCCGATGAAGTGCCCCAGGCTCTTGTACGATGCGATCCCGACGACGCTCATGACGACCAGGGCGGCCACCATGCCCACGGTGGCGCGTCGCTCGGCATCGCCTGCCGCCGCTTCCGACGGCGGTTCGGTGCCGTCCATGACACGCGCATAGCTCACCAGCAGCAATCCCCCCGCCAGCGCGATGAACGTCACCGCCGTATGCAACGCCATCGGAATGAACCTGCCCACCGCCGCCAGCGACGAAACGCCATTGAGGTATCCGATCACCGTCAGGAAGCCCGAGCACAGCACGATCAGCGCCGGCACAGATCCCAGCATCCGCCAGCGGCTTCGCCACGCCGTCAGCAGCAGCAACGCCAGCGAACAGCAGACAAACGCGCTGGCTGTGTTGGGCGCCATGCGGTTGGGGCCGGGCTGGTTGCCGTCGTCCAGACTTGATGCAAACAGCAACCGGTCGATGCCCAGATCGATGCCCGTGCTGTAGCCGACGAGCCTGACCAGCCCGATCACCATCGCCAGCGCGGCACAGAGCCTGGCCGCATGCAGATACCGCATCGGGATCTGGCCGCGCGCCAGCATCCACAGCGCCGCACCGCACAGCACAAACGCGCTGGCGGTGGCGGGATTCATCGCGACCATGCCCGGCCTCAGCCGCATCAGCGGCTCGATGCCGAACTGCCAGCCCAGCAGCACGCCCAGGCCAACCAGCACCACCCCTGTCGCCATCCCCCGCGCGGCGGTCTGCCACCTGGCGCAAGGCTCGCATCCGGCACGGACAATCGCTTCCTGGTTCGTCACGGTAGATCCAACAGTTGCTCGTGCGGGAATGAACCTCTGACTGCTCGCGCCCCAGCCACACGCCGGCGGCACGCCTGCAACAACGCGTCGCGGCCACCTCTGTGCCGCGCCCTGTCCTTCATCGGCGCCTCGCCATGGGCACGTTATTCCCTTTTTTCAGCACTCCCGTTAGCGCCTGCCTTGCCTGACACGTCTGATAAGCAACCACACACAGAACTTCTCTTGGGACTACAACTGTCGTCCCCGCAACTGCCGATCAATGAAAATGGCGGGCGCATCGCGCCTCCGCCAGCTCCAGCGGTTGTGCATCCCTCGCCTTTACTGGCCTTTCGTCGGAGTCCGCAGCGTGAACACCATCCTCATCGTGGACGACATGGCCATCTTTCGCGAGACGATCGAGGCGGTGCTTCGAGCCGAGGGGTATGGCGTGCTTACAGCCCAGAACGCCGGTGAAGCGCTGGCGATCATCGCCGGACATCAACCGGATCTGGTCCTGCTCGACCTGCACCTGCCTGACCTTAACGGCGCGCAGGTACTGCGTCAGATGCGATCGGACCGGCGGCTGGCCAACACCCCGGTCATCCTTCTGACCGCCGACGAAAAGCGGGACAGCGTGCTGCAAGCCGCCCGCCTGGGAGTCCAGGGCTACCTCATCAAGTCGCAGTTTTCGTTGAAGGATCTGCTGACGCGCCTGCGCCGACACCTTGGCGGCCCCCCCGCCGCCCACACCCCCGATCAGGATCTTGCCGTCCACCCGACCCAGCCGATCGCGCCTGCACAACCCAGCAGCGCTGCCACCAGCACGCCACAGAACGCACAAATCCCACGGCTGCTTACACGTGAGCAGTGCATCCAGCGCGCCGAGAGCGCGCTTCAGGCCAGGACGCTTTCAGGCGTGGTCGCGCAGGTTGCGGCACTGGCCGCCTCGCCGCATGCGGACGTGGCGCAGGTCGCCGCTCTGGTCTCGCGCGATCTGGTGCTGTCGGCCCGCGTGCTGCAGGCTGCCAACAGCGCCGCGTATACCGCGCGCCGGGGCGTGATCTCCACCGTCGCCGACGCCGTACGCCACATCGGCTGCGACGCCGTACGCAACATCACCGCAACCGTCGGCATCTTCGACTCCATGCCCGACATCGCCGATGACGGCTTCAGCCCGATCCGCTGCTGGCAACACTCGCTGGCAGTGGCCAAACTCTGCGAGCAGTTGGCCGGTCAGCTCGATCAACACGCCGCCACTGCATACCTGGTGGGCCTGTGTCACGATCTGGGCGAGATTCTGTTCCATACGCATTTTGCCGCCGAGCTCAAACAGGTCCTGCAAGCGCAGGCGCAAACAGGACTGCGCCGCGACCATCTCGAACGGCAAATGCTCGGAGTCACGCACAACGATCTGGTCGTGATCATCCTTCGCTGCATGGGGCTTCCCGATGCCGTTCGCGCTCCCATCGAGGCCCTGCACTCGACCACCCACGCCGCCGCACAACGCGCCCACAAGCCCATCGACCTGATCCTGCGAATCGCCAATCTCTATGCCAACGGCCTGCTTCTTGCGTCGGCCAGCAGCTCACGTGTCGCCCCCGTCACACGCGCCGACTGCCGCCACTGCCTTGGGCAGACCGATCCGCCCCGACCCGACGCCGCACGTTTCAGGGCGGAGATCGTCGCCCTGACCCTCGTGCTGGCCAGGATGTCTCCGGCCGAGCAGTCACAGCTCGCCAAGCCTCTGTATTCCCCGACCACAGCGAGAATCTGGCTGGCACGTCATCCGTCGTATTCGGCGTTTTGCCCGATGCAGACTGCGCTGGAGTCGCTGGCACATGTCGATGTGCAGCAGCGACTGCCTACTCCCGACGAGCTCGCCGCCGCCCAGCACGATGGAGTCGTCATTGTTGCGCCCAGCGGCAGCACCCCCGGCTTCACCGCCAGCCAGGTCCGGCAAGTCACACAGTCGTTGGGCGATGATACTTCCCGTGTACTGTGGCTTTGCGGTTCGACGCAGCCGACGCCCGCGCCGTCTGAAAAGCCCGAGCCGTCGCCGCTCTGCTGGCCAATCCCGCTGGAGGCGCTGGCCCAGTACGTCGCCCACCTGCCCGCCCCCGCGTAGCCCGGCGACCATGGGCTTCGGCGCACGACCCGCCACACTCCTGAAAAACTCCCTTGTCCTTGAAAGGTCGTTGTCCAGCCGGGATTCTGGGGTTGCGGGACCTATGGCGGAGACCGGACCCTGATGGCCTTGCTGCAACTGCTCGCCGCTCGATTGGCCAGAATCGACGCCCTGGCGTTTCACACGGGCGAGCACGCTGGCGCCGAGCACCTGCTGGCCGCCGTCAGACTGCTCGATCAGCTTACCCACGACAAAGCCGGGCCGATCAGTCTGAAGCGGATCGTGGGCGACATCCACGCCCACAACTTCCGTTGGGGCGTGAGCGACGGCAACGAGAATCCTATCGCGGACATACCCGGCCGCAGGATTGGATGCTCAACCCATCAGATCGCCCGCGCTGGCGCGGCGCATCGTCGCACGTTTTGACTGAGTCCTGCGCCGCTGATAGGATTCATGGATCCAACTGGAGAGGTGGCAGAGTGGTTGAATGCGCCGGTTTCGAAAACCGGTAGGTCCGCAAGGGCCTCAGGAGTTCGAATCTCCTCCTCTCCGCTGATTCCCCGAAGCAACATATCCTTGCGGCGGCGGTTACCGCGCCGGGGTCGGCCAGCCTGAGTGCTGCGGGTTCATCCGCTGGAACAACTCAAGCCATTGCAGGGTGAGCTGGTCGGCAGGCCGGCTCGACCCGGCCAACTCGGCCGGAGCCTTGCCCCAGTAGAATCCGATCCACCCGCAGGCCAGCCCGGCGGTGCGGTGGATGAACTTCTGCAGCGACTGGGCATCGCATCTCAACGGAAACGTCTCCTCAATCACGATCGGCCGGCCTGTTTTGGAACAACGTTCCAGCATCTGGATCCACGGATCGAACCGGTCGGCTTCCGGATAAATGTGAAAGCTGAAAAAGTCCAGTTGGTCGGCCAGCTCCGTCGGTGCGAAGCCTGCGGCGTTCTCGGGCGGGCCTATCTCGATGGGGATGATGCCGACGGTGATCAGATGACGCCGGTCGTGCTGACGAATGGCGCCGACCATGCGGCTGACCCACTGCCGGGCGATCTGCGTGCGCTGCCGGCCAGCCGGATCGAGGTTGATGTACTGCACGTAATGCAGATTCTCCAGCGCTTGGGGATGTACCCATTCGGTGCGTTTTTCGCCTGCGACAATGGGTTCGTTGATGAGGTTGTAACACCAGACCGCCGGCCGGTCGGCACAGGCAGCGGCAATGGCCTGCCAGAACTGCGCCTGCGCTGCCCAGCGCTGCGGCTCGTCAAGTGCATCGTACCAGGCGGGAGTGTCCTGCCGGCGATAGGCTCCCAGGCCGGTCAGATCCAGATACACGCCCACCGCTTCGGCAAGGTCCACAAGTTGCCGCAGCCGCTGGAGGTTAGCCTGGTTCGGCCGGTCCGGGGCGTCCATGAATTTGGCGAACTGAAGATGAACCCGCACGACGTTGGCGCCCAGTTGCTTCATCTCTTCAAAATCCTGCCGGACGGTTGCCCATTCCTCGTGCCAATAGTCTTCGATCAGTCGAAAGCTGGAGTCACGGTCGTAGTTGAAGCCCCAGGGAATGAAGACGCGCCCCGACGGCCGCTGGACAAACCCCCTGCCGTCGCTGGCCAGCTCGATCCATTCGGTTGCACGCACCTGAGCCGCGAATGAAGCAAGCGACGTGACTGCCATGAGGATCCAGCCAGCGCAGCGACAGACTGCAACACCATCCGGGTTGGTTTTCAGCGGCATCGCACCCTCCGCAAGCGGCGAAAAGAGTCATGGCCCGGTCGCCGGGGACAGCTCGGCGCGGTAGCGGGCGGCCTCGTCGAGGCGGCCATCGGCCTGGCAGATTCTCGCCAGCGCATCTACCACGTTGGCGTACCAGTGGGTGTGTTGTTGCTCAGTGGCGGCGAGGCGCTGGCGGGCGGTGCGCAGCGCGGGTTCCGCCTGGGCATTTCGCCCAAGCCGACACAGCACCACGCCGTGCCAGGACATGTATCGCGCCGCCTGGGTCGGAGTGATCTGGGCCGACTGCGCGGCCTGGAACAACTCGCCCAGCAGCGGCTCGGCGCCGGCCAGGTCCTTCTCATCCATCAGACACATCGCCAGATTGTTCAGGGATGCCAGCGTTTCGGGATGCAGCGCGCCGAGGATCCGCCGACGCCGATCCAGCGCGTTCTGAAGCAGTGGCCGAGCGTCGGTTAGCCTGCCCGTTCGGCGCAGCAGATCACCGAGGTTGTTGGCGGCGCGGATCGTGTCGGGGTGATCCTCGCCCAGCACCTTGCCCAGGCGGGCGTACACCTGATCGTAAAGCGGCCGGGCGTCGGCGTACTTCCGTTGCGCGTCCAGCAGATATGCCAGGTTGTTCATGCTGATCGCGATCGCCGGATCGGTATCGGCAAGCGTGCGTCGGCGGCGATCCAGCACGTCGCGATAAATGGGTTCGGCTTCTTGAAGCTGTCCGTCGGCCTGAAGTGCCACCGCCAGCGCGTTGGCACACGAGAGCGTATCGGGGTGGTCCTCGCCCAGCGCGCCGCGCATGCGCGCCAGCGTGTCGCGGAGGATGGGCACGGCCTGCTGGCTTTTGCCGCGCGCCCACAGCAGCGTGCCATAGTTCACGGCGATGTTGAAGCTGTAGCGACTGTCCGGACCCAGCACGGTGCTGGCTCGCTGCCAGGCCTGGGCAAACAATTCCTCGGCTTCGGTGAGCTTTCCCTGCGCCTGGTACAGGCCGGCCAGGTTGCTCATGGTCGTAAGGGTGTTGGGATCATCCGGACCGAGGCTGTCGCGATAGAGCTGCACCGCGCGTTGCATCTGGAGCACGCCGGCATCGACGCGACCGATGAAGTAGTACAGCTCGCCGAGCTTGTTTCGCACGGCGGCTTCCAGCAGCGGCCGATCGCGAAAGCGCTGCGAGACGAGTTGTTCGGCGGGCTGGATCATGGCGGCGATGACGGCGTCGCGAACGCGGGCGGCGGGCAGGCTCGACGGCGCGGCGCGGGCCAGCAGATCCTCGGTGAAGAAGCTGGTCATGGCGACGGCGTCGTCGCGCGCAGTCTCGGCGGCGGCCTTCTGCGCGGCGAGCTGCGCGCTCAGCTCGCGCTGGCGGAAATACCCAACCGTCAGCGCGATCGAAGCCGCCGCCAGCGTCAGCATCGTGGCCGCCACGCTCGTCACCAGCACCCGATTTCGCCTTGCGAACTTGCGGAGCTGATACCACGTGCCGGGGGCGCGAGCGGTGATCGGCTCATCGTCGAGAAACCGCCTCAGGTCCTCGGCCAGCTCACCGGCGGTGGCATAGCGTCGCGTGCGGTCCTTTTCCAGCGCCTTGCCGATGATGGTCTCGATGTCGCCGCGGAGATTGCGGTTGATGCTGCTGAGGCGGCTGGGTTCTTCCTCGCAGATTACACGCACTGCTTCGTGCAGCGGTCTGCCCTCGATCCGGTAAGGCATGCGTCCGCCAAGCATCTCGTAGCCGATCACGCCCAGCGCATACACGTCGCAGGCGGTATCCAGCTCGCGGACGCGTCCGGCGGCCTGCTCCGGCGCCATGTACGGCAGCGTTCCGAGAAGCTGCCCGGATTGTGTCTGGTCGGCAAGGGTGGCACGCAGGTCCGAGTCGGTCATCCGTGCCACGCCGAAATCCAGTATTTTCGGCGAGCCGTCGGGGCTGATCAGGATGTTGGCCGGCTTGAGGTCGCGGTGGATGATGCCACGGGTGTGCGCGTGATGAACGGCCTGGCAGATCTGGATCAGCAGCCGCAGTCGCCGATCGACGGTCGGGTTGATGGCGGCGAGGTAGCGGTCGAGTCGTTGGCCCTGCACCAGCTCCATCGCGAAAAAGGGTTGCGGCCCGTGGCCGGCGCCTGGTGCTTCGGCGACTCCCGCCTCGTAAATGCGCGCGATCCCCGGATGCTCCAGCCGCGCCAGCACGTCGGCCTCGAATTCGAAGCGACGCATCATGGTCGGGGTCATGGTCCCCAGGCGGATGACCTTCAGGGCCACGCGACGATGCGGACGTGTCTGCTCGGCCTCGTAGACCAGACCCATGCCGCCTTCGCCGAGGATACGCAAGACGCGGTAATGCCCGATATGCTGAGGCAGTGGCGGCGAAGCTGCGCCGGCCAGGTGCAGCGCATCCTGCGCGTTTCGCACCAGCGACGGGGGAGATTCCAGAAACGCGCCGGCACTTTCATCGCGCGACAGCAGCGACGCCTGGAGCTGGCGAAACTGTTCCGGCGTGAGCTGGGTGGCCAGCTCGGCGAGGCGCGCCTGCCGCTGCGAGCCGTCGAGTTGTTCGAGCTGGTCGAGGATCGCCATCAGCGCAAACGGCGGCTCGAACCGGGGATCTTCTGAAGGCACCCGCATCAGCCCTCCTGCTCAGCGGCGCAATTGTAGGCGCCCCGGGACGCCACGGGCCTTCAGACCGCAGGCGGCATCGCCTGCCACACGCTTTGCCCATTGCACGCTACGCTGCATCGGCCAGCGGACCATCGGACGCTCTGCCACAGTTCCCATGGAGGTTTTGCACGTCCTGCCGCGAATCGTCGTTCAAGGCCTCAAGGCGGATCCGGCTGCGCTCGAAGAATGCCAGGCCCATCCCGTAACTGCGGACGATATGGTTCTTCGGTTGATCGAGGAAGAAGTGGTGAGAGCCGCCGTGCACTACGCACTGGTCGCGCAGGACGGTTTGGATCAGGCCGCTGGAGTCGATGACGACCAGGCGTTGGGCGGCGTGGCGCAACGCGCAGCGCAGCTCGGCGCCGATGATCTGCGGCTCGTGCGGCGTCTCGTGAATGTAAAGATCCACCTCCAGGCCTTGCAGCGCCTTCGGCATGCCGGTGAGGGTGGATTCGATGATGCGCGTCCAGCGGGCGCGAAGGTCCGGGTGCACCAGCCATCCGGTATCCTCGTGAATGTCAAACGAGATCAACCGTCCGGGGAAGCCTTCGGATGCGTTGCGGTCCAGGGCCACCAGGAACATTTCCGAGCCGAGCCCCTCATGGACCCCGGCCTCGACGATCAACTTCGGTTTGAGGGCCCGAGCGATGGGATACCACATGAGGCGGTTTCCCAGGGGAAGCCGTCGTTTGGCGCTCCAGCGAAAGCCGCGATCGCGGGTCAGATACGGATCCGTCCTGGCCTCGTCGATCCAGGCGCGGACCTGTTGCGGCTGCACACCCAGCCGCGGTGCGATGAATGCAACGTACTCGGACTCGTTGGCCAGTTCATACGTGTAGCTCTCGACCTCCGGATCCCACAGGACATACTTGGCAGCGACCCAGGGGTGTTGAAGGATGGGAAAGCCATACATCCGCATCAGGCGGAACTTGAGCAGCCAGCGTAACCGGTTGGTGGCGCGGCGAACGAGCCGCCATTGCGCCGCGGGCAGGATGGATTTAACGATCGCAGCCAACGTGCTGTTCATGGAATCCTGTATCGGCAGATAGGGAAATATCCTAAATCGGATGCCAACGCAGGACCGATAACTCACGCGAGCGTACAGGCGGGCGTGCGCAGCACGAGGAACAGGAAGGGACTCACAGCGATCGGCGGTGGCACCGCACGCTAGCTGCGATCGTCTGGTTCTTCGGGCACGGGATCGACGTGCACGATGCGTTTTTCGCGGGCCGAGCGGTACATGGCATCAAGCAGCACGCTCAGCAGCACGCCGTATCGCACCGGAAGCACCAGTTGTTGTTTTCCGAGCAAGGCGTTGACGAAATTGAACACGGGCGTTCCGGAAGCGGGATGATCCGGGTCGTCGATCCGGGGGTAGATTCTGCGTCCGCCGGGGCCGGTCAGATCCAGCCAGCCGCCGTGGGCGCCGGTCTTGGCCACGAGCTTGTCGGTCTGGATCATGATCTGGTTGTCCCAGTGCACGCCGCTGCCGCCGATCGCGACGCTGGCCAGCGTGCCATTGGCGAATTTGGCACTGGCCACGCCGTCGATCTCGACGGGGGCGCCACAGTTGTCGTAGAAGCAGGCGACCTCGACGACCGGGCTGTTGATCAGCCACAGCAACGCATTGAGCACGTGCGCGCCGCTGTCGTACATCTGTCCGCCGCCCGACAGCACCGGATCCTGCCTCCACTTGCCACGGGTGTGTTGCAGCCAGTTCTGGCTGAGCCACCCACAGGCCAGGGAGATGCGCCCAAGCCTCCCCGAGTCGCGCATCCAGGCCAGGCACTGGTATTCGCGGGTGTAGGGCGCCTGGGCGGCGATGGCCAGCAGCTTGCCGCTGCGCTTGACCGTCCGCCACAGGTCATAGGCATGTTCGACGCTGGTGACCATGGGTTTTTCGACCAGCACGTGGATGCCGCGTTCCAGCGCCGCCTTGGCCTGGGCGTAATGGGTGGTGTGGGGCGTAACGAGAACGACGGCATCGAGCCTGGTCGGCGGCTTCTCCAGCAGTTTCTCGTAGGAGTCAAACTCCACGGCATCGGGGAAGTATTTCTGCCTGAAGGTCGCGGTCTGCCCCGGCAGCGGGTCCACCAGCGCAACCACTTTCACTTCCGGAATCTTCTGGATTTGCTGGGCGTGGGCATTGGCCATCCCACCACAGCCAACGAGGGCAAAGTTCAGCGTCGTCATAGGAGTCCGTCAGAAACGAGTATTCGATCCAGGGCGCGCAGGTAATACGGCACGATGTCCCCTGTACGGTTTTTTATCTCCGGGACCAGTCGTTTGTTGATCACGTGCAGATGATCCGCCGGCCAGGTTTCAAGATGCTGACCCCAGCGGGCGCTGGCGACGGAAACCAATCCGTCGTTATCTCCCTCGCGATCGTAAATCAGCCTGTGCGAGTGAAGCAAGAAGGGCGGGACGTGGTGCCAGGGCCTGGCGGCGCTGATGGAGTAATATCTGACATCCGGATGGTCGGGAACGCATTCATTGAAGCGGGCGCAGGACTCCACGCTCAGATCCGAGACGGCCCGCACATCCAGCCCAAGCAGGTTCATCACCTTCAGCCCGCCCAGGCGCTTTCCGAGGTTTTTCAGGCACCAGTCGGCATACGGGCTGCCGCGATGCGGGGTGCAGACGGTCACAATCGCGGCCACGTGACTGGCCATGCCCAGCCTGCTGACCATGTATCGGGCATCCAGCCCGCCCATCGAATGGGCGATGATGACGACCCGCTGTTCAATGCGCCGGGCTTCGATTTGCTGAAGAATCGTCCTTTTAAGTTGCGCGGCACGCAAGCGGATCGGCCCGGTGGGATGAACCCGCGAGACGATCAGCGGATGCCCGCGTTCCAGCAGCGCATCATCAATTCTGCGAAAATACGAGAGCTTGAGCTTGGCCAGTTCGAACTGGCCGAAGCCGAACAGGCCGTGCTGGAGGACGATGGGTACCATGCCCGTGAATACGAGCCTGGGCAGGCATGATAGCAGATCGGGGGATTTGCCGCCTGTTTCGGGGGCAAGTGGGCCAACCATTGGACAGAAAACCGCCGGCGGATAAAGTCACTCGACTTCGATGCCTAAGCGTACCGACATTCATTCGATCCTGATCATTGGTTCCGGCCCGATCGTCATCGGGCAGGGTTGTGAGTTCGATTACTCGGGTGTGCAGGCTTGCCGCGCTCTGAAGGAAGAGGGCTACCGGATCGTCCTGATCAACTCCAACCCGGCGACGATCATGACTGACCCGGAGTTCGCCGACGCGACCTACATCGAGCCGATCACGCCCGAGGCGGTGGAGAAAATCCTGGCCCGGGAAAAGGCCCGGGGCACACCCGTCGATGCGCTGCTGCCGACGCTGGGGGGACAAACCGGGTTGAACACGGGCGTGGCGTGCTACGACCGGGGAATCCTGAGCAAATACGGCGTGCAGATGATCGGCGCCAACCGCGAGGCGATCTATCGCGGCGAGGACCGGCAGGTCTTCAAGGACCTGATGATCAAGATCGGGTTGAAGGTCCCCCGCAGCGGCGTCGTGCACTCGATGGCCGAGGCACACAAGGTTCTGGAGGACATCGGCCTGCCATTGATCATCCGCCCGGCGTTCACGCTGGGGGGCACGGGAGGCGGGATCGCCTACAACGTCGAGGAGTTCGAGACGATCGTCGCCCGCGGGCTGGATGCTTCGCCCGTGCACGAAGTGCTCATCGAGCAATCCGTGATCGGGTGGAAGGAATACGAGCTGGAGGTGATGCGCGACCGCAACGACAACGTCGTGATCATCTGCTCGATCGAAAACATGGACCCGATGGGCGTGCACACGGGCGATTCGATCACCGTGGCGCCAATCCAGACCCTGACCGACAAGGAATACCAGCGGATGCGCGATGCGGCCATCGCGGTCATCCGCGCCGTCGGCGTGGAAACCGGCGGATCCAACATCCAGTTCGCGGTCAACCCCGAGAACGGCGACATGGTCGTCGTCGAGATGAACCCACGGGTGTCCAGATCGTCGGCACTGGCCTCAAAAGCCACCGGCTTCCCGATCGCCAAGATCGCCGCCAAGCTCGCGGTGGGCTACACGCTGGATGAGCTGCCGAACGACATCACGAAGAAATCGGTGGCCTGCTTCGAGCCGACGATCGACTACTGCGTGATCAAGATCCCGCGATGGACGTTCGAGAAGTTCCCCGATGCCGATGAGACGCTGACAACCCAGATGAAGAGCGTCGGCGAGGCGATGGCCATCGGCCGCACGTTCAAGGAAGCGCTGCAAAAGGGCATCCGAAGCATGGAGGTCAAGCGTTTCGGGTTCGGGCTTGACAAATACGACAAGTGGCTGAATGCCCAGCGTGCACAATCTGTCACGCAGGACCCGCCCGTGGCAGCGACTGCCACAGTCGAGCGGCCCGAGCTTTCGGTTGAAAGACCCGATCTCTGGTCATCTCCCAGCCGCCGGCACGCGCCAGACGTCCGTGACATGAGTGATGACAAGACCACGCAGGGCGAGTCGCTGGACCACGAGTGGCCGATTCCGGAGCAGAAGCTGCGTCGCAAGCTGGCCGTACCCAGTCAGGGGCGGATCTACTACATCCGCTACGCCATGAAGATGGGCTGGTCGATCGACACGATCTATGAGCTGACGCGGATCGACCGCTGGTTTCTGGCGCAGATGAAGGAGCTGGTCGATTTCGAGCAGGAGCTGCTGAAGCTCTCGCAATCTCAGCCCGATCCGGGCGAGCTGCGACGCGTGCTGCTGCGCGCCAAACAGTGGGGCTACAGCGACGTGCAACTGGCCACCGTCTGGCAGAAAACGCCACAGGAGATTCGCCGATTGCGCGAATCCATGGGCATCAAGCCTGTCTACAAGCTGGTGGACACCTGTGCCGCGGAGTTCGAGGCCGCCACGCCGTACTACTATTCGACCTATGAAGAACCCTTCGTGCAGCTAATCAATGGCAAGGCGCAGGTGATCGTGGAAGACGAGATTCGCCTGAGCGACAAGCCGAAGGTCATCATCATCGGCGGCGGCCCCAACCGTATCGGGCAGGGAATCGAGTTCGACTACTGCTGCGTGCAGGCGGCGTTTGCGATGCGCGATCTGGGGTACGAGTCGGTGATGGTCAATTCCAACCCCGAAACGGTCTCCACCGATTACGACACTTCCGACCTGCTGTTCTTCGAGCCGCTCACCCACGAAGACATCCTCAACATCTGCGAACGCCTCAACGGCGGGCCATTTGGCTCCGCCACTCGCGGCGGGGGCGGACTGGTCAAGGGTGTGATCGTCCAGTTCGGCGGGCAGACCCCACTGAACCTGGCGCGCGGGCTTCACGAGGCCGGCGTGCCCATCATCGGCACGACGGTCGATTCGCTTGATGCCGCCGGTGATCGCGAGCAGTTCCGCGCCCTTCTCCAGAAGCTGGGATTGAAGCAGCCCGCCAACGGCATCGCGCGAAACGTCGAGGAAGCGCGAAAAATCGCCCGGGAAATCGGATATCCCGTGCTGGTGCGTCCGAGCTTCGTGCTGGGCGGGCGGGCCATGGAGATCGTCTCGGATGAACAGCAGCTCGACTACTACATGACCCACGCCGTGGAGGCCGCCTCGGGATCGACGATCCTCGTGGACAAGTTCCTGGATGCCGCGACGGAAGTGGATGTGGACTGCATCGCGGACTATGCCCCCACAGCCCGGGGCACAGGGCAGGGAGCTGAAGATGGTGGTCAGGCCATCGTCATCGGGGTCATGGAACACATCGAGGAAGCAGGCATTCACAGCGGCGACAGCGCATGTGCGTTGCCGCCCTACTCGCTGCCGAAAGAGATCGTCGATGAGCTGAAGCGGCAGACCCGGGCGCTGGCAAAGGCGCTGCGCGTCTGTGGCCTGATGAATGTGCAATACGCGATCAAGAACGGCCAGATCTACGTCATCGAAGTCAACCCCCGCGCCTCGCGGACGGTGCCGTTCGTGAGCAAGGCCACCGGCGTGCCCTGGGCGAGAATCGCCGCCAAACTGATGGCCGGCAAAACCCTCAAAGAGCTCGGTGTGACAGAACCTCCCGATCCGTCGCACGTGTCGGTCAAGGAAGTCGTATTCCCCTTCAGCAAGTTCCCCGGGGTGGACGTGATCCTTGGCCCGGAGATGCGCTCCACCGGCGAGGTGATGGGGATCGACAAGACCTTCGAGATCGCCTTTGCCAAGGCGCAGATCGCCGCCGGCGGCCCACTGCCCACCAGCGGCACCGTCTTCATCTCCGTTCGCAACGAGGACAAACAGGCGATCGTGCCGATCGCGCGACAGTTCCAGGAGTGCGGCTTCGAGATTCTGGCCACAGGCGGAACCTATGAGGCGCTGTCCAAAGCCGGAATTGAAGCACGACGCGTGCCCAAGCTTTCCGAAGGCCGCCCGAACATCATCGACCTGATCAAGAACGGGCAAGTGCAACTGCTGATCAACACGCCGACAAAGAAAGGCCCGCAGACCGACGAGGGCAAGATTCGCGCCACGTCGGTGTTGTACAAGGTTCCGATCGTCACGACGCTGACCGGCGCCAGCGCCGCGGTGCGCGCGATCGCCGCCCTGCAGAAAGGTGACTGGGATGTGCGGCCGCTGCAAGAGTACTTCGCGACTGATCGAGAAATGAAGGACAAGGGATGAGAAACTGCGGCCACAGTCTCCAGTCTCTCATCTCTAACTTCCTGTCTGCCGCCTACGTCGTGAGCACTTCCAGCAACTGAAGGAGGTCTGACTTCTGCGGGTCGTCGGGATTGTCCCGCAGGTACTTGTCCAGCCACATGGACGCGGGCTGCGACAGGCCGATGCGTGCCAGCACCAGCGCCAGATCGCGTTGCAGGTGCGTCTGCTGTGGCCAGAGGAGCATTTCCATTTCGAGCATGGCCGCCACGTCGCTGTAGTGCCCGTTGCCGCCAAAGATGTGCAGCAGATTCTGAAGCATTCGGGTCAGCCAGTGCAGATTGCACACCGGGGCAAAGAACTCGTCGGACCATTCCAGTTCCGGCCCGAAGCGTTCCTGCACGGCCGCTTGCGCCTGCTCGGGCGTGACGATCCGCCCGCCCGCAAAGCAGTCCACGATCATCGATTCCCGTGGGCTGAGTTCGACCAGAGCCATGAAGTGGCCAGGCAAGCCCAGGCCATGCACACGAAGCCCCAGCCGTTCGCCGACGATCTTGTAGATCAGGCTGAGCGTAATGGGCAGGCCGCGTTTGCTCTTGAGCACGGCCGGCAGGTAACTGTTGGCGGTGTTGTAGTAGTTCTCGGTGTTGCCGACGAAGCCAAGCTCATCGAACAGGTAGGCATGCAGATGCGCCAGCAGCGCCTGGGGCTGGGAGCCGCGAACCCGGCGGCGAATGGCGTCGGCGTAGCCCTGAAGCGTGGCATCCACTTTAGCCGGATCCACATTCGGCATCTGGTGCATCGCGATCGCCACGGCGCCTTGAAGCAGCGCGTCCGGCGAGTCGATCGTGGGCACCTGTCGCGCCAGCAGCCGGAATGCTTCAGGATTGCAGCACAGGGGTAGTGCGGGCGTCATGGCAATCTCCGTGGCCGTTTGCTTCTATCGGCCAGACGCCCTTTCCAACAGCACAATCTATGCCATCCAGCGATGTGGCTTCAGTGTGCGACCGGCGGAAGCGGAGCAGGACTGGGGGAGGGTTGGTTGGAAGACTCGGAATTGCCAAGATTGTGCATCCAGAACCGATGCACGACCCGGGCAAGTTGCACCAGCTCGCTGCGGCGAAGTCGCCCGATGGCACGCGCGCCATCCACTGCCAGCCACTGGCGGGCGCGCTCGACGGCCTGCGGGCAGCAGCCCAGTGCCTGTACGGTCTGCTCCAGCACCTGCCCCACCGGCTGATGCGGCTGAAGATGCTGCTGGGTTGTCAGATAATTCAGCACCAGATCGGATTCGGGCAGGGGTGCGGATCGCATAGCTGAAGACTGGGGACGCAAAGCCGCTGGACGAGGCTCAGATGACACCGGGATAGTCCTCCTTACGAGGCAACTGTAGGCGCGATGCTACCCGAGGCCAAGCACCACAACACGCCATTTTGTCGCCCATGACATCCTGACTTGTCCGACACCCGCCCCCGGCCGGCAGCGCATAAAGGTTTGGAAATTCCCAAAATCGGGAACTCTCTGCTCTCGTCATATCCTTTTGCGGCCTCATCCGGACGCTGCCTCATCAGCCGGTCAGTCATATGCCGGACGAGCCGCCAACCGCTGCATCACTCACTCGCGTCAACTGAACAATTCGCGAAAGCTTGAAATGCCGCCGGTCGTTGCGAAGCTGGCAGTGGGCGACCAGAATCAGCTCCCCGTGAAATCGGCGAACCTGTATCGGCTGAATGATCCGCCGTGTGCGGTTGTCGTGCGCATCCAAGTACTCCAGCATCATCGGGCTGCGATGTTCCAGCGCCTCTTCCAGTTCCAGTGGCAGCAGGCTTTGCCGCGGGCTGGCGGGGAGCAGCCCCATGGGTCCGCCCTGCTGGGCGATGGCGTCGCAGAGGCTGATCCGCCAACCGCCCACTGGTTCGATCAGGCGCTCGAAGACACTGCATGTGGTGATCACGTCCGCCAGCGCGCGGTGCGCCGTCTCGGGCTGATACCCAAGCCTGCGACACAACGTTTGCAGCCCGTTGCCTCCGCGCCCGAACCGTCGCCGGGCTATACGCACCGTGTCCAGAACCTGTACATCGCCAAGCTCCCGAGTCAGCTCCAGTTGGGCGGCGCGAAACTCACGATGCAGGAACGACAGGTCAAAACGCACATTGTGCCCGAGGATCACCGCCCCTTTGAGAACCTTCAACAGATCGGGGAGTTGATCGGCAAAGGTCGGCTGGCCGGCGACCATCTTCTGCGTGATGCCGGTCAGCGCCGTGACCCCGGGGCTGATGCGGCGCTGCGGATCGATCAGCCTCTGATATCGACGCACCAGCTTCCCGCCTTCGATGCGTCCCACGGCCACCTCGATGACGCGGTCACCGAACTCGGCACTGGCACCGGTGGTCTCCACATCGATGCAGGCGATGGGAA
Organism: Fontivita pretiosa; assembly: GCF_050410795.1. Taxonomy (GTDB): domain Bacteria; phylum Planctomycetota; class Phycisphaerae; order Tepidisphaerales; family Tepidisphaeraceae; genus Fontivita; species Fontivita pretiosa. The sequence goes on along the minus strand of NZ_CP191258.1, from coordinate 3,925,883 downwards.
TCTGCCGCAGTGGCTCAAGCAGCGAGAAAGACATCGCCACAGATTTTAGATTTCCGCCGGTCAATTGGCGATCCCGGCGCCTGGCGGATGACTGTGGATCGTGGCAGCCGGGTCGCCCTCTCGTGGGAGGCACCACCCGGCGGCGCTATCACAACTCGGTGCCGATGATCGATGCCTCAAACGCGAGGTTGCCGTTGACCAGCCCTTGAACATTGCAGCAGATCAGGTGGTGGCGTTCCCAAATCTTCTGGCCGAGCAGGTACATACGAACCCCGGGTGGAACTTGCTGGCGGAACTTGCAGTTTTCCAGGCCGCCAAAGCCGATGAATCCCTTCCAACCGACGAACTTGCGGGTGTAGAAGCTGGCCAGTTGCGCCCCGGCTTCGATCATCAGCACGCCGGGCAGCAGCGGCCGGCCGGGAATGTGCCCGGGAACCCAGAACTCATCGGGCCTGACATCCTTAAACCCGACAATCCGCCCCTTGGAAGGATCGGCGAAGATAATTCCGTTGAGTTGCTCCATGTCCCCGCGCTGGGGGTTGCACTGGCGTATAGCCTCCTGGTCGTAGGCGACCTCATTCAGATCGATGCCCGAAAGGTCAAAGAGCAGTTGTGGCGGCATGGTTGGCCGATGCAATCCGAAACAGTCAAAGCGGTTACAGGGCCTTGCGCCCGGAGCCGCACTCTCGGGCGCAGCAGCCTACGATGTCTGCTGCGGCGCTTCGGGCTCGGCCTCGCGCCCCTCGAGAATCTTCTTGCGCACTTCCTGAGCGGCCGCCTTGATTTCCTGCATCTTCTTGCGGACTCGGGTTCCGGCGGCCTTGTTGCCCCCTGCCGCCTTCTGCACATCTTCCGCCGCCTCTTCCACCAGCCGCTTCAGCGTCTCGTATTCCTGCAAAGGCATAAGAACCTCCAAAGGGTCTGTATTGAGCGAAAAACGATACTGATGGGGCTTGAGGGTGTCAAATGAGGCGAAAATTCCGGATTGATCCGGAGTCTGATAAGACCTCCGGCAACGGGCCGGCCACGCAGTGGATTGCAGGCCGTGCACCCGCCCCGTTTAGCAAATGGCAAACCAATCTTTACGAATCGCCCGCCAGCGCCCCGCCCATGCCAATACAATATCCGTCGCCGCACCCCACTGTGGCGATGTCGAGTTTGACTGCAATGCCCAGAATCCCGCTCACCATCCACGGCCGCGCAGCCGTTGATAACCCGCCCAACCGGTTCGACCCGATCGTCCTTGAACCGGATCCGGACTGGCTGCAAACCGAGTCAGCCGACCCCACCTTGCCGCCCACCCAGTACTTTCGCGATACGTCGCGATCCATCATCTGTCACAACGACAGCCCGGACGTAGGCTTTGAGTATTCGATCAACCCCTACCGCGGGTGTGAGCACGGATGCGTCTACTGCTACGCCCGGCCAACGCATGAATACCTGTCACTGGGCGCCGGGCTGGATTTCGAGACCAAAATCTTCGTCAAGCTCGACGCGCCGCAGCTTCTGCGAAAGGAGCTGAGCAGCCCCAAGTGGCTGGGGCAGGCGATTGCGTTCGCAGGGGTAACCGACTGTTACCAGCCCATCGAGCGGCGGCTTCGGATCACCCGGGGCTGCCTGGAGGTCTGCGCCGAATTCCGCAACCCCGTCGGTATCGTCACCAAGAGCCATCTGGTCACACGCGATCTCGATCTGCTGTCGGAGCTGTCGCGATACCAGGCCGCGATCGTGTTCGTGTCGGTCACCACGCTGGATGCGGCGCTCAGTGCCGCCATGGAGCCGCGCGCCGCGGCCCCGAGCCGCCGACTCCAGACCATTGCCGAGCTGTCCGGGGCCGGGATACCCGTTGGCGTGATGGTCGCGCCGCTGATCCCGGGACTGACGGATCACGAGCTGCCGGCGATCCTGTCGGCGGCGGCGCGGGCGGGGGCGCGGACCTGCGGTTATGTGCCCCTTCGCCTGCCAGGCGCGGTGGCCACCATCTTCCAGACCTGGCTCGACCGTCATTATCCGGATCGCAAGCGCAAGATCCTCAACCGCATTCGCTCGATTCGAGCAGGCAAGTTGAACGACTCGGAGTTCCACTCGCGCATGCGCGGCAGCGGCGCCTTCGCCGAGCAGTTCCGCGCGATGTTCCAAATCGCCAGACGACGCGCCGGGCTGGATCGCGACGTACCGCAGCTCTGTGGCGAGCACTTCCGCCGCCCCGACACCGCCGCCACGCACGTGCGGCACACGCAGTTGACCTTGTGGTAGGATTTTGAATTCAGTGTGCGGATTTCGGCGACGCTGCGATCGCGAATGCGTTAGGCTTCTGTCCATGGCGACGATGATGAGCCAGCCAGTTGTGCCCGTGCAGACGATGCTCCGCGCGTTTCGGCGCAAGGACGCCAGCTACGACGGCACGTTTTTCGTGGGCGTGAAGACGACCGGCGTGTTCTGCCGCCCGGTCTGCCGCGCCAGGCCAGCGCGCCGCCAGAACCTGGAGTTCTTCAGCTCCGCCGAGCAGGCCATCCGCGCGGGATACCGTCCATGCAAGCGATGTCGGCCACTCGATCCAGCGACGGCCACATCGCTGGCCAGGAGATTGACCGAGCTGATCGACTCCAGTGATGGCCGACCGATTCGTGACCGAGACCTGCTCAGCCTGGGCATCAATCCCGCGACGGCTCGACGACAGTTTCTACGGAGATACGGCATGACCTTCAGTGCATACCAGCGCGCCAGGCGGCTTGGCGAGGCGCTGCCCGGACTTCGCAACGGGGCGGGGGCGATCGAGGCGCAGATTAGCGCGGGTTTCGAATCATCCAGCGGCTTCCGCGCCGCATTCGCACGGCTCTTCGATGCACCGGTAAGCCGCAGCGATTCGCTGCTCGTGCTCACCGCGACGTGGATCGACACGCCGCTGGGCACGATGCTCGCCGTCGCCCATGACGATGGGCTGGCGATGCTCGAGTTCGCCGACGGCAGCGCCGCGATGGAGCGTTCGATGCTTCGAGTCCGCCGCGCGTTTGCCGGGCCGAACAGCCCGCTTGCGACGGTGATTCCCGGCGAACATCCGCACCTGCGAACGCTGGAGAGCGAACTTGGAGAGTACTTCATGATGGGCCGCCGCCAGTTCTCCGTGCCGCTGTGTCCGCGCGGAACCAGCTTCCAGCAGCGCGCCTGGAACTACCTGCGCACGATCCCCTACGCGCAGACGAGAAGTTATCGCGATGAGGCGGCGGCGATCGGCGCGCCCGCCGCCGTACGCGCCGTCGGCCGCGCCAATGGCGCCAACCCGATCGCCATCCTCATCCCCTGCCACCGCGTCATCGCCGCCGACGGCTCGCTGGGCGGCTACGGCGGCGGACTGGCGCGCAAGCAGTGGCTGCTGGCCCACGAGCGGCGGCACGTGGCGGGGCAATCGGTGTGAATACAATCAACATGAAATCAGCGTGAGCTGATCCCAGCAGTCCTGAATCCGAATCCTCACGACAACAGCAGCTCCAGATCCTCCCGCCCCAGCTTGCTGATCAGGCTGTTGTCGGCGTTGATGATCATGTCGGCAAGGTCCTTCTTGCGCTGCTGAAGCTCCAGCACCTTCTGCTCGACCGTGTCGCGCGCGATCAGCCGATAGGCAAACACATGCCGCGTCTGCCCGATGCGATGAGCCCGGTCAATCGCCTGCGATTCGATCGCCGGATTCCACCACGGGTCCAGCAGGAACACATACTCCGCCGCCGTGAGGTTCAGGCCCAGTCCGCCCGCCTTGAGGCTGATGAGGAACAGCTTGCACTCCGGGTCGTTCTGAAAGCGCTCGACCCTGGCCTGGCGGTCGCGCGTCTTGCCGTCGAGGTATTCGTAGGCGAGCTTCTGCCTGTCCAGGTGTTTTCGCACGATCGCCAGCATGCTGGTGAACTGCGAGAAGACCAGGGCTTTGTGCCCCTCCTCGATGACCTCGGCGATCTGTGGAAGCAGCGCATCAAGCTTGGCGCTGCCATGCTCGGCGCGCGACTTGTCGATCAACCCCGGATGGCACGCCGCCTGACGCAGGCGAAGCAGCGCTTCCAGCACCTGGATCTTGGCGCGATTGAGCCCTTCGGCGGCGATGCGCTCCAGCAGCGATGCGCGGTAGTGATCGCGCAGCTCGTCGTAGAGCTTGCGCTGTTCAGGCTCCAGGTCGCACCAAATCGTCTGCTCGGTCTTCTCGGGCAGATCCGTGGCGACCTGGTCCTTGGTCCGTCGCAGGATAAAAGGCCGCAGGGCGCGGGCCAGCAGCTCGCGACCGTCGCGGTCGAGCGGCACCGAGCCGTTGCCCGCTGACCTGAACACGCTGGCCGTGCCCAGCATCCCCGGATTGAGAAACTCGAACAGGCTCCACAGCTCGCCGAGATGGTTCTGAACCGGTGTGCCGCTGAGGGCCAGGCGATGGTCGGCACGGAGGAGCCTGGCTGCCTTGGCGCTTTCGCTGGAGGCGTTCTTGATCGCCTGCGCTTCGTCGAGAATGGCATAATCGAAGTGGAAGTCCTTGAGGAACGCCGCGTCGAGGCGCAGCGTGCCGTAGGTGGTGAGGATTACGTCGTAGTCGCTGAAATGCTCCGACGTTTTGGATCGCAACACGCCGGTGTGGTTGAGCACGCGAAGCTGCGGGGTGAAGCGGCGGGCCTCCTCGATCCAGTTGAACACCAGCGATCGCGGCACGACGACCAGCGACGGCTTGCCGACATTGCTCTGCCTCCGCATTTCCAGCAGCGCCAGCACCTGCACGGTCTTGCCCAGCCCCATGTCGTCCGCCAGGCATCCGCCGAAGCCGAAACGATTGAGAAACACCAGCCACCCCAGGCCGTCGCGCTGGTAAGGGCGAAGCTGCCCCTGAAAACCACCGGGCGGATCCATCGGCGTGATGCCCTCGAATCGGCGAAGCTCGTTGCGCGCCTGCTCGAAGGAGGCGTCGAACGTCGCCTGCGGCATCGTCGAAAGCAGCGCATCGAGCAGGCCAACCTGCCGGCGATCGAACGTGATCTTCGGCTGATCATCATCGCCGGTTTTGGCCTGCGCCACGCGCGCCAGAAGCCCGTATTGCGACAGCCATTGCTCCGGCAGGATACCGACCGTGCCATCGTCGAGCTGGACCGTCTTCTCTCCCTTCCGCAGCGCCGCCAGCAGCTTCGGCAGCGACGCCCTCACCCCGTCGCCAAAATCCATCTCGCCGCTCAGCTCGAACCAGTCGATCCCGCTGGAGACATTGATTTTGAACTCGCCGGGCTGGCGGTAGAGCTTGCCCTCGGCCTCGACGAGCCAGCCCTCGGCCACGAGCGTGAGCACCACGCGGTTGAGCCTCGATGGCGCCAGCCGTCGCCGCAAGCCGGATCGGTTCCAGCTTGAGTAGTCGAAGCGATGCCTGAAGCCGAGTTCATCAAGCCGCGCGGCGGCGGCGGCTTCGGCGGCCGGGTCGCGAACTACCACCGTCCGCGTCGCCGGATCGTACAGATTCCATTCCCCGCCCTCCTCCACGATCCGCCCGCCGTAGTCGAACGACAGCGTTCCCAACAGCTTTCCGTCGTCATAGCTGCGCCGTTTCGGCTGGGCGATCTTCAGCCGCGGACGCATCGGCGCCGTCACCTGCTCGACCCTCAGCTCCGCCGGAAAGTCCAACCGCGGCAGTGGCGAGATCGACAGCAGCTCCTCGAGCATCTCCTGACCCTGCTGCACCGACAGCGACACGCCACGCTCGTGTTCCCTCAGGTACTGAAGCATCGCAAATGCGCCGAAGTGCTCCAGCCGCGCCACCGCGCCGCGCGCAATCATCAGCCCCGAGGCCAGCACCAGCAGCGGCTCCTGCCCGCTCATGCGCGATCCATCCTCCCGCCGCAGGCTTGCCTGCATCCGGTAGCGCTCGCCCGATTCGTCGCGGTTCAGCTCGATCCAGAACTGCCAGGGCGGGCCGTCGTCCCACCGCAGCGGCGTGGGGTCGATGTCTGTATCCTCCAGGCCAAGCGCCACGAAACATCGCCCGCTCTGCACAATCGGGCGAAGCAGCAGCTCGTACCGCAGCGGGTCGATGGCAAACCCCGAATCCATCGGCGCATCGTAGTCGTCGTAGTCGCCCGGCGTCCCGAGCAACATCTGCACAATCTGCTGATCCTGAGGATCGGGCAGGGTGGCGGCCTGGTCATAACGGAGTCTCGTGCACTTCGGCCCAGACCAGCGGCCATGCCTATCCTGCACCTGCGTGCCCAACATCACCGTCAACTGCTCGTGCCAGCTCAGTGTTGTTCGCGCAATGTTGATCAGATACACCAGCCGGCGCGTCGGCGACCAGAATCGGGGCGGCGGGGGCGCGGGCGTGGCATATCGCATCGCCTGGCGGATCGCGGCCAGTTGCCGCTTCCACGGAGAAGGCTTGTGTCCATCGACGCTCAGGTGAATGGCTAAAGCGCCGCGGCGAGCCTGCGGCAGCGCCGCCGAACGGTTCAAAGCCGATCCGCCCGGGCCATCATCGGCACCATCCTGCCCGTCCCCATCGTCATCACCGGACAGTCGCGGCAGCCGCTGCTGATCGTCTGCCTCCAGCAGCGCCGCCCACATATGCTTGCAGATCCCCTGGCCAGCGGCATACGCGCAGGTGCACTGCGCGTCGGTCAACTCGCCCGCCGCGTTCCAGCTCAGCTTCACATCATAAAGTTCGCTGCCTTGCACCCGGGCGTGCAGGTCCCGCTGCGTCGCCTTGATGATCCGCACCGCCCCCGCTTCGAAGTACTGTCGTCCGCGCGCCAGAAGCGGCGGATCAAACTCCCGCGCGGCCCTTTCCAACAACGACATCTCGACGTCTCCTGTGCTGTGCGTGCACCGCCCCAACCCGTGCCCGAAAGCATGAAATGGTTGAGGATATGCCGCACGGATTGCCGTGACAATCCGAGGTGAGGCAAATTCCGCGCGCCTGGAACCGAAGCGGTTTTGCGCGCGCCGGCGGGACATCGAGTTCTCAGAACAATGGCTGCGTGACGGCGATGCGGTGCTCCTGACACGCGGTCAGGAAGCCGGCAATTCGCAGGTGATATTGCATCGGGTCGGCGTGCAGACTCAGCAGATGTGGCGATTCGGTGAGCCAGAAGACTCCAGGCCCAAGCGCTGACGGGCGATTGTGGATGGTCATCTCGATGGCGCGGATGTCCGCCTCGCTGACGAACTGATCCTGCCGGGACTGAATCACCAGAACGGGGCACGGAACCTCCGCCAGCAGTCTCAGCGGATCGATCGCCTCGAGCTTGGCGCCGCTGATCCACTGGCCGATGCGGATCGCCAGCGGCAGCACCCAGGGCACGGGGAAGTCGAATGCCCGCAGGTGGGCCTTGAGCGTGTTGCGATACGAGGCAAACGGACACTCGAGCACCAGCGCCGCGATGTCGTTGCGCATGGCCGCCGTCGCCAGCGCCACGGCGGCGCCGAGGCTGGCGCCGAACAGCACAAGCTGCCCGCTGGTCTGCTGCGGGCACATCGCCCGAAGCTGATCCAGCACTTGATCCAGATCGTGACGCTCGAAGTACCCGGCCGTTGTATACCGGCCGTCACTTTGCCCGTGTGCTCGAAGATCGATCGCGAGGAGGTGGTAGCCGAGCTGCTGCCAGGTCGGCGCCCAAGCGATGGCGCCTACTTTGGCGTCGGCATAGCCGTGGATGAGTACAACGGTCTTGTCGCCCCCGGCCGGATGGGGAATCCACCACGACATGATCCGCATCGGTTTTCCGGTGGAGCGGTCGCGGATGCTGAACGGCACGGTCTGGTAGTGCATACCCAGGTCCGCGGGCGACAACCGCTGGAGCACGTGAAGCGCCTTGGCGTCGGTCATTCGTGGCGGGCGGAGCAGCGCCAGCGCCAGCAGCACCGCCGCCAGCAGCAGCAACGCCAGCAGCGACAGAAGCATGAGAAGGACCAGAAACATGGAGGCGTACCGTTGGCCGATTAACTGCCGTTGTCGTGGCCCATGATGGTCTTGAGCCGTGTTTTCTCAAGTTCGCGGGCCTGAGCGTCCGATAACTGCCCAGGTGCGGTCCGCAACGGCGCGGTCGCCGGGTTTATTCTCCCACATCGAAGGAGTCTGGCCGTGAAAAAGGCTGTTTGTGTGCTCGCGTTGGGTTTGATGGGGATCGTTGGTGGTTTCGGATGCGACAAGAACAAGAAGACCAGTGCGATTCCGCGCAGCGAATCGGTGGTGGACGTGAACGTTCCGCCAGCGCCGGCGCAGGCGTATCAGCCGCCGGCGCCGCAGCCGGTCGTGACCGACACGATGACGAGCCAGCCCCCCGCCGCCATCCCGGCCGCCGCCGGTTCCATTGCCCCCGGCACGTACACGATCCGCAAGGGCGACACGCTGTACAGTCTGGCCCAGAAGCGCTGGGGCGACGGCAAGCAGTGGACGCGGATCGCCAGCGCCAATCCCGGGCTGCGTCCCGAGACGCTGAAGGTCGGACAGACGATCGTGATCCCCTGAGGTCGCATCAACGCGCCGGGGGCCACAGGCACGACGACGCATCGCGGGCACGGCGGCCGCGCACGCCGCCGCCGCGATGCCGCCGCTTCACCCGCCCGTCATCGCGGCGCGGTATCCCCAGGGATCCCATCCCCGCCAGGCCTGGCGCGGCATCTTCACTTCCACGTGCCAGTCCAGGTACAGATAGTTCGATCCCACGCTCGGGCCATGCCGGTACCACTCCAGCAGATTCACCGGTGGAACCGGATCATTGGCGTGGTACGGTCCGATCCCGGCGTAGTAGTCGTCGTACTCCGACTTCTTCTCCCCCATGATGATGAACTCGGATGCGGATAAGCCGGCCAGATCCTTGGTGTGAGTGCGGATCGACCGCTCGACCACGATGTCGTTGAAGATGTAGGAGTGCTCCTCACGAGGCTGTGGATCGCTTGGGCAGATCAACACCGGCGGATTCCAGACCGGAGGGTTGAACACGACCACCGGCCAGCGCTGATCACGCGGGCTTAATTCGGTGGGGCTGATGCGTGCGCCCAGTCCGGGCGGGAAGACCCAGCCCTTCCACTTCAACGAATACATCGCCAGCGCCTGACCGATCTGCCTCATGTTCGACTGGCACTGCACCATCTGTGCCTGCTTTCGTGCCTTGGTCAGGGCGGGCATGAGCAGGGCAATCAGCACCGCGATAATGCCGATGACCACGAGCAGCTCGACCAGGGTAAAGCCGGTACCGGGGCGTCGGGCGGGCATCGGCAGCGGCTGGCGCGCGTCGCGCGTTGAGCTGGTCCGCATGAACATGCCTCCTTCGCTCACATGTACAAATATCTAACAAATGGACTTTTTTGCGATAAAGCAACTATTTTACCGCTCGCTTGTATAGAATCGTACCAACCTACGCGAGGAACGTTGCGATGCGAATCGAAGCTTTCAAGCGCTGGCATTGGGCGATCCTGGGATTGGGTCTTGGGCTGATCGTCTCGTTCTGGCGAGGGCTTCAGGGGTCCGAGGCCGCCCTGGATGGACGCATGACTTTGGACACCATCGAGTTCGAGCGATTGCTGGCTCGAGGCACCATTGATGGCAAGCCCCTGCTGCGAGACATCGAGGTTCATCCCATGCCCGATGGCTCGTTCTGGATCACCGCCGAGCAGTTGCTGACGGACAAGACCCGCGATCGCACTGAGGACCGATACATCCCCGTGCGCGTTCACGCCCCTACCCCCTATGTGCCGACGCTCGACCGCCCCGCCAAGCCCGACCCCAAATTCACTGTCGTTGATTACCTTAGAACGATGAAGGCCAAGACCCCCGTGGCGGACTTCAGCACGCGCTGGTGGGATCGCGAGCCGGTTCGCTCGGTTCTGTTCGCCGCCGTGGGCCTGGCTCTGCTGGGAGGCGCCTGGCCGCTGCTGATCCCGCTGCTGACCGGGGTCGAGCCGACGCAAAGGCGCGGCGGGGAGAAGCGCCGAGCAGAGCCGGAGTACGATTTATCCCGCTTTGGACGGAGTAAAGCGGAGTCAGTTTCCACGCCCGCAGCTCGACGGGGTTTGAGCGACGAGGAGATCGAGAAAATTCGCCAGCTCGAAGCGGAACTGGAGCGGAGTCTGCGCGCGCGGCAACAAGATTCAACCGATGCCGCGGCGCCAGCGGCGGAACAGGGCAAGCCCACCGCCGCACCGTCGCCGACGATTCGCCCGCTGGCCGCCGCGCCTCTGGAGCAGCCAACCGTGCCTGAGAAACCCAAGGAACACAAGGAATTCGCCGGCGAGTTCTACCCCACCGAAACCCACGTGAAAAAGAAACACTGAGCCGCAACGATCCTGCGGTGATTGATCGCAAACGGTCGCAGCGACGACCAGGCAGGTCAGCGTTTGTGCGGCCAACTACGCGTTACCGCATCGCCGCGGGGATGGTGATCCCCAGCCCGCCATCGATGCGGAACGCCTGTCCCGTCGTGAACGCCGCCGCATCGCTGGCAAGATGAGCGCACAACTCGGCGACTTCTTCGGGCCGGCCTACACGTCCCAGCGGGTGCATCGCCGCCACCGCCTTCCACACCTGCTCGGGATTGGGCGAGGAGGCGATGGCCTCCCGCAGCATCGGCGTGTCGATCGCCCCCGGACACACCGCCACACAGCGAATCTGTGGTGAATAGTCCACCGCGATGCTGCGGGTCAGCCCGAGCATGGCGGTCTTGGCGGTGGTGTACGGTGCGACCTTCGGCTGGCTGAGAAACGCCTGCACCGAGGCGATGTTGATGATCACGCCCTTGCCTCGTCGCAGCATCGCCGGGATCGCGTGCTTGGCGCACAGAAACGCGCTTTTGAGGTTCACGTTCATGACCAGGTCCCACTCCTCGACGCTGGTCTCGGTCACCGTGCTGTAGCGCTGGATGCCCGCGTTGTTGACCAGGATGTCAATGCCGCCGAAGCGCCGCTCGGCCTGCTCCATCGCCTGGCGAACCTGGGCTTCCTGCGAAACATCGCAGCGAAGCATGGCGCCGGCTGGCTCGGCGAACGCAGGCTCGCCCGGCGGCGCCGAGCCCGGATCCACATCCAGCCCGACGATCGTCGCGCCATACGCATGCATACGCTGGCTGATCGCCAGCCCCATCCCCTTGGCCGCTCCGGTCACCACCGCCACCCGGTTGCTCAGATCCCGCGGATCACTGCCATTGTTGGACTGCGCCATCGATATGCTCCTCCAAAACCTGTGACGTATCTTACCTGCCTGTGCCGTCCGGGCCGAACAGCATGCCCGTCAGACAACACCACCTGCGATACGTGCCGGCACTCTGCATTTCAGAATCGGATCACGACCAGGTCATCAGCATGGGCGATGTCCAAAGTCCTGGACGCGGCATTCCACCTCCAGCCTGTACCCGCCTGAGGCAGTTCGGTGTCGGCGTCGATCGGCCCGCCCGCGCCCTCAACGGCCGCCGGGGCCTTGGTCAGCTTCAATCTCACCTTCCCTGCCGCCCATGGCTTCAGCTCGACCGTGTCCTGGCCATAGCGCACGGTTTTCAGCGGCGTCGTATACCGCAGCAGGTGGTTCTGATCATCCGGCGCCGTCTGCGGAAGCTCGGCCATGATGCGCATGTAGATGGGCACGAAGTTCAGGATGTAGGCGTTGCCCTGCGCGTGATACCACAGCCCGTGGGCGAACTTGCCGTCGGCCTTTTGAAGCCACGATGAGGAGTTGGCGATGAGTTGGGCGAGCCTGGCGTGTTCGGGGTCTCGGCGGGCGCCGTAGAGGCGCGCGTAGGTATCGGCCAGGCGAATCACGTGATGCGACAGCACCGCCGGATAGGTCGTCTGTTCGACCAGGCACGGCACGCCGGGGTGAAACCCATCAAGGGTCACGAGCTTCTGATGGACAAACGCCAGGATGCGTCCGGCGTAGTCGACAAATCGCGGGTCGCGCTGGCGCGAATCGATCAGGTACATGGCCGTGTCCAGCGCGGTCCACTGGTCCAGCGAATCGGCTCCGCTGGCGATGTCGCCGTAGAAGCCGCGCCAGTTGTTGTCCTGCACGGGCCCTTTGATCAGCCAGTCGAATGCGCGGTCGCGTGCCGCGCGATAGCGATCCGTCTGCGCCGCGTCGGAACTGAACAGCATCAGCGAGTCCAGGAACTGGACATACCAGATAATGCTGCACGTGTAGGGGACTTCGACTTCGCCGCTGCGCGCATTCACCCGGAATGGAAAGTTGCCCGCCTCGAACTGAAGCCGCAGCAGCGCCTCGGCGATCTGCCGGGCCGCAGTCAGGTACTTTTCCTCCTGCGTGACGGCATAAAGCTGCACCAGCGCCAGTCCGGTGTTGGCCGCCTTGTCCGGCTCGTAGCCGCTCTCGTCGGGAGTATACGAACCGTCGGAGGCGAGCTTGCGATAGTCGAAATGACTCAGGGGCAGACCGGCGAGTTTCCAGCCGGCGGGGATCGTGTAGCGCAGGTTCCAGTCGGCGATCTGGCGCGCCTTGGCCAGCGCCTGCTCATCGCCACTGTACAGGTAGTAGTCGATCAGCCCCATGATGGTGGGCGGATGGTTGTGGCCGGGGTACTGCATGTCCGACACGCCTCGTACCTCGTCGTTGCAGAATACGTAGGACACCAGCAGGATCGGATCCCACGCTTGCGCCACAGGCGGGAGGTTATCGGGAAGCTCGACGGTGCGGCTGGCGGAGAGCGTCCACGCCGTCACGTCGCGGATGATCTGGTCGTACGTCCGCCGCGGCTGGATCATCCCCGATGAATCGACCGGCGGACGCAGCGGAGAAACCAGCGAGGCGCCCGGCCCGGGGCGAATGACGCGGAAGTCAGCGAACTCGGCCTGGGTGTCCTGGCAATACAGCCCAGGCATGCCCGCGATCAGATCGCGCGCCCACGCGGGCGGGTGCGGATAGTCCGCGGGGGGTCGCCCGGCAAAACTGTATGTGAGCAGCGGCTTGCCATCGAGCGCAGCAGCGACGTGCGTCCCGTCCACATCGAACGTCAGCTCGTGCCATTGGGCCGAATCGATCGACAGGCTGACCAGATCGCCCACCAGAAAATCATGCGCCAGGGTGATCTTCCCGTCGCTTTGAAGCAGCAACTCGGCAAAAAGGCCGCCTCTTTTCTGAACCAGGCGGAACAGGTAATAGCGATTGGGGTCCAACGCGTGCGCGACCAGCCCAAAAGCCTGCCCCTTCTCCAGCACCTGCGGCGATCGGGCGCGGACGCACACGCGATAGCTGCTCCAGGACTGCTGGAGCTTTGCCAGCGCGACCGCCCGCCCCGGGCTACTGGGCGTCAGCCGTCCACGACCCTGGCCGCTGCTCAGGAGTCCGCCGTGCACTTCGAATCGCTCAGCATCGGCCTGATCGAAGCTCGCAGTGAACAGCGGAGTCTGCGTCGGCGTGGCGGCCGCCAGTGCTAACTCGCCGCAGCCCAGCACCCCGGTGAACGTCAGAGTTGTGACAATCAGTCGCGTCATAAACATCTCCCACGCATCTAACTGTCGGCAAACACTACCGCAACGGAGAGTGAACTGACAAGCAAAGCACCGAAAGTTGGACAGAGGCGATGCGGAAGTTATGCTGAGCCGTCGCGTTGCCGCGGGCCTGCGGTGATGTGTGTTGGCCGGCCGGCTTCTCTGTTTTTGAAGGCGAGTGCAAGCATGCTTTTCCATGTCAGACACGTATCGCTTTGGGCGAGCTTGTTGGCGGCGGGGATGGCGGTCGGTCAGACCACCCGACCCGCAGGGCGCGCGTGGGATGATCCTTCAGCGGTGCGAACCACTCGCACCCCAGCCGGCAACGCCGACAATTTCATCCTCTACGGCTATGACAAGGAGCCTTACCCGCTCGATCCCGGTCCACATCTGTTCGTCGATTACCGCTACTTTCTTCCCGGGCGAACCAGTTACGTTTTTCCCGACGGCAGTGACGCGCCGCGATACGACGGCGATGCGGCGCGCCTGCCGGGCATCCTCGGTATCCCCAGCCAGGCGCCGGCGAACGTGCGGATCGAAGCGCAGAAGGCCGAGAAGACCGGCGTGGTCTTGGACAATGACCAGCCGTGGGAATACGGCATCGGCTATCACACGCTGTTGTACTTCGACGGCAAGTACCGGCTCTGGTATGAAACCGTCCCGCCGCGCAACAGCAAGCTCGGTGATCGCGGGCTGCTCTGTTATGCCGAATCGGACGATGGGTTGAAGTGGATCAAACCCAAGGTTGGCATTGTCGATTACGAAGGTAGCAAAGACAACAACATCGTCTATGGCGAGCCGGTGGCGGGACACTCCTTCCACGGCAGCTCCGTGTTCATCGACCCGCTGGCGCCGCGTTCGGAGCGGCTGAAGCTGATCTACATGGCCGGAGCCGACGCCGAAGCGATCGCCAGATTCAAGGCCGCCTATCCGCAAAGCGTCTCCCCGATTGGCGAGCAGAAGAAGCTGTTCATCCGCCTGGCGCACTCCGCCGACGGAATCCACTGGACGCCTCGTCCCAACCCGGTCATGTCGCACATGAGCGACACCCAGACCACCGTCTACTACGACGAATACCTCAAACGGTATGTGGCGTTTTTCCGTCTTGCGTACATGAATCACCGCGCCATCGGACGCACCGAAACGCCACGCCTGGATGAGCCCTGGCCGGTGCCGAAAGTGGCGATGTTTCCCCAGCCCCATCACGACCGGCCCGCAGACGACTACTACATCAGCGGCTACTCCCGGTATCCCGGCACGCGAACCATGCACATCATGATCCCCACCATCTACAAACGACACACCGACAGCACGGAGCTGGGCATGGCCGCCAGCATGGACGGCGAGTACTGGACGTGGCTGCCGGGCGGGCCGGTCCTGGAGCCAGGGCCGGACGGAAGCTGGGATGGCGGGTGCGTCTTCGGCGGAATTGGATTGACCGAGTTGCCCGATGGGCGAGTCGTCTCGCCGTATGTCGGCTACACCTACCCGCATAAGTTTCCCCGATACGAGCGGCACATGGGCAGGATCGGCCTGGCCGCATGGAAAAAGCACCGCATCGCCGCGGTGGTCGCCGACGAAGAAGGCGAGTTCGTCACCGGCCCGCTTTCGGCCAAGGGGAACACCCTGCTATTGAACTTCCAGACCAGGCGAAACGGCTGGATCAAGGTGTCGGTAGAGGGCAACAGCTCGCGCAGTCTGGACAACTGCGATCGCCTGTTCGGCGACCAGATCCAGAAGCAGGTCACGTGGAAGGGCGACGGCAACCTGGGCATCTCCCCGGGCGGGGATTTTTCCCTGCGCTTCCAACTCCGCGCCGCCAGGTTGTATAGCTTCGAGGTGCGTTAGCGGCCCGGCCCAACGCAAACGGATCGTGCAGCTCGTGCAGAAGACAGACCGCGCCGGCGACGGGGATTTGCGGTATCCTTGATCATACGTCCATGGATCTGTTCGCCGAGTCTCGCCGCAGGAACCTGGATCGCGTGGCACCACTGGCGGTGCGGATGCGACCGCGCACGCTCGACGAGTTCGTCGGACAGGAGCATTTCCTGGGACCGGGCAAGCTGCTGCGGCGAATGCTCGAGGCCGACCGGCTGATGAGCGTCATCTTCTATGGCCCGCCGGGGACAGGCAAAACCACCCTGGCCCAGATCATCGCCCAGCACACCAAAAGCCACTTCGAGCAGATGAACGCGGCGGCCGTGGGCGTGAAGGAAGTGCGCGCCGTTCTGGATGCGGCCAGGGAGCGGCTGTCGCACGGCGGGCAACGGACGGTGCTGTTCCTGGACGAGATTCATCGCTTCAACCGCGCGCAGCAGGACATCCTGCTGGGCGATGTCGAGGACGGGTTGATCCTGCTGATCGGCGCCACCACGGAGAATCCGTTCTTCGCGGTCAATGCCCCGCTGGTCAGCCGCAGCCAGATCTTCCAGTTCCTGCCGCTGACCGAACAGCAGATCGCGCTGCTGATTCGCCGGGCCATCGAAGATCCGCAGCGCGGCTTCGGCAAGCTCAACATCCAGATCACCCCCGAGGCGATCGCGCATTGGGCCCGGGTCAGCGACGGCGACGCCCGGCGGGCGCTGACGGCACTGGAGATCGCCGTCTTGTCGCAATTGGAAGAAGATGCCCGGGCGCAGGGAAATCAGGGCACGCAAGCCGGCGCAACGACCGCGCCCGATGCCTCGGTGCCGACAATCCGCATCGACCTGGACGTGGCCGAGCAGTCGATCCAGCGCAAGGCGATCGTTTATGACGCCATCGGCGACGAGCACTACGACGCGGCCAGCGCCCTGATCAAGAGCATGCGGGGCAGCGACCCGGACGCGGCGGTGTATTGGCTGGCACGAATGCTGGAGGCGGGAGAGGATCCGCGGTTCATTGCCCGGCGGATCGCGATTCTGGCGTCGGAAGACATCGGCAACGCCGACCCCCAGGCCCTGCTGGTCGCCAGCGCGTGCTTCGACATCGTCGAAAAGATCGGCATGCCCGAGGCGCAGCTAACCCTTGCGCAGGCGGCGATTTACATGGCTCTGGCGCCCAAATCCAACGCTTCGGCAATGGCCATCTGGACCGCCATGGAAGATGTTCGCCAAGGTCGGACTCTTCCCGTTCCCAAGCATTTGCGTGACACGCATTACAGCGGCGCCCAGCGGCTGGGGCATGGGCAGGGGTATAAGTATGCCCATGACTTTGCCGGGGGATTTGTCGAACAAGACTATCTCGGGGTGGATATCATATATTATCAGCCTACGGATCGGGGCTTGGAGGCGGAGCTGAACAAACGATTACAGCAGTTGCGTAAGGCGCGTCAGTCGCCCGCGACGCCAGCCGATAAATCCGAAGGAGGCGGTCCGAGCCAAACGTCGGCAGAGGCGTCGTGAACCTCCGCAGCAGAACGCGTGAGACGGCAGCAAGGCCGGCCCGGCCCCGGACCGGCGGCTGGTCTTGGATTTGATCGTTTTGTCATGCACATCGCCGCAGAGGCGAGCGAGGAATATGTTGGAAACGACCACCAGCAGCAAGGCAATCATTCGCAAACGGCTGCGGGAACGATTGGCGGCCATGACCGAGGCCGAACGGCACACCAAGAGCCTGGCGGCATGCAGCCTGATCACCGCCAGCCCGGAGTTTGCCACCGCCGGCGTTATTATGCTCTACCTCAGCACTGCCCATGAGGTCGATACCTCGCCGCTGGCGCTTCGCGCCTGGCAGGCGGGCAAGACTGTGGTCGTGCCGAAGGTGAGCTGGGATCAGAAGCGCATGCTTCCGGTTGAAATCAGCAGCCTGCACAGCGACATGACCACCAGTCGCCTGGGCGTACGCGAGCCGATTGGCGGCAAGCCCGTGCCGGTGAACCTCATTGATCTGGTCATTGTCCCGGGGCTGGGCTTTACCCCAACCGGATTCCGCATCGGGCGGGGAATGGGCTTCTACGACCGGTTCCTGGCCCAGCGGGATTTCATCGGACTTTCCTGCGGGCTGGCGTTCGACGAGCAGATCGTCGAGGAATTGCCCGTGCTTGACCACGACATGCCGCTCAGTATGCTCGTAACCGATCGCGAAATCCGCAGATTCGCGTCGAACTGCATCATTCAAAAGTAGCGGGCTGCGGGCAGCGGGCAGCGGGCAGTGAAACGATGCGAGACCTCACTGTCCCCTGCCGGCTGCCTGCTGCCGGCTAACCGGGAACACGGAGGTTCTCATGGGCCGCTACGGACGGCGCATCAGCCGCAGCCTCATTGGGGTACTGATCGTCACGCTCGTATTGGGGGGATTGTTCTATCTGAAAGATCTGAGCACCAGCGACGCGGAGCAGACGCCCGCGCAGGCAGTTCGCGCGCCTTCGCCGCCGCGCCATAGCGCCGCCGCGCCGCCCAGGGTCCTGCCCTCGGCGACCCAGCCGGGCGCGACGACCGCGCCATCACCCACCACCGCACCGACCCCACTGCGCAATGCCCGGGATTCGGGAACGAGCACCGATCTGTTCACGCACGCCCAGCGCAAGCGCGACGCGGGCGACGTGCTGGCCGCCAGAGCCATGCTCAATGACGCGCTTCTGAGCGGTCGGCTGAGTGGCTCGGATGTGGATCGCGCCAAGCAACTGATCTCGCAGATCAACCAGACAGTGGTGTTCTCCAGCCAGCGATTCGACGGCGATCCGTTCGGCGGAACGTATACGGTGCAGAGCGGGGATCTGCTGCGGAAAATCGCCGACAAGTACGATGTCACCTGGGAGCTGCTGGCGCGGCTGAACGGGCTGAGCGATCCGCGAAAACTGCGCGCCGGACAGACGATCAAGGTCATCCATGGCCCCTTCAACGCCGTGGTCTACAAGAGCCGGTTCATGATGGATATCTACCTCGGACCGCCGATGGAAAGCGGCTGCATGTACATCACCAGCTATCCCGTCGGGCTGGGCAAGGATGATTCCACTCCGACAGGAAGCTGGCTGGTCGAGCCGCAGAAGAAGCTGAAGAATCCGACGTACTACAGCCCCCGCGGCGAGGGCGTGATCGCCGCCGACGACCCGGCCAATCCCCTTGGCGAGCGATGGATCGGCCTGAGCGGCATCGACGGCCACGCCGTCGGCAAATCCAGCTACGGCATCCACGGCACGATCGACGAATCGAGCATCGGCAAGATGGAATCGATGGGGTGCATCCGCCTGAAGAACGCGGATGTGGAGTGGCTGTACGACCTGCTGGTGGAGGGCAAGAGTGTAGTGGTGGTCAAGGAGTAAGCTGTAAACATCACTCCTCCACCTTCATCCTTATTCGTTCGGCACGTTCACCGGCTGATTCAGCCTGTTGTTGGTCTCGGTCAGGTTTGAGCGGTCCAGCAGGAAGGCGGCGCGGCGCTGGACGACCAGCTCCGGACGGCTCGAACCCACGCTTCGCCATCCCTGGATCAGGATGTAGGCGGTGAAGGAATCAGACCGGGTGGTCAACAGGTTGCTCACTCGGTTCATCAAAAGGCACTGCTCCTCGAAGTCGTAGCGCACGCCGTCGAGTACGGGCGTGACAGTGCCCGGGCGATCGCCGTCGTACGGCGAGAACTCACCCAGCGAGTCGCCCGGCTCGGCGGCGCCGGCCTGGGCCTGCTGGATGTCCAGGAAGATGCGCTTGCCGGTTGCATCGGTCACGCGATACAGGTCAAACAGCGAGCGGAACGGGCCTTTGCCCGGCATATAACTGCCTGGGATCACGATTCCATCCCGCCAGGCGACGATAGCCCTGGCGATGTCCGTGTTGTCGTCGATGTTGTTGGTGGCGTTTGTCAGGAACAGACCGGTGGTGGGGTTAAAACTGTACGTGTCCTGCCCCGCCGGTACCCACGGGATCGCCGCCAGCACCTTCCACGGCGCGGTGTTGAGGTTGATCAGCCCGTGAACCGGGACGGTGTCTTCCTTGTTGGCATCGGGCGAGCCGGATTCGGCGGCGTCGTGATCGGACGAGTTCTTCACGGGCTGACGGAAGTGTCCGCTGACCGGGCCGATCGGCGCCGGGCCGATCCGCAGCCACTGGCCGCCGCCACTCGGCGGCCCCGCCGTCGCCGGCACATCGCTGATGGCCACGTAAATCTGCGCCTCCGATGGCTTGCCCCCCGGCGGCGTCACCTGCACGACTTCGCCTTTTTTGTAGCCCAGGTTCGCGCTCCACTCCTGCTGCGGCGGCGCGTTGGCCATGTAGTCGTTGGAAGGCGCATCGACCGTGAGGTAGTCGAACAGCCGCATCGCCCAGCGGTAGTGCCACTTGTTGGCCGGAGGCATGTTCAGGTCATACGTTCCCACCGGGTTCAAATCGTCGCCGATGGGGGCCGCTGCACTGGGAATTGCAGTGACCGGCACAAACCGACCAACCTGCTCGCGGGTCTGCGCAGCGCCGGGAGTGTAACCGGTCGCCAGATCATCGTTGCCGGGCTGCGTGTCGTCGGCGAAGACGCTGTCGATGGTGATTGGATTGACTTCGATCAACTCCCCGCCGCCGCCGTCAGCAGCGCCGCCCACCACTACGACGTAGCTGCCGATGAACGGCACCTGAAGCATGTCGCCATTTCGCGCATATCCGCCAAACGGAAACGACGGTTTCTGCGGCGGTGAGCCTGTCATCGGATCCGCTGTCGTCGGATCCTCAATCCGGTGCGGCCCGGGCGTGTCCACATTGGCGATCTGGATGACGTGCTGAGTCGGGTAAGTGGCCGACGGGTTCGGCTCGCCAAGGGTGATCTCAGGCAGATCGCCACCCCCATATACGTAGGTGGGTGGCGGATTGCCCCCTTGGGCCGGATCAGCATACCAGGTCTGGAATCGCATCCCCTGATGTCGCTGATATTCATGGCTCCCGACATAGTGCCCCGGATAGACGAACTTCCAGTTGGGCGAGGTTGCAGTCTGCCCGGTCTCGCGCCGGTAATGGTAGAGATAGTAACTTTCCGCCCCCCCCAGTTCGACAGATCGGCGGGCGTTAAAGATCCCGGTAAAGTCAAAGCAATCCACCGGCGCCCACTCGCCTGCCTCCAGCCGACGATTGGGCGAGGCCGGATTCCGCGGCCCGGCCGGTCGCAACAACACAAACTCCCCGCCGCGCGACTCCCAATACGGATCGGCGTCCGGGCCATTGATCACCCAGTGCAGGTTCGGCACCTTGATGCGCACGCCACTGGGCACCTTGATCATGTTCGGCGCCGACGCTCCCTCATTCTCCAGCACGGCGAAGCTGTGCCCGGGGATCGTTGTTCCCGGTGGGAAGACCCACGGCGCCTCCGTCACGGGA
This sequence comes from Fontivita pretiosa, assembly GCF_050410795.1. Lineage (GTDB taxonomy): Bacteria > Planctomycetota > Phycisphaerae > Tepidisphaerales > Tepidisphaeraceae > Fontivita > Fontivita pretiosa. Next base: position 3,905,172 of record NZ_CP191258.1, on the reverse strand, counting down.
TCGTACTTGTTGCTGTCAGTGAACTTCGGACCACCGGGATGAAGCAGGAAGTACCGCAGCGGATAACTGCCATTGGGATGCGCATCGCCTGCGTCAGTTCGGCGGCGGTCGATGATCGCAATCGCCCAGCCGCTGATGTCGATCTCGTCGGGATATGGGTTATACAGCTCGATGGCCACGTAACCATATCCACCGGTGCCAAGTCCGTTGTCGTTGGGCGAACCTGTTTCAGTGTCCGTCGAGGTGATGTCCGTGCTGACGAAAACCTCGGTGATGAACGGTTGTCGCTCGGTCCCAAAGACATGGACTTTGGCCACCACTGACCCACCACGATCCAGCTCCAGATGGATCATGCGGTGTGTCACTGTGTACAGATCGGAATCCCGCAGATCCTCGGCATTGACCGCGGCCAGAGCAGCACGCAGCAGCAGTTGCTGATGGGCGCGGAACTGGTGGGAGGCATTGACGTGAAAGTCGCGGATTGACGAACGGAACATCCGCTGCTGATGGAAATTGTTTGGATCGGTCAAGAATGGGAATGCCCCGTCTTTAATGGAGCTTCCGTTATTGTCGTTGGAAAAGCGATTGCCATCCCATAGCTTGCTGATGGTGTTCTCCCGCTGCGGCACTGACGCTGGGGTGATGGGCGTGCCGAAGGGCGTGCCCTCGTGCGTGGACTGGTCCACCATCACTTCCCAGAACGCCCGCCACAGCTCGCCGAACGGAGCGGTGTTGATGTTCGTCCTGGCCGGCGTGCGTACGCTGCCCGGCTTGCTGTGATTGGGCATCAGGTCGGTCTTGAGCCGGGGGTCCGGCGGCGCGGCCGCCAGATTCGTATCCGTAACCGGCATATCGATCTTGTTCTCGGGCGGGATTCGCCGCGAGTCGGTCAATTCCATGTCATGCCGCGGCGCCAGGTTGGCCACGGCGTTGTGCGTGGTCAGCAGTGAGCGCAGCGCCCGGGGTTGAGTCGGGTCGAGCGTCAGAGGTGATATGCCCACACCGGGAATAGTGATGTTGCCGCCAACGCGCTCATGGTTGAAGCACAGGTCGAACCACCGGGAGATCTCGTTGGGCGCAAACGGCGGATTGAGCTGAAGCCATGAGCGAGCCGGAATCACGCTTCGGTCGAACAACGAAACCGACTCGATGCCATTGGCTGCCGGCGCGTTGAGCATCGCCGACTCGAATCGGGACAGCCCCGTATCCGCGTGCACCAGCGTCTGCCGGTATGCCAGCGCTAACTGATCAACCATCGAGAAAGGTGAGAACTTGATGCGTTGCGTGTTGTAACCGGGGTTTTGGAGTCGCGTGGCTAACTGGTGCTCCCACAGATCGCCGCGCGTGCGGTAGATGAAGTCGCTGCGCGGGGTGGCATTCGTACCCGATCCGGTGCTGGGATCCTCAAACGGGGTGCCATCGAAGAAGGCTGATGTATCGCCGGTGCGGCTGTACATCAATGAAAGTGTCTCACGCCAGGCGTTGGCAAAGGATCCGCTGTTCTCGAAGAGCAGTTCGAGCAGCCCCACGTGCGACTTGAACATCCCCAGATTAGCGGCGCCGATGTTGGCGGGATTTCCCGGCGTTCCGAAATCCGCCTGGTTGAACGCGTCCACCAATCTGTTGGCAGTGGCATCGCTGTGACGGCTGAACGCAGTATTGACATTGACCGCCGCGGAGTTGTCCACGATGCGGATGGCGCCGTAGTACTCCACGCCCTCGATGTTCACGTTCAGCCTGAACAGGCCCGAATCAGCGATGCCATCGCCATCGGCATCGGCGGCAATGAACGGGCCGACCATCGCGTTGGGATCGTTCAGCGTGTTTATCAGGTCCAGGTTCAGTCGAACCAGCGCCGGATAGATCCTCCCCGCGATGGTCTTGTACGCCGGTGCGAGAACGAACGAGTCCTTGCCCTGTGTCTGCCGCCAGTTCGGCGCCTTGAGCTTCCCGGTCGCCGCGTCCAAGTCGGTTGCGAAGTTCGCCCCGGTCAAGTTGACAAAGCATCCACCCGTGGTACGGACCACCTCCCCTTTCTTGTAGCTTCTCGTGGCGCTCCAGTCGGTGATGAGGGTGATCAGACGCAAATTTGAGTCAGGATCGGGGCTGTCGAATGCGCGGCCGCTGGTGCTGGTCATCGCGGGCCACGTTACTCCATGCCACGCGATGATCTGATTGCCCAAAGTCGTGATCAGCTTCGGCGCCCGATCCGCCAGATACAGATCTGCCAGCGACGAGTCGTAGTGCTTGTAATCCGGCTCGCCGATCTGGGCGGTCTCGTCGGGCGGACGGTAGGCGGTGCTGCTGCCGCCCGGGGGTACGCCGAACAGGTCGTCGGCCACCATCGCCTGCGCCATCGTCTTCACCGCTTCCACCAGCAGGCTGATCTGGGTGTTGCTGGTGTTCTGGGCGGCGGTGTAGCGGTCGTTGCGCGTGGTCGAAAGCAATGCCGTGCCCAGTAGCGCCAGCAGCACCACCAGCACGACAACCAGGATCAGCACCGACCCGGGCCGGGCCTGCGCATATCGCCGCTGAATGCGATTCAGGATGCCGACGGCTGGAGAAAACAGCTTGAGCATGGCATGGTCATTGTTCGGGATGTCCAGTAGTCAGTGACCATCGGCCACTGGCCACTACTGTAGCTTGAACACGTATTCAAACGTCTGGCCCTCCCCGAGCCGGCCATTGGGATCGTCCAGGACGATGGTGATCCGGATCATCGAAGGCTTGATGCGGTCACGGGGTCCCCAGGCGCAGGTGTAATCATGAAGCGGGGTAACGACGTTGGGGGGTGTCGTCGCGGCGTAGTCGCGCAGTCGCGGAAGTTGGTTGAACGGTACCCGCGGCGGAATGCCGCGGCTCGGGTCCGCGGTCCACTGCACCCCGTAGAAGCGCTCGAAGGGCGCAACGCGATTGTTCCCGCCCTTGTAAGGCGCCAGCGTCTGTATGACATCTCGCAGGGGTACGACATCGCGCAAATGGCTGGCACGAATCGGCGAAGTGCCATCATTGCCGTCGATGTGTCCGTCCGGCCCGCCTGTCGGGCTGCCCGCCACGTCGCGGGGAAAGCCGTACCAGCGAATGCGCTTGCGCGCGGTGGCCAGTTCGTTGGGGGTGTCGGGTATCCCGTTGTTGTTGCTGTCCAGAAAATCGACAATGAAGTCAATCTCGCCATCTGTGCCGGCATCGTTATAAGCGGAGGGATCGCTCGGGTCGATGCAGGCGTCCAGCACGTCCCCAAAAACGCCCGCCTCCTCGTCAACGCCGCTGTCCTGGTAATCCCAGGAATTCCGGTTCTGCCGGACGAAATCGCCTGCGTATTCGACGATGAACTGCGTGCATCCGGGCAGGAAGATCGGCGCCAGCTTTGCGTAGCTGGCCGCGCTAACGGGCTTGACCAGGTACGGAACAGTCTGGAAACGACCGCCGGTCAGAAGTCCCTGGTTGAGGGGATTCGGCAAGGCATTGGACGACATGAGCAGCGTCCACCACGCGCGATTCCAGCCGTAGGTATTCGCGAAATCCTCCAACTGCGACTTCATGGTTGCGATCGATGTCCCGGCCAGGTCATAGCGGGACATCTGAAGCTGGGCATTGGCCGGCGCTGTTCCCCCGGTCCCCTGAAGATCGGTGGGCAGCGTCCAGGTCTGTAGCGGCGCCAGCGGCAATCGCTGCTGCACGCGCGACATGCTCGGATTCCAGCCAGGATTGGTCTCATCGAAGCTGAGGTAGTCCTGCGGGATGTTGTTTCGGTCCAGGATCACCGGAGGATTCGTCGAGCGATCCGGCTCCACCAGCGCGATCGCCGCCCGGCCAAGGATCCATTGCGTCGCGTAGAAGTTGTGCGGATTGGTGTCGGCCGTGCCCTGCCCCGGAAAAGTCTGGCTCGGTATCGTGAGGCTCAAAGGCGCGGGGTACTGAAAGCTCGCATCCGGCAGCCACAGGTGTCCATACCAGATCCACCCTTCGCTGGAAGCCTGGTCGGCAATCAGTGAGCCATCGTTGCCGGTCTGTCGCCGGATCAGATCGCTGACAAAGAACGAAAGGATGTCGATGCGGTGATTGCGGTGGTTGTAGGTGGCCGAGGAGATGACCTCGCCGGGTACAGTGGACTCGCCGTCGAGATTGTTGCTGTCCAAATCGACATCGAGCACCTGCTTCATCACTCGCAGGCGCTGGTTCAAATCGGTTGGGCTGGCGAGCATGCCGCTCGGATCATAGTTGCGGTCCGACTCCTGATCGGCGCGGTTGCGGAACGCCGGTTGAGTGCGCGAGACCAGGATGATCGCCGGGGCGTCTTTCACGACGGCGGCGGAGAAATCGCGCTGCATGACGGCCTGGGCAGCCTGGGCATTGCGGGTGATCTCCGAGAGCGTCTGCCCCGCCCCCACCGCCTGTCCGGTCATCCGGAAGATCAGGTTCACGCCCGCCATCAGCAGCAGCATCAGGGCGATGGAGATCATCAGCTCCACGAGGGTGAAGGCGCGGAGGATAAAAGATGAGGTGGCAGCGCAGCCGACTGATCGCGGCCTGTCTCCACTTTCACCAAACCCAAGTCGCTGTTGCTTCATCCTGTTGCCTTCATCCTTCTGCTAGTTCACTCTCACAAACGTCGTGTACGCACTGATGGCCATGCTGGGACCACTGTGGCCCTGGCGGGGATCGGCCGGATTGGTGTACCCGCGGCCGATGATGAAAGCGTTGACGGCATCGAACCCGTTGATGGCAGTCAGCGGACCGGTGCCGTCCGGGTCCGGCTCCGGCACGAACTCTGATCCGGGCGCTAGCTCCCAGAAGTTTGGACCCAGGTCGGTGCGCTGCACACCTATGCGATAGATCCGGCCGTTGAATCGCCCTCGATTCACATCATCCGCCGCCAAGTCGGGACGATCGTCGGCGATGATGATGTAGGCCCCCTCGACCGCGGCGTTGGGATAATCCTGCGTGTCAGCGGGGCTCAGGCCGGGAGGCACCCATTGTCCGATCTGTATCACCTGGTCCACCACGTTCCCGTCACCATCAGAGGTAATCTTCACCGCAACCGGTCGAGGTTGAAGATTGGCCACCCGGTCGTAGGGTTGATACGGTCGCGACCAATCGGTGATGTCGGCCTGCGTGAACGTCGCGGTGTTCCGCGCCTGGACCGCGAAGAGGAAGACCTGAGCCAGAGGCGAATCGTCCTTGATCACCTCAGGCTTGTCGATCTCGCGATCGTTGAGCGGATCCGTATTACGGTAGGTTCGATCGCGTCTGTAGAGTACGATCCACGCATAGCGCGGGTCGGCGGCAAGGATCAGGTTGCCACGCACCGCATTCCACGTTGTCGATCGCAACGGGTACTCGTGGGTTCCCCCCAGCTCTTCCATGATGCGACGATCGCCCAGCGCTGCAACAGTTCCGCGGATCATACGTGACTGTCCTCTGGCTATCGTCAACATCGGTGTCACGTTCTGCACGGCGGTGGCCTGAGGGGGTAGCGGCGGCACAATGTTCGTGCCGCTCCTTCCCACAGCCAACAGCAAATCGCTCGCCAGCAGGGGCGATCCTTGCGCACGGTACTGCGGGTCTGTGGGATAGAACGAAAACTTCGACAGTGCCAGCCGGGAGGTGAAATCGCTGGCGGCCAGGGCGATCGAGGCGGCGTTGGTCTCCTCGGTGGTGCTCTTGGCCTGCTGGATCGCCACCGGGAAGATCGCCGCCACCATGATGAACCCGATGCCCAGGATGATCACGGCGAACATGACCTCGGTGAAGGAAAAGCCGCGGCGCATTGGCGATTGGCGACTGGCGATGGACGATCGCAGCGCGCGGCCCGGTGCTGGCGCGGCGTGCGGCGCGTCAAATCGAAAATCGCAAATCGAAAATCGCAAATCCATCTTCATTCGCCTTTGACGATGGTGCCGTTGTAGCGGTTGATCAGCACCGGAACGGCGTTGGCGTCGAGCCATTGCTCCTCGGGCGCCTCGGTGGCGGCGTAGGCGCTGGGGGTGATCTTCCGGGTGATCTGCCAGTCGCCCAGCGCGTTGTCGCCGCCGAACTGGTTCTTGAACGCATCCAGATCGAACAGCACGAAGCCGAGTTGTGAACGGAGGGCAAGCTCGGGTGTCGTCAATATGTCAACTGGGACAACATCACGAGCAAGGTTCCGATCAAAAAGGTTGTCGTTGTAGAGAAGCCGGCCCATGGCCGTGTACTCGAGCCCGTTCTTGCACAGCAAGGCGTAGCTGCGGTGAGCAACCTTGCCGGTGCTGTCGAAAAGGATCACTCCTCCGTAGCGCACGCGCAATATGCCATTTTGATCATTCGGTGGGTTCTTCGCCTGACGATGGCCGTTGACGTTGTTAAAGCCGATGTAGCGATCGTTGAGGTTTCCGGCTGCCACGCTGCCGCCGTCGTCAATGAATTGAACACCGACCCCCTTGGGCAGTGGTTGAGTGTCACCACCGACGAGATCCAGGTATAGATCGACTTGATACGGTGGAGTTCCGCGTTCCGCCTGCCCTACCAGCGCCATGGTCACCCGGAAGTTGCGCGGGTCCAGGTAGAAGAAGACGCCGCGATACTGCTGCAGGCCGATCGCCTCATTTCGGGCGCGGGCGAGAAAAGCGCTGATCTGGTTGATGGCCATCTCATTGCTCTTGGTGCCGGTGATGAGGTTGAACGCCGGCATCGCCACCGCCAGCACCAGCACGATGATCCCGATGACGATGAGCAGCTCGGTCATGGAGAAGGCAGTGGCCAGTGAGCGGTGGCCGCTGGCCAGTGTCGCGGCGCGATGCGGCGCGCGGCCGCCGTGCCTGTTGAACTGATCCCTGATCACTGACCACTGACCACTCTCGCTCATCGTCATTGCTCAAACGAGTAGAGGTTGTCGTCGCCGCCGGCCACGTCGTCGTCGGTGCCTAACACGCCGTCGGGGCCGGGCATCGCGCCGAAGATACCATCCGGGCCTGCTGAAGCGAAAAACGGACGATCCACATCCGAGGCGTACTCCGGGGTCTGAGGATCATCCGGTGGACGACGGACTTTCGAGCTGGTGATTACCCTCCGTTGCGTTTTCCCATCGATGCTGAGCCCCACCTCCAGTCCCGCGGCGGGAACAAAGATGATCGGATTGTTCCAAGCATCCAGCAGAACCGGGGGAAGCTTGCTCTCGTCGATCAGGTTGGTTTTGCTCATGTCATCCTTGTTGTACAGCTTGAGCTGACGCTGAGCAGAGATGCCCTGAAACTTCTGCCGGTTCGCAGGAACGCTCAGGAGTTTGGAAAACGCGATGGCGGTATTGGCAATCGCCGCATGCGGGGGCCTGTTCTGCGGGTCATTCGGATCGCCACGCTCGGGGCTGCCCTCGCTCACGAGGCCCGGCGCACGGATGGGCAGCGGTCGCAGGCTGCTGTCCTGATTGGTGCGACGCCAGAAATCAAGGCTCTCATGGTCCGGGTCGGCCGGGTTTGGGGTAATGACGACCGCGTTACCACTGGCCGGCTTCCACCACCACTGAGCGGGACGGTTGGCCGTGCCAAGCCTGGCGGTGGCATCGAGTTCAGCAAGCAATCCGGCGGCGTTTTCCAGCAGCACGCGGGTCTGACCCTCGCGCCCACCTCCGGTAATTGCCCGCAGGCTGTACAGCAGGATGCCCGCCAGGATCATGATCACCACAATCACCACGATCAGTTCGAGCATGGTGAACGCGTTGTGGCGCACGGCCGAAGCTGACCGTCGGTTGATCTGCCGAATGCAGGTGGCCGGTGAACCAGGCATAGATCGCACACAAGTCACAGTGGCTCCTTAGCATTTGCTGAGCCGAATGAAGTCTCCCCTCGTCCAACGATTATTCGCGGTGTCCACCTCGTTGCTGCTGGGGTCTTGTAAGACCGCGCGGGTGCAATTTCAATCCTCAAGGATTGACGGTCGCAACACAAGGCTTTCATTTCCAAAGGTTTGCATGTCATTGTTGGCCCGCCGAAGCTGGCAGCTCATAGCTGTACAGGTTGTCGTCGCGGGTCAGGTAGTTGCGATCCGGCCCGGCGGAAAAAAAGAAGGCCTGATCCTGACCCATCTTCGACGGCGCCATGCCGATCAGCGGGTGCTGTCCGGGCATGAAGACGATGGGCGAGCCCCAGGCGTCGCGGATCGAGTAATGGTCGTAAACGCTGATGGGCAGATCCTGAAACGGATCGACGCCGCTGCCGACATCCCTGGCCCGCAGGCGAGCGTCCATCTTGAGAATCGCCACAAGCTGTCGGTTGTTGCGCCTGCCGGCGTCCTCCAGCCCGGCAAGATCGGGCACCGCGCGATCAGCAAACAGCGGCTCGACGGGCGGGAGTTGCCCGGAATTGTTCTTGAAATACTGCTCCAGCGCCGCCTCCAGTCGCTGAAGCAGCGATCGGGTAAGCTGCTCGGCGGATCGCCGCCGGACATCCCGCGCCAGGCTCACCATCAGCCCCAGCACGATGATCAGCACCGCCACGGTCGTCAGCATTTCCACCAGGGTGAACGCGGGACGCACGGGGGGACAGAGGCACGAGGATGAAGGATGAACCCAACGACGGCGGCCAGGCACGCAGGCTCGTGGGCTCGATGGCGTGCTCTGTGCCTCCGGGCCTCTACTTTCAGCCGTCACCTTGCTGCCTTCAGCGTTCACTTTTTCACTGTACTAGCACAATGTCGTCGCACTTCTCCTGGGCAATCTTGTTTTCCCTGGCGTTGGCCGCGTTGGGAGGATCGGTGCCAACCACGCCGAACAGGCCATCCACACCCGCCGACACCAGGATGAACGAGCCTTCGACTGGCGATTCGCCGTTGTCGATGTACCCGTTGAGGTTGTAGTCCCCGAGCATCATGCGCAGTCGATCGCGGGCGGCGTCGGTGGTCGTCTCGTCGGCACGACGAAACGCCTCAATGTTGTTGTTGAGGTTTACGTAGGACAGGTCGTGCAATCCAGCGTAAACGGGATACGTCTGTCCGGACGGCGTTTTGGCCTGATTGTCACGGAGATTCTGCCTGGCGGCACGAATTGGGAAGTAGAGGATGGGGCTGTTTTCGCGATCAAGCAGAACGGTGCCGGAGACGACAAGCACGCCGGATTGCAGATATGGACCCCAGGTCTTGCCGCCGCTGTCCGGGATGCCGTCCCCGTCGCTATCGACAGTGGGCCGAGCGCGAAATCCCGGTCCATCGGCGCCGTCGCGAGGATCAAATAAGGCCCAGAACCTGTCGTTGTTCACGGGCTTTGCCTTCGCCGGGGCAATGCAAACGTAGGACTCGCTTCCGTCGTAGACGCATTCGCCGATCCTGTAATCGCGGGAGCCGTCGTAGTTCGGCGGCGGGGTCGTTCCGTAGGGACCGACCAGCGCCTTGCCCAGCGCGGCGGCGCCGGTGTTTGGCACGACCTGCTGGTACTGCGGCGACGACCTGAGCGGCAACCGGGGCAACTCGCCGAAATCGGACTTGTACTGCTGCAACGCCGCTGCGACCGTCTGCATGTCCATGGTCATGCGGGTTTTGAGTCCCTCTCGGCGGGCGCGCAGCGTCACGGGAATAAGAATGGCCGCCAGCAGCACCACGATCCCGATGACGGTCAGCAGCTCCGGCAGAGTAAACCCCCGATGCGCAGGGGCCAAGCGCAACGGGTAACGGGCAGAGGATGCTGATGGCTCGAACCCGGCCGTCCCGCCCTTGACGCTATTCCCTTCACTACTTTGGTGTTCACTGCCCGCTGACGCTGCCGAAGTTGGTGATGTCATCGTCAGTTCCATAAACGCGGTCCTTTCCGGCACTGATCAGGATGTAGCTGTCCTTGTTCCGCGCCGTGGGAATGACGTTAGGGTTGGAAGGCGTGGGCTGCGGCATCGTGGGGTTCACGAAATACGCGTAGGGGTCGTAGGGGTAGTAGTACTTGCGGGATGGCTCCGGATCGTTGGGGTTGATCGTGGCGTTGGGGTCAATGCCCGTCTTACCCAGCCCATGGAAAGGTGGCCCATTAAGCGAAGTAAGCGTCCGCGGACTGCCAGAGGTGTTGACCCTGGAAAGCTGCTTGCCTTCGCCGATGGATTTGGCGCCGGCAGGTGGAGGCCAGGAAGTGCTCGGCTGATCACTGTTGTCCATAAAAGCGCCGGTGTAACCGATGATGTGCTCGAGATGGAAGGTGCCGACGCGAATCGCCACGTTCTGCGGCCGGAACATACCGTATGTCACGATGGTGTTGTTGTTGGGCGTCGGGTTGCTGATCACAGCGTTGCCCGCACCGCGTTTGGCGCGAAGGTAAAGGATCGGCATGGGTGAAGCGAAGCGATCGAGGATTTCCGGGATGACGCTATCGCGCGCTGTGGCAACAGCATCGGAAAATCGACCTTCAGACAGCGGTACACCCGATACCAGCGGATCTCCTGATTTCGGCTGGGCTTCGTTGAGGCTCGTCGGGCCCCTGCCGACGAAAGCAGGATCAAAGACAGTAACGTAGCCGCTGCCGCCTTGAACACGACGCAATCCACCCATAAGCCCCAGGAGCAGATTTTCAGATCCCGTGATGTAGATCCGCCGCGATAGAGGCGTGGTGCCATCTGTCTCGAAGATGAGGGGTTCCACGAGCTCGCTGGTCGGCGCCTTGGGCTGCACTCCCACCCAGATCTCATTATTCGGCAGTGGTCCGGGGTAAGCCCCATATTGCTGGTTGTACTGTTCAATGGCGGCCTGGAGCTGGGAGATCAGCGCCTTGGATTCGGCCTCCTTGGCGGCGGTTCGCACGCGACTGACAGTGGGAATCAGGATGCCGATCAGCACAACGATGATTCCCATCACGATGAGCAATTCCGTCAGCGAAAAGCCGCGTCGCGCGATCCGGTATCCATTTCTTTGATGCATGGCCTGTCCTGGTAATGCCCGATGCCCAGTGCCGAAGGGCTTGATTTCACCTTCGGCTTCTGGCCACCGGCTGGTCATTTCTTGGCCGGACCCGAGACGCTCTGGATCAGGCTGATCATCGGGGCGAACAACGCGATCACGATGAAGCCGACGATCAGCCCCAGGATCACCACCATCACCGGTTCCAGAATGCTGATCAGCGAGCCGACCAGCACGTCCACGTCGTTGTCGTAGTTGTCGGCGATCTTGATCAGCATCTTGTCCAGGTCGCCGGTCTCCTCGCCCACGTCCACCATGTTCACCACGATCGCGTCGCAGACCTTGGTGGCGCGCAGCGGATCGGCCATCGATTCGCCCTCGCGAATCGCATCATGCACCTTGGACAGCGCCTTGGCGTAGACCTCGTTGCCGCAGGTCTCCTTGGTGATGTTGATCGCGTCCAGGATTGGCACGCCGGCGCTGATCAGCGTCCCCAGAGTGCGGGTGAATCTGGCGATGGCGGTCTTGGCCAGGATGCCGCCAAGGATGGGGATCTTGAGCTTGATCAGGTCCACCGCGTACTTGCCGCCCTCGCTGATGCGGACCAGCTTGACCAGCAGCATCAGCCCGATGGGCGCGAACAGCACGTACGCCCAGCCGTAATCCTGGGCGAACCAGCGGCTGATGGCCAGAAGCAGCTTGGTGATCGCCGGCAGGTCGGTCTTGAAGTCCTTGAAGATCTGCTCGAACTTGGGGATCACGAAGATCATGATCATCGAGACGATGCCGACGGCGATGGTGATGACCACGGCCGGGTAGATCATCGCGCCGATGACCTTCTTTTTGAGCTTGGCGGCCTTTTCCATGAAGTCGGCCAGACGTGCCAGGATCAGGTCCAGCACGCCGCCGGCCTCGCCAGCGTTGATCATGTTCACGTACAGCTTGTCGAAGGCCTTGGGATACTGCGCCATGGCGTCGGAGAGGGTGCCGCCGCCTTCGACCTCGTCGGCCACGCCACCGATGATCGCCTTGAGCAATCCCGGCTTTTGCTGCTGTTCAAGGATTTGCAGGGAGCGGAGGATGGGCAGGCCGGCATCCTGAAGCGTGGAGAGCTGGCGCGTAAAGCTGACGAGCTGCTTGCGGGGCACGCCGCCGATCGACAGCGGCATCTTCCGCTTCTTCCCGCCGGTTCGGGTCTCTTCCCCAGGCTTTTTGGCGACCTTCTTCTTGCCCGCCTTCTCCCGCACCTTGGTCGGGAAAAAGCCCCTGCTACGGATTTTGGCAATCGCCTCTTCGGAGCTGGAGGCCTCGATCTCGTCCTTGACCTCCTGCCCGGAGGAGTTCATCGCTTCAAATGCGTAGATTGGCATAAGTTATGTCTCCCAGCCACCGGCTGCTGCATGGGATTGTACGCGATGTCCAATGCGTGCGGTAAGGCGCTGGCGTTCCCGCCAGGAAACAGGCGGCCCCGACTGCGAACCGCAAAGCACGCTGCTTGATGGCCGATTCCCCGCCCGCCGCTGCGCCGCCACGTCAGTTTTCGTCAGTTCTCCTCCATGATCGTCTCGCGCACCACTTCTTCGATGGTGGTCACGCCGTCGTAGATGGCCATCAGGCCGCACTGTCGCAGCGTCCGCATGCCGCGCTTGCGGGCCTCGGCGCGAAGGGTCTGCGTGCTGGCGTGCTTGATGATCAGGTCGCGCAGGTCGTCGTCCAGCAGCATGATCTCGAAGATACCCATCCGCCCGCGATAGCCCGTGTTGTTGCAGGCGTCGCAGCCCTTGCCGTAATAGAACTTCTTGCCCGCCACGTCCTCGGGCCGAAGCTCCAGCTCCATCAATTGCTCTTCGGCGGGGGTGTACTCGGTCTTGCAGTTGTTGCAGATGCGGCGCACCAGCCGCTGGGCAATCACCCCCTCCAGCGTCGCGGTCACCAGGAACGGCTCCAGCCCCAGGTCCAGCAGGCGGGCGATGGCCGACGGCGCGTCGTTGGTGTGCAGCGTGCTGAACACCAGGTGCCCGGTCAGTGACGCCTGCACTGCGATTTCCGCCGTCTCCTTGTCGCGAATCTCACCGACCAGAATGATGTCCGGGTCCTGACGCAGCATCGCCCGCAGGATTCGCGCAAACGTCAGGTCGATCTCCGGCTTGATCTGGCACTGGATGATCCCGTCGATGTCATACTCGACCGGATCTTCGGCGGTGATCAGCTTGCTCGACGGGTCGTTCAGCTCGCGCAACGCCGAATACAGCGTGGTCGTCTTGCCCGAACCCGTCGGCCCGGTACAGATCACGATCCCGTTGGGCTTGTGGATGAGTTGCCGGACCACTTGCAGGTCGTCTTCGCGCAGGCCGATCTTGTCCAGGTCGAGCTGGACGTTGCTGCGATCCAGCACGCGCATCACCACGCTCTCGCCGAACATCGTCGGCAGCACGCTGACGCGCAGGTCGATCGGCTGGTTGTTCACGTTCAGCTCGATTCGTCCGTCCTGAGGCAGGCGTCGCTCGGCGATGTCCAGATTCGCCATCACCTTGATGCGGCTGGCGATCGCCGGGGCGATGTGCGGCGGCGGGGGCATCATCTCGTACAGCACCCCGTCGATGCGGTAGCGCATCTTGAACTCATCCTCGAACGGCTCGAAGTGGATGTCCGAGGCCTTGTCCTTGATCGCCTGAAGCAACACCAGGTTGATCAGCTTGCGGACCGGGTTGGAATCCGCCGCCTCCTTCAGATCGTCCAGGTCGATCGACTCCCCGCGGCCCTTCAGATCCTTCAGCGTATCGTCTGCGGCCAGCTCCCCCAGCACCTCGCCAAGGCTTTCCGCGGCGGTGTTGTAGTGTTTATTGATCAGCTTCTCGATCTGGTCCGGATCGCCGATCTTGGCGGTGACCTGATACCCCATCAGTTGCCGCAGGTCATCCAACGCCCGGAAGTTCTCCTGCGAGGCCATCACCACCGTCAGCTTCTTGCTGGCCTTGTCGAAGGCGATCGGCAGGACCTTGTTGGTGGTGGCGATTTGCGGCGGAACGGCATCGATCGCCTCCTTGGGGATGTTGATCCCCTCGAGGTTGATCAGCTCGTAGCCCTTCTGCGCCGCCAGCGCGATGTTCAGATCGCTTTCCTTGATGTAGCCCAGGTCGATCAGGATTCTGCCCAGCGCTCCGCCTTTGCGCTTCTGGAAATCCAGCGCCTCGACGACCTGCTCGCGATTGACCTTGCCCATCTTGACCAGCACGCGGCCGATAGGCCGGCCCTGAAGCTGGTCGATTGGGGGCATCCCGCCCGGCGGAGTCGCGGCGGCCACGGCGCCGCCGCCACCGGTCGAGGTTGGCGGCTGAGCGGTAACCCCCCCCGCCTGCGCCACAGAGCCGGGCGCACGCGGCGAAGAGGGCACCTGCTGCTGCCCGGGCGGCGGCGTACGCACCGGCGCGCCCGGCTTGCCGCCGCCAGGCGTCGGCATCGGTGACTTGGGTACGGCCGACCCTGTTGCCGGCGACATCCTGGAATCCATTGGCGTCATGACCTGACCCTCAGCTCAGTTTCCTCGGATAGCTCTCTATCCCGACATTGCACTCGACATCGCAAACCGACCGTTGCGCCTTGCCGGTGATGCGCCGATCACGTCAACAGACCATCATGCCCATCACGGCCTGGTCTGCGCGATTCAGCATCATCCCTTCCTTCCCGCCAGCGACTGCATGCGGGCGCGGTTGGCCGCGATCTGGGCGGCGCGGTCGGCGGCGGCATCGGCGGCTGCGCCGGGACGCGCCGCAGCAGCGCCGCCGCCCGCCTGCGCCGCCTCCTCGGCCTCGGCCAGCAACGCATCGTCCGCCTTGGTCACCGCAATCCCCGCCCGCTGCATACGATCCACCATCATCCCGGGATTCTTGCTCTTGTCGATCGCTTCCTCGGCGCTGATCTTGCCCGACTGGAACAGTTGCCACAGGTGATCGTCCAGCAACTGCATCCCGTACTTCTTGCCTGTCTGAATCTCCGAGTCGATGCGGAAGCTCTTGTTCTCGCGGATCAGGTTCTGGATCGCTGGCGTGACGTACATGAACTCGTAGGCCGCAATACGTCCCTCCATGTCGATTCGCGGACACAACGCCTGCGAAAGCACCGCGATCAGGTTGTTGGCCAACTGCACGCGGATCTGCTCCTGCTGGTCGGTGGGGAACGCGTCGATCACGCGGTTGATCGTCGAAGCCGCGCCGGAGGTGTGCAGCGTGGCGAAGACCAGGTGTCCGGTTTCCGCCGACGTGATCGCCGTCGAGATCGTCGCCAGGTCGCGCATCTCGCCCACCAGCATCACGTCCGGGTCCTGTCGCAGGGCGCGTCGCAACGCCTCGGCGAAGTTCGGCACGTCCACCCCCACCTCGCGCTGCACCACGATCGACTTCTTATGCGGGTGGTAGTACTCGATCGGGTCCTCGATCGTGATGATGTGCCGGTCGAAGTTCTCGTTGATGTAGTTGATCATGCACGCCAGCGTGGTCGTCTTGCCCGATCCGGTCGGGCCGGTCACCAGAAAGATCCCGCGCGGGCGGCGGCAGATCTGCTCGGCCATCTTCGGCAGGCCGATCTCCTCGAAGGTCATGATCTTGTTGGGGATCTTTCGCAGCACCAGCGAGCAGTATCCCTTCTGCTTGAAGATGGCCACGCGGAAGCGCGCCTCGTCGCCATACGCGAAGCCGAAGTCACCGGAGCCCTGCTCTTCGTATTCCTGCTGAATCCGTTCCGGCGTGATGGACTTCATCAGCGCGATGGTGTCCTCCGGCTCCAGCACTTTGGTCTGAAGCTCGCGCAGATGCCCGTGCAGTCGCAGCGTGGGAGGCTTGCCCACCGCCAGATGCAGGTCCGACGCCCCGCGACGCACGCAGGTTTCCAGAAGCCGGTCGATCTGAATCGTTGCCATGGTTGACTTTTCCACCGGGCCTTGCCGCCCGGGTGCCGCTAGAAAACACGCGGCACGGAAACATCCGTGCCGCATACCACTACTTGTCCAGGATGATCCCTTCCACCTGCGCCACCTTCACGACCTCCTCGGCCGTGGTCAATCCGTTGAGCACCTTCAGCCGCCCATCCATCAGCAGGCTCTTCATGCCGCTGGCCAGAGCCGCCTTGCGGATCTTGTTCGTCGGCGCGCGTTCGAAGGCCAGCGATCGGATCTCATTATTCATCTGCATCAGCTCGAAAATGCCCAGTCGCCCGCGGAAGCCCGTGCCCGTGCAGTAATCACAGCCACGGGGCTTGTAAATGATCCGGTCCTTCAGGTCTGATGGCTGGATCCCCGCCAGCTTCAGCCACATCGGGTCCGGTTCTCTGTCCGGCTGCTTGCACTTGGGACACAGCACGCGGATCAGTCGCTGCGCCATGACCGCCTGGATCGACGAAGCCACCAGGAACGGCTTGACGCCCATGTCGATCAATCGGGTGATGGCGCTGGGTGCGTCGTTCGTGTGCAGCGTGCTGAAGACCAGGTGGCCGGTCAGAGCCGCCTGGATCGCCACTTCCGCCACCTCCAGGTCGCGAATCTCGCCGACCAGAATGATGTTGGGCGCCTGTCGCAGCATGGCCCGCAGAATCTTGGCGAACGTCAGGCCGATGTTCTCGCGAACCTGGCACTGGTTGATGCCCGGGAAGTTGTATTCCACCGGGTCTTCGGCCGTGATGATCTTGCGGTCCGGGCGGTTCAGCTCGTTCAACGCCGCGTAAAGCGTCGTCGTCTTGCCGCTGCCGGTCGGACCAGTCACCAGAAAGATTCCGTTGGGGCGCTTGATGATCTTCAGGAATGTCTTGTAGTCCTCTTCCTCGAATCCCAGGTTCTGAATTCCGATCCGCACGCTGTCCGGACGCAGAATTCGCAGCACCACCGACTCCCCGTGATACGCCGGCAGCGTGCTGACGCGGAAGTCGATGTTCTGCTTGTCGATCGTCAGCTTGATGCGCCCGTCCTGAGGCAGGCGCTTCTCGGCGATGTCGATGCCGGCCATGATCTTGATGCGGCTGATCAGCGGGCCCTTCATCCGCAGCGGGATCCGGTCGCGTACCACGCACTCGCCGTCAATGCGGTAGCGAACCTGCACGCGGTCCTTCATCGGCTCGATGTGGATATCGCTGGCCCGGTTCCTCACCGCCTCGGTGATCAACGCCTGCACCAGCTTGATGATCGGCGCCTGAGTCGGATCCGCCGAGGCGTCCTCGCCGAGTCCCGCCACGTCGATCGACTTGTCAATCGAACGGTCCAGCGATTTGTCCAGGGACTTGTCCAGCGAATCGCGCAGGCGGTCGATGGTCTTGTCCATCGTCTTGTCGATCGTCGTCGCCGCCGTCGTGTTGAACAGCTCATCCAAAATGTTCTTGATGCGGCTCTTGGGCGCCAGGACCTTGCGCAGCTCCTTGTTCAGCCGGAAACGCAGGATGTCGTCCATCTCCAGGTCCAGCGGATCGTGCACCGCCACCTTCAGCTTGCCGTTCTCCTTGCCCAGCGGCAGCACCAGGAACTTGCGCATCAGGTCATCGGGAATCTCATTGATCGCGTTGGCAGGAATCGAGCTTTTGTCCAGATCAACGTATTCCATGCCGTGCTGCGAGGCCAACGCCTTGTACACGTTGGGCTCCGAGCACAGCTTCAGGTCCACCAGTGCCTCGCCCAGACGCAGGTTCTTGGTCTTGGCGTGGTCCAGCGCCCGCTGAATCTCCTGGGCCGTGACGATTCCCCATTCAACCAGGATCTCGCCCAACCGCTTCTGGTGTCGTGCCATCGCGAACACTCCTCAATCTCGGGTCCCAGACGCTCAGGGCAGCGGGGTCGGCTCTCGAGCTGGCAGCCCCCCGCGACATCTGCGGCGGGCAACGCCAATGCTCCTGTCCATATGCTTGACCATGCTGCGCGTCGGATCAAACGCCTGGGTTGCTCCCGGGTGTGCCACAAACGCTACGGGGAGGGAACCGGACCCTGCGATGCCGTTTCAATGCTGCTTGCCACTGATAACCAACGGTCCGTAAGGCTCTTCTCAGGCTCGGGTGCCGCCGCGCCCCTGGTAGCGCGCCGGGCGCACGGGTCACGGGTCCACCACGTATAGGTGATACACTCACCGCCGCCAGCGGGTTCGTTCACCTTCCTCAGCCTTGCGCAGCCGTCCTCGGCTTCGCACTGCAACCGCTCAGCCTCGCCGCCATCCTGACGACTCTTCCAAAGTTTACCCCGCGCCAACCCCACCTACAACACTATTTCCCCACTGCCGGTGTATCAAATGCCCCGCAGGCGGCGGATGAGCGGTCAATACGGCATGCTCGGGTCCGGCGTGACTCCTGTGGGCCACTTGATCATGAAGTTCTTTCTGGCCACGCTGAGGGTCCCCGGCACGATCGTCTTGTCGCTGCGGAACTTGGCCGTCACCGCCTCGATGTGCCCGTCGGCGAAGGCACACATCGCCGCCGTGTTCCCAAGGTGTCGGAATCGCAGGTTCCCCTGATATGGATACCCCGGACCATTGCTGCGGCGGATCATGTCGTCGGCCACCGGCGGGTCGATGTTCCGCCAGGTGCTGGGAAACAGCACCGGCCGATTGTTGCCGTAAATCCCCGTCGCGTACGCCGCAAACGGATCGTGGGCCGAGTAAAACCGGAATTGCGGCACCTCCGGCTGCCAGAATCGCTGCGGAACGCTCGAACTGTCCAAATCCGCCCCCAGAAGGTATCCCACGCTGTTCTCCATCCCCGGCGACACCGTCGTGTCCCAGAAAAGAATCGTCCAGGGGAAGACATTTCCCAACTTGGCCGGCGCCTTGAGACGATTTGGCGAGTTGTTGCCCGCTACGTACTCGTAGTACCGCGACGGCATGGCCACCATGTTCGCCGCGTAGCCCACCAGATGCGGATAGACCTGCGACGCCTCCGGGCATTGAAAGACCTCTGGAAACGTATACCGATCGTCGTCGCTCATCCCCAGCACCGGTGTGGACTTGCTGCTCATGTACCGGCTGATCAGCGACACCCAGCAGATGAACGCCTTGCCGTTGCCCGGCGCCGGGTCATACGCCGGCAGACGCGTGCGGTTGTAGTCAAACCCCCAAGGCAGACTCCCTTTGTTGTCCGCCGCATACGACATCGTCGCCTGGAGAATCGATCGCAGATTCGTCTGGCACTTCAGGTCGCGAGCCTTGCCCTGCACCCGGCTCATCACGGGCAGCAAAATGCTGATCAGCAACGCGATGATCCCGATCACCACCAGCAATTCGACCAGCGTAAAAGCGCGGCGGCCTAAGCTGTACATTCCTCGGTTCCCGCGCGAATCCATGGCACGACCTCCCGTACCGCATTGGTCGTGGCACGGGCCTGGACCCGTGCTGATGACGAGGCGGCTTGAGATTCGGTTCGATCAGAGCATCCGGCGATACCCACGGCTGCGAACACCCCAGCCACTGTGCACTCGGCCCATTGTCCCCCGATCGTGGCGAGTCACACGGCTTTCAGCCCGGACAGCCGCGGCCCGCCAAGCCCCTTCCCGAAATTACCAGCCCCTCGTATCATCTGCAACAATTACCTGGTGGATTCACCTACGTCCGAAAAACCGCAGTGCATAGACCGACAATGCTTGGAGCCATGTTCCGCCTCAGGTTCCGCGGCATCGTGCTGGCCCTGACCGTGCTGGCCTGGCTGGCTGCACCCGCCGCCCCGGTAGCCGCACAACCCCAGACCGGTGCCATCCAAGGCCAGGTCAATGACGCCTCCGGCAAGCCCGTGCCCAGCCTCGCCCTCAGACTTCAGCGGTTTCCCCAGCGTGACTTGCAGCGCAACGACTCCGGCCAGCCCCCCGACCCTGCGACCCTTCAGGATGGCCGCATGCAGACCGTCGCCACCGCCATCACCGACGCCAATGGCAAGTTCTCCATGACCAACCTCAAACCGGGCGATTACGTGCTGGTCGGCGGCAACAAGTCCATCGGCTTTGTCTACCACGACGTGAGCGTCCAACCCGGGCAGACCACCACTGTCCAGCTCACCCTGGTCAAGCCCTGAGCAGCCCGGCCGCGAAACTGGGCGCTCAAACTGCCGGCGCGCGAGAATTGCTGGCTGTATGCCAGAACCGTAAGATCGACAGGCGTGAGGCGCACTTCTGCTGGATCTGAACCGCCTTCCAGGTTCGTGCGGGTGGCGATCGTGCTGCCGACCGAATATGCGTACGCCCGCGGCGTGCTTCGGGGCATCATCGCCGCCACACGCGAGCGGAATCTCTACGCCGCAGGCTCACGAGGCTCGGCTGGCCCGACGCGCCCATCCCGCCAGGCCCGCTCCGCACCGCAGCCCAGTCCCCCGCCCTGGCTGTTTCGTGTCTATCGAGGCATCTACGGACATTGGAGCCGCTACTTCATCGACTGGTTCACCGACTTCAACCCCGACGCCGTCATCTGTCAGATTCCCGACGATCGAATGACGCGATTGTTTCGCGACACCGGCAAACCGGTCGTGGAGCTGTTCGAGAGCAGGCCCGAATCGCCGTTCCCTCGCATTCTGCCCGACGACGTGGCCACCGGGCAGATGGCGGCGCAACATTTCCTGGAGCGCGGCTTTCGGCATTTCGCGTTTTTCGGCGGCAAGCGGTTTCTCTGGTCACGCGAAAGGGAAAAGGGCTTCCGCCAGGAAATCGAACGCGCCTTTCGCCAGCGCGCCGAACTGCACACCCGCGCCAACCCGCAACCCAATGATCGCAACGGCCGACGCATCACCTCGCCGGCCACCATTACCGAGTTCACCTTCGCCAGCCATGGCGACAGCGACGACCTGGCGCCCGCCGCGCCGCTTCAGGGCCGACGGCATCGACGCCGCGCCTCGGCCATGAGCAACTGGCTGCTGTCCCTGCCCAAACCCCTGGCCCTGTTCGCCGCCAACGACCTGTGGGGTTTCGAGCTGGTGCAGGCGGCGCGCGACGCGGGACTGCACGTGCCGGACGATGTGGCGGTGCTGGGCGTGGACAACGAAGAGCTGCTGTGCGAAATGGCCCATCCCCCGCTGTCCAGCATCCGCATCGCCGCCGAGCAGATCGGTCGCGCCGCCGTCATGCTCCTGGACCGGATGCTGCTGGAAGGCCTGACCAACCTGCCGGCTTCCAGCCTGCCGCCTCGCATTCCGCCCATCGAGGTCGTCACGCGGCAATCCACCGACGTGCTGGCGGTGGAAGACCCCAACGTCGCCGAGGCCATACGCTACATCCGCGCTCACGCCGTTGAAGGCCTGAGCGTCAAGCAGATGCTCGATGCCCTGCCTGTGAACCGGCGGACGCTGGAGCGGCGGTTCATCAGCGTGCTGGGGCATTCTCCGCTGGATGAGATTCGACGCGTTCGACTCGAGCGCGCCAAGGCTCTGCTTCAGACCGACCTGCCCATCTACGAGGTCGCGGCGCGCAGCGGATTCGCCACCGCCGAATACCTGGCGACCAGTTTTCTCCAGGCAACGGGCATGACGCCGACGGCGTACCGAAGGCAGTTTGCCCCGCGTACGACCTGGCAGAACCTGCCGCCGCGACTGGACGATTGACCCGTCGGACCCCCGCCGCCACAGGCGAATCAGCCCCCTGTCGCAAAATTGAAGATAGTATTCGCACAGTTGAAGAGCCGCGGCCGCCCCCGCACCGTAAGATAATCCGGCGTGCAGATGCCGCGGCCAATCGCCTGCCCAGGCGCCGGCGGCACGCCACAGCTTTGACGCCGGGAGGTTACTTGATGGATCGTCGGGCCTTAACTGCACTCAGATCCCCCGCCTTTACGCTCGTCGAGCTGCTGGTGGTCATCGGCATCATCGCCGTGCTCATCTCCGTGCTCCTGCCGGCGCTGGGACGGGCACGCGCCTCGGCCCAGGCCGTCACCTGCCGCTCCAACCTGCGGCAACTGGTCCTGGCCACTACCATGTTCGCCAACGAGCACGACGGGTACCTGCCCAAACCCGGCAACAATGGCGGGCCACGAATGCTCGGCTGGAGCACCGTCGCCGGGCCAAGCTGGGGCTACAAGGACCCCATGTGGGGATTCGAGTACGTGCTGCTGAAGTACCTGGGCCGCAACAAGGACGTGTTCCGCTGCCCCGCCGACGACTCGGGCGCCATCCGCTACGTCTGGAACGACAACATGCCCAACCTCCCGGACAAGCCCGACGCCGACAATGTCTACGCCAGCTACCGCATGAACTGGAGCAACGAGTTCTACGAAGGCGCCAAGGATCCCCGCGGCAACTACAACGCCACGCTGTTCATCTCCCCCAAGCTCGGGCAGATCAAGCCGGCGTCGGCGGCGATCCTCTACGCCGATGGCGTCGCGTCACGCTACGACATCAACCCCGCCCCCAACGCCGAGAACCACGTCTACTGCCAGACCGATTCCCACCAGTTCACGATCTCCCCGACCAACGCCTGGAACATCGCCTATCGACGGCACTCGCGCACCCTCGACCGGATCAACGACCCGACGGGGCTGAAACGCGGCCTGGCCAATTACGCCTTCGCCGATGGACATGTCGAGACCCTGACCTGGACGGAAACCTGGAAGTCCCTTGGCGACGGCAAGGTGCCCTGGCAGGTCACCGGCACGTTCCTCAAGCGATTCTGACCCCTGACATTCCCAGTGGCACCCCTGCTCAGCCTATTGCTGCTCAGCCTGATGATCGGCGCGACAACTGTTTCCGTCGTCGCGCCCGCGACCGGATCCCGCCCCCTGTTCATCGGCGCCGACATCTCGATGCTGCCGGAACTGGAGAAAGCCGGCGCCGTCTACCGCGGCCGCGACGGCAAGCCCGCCGACGCCATCGCCATCCTTCGCGATCACGGGTTTGATCTCTTCCGCGTGCGGCTGTTCGTGAATCCCTCGAAGGATTTCAACAGGACCTGGGGCGCCACGCAGGACCTGGACTATGTCCGCGCCCTGGCCAAGCGCATCAAGGCCTCGGGCGCGACGTTCCTGCTGGATCTTCACTACTCCGATACCTGGGCCGACCCCGGCAAGCAGCACAAGCCGGCCGCGTGGAAGGAGCTGGATTTCGACGCGCTGGAGAAACAGGTCTACGACTACACCGCCTCGGTCCTTGCTGACCTGCAACAGAGCGGCGCCATGCCCGACATGGTGCAGGTGGGAAACGAGATCGCGCCGGGGATGCTCTGGCCGGACGGAAAAGTGCTCAATGCGCCCAAGAGCGAGGAAGAAGCGGCGTGGCGGCGTTTCGCGCGGCTGTTCGATGCCGGCGCCCGCGCCGTTCGCGACGCCTCCACCGCCCGGCATCCCATCCGCGTCGTGCTGCATATCCACGGCGGCGGACACAAGGGCCTGCCGATGTGGTTCTTCGGCAAGTTCAACCGCTTCTGCACCAACTACGACGTGATCGCCTTGAGCTTCTACCCCGGGCCGAAGGAGAACTTCGACGACCTGAAGCAGAGCCTGCGCGAGCTGATCCAGACGTACGACAAAGACGTCCTGATCGCCGAAGTGGCCTACCCGTGGAAGCCGACGGATGATCCACCTGACCCCAACCGCCGCTGGCCGCTCACGCCGCAGGGGCAGGCGCAGTTCGTCCGCGACCTGATGCAGGTGTTGCGCACAGCACCCAACTCGCGGGTGATCGGCGTGGCCTGGTGGTACCCCGAGTCGATCCCCGTTGCCGGCCTGGGGATCTGGAAGAACGGCGCGATGGCGCTGTTCGACGAAACCGGCCAACCCCTGCCCGCAATGGAGCAGTTCCGCAGTTCGCTGGCAGACTGATGGTTGTTTAGGCGGCGGGCGAGCTCACGCTCGCCGCCGGCCCAGCAGCATCATCGCACCGCCGATGCCCAGAAGCACGCTCATCGCCGCCGGCTCGGGAACCACATACACCGAAACGTTGTTGCCCGCATCGTACGGCGTGCCGTTCCACGGCTGCGCCACCGCCAGCGACGGATTGCTGGAAGCGTCATAGCCGCTTTGCCCGCCCGGCGAGCCGAACGTGCTCCACGCATCGAACTTCACCACGCTGCCGTCGCTCAGCCCCATCGCCGCCAACGGAAGCGTGATTGTCGTCCAATTCGGTCCCAGCGTAACACTGGATCCGGGAATCGTCGGACCCCAACTGTTGGACGTCCCGTCGCCGGTGTACTGGTGCAGCTCCGCCCCGCCGCCAAAGTTCACCCAGCTTCCCACCCAGAAGTCCATGCCGCTGCTGATCCCGAAGGGATTGCCCCAGCCCACGCCCGGCGTGGTCTTGCCGCCAGGCGCAACATCGAAGCCGATGTGATAGTTGCCCCAGTCATTCACCCCGGGGCTGTCAATGTTGCCACTCAGGTTGATCTTGAAGCTGATGCTGCTGGCATCGCTGCTGACCTCCACGGAGCTGATATCCGTCTCCGGCCCCCCGGCCTGGTCACCCACAGAATCCGGATACACCGTGATCGCGGCATGCAGCGGCGCGGCGGCGATGCACACCCCCAGTGAGCTCAGCGGTGTCGTAAACAGCGGAAATCGACGAGCAATCGACATGGCAAACCCTCCGGTATTCGAGATCGGATCGCGACTTTACGCGCAGGCGACAACCCACTGCCGGCGCGGCATTTTCCAGACCCAAGCATACCACACCCACACCATCCCGCCATGCAAACTTGCGAGGCAAATCTTCAAAATCGCGACAGCCGTGCCCGGCCACCGCTTCGCTTCAGGCGCGAAATAAGCCGGATCTACGCCGCGAGCGTGCGCCGCGGCCAGTGGCGACCGCGGCCACAACCAGCCACACGCCCGCCACCACCGCGGGCTCCGGCATCACGCCGCCTTGAACCGCCCGCAACGCGATCAGGTACTCGTTGCCGAACAGTCGTGCATGCCCGGCGATCAGTGCCTCCGCCAGCGGTCCTGACTGATTCACATAAGCATTGTCAATCAAGGCATAGTCCGTCGCGTCGATCGAGCCGCTGTAGTCAAAGTCTCCATTGATCCAGCCACTGAGACTGTTGACATACCCGTTGTCGATCAGCGAGTAGTCCGTGGCGTCGATCGAACCGCTCAGGTCGGCGTCGCCGAAGTAGGTGAACTTCACCAGCACTTCGTTGCCGCTCAGCGGCTGGCCCGCGAAGCTCGTGTGGATGAGATTTCCGCTACCGTCGTTGTTGAGCAGCACGCCTACGCCATAGAGGTAGCTTCCCGCGGCGGCGTTCTGCATCGCGGCGAAGGATGAGCCAATGCCCGGCCCGGCCCAGTCGTAGGCGCCGCCGTTCTCCAACGCGCTCTTGATCCGCGCCGCGATCGTCGCCTCATTTCCCGTGGTGACGATGGCGGCGTTGTCGTTCAGGTCCAGCCGGCCGCTGCCCGTAATGTCCAGCGCGCTCACCACGGGCGTCCGCCCGCTGCCGGCGCCGAGGCTCATCCGCCCGGCCAGAGACAGCGTCTGCGTGTGCAGCGAGCCGCCGCTGTAGTCGAACGTCCCGCCGGGGCCGACATCCAGCAGCGGCGTGGTGAGCGACCCGCCGGAGAGGGCGAAGATCCCGTTCACCGCGACCACGACCGTGTTGCTGACCGAGTGGCTTCCGCCGGTCTGGGTGAACGCGCCGGGGCCATACAGGCCGATGCGCTGTGTCCCCATGACGCTGAGCGTGCCGCCGCTGAGCAGGTAATGGCTGGCATAGCCACCGATGTCCAGGATGCCGTGCACGACGTGGCTTCCCGCCGACTGATCGAACACGCCCTGCCCGTTGTACCCGAGATACTCGGTGCCGAAGACGGTCAGGCTCGCCGCATCGGAACTGAGGCTGTAGGTGCCCCAGCCCTCGACGCCCAAGCTCAGCGTGCCCGGACTGACGGATGTACCGACGGTGACTGTGCCGCCGCTGTGGCTGAATGTTCCCCACCCGTAGAAGCCGACGTCCAGTTCGCCCCCGATGCTGAAGCTGCCCCCGCCCAACTCGTACCTACCACGGTTGATGTAGCCGACGACGGACTGCGACTGAACGACATGGCTACCGGCGGACTGGATGAACGAGGCCGGGTTGTGGCGTGCGATTAGCTCCTGATCAGCCACCAGAGTCGCATCGGGGCCGTTGAGGATGTAGGTTCCGGAGCAACCGGCTGCGCTGGTCATCCCGAGCGAAAGCACTCCCGCGACGACATGAGTTCCACCGGAATGGGTGAACGTGCCAGCCCCGGAGTACCCGACGTACTCCGACCCGTTGACCGTCAAAGCGCCTGCGCGCAGGTAGTACACTCCGATCGAGCCTTGTGGCGCACCCACCTCAAGGAACGAACCGATGTTTACGGTTCCTCCGTTCTGCTCGAACGTCCCGTGCCCGCTCTGGCCAACGTAGAGGGATGAGGCGTTGAGGATGCCGGCGTTCATCACGTAGGTACCCCTAGATGACGCTCGCGTCGGATCGTACCAGTAGTAGCTGGTGAAACCGCCGACGAAAAGACCGCCGATGTTGCTCGTCCCCCCATCTTGAATGTGGACACCCCGCGAGTGCTTGACGACATCTTCGGGTGACAAAAAGCCGCCGATGACTTCCCATTCAGCCGTCAGATCTGCACCGCTTTGGTGATGGAGTGTGGTGACGCCGCCTCCCGAGTTGCCGACTTGCAGCTCGCTTACGGAGCTAATCAGATCAAGAGCCACGTTACGGTCAAAGATGTCTGCGTCGAGAATGTATGCTGAGTCCGCCGCCGTTGGCAGCGCGCCGTTCGTCCAGTTGCTGGGTTCGCCCCAACTTGCATTGCCACCAGATGGCAGCCCGATGAAGTAGCGGACTTCAGCTTGCGCGCCCGTCCCCAATACCAGACATCCGTACATCCACGGGACGGCACACGCGGAGCGAACAAGTGTCCATCGCATCCGAGGCTCCGTTTCTAAGTACAGCTTATCCCCTGTTTGCATCTCACCCAACCAAAAAACGCCGAGAAAGCAGCGACAATCTAGAGCGTGTTATGAACTTCGACAGAAGGCCATCGAAAATGTACGGTTTCTCCGGGGTTTTCGCGCGGATCGAGCATTCTGCGCGACGAGTGCTGCGGCGAACGTCGGCACCACAAAAAGCCTGGAAAACCAGTCATGTCTGAACCTCGAATCGCAAAGTTCACAACACGCTCTAATGGGACAAAAGCCTGCGACAAGTTGACACAGGATAACAGGCGATTCTGTTCTTGACATGGGGGGGGCACCACCTGTTAGGCTCTACAGGCTTGGTGACGCGTTTCTGACGCTCAGTGTGGAGGCGCAGGATGCGCGGGACCGGCAGCGATCTACTCGAGCTTCTCCGGCCAGAGCGTCGTCGCCAGTGACGTGCTCGTGAAGTTCACCTACATGGGGGATGCGGACCTCTCGGGCCAGCTCGACGCGACGGATGCGAGCCTCCTGGACAATGGCATGGTGAATGAATTGAGCGACTGGATCAACGGCGACTTCGACTACAGCGGCGTGATCGACGCCACCGATATCGCGCTGTTCGACAACGCGTGGGCGAACCAGGGCGGGCCGCTGTTCGCGGGAGGGGAGCCGGACAACGTCTACTCCGCCGCGGCCGAGCAGTTGTTCGATGAGTGGGCCGAGAAGTACGAGCCGCTGTCGCCCGAGGAACTGATCGAGCTGCACACGAAACTGTACGGCAGCGCGTACGCGGATGCGCTGGCGTTGGTGCAGTCGGGCAAGCTGCGATGAAGCGTCCACTGCGGCGCCCGGATCATTGCGACGGCACACGATTGAGGCACTCGTGTGCCGCCGCCACCGCGAGCGGACTCATTTGCAACTGGTTCTGATGCGATGTTCTGCCGCCCGGCGCCCGGGATCCGACATCAAGCGACTGCACTTTTGCATCTTCTTCGGGCACGCGACCGCTGGCTTGCGCCGGCGGCTACGAAAATCGTGACACCCGTCCAGATGCTCGACGGTTCGGGAATGACGCCGCTGCGGACAGCGTTCAGCGCCGCGAGATATTCTCCGCCAAACATCCGGGCATGCTCGGCGATCAGTGCCTCGGCAAGCGGACCAGCCTGATTCACGTACGCGTTGTCAATCAGGGCATAGTCCGTCGCGTCGATCGTGCCGGAGTAGTCGAAGTCCCCATTGATCCAGCCGGTGAGGCTGTTCACGTACCCGTTGTCGATGAGGCTGTAATCGGTGGCGTCGATCGAGCCACTGAGGTCGGCATCGCCGAAGTAGGTGAACTTGACCAGGATCTCATTACCGGTCAGACTCTGCCCGGCGAAGTCGGTGTAGATCGGCCCGCTGCCTCCCACTTGGGCCAAATCGTTCAGCACCACACCAAGGCCATACAGGAAGCTGCCGGCGGTGGTGTTCTGGACATTGGCCTGTGTCGAGCCGATGCCCGGCCCAAGCCAGTCGAAGTTCCCGCCGTTTTCCAACCCCGCTTTCAACCATGCTGTGATATCCGCCAGCGAACCGGAGTCGATCACCAGGCTGTTGTTGTTCAGGTCCAGCCGCGCCGTCGGCGCCGCCAGCGTCCCCGCGATGCTGAGCCTGCCCAGCCGCGAGGCTCCCGCGGCGCTGTTGGCAGTCTCTTTCTCGCGGACTCGCAGCGTTCCCCGCCGCACGTCAAGTCCGGCGGCGCGGATGTTCTCCAGCTCTGCCGTGCCGCTGCCCAGCTTGCCAATCTTCCGGCCTGCCGACCACAGTTCGCCCCGAATCGCCAGCGAATTGCTCCAGGCGACGTTGATCTCCAGATCGTCCGCCGCCGCCACGGGCACAAGGATCGTATGGCTGCCGCGGATCGCATCGATTCGCGCCGGCTGGTTGCCATCCGCGTCCAGCGTAAGTGTCGCCGCGCCCCAAAGCGTGTACGGGTTGATGCTGTTGAAACTGATGGTTCCCACCGAGCGTGGCGAATCGAGGCTCACATTCCGCGCAGCGCTGATCGCCGCGCCGAAGCGCGCCGTCTGCCCCTGCCCGTCGGGCATGCCCCCTGTCCAGTTCGCCGCCTGGCCCCATGTTCCGTCGGCGTCCAGGTTCCACGTGGGCGCCGGCAGGAGCATCGCATCCAGCGCCGGCAGCGCATCGCCGCCACTGTCGTCGAACAGTGCGATCGCCCCGCCCTGCCAGATGAAGGTCCCCGGCACCTGGATCGCCTCCGGGTACCACCACACCACGCCGCGACCGCGACTGTTGGGCAGATTCCGAACCATGTCACGCACCGCGATGAAGAAGTCGCGCTGGCCCGTCGGCGTGCTTGGCCACTGCGCACCGGTCGCCGAGCCTTTCCACGGGTAATTCGTCTCCAGCACCATCACGTTCCTGGTGGTGTTGGTTGCCGACCAGTTCAGGTTTGCCTGAAGGTTGGCAAGGTCTGTGGTGCTGTTGGGGTAGAAGCTCAGCCCGATCGTGTCATACCCGCTGACGCCGGCAACATTGGTCAGGTTCGTGAAAAAATACTGCGCCCGCCCCTGCACGTCGCCGCCGTCGATGTGCACGGCGATGTCGGTGTGCTGCCCGGGCACCATCGCGTCCACGTCGCGCACTCCCTGGATCGCCGAGTTCAGCAGCGACCCGAAGTTCATCCAGCTCTGCTGCTGTTGCTGCGTGGTGCCGCTGTAGATGATGCGCCCGTCGTTCCACAGCATGCCGTTGGTGATCTCATTGCCGACCTGCACCATCTCGGGCATCACGCCCGCGTCTTTAAACGCCAGCAACGTGTCGCGCGTGTAGCTGCGAACCGTGGAGTTCAGCGCCGCGAAGTTCTGAGCGGTCCAGGCGGCTGGCTTGGTCTGTGTGCCGGGGTCGGCCCACGTGTCCGAATAGTGAAAATCCAGCAGGATCCGCGCGCCGCTGTCCTGAAGTCTTCGCGCCAGCGCGATCGTATACGGCAGGTCCTGGATCGCCCCGGCGGTCGCGGAATAGTTGGGATTGGGATTGACGAACAGCCGCAGGCGAAAGAGGTTCGCCCCGCCACGCGCAACCATGATGCGATCGGCGGGCATGACCTGCCCGGCGTCGCGAAAGCTGCCGCCGCGAGATTCGATGAACGGCAACAGCGACACGTCCCCGCCCATATAAAATGGCTGGGCGCAAAGCACGCTCGACGAGCCGGTGATGGCGATCAGCGCGGCCGCTGCTACGGTTCGCATGGTTGTCGATTCGCAGTAGTACTTCAGTCGATTCGTCGTCGTCGCGGCCGACCCAGCGACCACGCCGCGCCAAAGAGCAGACCCAGCGACGCCGGCTCGGGAATCACACCCGACTGCACCGCTCGAAGCGCCGCCAGGTACTCACCACCAAACATCCGGGCGTGCTCGGCAATGAGCGCTTCAGCGAGCGGACCGGCCTGATTCACGTACGCATTGTCGATCAGGGCATAGTCCGTTGCGTCGATGCTGCCGGAGTAGTCGAAGTCTCCATTGATCCAGCCACTGAGACTGTTGACATACCCGTTGTCGATCAGCGAGTAGTCGGTGGCGTCGATCGAGCCACTCAGATCGGCATCCCCGAAGTAGGTGAACTTCACCAGGATCTCATTACCGGTCAGCGTCTGCCCGGCGAAATCGGTGTAGATCGGCCCGCTGCCTCCCACCTGAGCCAGGTCATTGAGCACAACGCCCAGCCCGTACAGGAAGCTGCCGGCGGTGGTGTTCTGGACATTGGCCTGGGTGCTGCCGATTCCCGGGCCAAGCCAGTCGAAGTTCCCGCCATTCTCCAGGGCCGACTTGATCGATGCGGTCACCGTTGCCAGCGAGCCGCTGTTGACGATCAGGCTGTTGTTGTTCAGGTCCAGTCTTGCGCCGCTGCCCACCGCCAGCGTGGCCACGCGGCTGGTGCCGGCGGGCGAGTTGGCGGCGAGGTTGTTGATCACCCGCATCGTGCCGGAGCTGACGGTCAGCCCTGCCCCGCGCACGTGCTGCACCGATAGCGTCTGGCCGGAAGCGACGCTGACGGTGGTGTTGTCAGCCAGTTGGATCGGGGCGGCGATGCTGTGGCTGCCGGACAGCACGTTGATCGCCCCGTTGCCGCTGGTGGCGTCGATGGTCAGCGTGCTGCTGCCGGAGATGGTGTAGCTGTTGGCATTGTCGAAGTTGACGACGCCCACAGTCGTCGGGGCATCCAGCGTGACGGTTCGCGGGGCGGTGATGACCGAGCCGAAGTTGGCCACGGCGCCGGGGGCGTTGGGCACGCCGCCGGTCCAGTTGGCGGCGTTGCTCCAGTTGCCGTTGGCGTTGACGTTCCAACTCGTGGTGGTGACCACATTGGTGACGGTATAGGTAGATACCAGCGGCGTGCCGCCCGGCCCGGCGGTGCTGCTGTCGTAAGGCACGCCGTTCCACGGATCCACCACTGCCAGAGCCGGGTTGCTCAGCGCGTCATACGCGGACTGTCCGCCCGGCGCGCCGAATGTGCTCCAGACGTCGAAGCTGAAGCTGCTGCCGTCGCTGAGTCCCAGGCTGGCCAGCGGGATCGTGATGGTCAGCGACTGCGGCGCCAGCGTTACCGCCTGCGCGCCCAGCGACGTCCACGCCCCGCCGCTGTACTGCTGAAGCTCCGAGCCTCCGCCGAAGTTCACCCAGCTTCCCAGCCAGAAGTCCATTCCGCTGCTGAGCCCGAAGACCTGTCCCCAGGGCACCACGATGCCGGTCGATCCGCCCGGCACGCTGTCGATGCCAAGATGGTAGTTGCCCCAGTCGGTCACGCCCGCATTGTCGATGTTCGCCGCCAGGTTGATCTGGAAATAGATGTTGCTGGCGTCGTTGGTGACCTGGACCGAGGCGATGTCCACGTAGGCGGTATCGGTGCCGGCCTGATCACCGACGGTGTCGGTGTAAACGGTGGCCCGCGCCGCCGGCGCCAGCGTCAGGGCCGCGGCAACGAAGCCGCCGAAGGATCGCACAACACAAACCGAACAACGCGCAAAACCCGACTGGATCATGAACCCTCCACAACTGTCTGACAAGAAGACCACCCCGCGCAAGTGTACCACAGCCCGGCGGCGGCGACCCTGTAAACTTGCGAATCGTATCTTCGTGAATGCGACAGAGGGAATCACTCCAGGCGGAAGGTGACGGGGATGTCCAGCGTCTGGCCCGGGGGGTCGGTTCGCAGGCTGATCTTGCCCAGGTACACCGCCGGCTCCAGCGCCCCGCCGGACGCTCGCGCCGTGTAGCTGACCGATCCATCCGCATTGCTCTGCCCCTGCGGCTCGACCATCAGCCAGGGAATGGCATGGCGGATCGTGCACCTGTGCGCGGGGTCGGCAGGCTTGACGGTGAATGTCTGCGGCGGCGTCTGCCCGGAATAGCCCAGACCCGGCAGCTTCTTCAGCTCGAACGTCAGCGACTGGGGTGTGACGGTAATGGCTGCGGGGTGGCGCGGGTCGGGTCGGGCAATGCCCAGAAGCTCGTATGGATCCGTCAGGTCCGATCGCCCGGGATCGGATTCGGCCACGAAATCGGCGTCGCCGCGCCATTGCGGGCCGGTCAGGTAAAACGCATACAGTTCGGCATCGCGCAGCTCGAATTCCAGCCGCAGCGGCTGGTCCCCGGCGGCCAGTTCCGACAGCGACCGCCTGTTCCATCGCACGGGGTGCTTGAGCGAATCGCCACTGATCGGCAGGCATTCCCTGAACGAAAAGCCCCGGATGACTCGCCCGTGCTGATCCCTTGCCTGAACACGAATGTAGCCCGCTTCATTCCCGCTGTCGTGCGTGCGCACGTTCAGCAGCATTCCGTCCACACTTTTGTCCAGAACCAGCAGCGGAGTCGTGAACCGCCCGGGCCGATCACCCCGCGCACCGCGGGAGACGAACCGGTCGATCGGCAGCCGAGCGCAGCCCGACCAGGCGCGTCGCGGCGGCTTGTGCGAGCCTTGCACGCTGATCCCCAGGTACATGAACTGCCCCCTGATGAACAGTTGATCGTTGCCGTACGGGAAGATGACCTTGTCGCCGCGCGTCGGCTCCTGGCCGTAAGGGATGAACGGCTCGCGAAAGCGTGTCCAGTGGTATCCGTCGCGACTGCAAGTCAGGACGGTATACATCGCGCCACGGTCAATCTCATCGTGGTGGATGCACAGATGCCCCAGCAGCAGGTCCCCGCGACGCCACACCATGTGCACCTGCGCCTGCGCTTCGCCGATGTCCCAGTCGTCGAGATTGATGATCCGCTGCGGCGTTGACCAGTGGATCGCGTCGTCGCTGGTCATCAGCGAGGGCAATCGTCTGTGGCCGGACAGGACACGGTTGTGGTAGTTGAATCGTTCGTCGCGATACCAGGCCAGCTCCGGATTCTCGCCGGACAGCGGGTAGGTCTTGTGGAAGATCAGGTACTTGCGCAGGACGCTATCGAACTGAATCGCCAGCACGTCGCTGCCGCCGACCATCGATCCGGGTTGCCCGGCCCAGACATAGGGCAAAAACGGATTGCCCTCGTACGAGACCCACGGGCCGCTGCGCGTCGGCGCACAGTACAGCATGTATCCCCCGATGCCGGTCGATTCAGCCAGCGAATGGAAGTACGAGACCCGCTTGAACCTCCGCCTGGGATCGGGACAGTCCGGGCCGTCATCGACGATGTCGGAGGCGCCCACGACCTGCATATACTCATCCCATCCTTTGGGCTTATCCACGGGATACTCCGGCGAGTGCTGCACTCGCTGGAGGTTCTGCGACTCGGCGATGAGCTGATCATCGATCAGCAGATGCGGCCCGGCGCGCAGCGCGATCGGCTGGCGCGGCGGGGCAAGGCTCGCCGGCGGATCGAACCGCCCGGCATCGCCGTAGCGCAGGCCGGCGGTGAAACGCATCTCGTCGATCAGTCCCTTGAATGGGCGCTGGCCATCGATCGTCTTGCCGATGCTCAGGTTGTTTTCACCGGTCGGCTCGAAGGCGACCAGCGGCGCCGCCAGCGCGACCGAGTCGCACCGCACGCCATCCACCCAGTGGCTCAGCCGGCGCGATGCCGACTCATACGCCACCGCCACATGATGCCATTGCCCGTCGCCGTGCGTGAGCTTCGGATCGGTCTGGAGTATCCGGCCACTCAATCCGGATCGTTCATTGATGAACCGCAGCGTGGCGCCGCGGCCGAACTCCAAGCCCGTCGCCGGACCCACGCCGCTGTAGTACGGCCAGGGGCCGATGCGGATGTTCTCCCGGGCCATGAACAGGACGTCGCCTTCGGCGGCCGGCTCGTCGGGACGCACCCAGCACTCCCAGGTCCAGTCGAAATCGCCCAGGTTCAGATGGCCGGGGTCGATGTAGCGTCGTGTGGCGGCCTGTCCGGGCCGCGGGCCGCGCGGGTCCAGAGCGTTGCCGAATCGCCCGCCGGGCACGATCGCCCCGCCCGGTCCCAGCAACAGGTCGTAGCCGTTGATCGTCTGGTCCTCCAGTTGAAAACGACTCGGAGAACCCGCCGGCTCATCAAAGAGCCACACCACTGAATCCACAGGCTGGATCGCACACTCCACGGCGACGATCTGCGGCGGCTGCGGCGAATCGCTGGTGAAGACAATCTCGCAGCGATGAATGCTTGCGTGCAGCTTCGACGGATCGACCGACACGACGACTTCGATCGGTGTATCAGACAAATGCCCTTCGGCCGGCGTGATCGTCAGCCATGTTGCCTGCGACTGCGCCTTCCACGCCACCTGCCCGCCGCCGCTGTTTTCAAGCCTGATCGTCTGCGACGGCGGCGGGGTTTTGCCGGCCACCGAGCGATACTGGAGCCTTCGCCGCGACAGCGTCAGCCACGGGCTGGACTTTTCCCGGGGCCTCTGCTCCGCCAGGCTCGCCCGCGGCGTGAACGGCGCGTGATACAACGCCTGATCGGACACGCGCATCTCGTCGATGACGCTGCTGGCCGTCTGCTCGGCCAGAGGGCGCGGCGAAAAACGGTAGCCTTCGGGTATCTTGGCAATGCCCATGCCGCTGCGCTGGTCCGGGCCGATCACGCCCCGCCCGCCGATGTACAGCGAAACCTTCGCGCTGGCGTTGTAGACGTCGTACTTCCACGGATACTTCTCCAGCGGCCCCATGCCCATGATGCCGTAGACGCTATGGGCCTGATTCCCGGGCGTGTCGAACGTGCCGTCGCGGACGTAGAACGGCCCGCGGCCATCCTCGAAGTACATCAGTCGCTTGATCCGCGCATCGTACACCCAGGCGATGTGATGGAAATCGCGATCGGCGCCGCGGTAGAAATCCATGTTCACGTCGCGCACGATCGCGATGCGATTGACTTCGTCGTACTTGTCGGCAAAAACGTTGAGAAACAGCGGCCTGTCCCCCCACACGCTGGCCTGGTCGTGGCACCACACGCCCGGACCGCAGAAGCGCGATTCGGTCTGAAAGCCCAGCTCCCAGGACTTGGCGGCGGCGTCGCGGTCCAGCTCATCGTCGGCCAAGAGGTACACCCAATCGACGTGTCCGCGGGCAACTGGCGCATCCCGGCGTTGCCACCACTCGATCGTCCAGTCGCGGTTGCCCAGGTTCAGCGCGGTGCCCTGCACGCCGCTGCGTCGCGCCACAAACTCCGTCACGCTCGACGGGCAGGCCAGGCCATTGCCGAACTTTCCCTCGGGCACGATCCGCCCCTGGCCAAGCTCAAGGTCGTATCCATTTCCGGAGGAATCTTTCAGGACGGCGCCACGGACAGAATCAACCGGATCATCGAACAGCCACAGGGCGACCGTCGCGCCCTCGATCGGCGCGGCGCCGGCCAGCAGCGCCAGCGCCACGAACAGCGTGGCGTGCAGCAGCCTCATGTGATGCCTCCTCCAGCGGCGGCTGGGCGTGGCATGTTCGGCGGGCGGCCGTTCAGGTGCGGCGTTTGCGCCGCGCCGACCGCCGCGACGACGCGACATGCGTCGCGGTGACGATGCCCCGAGTCCCGCCGCGCACCGCAAAATCCCCCACCACGGTCATCCGCCGGGGCTTCAGTACCGCCACCAGATCATCCAGGATCGTGTTCACCGCCTGTTCGTAGAACACGCCCTTGTTGCGATAGCTCAGGTAATACAGCTTCAGGCTCTTCATCTCCACGCAGAGCCTGTCGGGCACGTAGGTGACGGTGATGGTGGCAAAGTCCGGCTGCCCGGTCACGGGACAGACGCTGGTGAATTCGGGAAAAACGAACTGGATCTGGTAATCGCGCCCGGGGCATGGATTGGCGAACGTGTCCAGAATCGACCGCGGACGCTCGATCTGCTCGGGCGTGAGCACGGACCTGCGGCCAAGATGCGCCGGCTGCTTCATGGGCCTGTTTCCCCTGCCGCGGCGCCGTTCGGGGCGGCGGGCGTGGTGCCTTGCGCGGCTGCTTTGGCGAATTCGCTGTCCAGTCGATCCGCCAACGATCGCCACACCTCGAACGTCAGCCCGCCATACATGCCGATCAGCGGCTTGCTGTCGCCCGGATCGACCAATCGGATCTCATGTGTTGCGTCGGGCGTCTCGATGGCCAGGGTGTAGGTAGCGGCCGGCAGTGTCGTCGGCGGCGACGACTCCACATACTTGTTGGCCCGCAGCGGACGAAGCTCGCGGAGCAGGTCCGCCACCTTCGTGTCGTCAGCATCCGCGCCGCCTGCCGAGGCCAGCTTCCACCGGGACGGCGGCTCGGCCGGCTGGGTGGTTGCCGGCTGGGTGGTTGCCTGCTGCGTAGAGGCCTGCTGCGTGGCCGGGTTCGTGCTGGCAAGCTCGGTCGCCTCCTGAGTTGTCGGCGTCGGCTGGGTGGAAGCGATGGTCGTGCGGGCGCGCTCCAGCACGATCGTCTTCTGCTGCGCAGCACGGGTGGTCGGCTGCGTCGTCGCGGCCTTGTCAATGGTGATCGCAATCTTCGAGACTCGATCCTCCTCGATCGACAGCACCCTGCGATCGCGCAAATCCAGCGGGGTCTTGCGGAACGAGTCCAGCGAAGTCGCCGGCACGAGCACCACCCCCGGCTCGGCCGACGTGCTGGCATAGACGTTCTTCTTCATCACGTCCCCGAAACGCCCGAACTGGATCGTGGTGAACGTCGGCTGCGTCGCTGGCTGCGTGGTCGGCTGCGTCGCCGGCGGCTGTGTGCTGAACGACACGGTCATCACCGGCTGGTCAAGCCCGTATCGCTTCAGCTCCGCCGACGTGGGCGGCTGATCGGTGACGAATTCCTCGGCGCGAAGCCCGCTGATCGCGCTGGCGATGTCGGAGGCTTCGGTGGTTTCCGCGGGCATGCTGGTCGGGCTGACCACGTGCCATTCGTTGGCGCCGCGCTTCTGCAGCTCCAGGCTCTGCTGCGTGGTGGCGATGCGGATCTGCGCGATCTGCATCCCGCCGACGTCGAACAGCCGCTCGCGACGCCAGTCCTTCAGCGGCTTTTCCAGTTGATCCATCAGCGACGCGGGCACGACGTCGGCGTGCGTCTGTCCCTCACGGCGGACGTACAGGTTATCCCCCGCGCCGCTGCGCGTGCCGATGTCCAGTTTGATCGTGCGATTGTCCTTCGTGGTGATCTGAAGCTTGTAGCGGGGCTGATCCACCCCCGTACCCGCCGGATCCACCCGCCCGCGGGTGTTCAGCCCCGCGATCGCATCGACCAGCGAGCTCACCGCGAACTCCTCCGCCGCCGCCTGCACCGGCTGCGTCAGACGCCACTTGCCATCGGATTTCTCGAAGGTGGTGGTCTGACCGTCGTCGGCGGTGAAGCTGATGCGTGTAATGTCGCCGGCGGCAATGTCCAGCAGTCTGGCCTCGGTCGGTTTTTCCGCGCCAGGCTCGGTCTGGCGCGTGAGCAACAGGACCAGTGCAACAACAGCCAGCAGAACCAGCAGGATGACGGTGGTCTTGAAGTTCATAGCAAAGCCTGGGCACAGCGACCGTGGCCGCGGGCGGAATCGAGCGTTCAGGCGTTTTCACAACCGCGATTCCAGCCACTGGCCTGTGCCCTGTGGATCTCGTTCAGTCGCGTCGTGCAAAGTACATCCCAATTCCCGCCGCCAGCACCAGCCCCGGCAGGAGGATCAGCAGCACCCCCACGCGCCACCCCGCCAGTGCCGCCTCGCTCATGCGCTCGATCCGGCTGACCTCCATGGCCGCTGGCGAGATCGCAATCATCGGCTCCATTTTCGCCAGCCAGAACACCGCATTGGTGAACAGCTCGCCGTTGCCGGGGAAGCGGCTGACCACGATCCGCCGACGCAGCATCTCCTGGTCGGGAATATTCAGGATCTGGTCCGTGAAGCTCTGCACGCTTCCGATGACCACCAGCCGCGAGTTGCCCTTTTCAGCGGCGGCGGCGGCAAGCATCGGCCCGGGCACGTCAACACCCTCGTCAAATTTGAAGTTCTCATCCGTGATCGAATCGATGTTGGTCTCCGCCCAGACCTTGCCGAAACTGTCGGGGATCGGCAGCAGCGGGGTCTGGGTCACGCCCTCGGCCTTGCTGATCTTCACCGGGACCGACCCGACGATCACGCTGTCCAGCGACTGCACCGGCCTGGTGAGCAGGTGCTGCCCGTATTCATTGATCACGAAGATGAACGGAAGTCGCGCGGCGTTTTCAGCGATGTCGCTGGATTGCGCCCGCTCGCCTTTGGGGACCTCGTGCACGATCACCGAGCCGGTGTCCATCTCCAGACCAAATGGTTTGAGGGCTTCGGAGAGGTTGTCGGCGTTGGGCATCGTCAACACCATCGCCGAGCCTCCGGCGTTGAGATGATCGGCCAGCTTCGGCGAGATGGAAGGCGGCGGGCCCATGCGCGTGTCGCCGGGGGCGTTGATCACGATCCACACCGCATCCTTGATCTGCTCGTCGCTCGGCTCCGGCGCCGCGGGCATGCCCTGCATCTGCGACTGCATCGCCCACATTCCGGTGATGTCCTTTTCCAGAACCTCGAAGTTGTAGCCGCGCAGACGCTCGCCCAGCTCACTGAGCGGCCCGCCCCGCTGGAACGGCGGAAAGCCCGGACTGGTCAGCGGCGGCCCGCCCGGACGGATGAACGCCACCTTCGGCTTGTTGTTGCTGGCCAGCGACAGGATCGCCGTCGTTATCGCCTGCTCACCGGCAAAACGCGGCTTGATCTCCCGGCCTTCGGTGAACCCGCGCAGGTCGCGGGCGTCATTGACCCATACCTGCCCGAAGTCGATCACACGCCAGTCGTTTTCTCCCAGCACCAGGATCAGATCCTGACCCTTGATCGCCTGCTGGAGCTGGCCAACTTTCAGCTCCCCCAGGCCGTCGATCTTCTTGATCGTCTCGTCGGCCAGTTTCTGGATGGCTTCATGGCGTGGCGGAGATTCGCCCAGGTACTTTCGGATCTGTTCGGAAACCTGCGGGTCGTTCTGGTAGGTTTTGGCCAGCCGCACCAGCGCCGCCTCACGCTGCGAGAGTGAATCAAGCGAATCTCTGATGGCATCGACGATGGCCTTGTAATCCGGGTACTTGGGCTTGAGGGCGCGATCGGCGCGTTCCTTGAGGCGTGTGAGGCTCTGGGGCACGACCTCGCGAACGGTGTTGACGATGGCGGCGATGGTCTGGCTCCGCTCGTCCTCGCCGAGCGTGTCGGTGGGCAGGTCCGCCGCCGCCGTCGCCTCGTTGCCGGTCAGCTCCGTCAACTGCCTGTAGGTGTCCTTGAAGAACTGGTCGATGAACTCGCGATAGTCCTTGACCGCCCCGCCGTACTTCTGCACCGCTTCGCTGACGAGCTGGTCGGTCTTGGTCGGCTGCGTGATCGGATCGATCACGTCGAACTCGATGTTGGGGCTTTTGCGGGCGTATTCTTCGAGCAGGTCGCGCACCGGGCCGGCGTAGGGGTTGTCCTGCTGCCGCGCGTCCTTGGCCGTATACAGGCTGACCAGCTTGACCTTCTGCTTCAGGTCCTTGATCAGGTTCACGGTCTGCGGCTTGAGGCTGTAGATCCCCGCCGCGGTCGTATCCACGCGTCGCGAGAACCGCTCGGCCAGGTAGACGATCAGCCCCGCCAGCACGATGACCACGATCACCGACAGCGCTACGTTGGCACCGTACTTGACCCAACGTTGGTGCTGCGTTTCGGGAACGAACTGCCCGGTTGCCTGCTTGTGTGCTTCAGCGTTGCTCATCATGTCCAGCCGGTTTGGGCTACTTCCATCGTCGCGACTCCAGGACCTTGACGGTCAGGAACAGAAACACCACGGTCGCGGCGATGAAGAAAACCAGGTTTCCGGTGTCGATCACTCCCTTGCTGAAATCCGTATAGCGGGTGAAAACCCCCTGGTCGCTCACCCGCCGCCAGAACGGACTCAGCGCCGCCTTGGCGCTGGCCCACCACGGCACGATGGTAATGACAAACAGCACCGCGGCGCAGGAGACGGCGGCGACGACCTGGCTTCGCGTCAGGCTCGAACAGAACAGCCCCACCGCGATGAACAAGGCCCCTACCAGCAGGATCCCCAGGTATCCGCTGAGGATCGGCCCGATGTCGGGCCGCGCATACAGCCGCAACATCGCCACGTACAGCAGCGTCGGCAGCAGCAGCACGATGAAGAACCCCAGCGAGCCCAGGAACTTGCCCACCACCACGTCGGTCTCCCCCACCGGCGCGGTCATCAGCGTTTCAATCGTGCCGGTGGACCATTCCTGTGCCAGCAACCCCATGCACAGCAGCGGAATGACGATCACCAGCAGCCACACCATCCATTCGAAAAGCGTTCGCATCGCCGCCGGCTGACCGGGACGAAAGTCGTCCCAGAACAACGCCCCGCACGCCAGCAGAAACGCGAACATCGCCACGTACGCGATCGGCGAATAGAAATAACTGCTCCACTCCCTTTGAGCGATGGTGAAAGATCGAGTCATGGTTTTCGAGCCAGAAACGACAAAAGACAAATGGGACACACCATAGGACGGGCCGCCGCCCGCTTTGTCCTCAGTTCTCTTTTGTCGTCTCTCATTTTCGTCACTTTGCTTCCGCCTGCTGGGCGGTCACCTGAACGAAGAACTCCTCCAGCGTGGCATGTTCGAGGCGGATTTCCCGCAGCGGCCAGCCATGCTGCACGATTGTTCGCGCCACTTCCTCGCGGACGTCGTAGGCTTCTTTGGGACGAATCGCCGCCGTGACGTATCGCGAGTCCCCCCCCGCTCCGTTCAGAATCTCCACACTGCTTACCCCGCTGACCCGCGACAACGCCAGCTCGACTTCCCTGGCCGGACCACGGCATTCCACCAGCACCCGCGCCTGCATCCGCCGGCTGGCGCGAAGCTCCTCCGGCGAGCCCTGGGCCACAATCCTTCCGCCGGCGATCACGATCGCCCGATCACATACCGCCTCCACCTCAGGCAGGATGTGCGTCGAAAGCATCACCGTATGATCTCCTCCCAGCTCCTTGATCAGCTTTCGCGTCTCGCGGATCTGGGCCGGGTCCAACCCCACCGTCGGCTCATCCAGAATCAACACCGGCGGGTTGTGCAGCAGTGCATCAGCCAGTCCTACCCGTTGACGATACCCCTTAGACAGGTGCCCGATGACCTTCCGGCGCACGTCCCGCAGCCAGCAGCGATCCAGGACATACTCGATGCGCTTGCGGCGATCGTCCCGCGGCATCTTGCGCAGCCGGCCGCGGAAATCCAGATACTCCTCAACC
Source organism: Fontivita pretiosa (assembly GCF_050410795.1). Classification (GTDB taxonomy): domain Bacteria; phylum Planctomycetota; class Phycisphaerae; order Tepidisphaerales; family Tepidisphaeraceae; genus Fontivita; species Fontivita pretiosa. The sequence continues at coordinate 3,863,810 of NZ_CP191258.1, read as the reverse complement.
CGCATCTCGGTGTACAGCGGCACGTTCTCCGGCAGATACCCGAGATTTTCGCGAACCTGCACGGATTGATGGAAGATGTCGTAGCCGTTGATCGTCGCTCCGCCGCTGGTCGGCGGCAGGTAACAGGTCAGGATGCGCAGCGTCGTCGATTTGCCCGCCCCGTTGGGGCCAAGGAATCCCACGATCTGACCCTTGGGGACTTCAAAGCTGATGTGGTCCACGGCCAGGGTCGTGCCATAGACCTTGGTTAGCTGCGAAACGTTGATCACTCGCCTGTCCTCGTGGTCGTCGTCACCGTCGCCGATTCGGTTGAACAGCCGCCGGCCCGACCCTGCCCACCCCTGCGCACCCCGGGCCGGGCCATTCCGCCGCCCGGCAAGTCGGGGTGTGATACGTAAGGCGATCTAACCGCTTCTGTCAAGAGTTGCAGACGAGGTGAGTCAACCCGCCAGTGGCTCAATGAACTTCGCAGGTCATCAGGCTCTGGCCGCAGATCGAGCAGGTGTGCTTAAGCTTGCCGGTGGCAAAGAAGTTCTCCACCGCCGAGCGGCACTCGGGGCAAACCATCTTCTTGGCCATGCTGTAGCCGACGATCCGCCCCTTGGACGTTTGAGGCACCTTCACCCAAGTCGTCTGGCACTGGGTACAGGCGACGGCCTGCGTGGCCGGACCCGCGGCTGCATCGCCCCGGCCGGTGCTCTGACATCCCCCGCCCAGCAGCACACCTGCTGCCAAGACCAGCCCCCCGAGCGCGCTCTGTCTCTGTGGAGTCATGCCGAACATGGTGGCCTCCGATCAGTGGGAGTGATCATGCTTCGCATGGCCGGCGGGCCGGGTGGCTGGCTGAGTGGCCGGCGATTCGTGTTCCGCCGCCTTTTCCGCCGCCTGAAGCATCTTCAAATACTTCTCAGGGTCCTTGCGGAACGGTTCCTCGCAGTCGGCGCAGCAGAGCTTGAATTCGCGGTCTTTGTAGACGATCACCTTAGCCGGGCCCATCTGTCCGATCTGGTCGCCGGAGACCAGGCAGACCTTCAGCGGATAGGGTTTGACTGACGGTTGTGAAGCCGGCGCCGCCGCGATCGCTCCCGTGCCCATCGCCAGCGCCCAGCCTAATGCCATTCTCCCGACAAATGCACGTCGAAACATGTGATCTCCTTCGAATTCCGCCGCGCAATACGCCGCGGAGTTCAGCCAACGGGGTCCACCGCTTATAACGATCCCCGGGCCGTCGAAGGTTCGATCGTGGCAGGATTTTTTGCCGCAGGGGTCGTTTCCCTGGTGAGCTCGTAGCCCTGAACGTGGCGGATGTACTCGATCAGCTCATCCACCTGGGCGCGGATCCGGTCCACCGACGCCTGCATTTTGATCGACTGGTCCACCGCCCCGGCCAGCTCGCTGATCCGCGAGAAGCCGTATCCGCCACCCGACCCCTTGAGTTGATGGGCCACCTGCCGCAGTGCTTCGATCTGCCCTTCGGCCAGGTGCTGACGCATCTTGGACACCTCGACGGGCAGTCGCTGAATGTAGTTCTCGATCAGGTCTTTCATTTCCGGGTCGTCGGCCAGCTCGCTGCGGTAAGACACGTTCACAGATGTGTCGGGCGTCGTTTGCCCCGTGGCGCGTGAGACTGGTGCCGCTTCGTCCCCCGCGGGCAGGTACGACGCGACGCACGCCAGAAGCTTCTCCCGATCGATCGGCTTGGTCAGATAATCGGTGCATCCGGCGGCCAGGCACTTACCCCGGTCTTCCGCCATCGCGTGCGCGGTCAAGGCGATGATCGGCCCGGCAAAGCCTTCCCGCCGCAACCGGCTGGCCGCGGCGTAGCCGTCCAGCACCGGCATCTGCATGTCCATCAACACCAGATCGAAAGGCTCTCGACTGGCCAGCTCAACCGCCACCCTGCCATTGGGCGCGATCACCACTTCCGCCCCGGCCTTGCGCAGATGCAGCGAGATCAGACGCTGGTTGTCCAGCCCGTCCTCGGCAAAGAGGATTCGCCCGCGGAGCCTCACGCCGTCGCGCCGCCGATGCCCGGACATGTCACTGAGCATCGATTCCTGCACTCCGTGAAGCATCTCCACCCCCTCGCATGGCCCGGCGTCGATTTCGACGGTGAAGATGCTGCCCAGTCCCGGTGTGGACGTGACGGTGATGTTTCCGCCCAGCAGCATCGCCAGACGCTGGCTGATCGTCAGTCCCAGCCCGGTCCCCCCGAAACGCCGCGTCATCGATTCATCCGCCTGCGAGAACGGCTGGAACAGCCGCGGCAGCACTTCCGGGGCGATCCCGATGCCGGTATCCGAGACCGTCAGCATCAGCCGCCCGGACGTACCCTGCTCGCACGCTCGGTACGAGACGCGCAATCCCACACGTCCCTGCGAGGTGAACTTCACCGCGTTGCCCAGCAGGTTCATCAGGATCTGTCGCAGACGCAGCGGATCGGTCATCACGTGCCGCGGCGTCGGATCCCCGAAGCTCAGATCAAATCCCAGCCCCTTCTCGCTGGCACGTGGCCGAATCAGGGAACAGACCTCGGCGATCAGCCTGGGCAGATCCACCCGGATCCGTTCCACCGTCATTTTCTGCGCCTCGATCTTGGACAGGTCCAGAATATCGTTGATCAGCTCCAGCAGGTGTGAGGCGTTGCGGCGAATCACCTGAAGGTAGTCCTGCCGATCAGATAGCGTCTGATCCGGCTCCAGCAGCAGATCCGCATACCCCACGATCGCCGTCATCGGCGTGCGGATCTCGTGGCTCATGTTCGCCAGAAACGCGCTCTTGGCGGCGCTGGCGGCTTCGGCGTGCTCCTTGGCGGCCTGAAGCTCGGCGTTCAGCCGCCTCAGCTCCTGCGTGCGCGTGGCCACCTGCTGCTCGAGCTGCTCGCGATGCGCCTGAAGCTCGGCGTCGCGACGCTGAATCTCCTCGAGCATCTGATTGAAGCAGTCGGCCAAGATCCCCAGCTCGTCATTGCCGAATCGCGTGGCGCGCAATGAGTAGTTCTGCCCGCTGGTCACAGCGCGCGCTGTCTGCGTCAGATTCACAACCGGCTTGGAGACGATCCGCTGAAGCCGCGAGACCAGCGCCAGCGACAACACCGACGCGCCGAAGACCACCAGCGACACCGTCCGCGCGTAGTCGCCCACGCGCTCCCACAGCTCCTCCAGGCCGCTGCGGACCACCACGGTGCCCACAAAACGCCCGTCGTGCATGATCGGGCGAAACACCTCCAGACACTCGTCGGTGAAGTCGCTGTCGGCGGTCCGCACTCTTTGGCCGTCGGGCACAGAATGTCGCGCGTCGCGATAGTACGAGGCGAACAGCTCGGCCTCGGGTGTGAAGATCCACGCCGCCTGAATCGTCGGATCCACGCGCAACGACTGGAGGACTTCGGCGGCGTGGCGATGGTCCTGGACGCGCAGAGCCTCCACGCAGTTGGTTCCGATAATGTCGGCATGGATGCCGGTGGCCTCCATCAGCTCGCGGCGAAGGATCTTCACGTCCCGCGCCACATACGCCAGCGACGCCACCAGCAGCGACGACGTGCTGACCAGCAGCGTCGTGAGCGTCAATTTGCTGCGAATCGACGCGTTGCGCATCAGCTTCATCGGATTCCTCAGCCCTGATCATCGGGTCGTTGCTGCGCGTCGTTTAGCACGGCACATCCGGCGCAGGCGAAAAATTTCGCCACCGTTTGCCCGTTTGCCCGCTGTATCGGATGTTTGGATCAACCGCTCAATGCCGCCGCGACCGCCCAGGCTGTTGCGGCGGCAAACCTGGAGGATTGGGAATGTCGGACACGTACACGGTTCTGGCCAGCACCGCCGCGACGGCGCAACCGCCGGCGGACCCGCAGGCATCCGCGGCACAGGCGAGCACGCCCGCAGCACCCCTGCGGCTGCTCAAGCCCCGTCGCGACGCCGCCGTCGCCATCAAAAACCAGATCAAGATCGGCAACGCCATCAAGTCCCAGCGCATCGCCAACACCTGGGACCTGGATCAGGCGCGCGCCGAAAAGCAGGAGTGGGTCACACGCACCACCGACCTGCTCAACGCCCTGTTCAGCGACGGTCGAGTCGCCGAACAATGCAACGACTGGGTCGGCCCGATCCTGCCTGAGTACGCCGACTTCAAACTCTTCGTCGAACAGTTCGTCAACGAGATGAAGCATCGGATCGGCCGGCTCCAGCAGGTGCTGAGGCTGCTGGACGAGTTGCCCGAGCCGCTGTTTCCGCGTGCGGCGGCGACGCCCGCTGCGCCGGCGCCGCAGGGTGCTGCGCCGCAGGCCGGCTCGATGGACGCGTTTGCGTCGCTGGTGACACCACCCGGCGGCGCCGATCCCGTGGCGGAAAATGCCGAACCGCAGGAGGAAGTGTTCATGATCGCTCAACCCGCCCCTGTTTCCGTCCAGCCCGCGACTGCTGCAACGGCGGCACCGCAACCGGCCCCATCGCCGATGACGACCATGCCGACCGCACCGGCCACGCCCAGGCAAACGCCCTCGCCAAGGTTGAGTTCCTCCGGGTTGCTCGTTTTGCGCTCGGTGGATGACCAGACGCGCCAGGCCGTCGCCAGTTTCTTTGCCGCGCTGGACCTGACGCTGAACGTGGTGGACCAGCGCCCGGCGGAAAACCGCCGACCGCTCGTTGAAGCCCTGGCCCAGTTTGCCGACGCCAGCTTCGCACTGATCCTCAACGACACGCCGACCAATGACGGCGATTACCTGTTTGATCTGGGCTGCTGCGTGGGCAAGTTCGGCACCGGGAGACTGTGCCTGCTTCAGCGCGAAGATGCATCCCCGCAGCCGCCTGGCGACAGCCGCGGCGTCAAGCAGATCCGGATCGATCCGGCCGGCGGGTGGCAACTGGCACTGGCACGGCACCTGAAATCCGGCGGCGTCGCGGTTGACCTTAACAAGCTGCTGTGATCGCGCCGGCGGCACTGCAATCCGGGCACACACAGCCTCATCACGCTGCATCGTGCCGTCGGCACGACCGGCCAACAGATTTGCGTTGCCCGCGAGCGGTTTGGTAGGTTACCAGTTCACACCCCAGCATGCGCGATCGGGTGTGCGACAACTGGGACCAACCAACCGGAGCGGCTATGACTGTGCGTGCCTGGATAACCCTCAGATCTCGTTGCAGCCGGCGAAGCGAACAAATCCGGGAGACCAAACCCGCAAAGCCATCCACAACGGCGAGCGTCGCATTCGCCGAGCCGATGGAGCCGCGCATCTTTCTCAGCCGGCTGCACCCCGTCGCTCCGCCAAGGGAAATCTCCGCCACGGCGCTATCCAGCACGGCGGTGCGGGTGGACTGGTCGGACAATTCGCCCAACGAAGTGGCATTCCTGCTTTTCCGCAGCACCGACCTGAGCACCTGGACGCGCGTGGCGATCACCCCCGCGGACACCATCAGCTACGTGGACGCCAATCTCAATCCCGGCACCACCTACTACTATCGCGTCAAGTCCCGTTCGCCGTTGTCCACTTCCGTCACCGTCGTTACCGCCACGGTGACCACGCTGAGCAGCAATCAGGACACGTTTGCTCAGCTTGACTCGTCCAGCGCAACGCTTCGCATCCGCGGAACCGTCGGCAACGACGTGATCGGCGTGAGACTGGTGAACAACAACATCCAGGCGATCTTGAACGGGCAAAGCCTCTCATTCGCTGAGGATGAGGTCCAACGCATCAACATCGATGCCCTCAGCGGCAACGATCGGGTTTCGGTCACGACCGGGGCAGCGGCGGTGTATGCGGCTGGCGGTGTGGGCAACGACACGCTTTTCGGCAACATCGGCAACGACCGGCTCGATGGTGGAACCGGCGATGACCTGATCAAGGGCGGCGAGGGTGACGACACCCTTTTGGGCGGCGAGGGAGCTGACCTGATCTACGGCCAGGGCGGCAACGACTACCTGCGAGGCGGGGCTGGCAACGACAAGCTGGTCGCCGGGGACGGCGATGACTGGCTGTATGGCGATGAGGACGACGACCGGCTGTACGGCGAAGGCGGATTCGATCTGATCAACGCCGGCACGGGCAATGACGTGGAAAGGCAGGATTGAGCCGCCGGCCTTTACCCTCGCGTGCTGCGCGTCGGGACAAGTTATAACGCCCAGGCAATCCGGGGGCGGTGGGTAGTCTGCGCCAGCCAGTTCATTCGGCGCAGAATTCGCTTGATTTCTTCGGGAACCAAAGTAACGTGGCGGGGATTGAGGTGGATGCGGGCAGGAGCCTGCGCGTGCGTCGCCGGAGGTGCGGGGAGAGTGCGCGATTTGTTCCCGGCTTGATCCAGCATTTGGGGTGGATGGGGACAGTGCCCGGGCCGTTTGGGCCAGGCTCTTTGCTTTTGGTCGATGGATGATCCTTGCGACTGGCCGGTCAGTGGGCCCTGTCCGCCGCCTGCGCCACGCAAGGAAGGAGAAGATGACGATGAGGCCCAAGCAGCGGCTGGGAATTGTTTCAAGCGCCGCACTGGCGGTCGGTTCGATGGCGGCCCCAGCCCAGGCCGTCGTCTTCTACGATGCCACCACCCGTCGGCTTCCTCCTTCCGGCAGTTTTGCCTATTTCTACAACCCCGGACCCGACAACGGCGGCGCGCCCAACCATATCGTGTTTGACGACGTGACCGTGCCCGTGCCCACCAATGATCCGACATGGCCCAGCACGCTGTTCAACGTCAAGCGCATCACGTTTGGCGTGTCGCGCCGCGCCGGTGCGCCAGCCGTCACCATCACCCCCTACTACGCCGAGTTGCTCGACGACAGCGTTCGCGCCGGTGGCCCCGGGGACGGGCCTAACTACGATCCGGTCGGACCTCTGCCACTGGGGCCCGTGCAGATCGGCAGCCCGATCAATCTGCCGACCAATATCAACCTCACCCACACGGAAACGACCATTACGATCGGCGACGGGGTGAACACCCTGTTCAACGTCAACGGCGCCGCCGCCAGCACCAATCCGCTTTACCGCAGTTTCGCCTTGGGGCTACGGTTCTCCACCAGCGACGACAAGAACGGCTGGACGCTGGCCAGCCATCCCGACAACCTCGATCTGCTGTGGGACTACTTCAGCAACTCCAGTTTCTACGAGTTCACCTACGACGACACCGATGACGCGGGGCTGATCTACGGAACCCAGTATCTCAAGGTCGAGGGGCTGGTTCTGTCTGGAGTGGCGGGCGACGCCACCGTTGACGGCGTGGTGAACATCCGCGACCTGTACGCCCTGGCGCAGCACTGGCAGCAGCCAGGCGATTACACCCAGGGCGACTTCAACTTCGACAACTTCGTCAATCAGGCGGATCTGGAAATCCTGGCCCAGAACTGGCAGGCCAGCTTCCCGCCGCCTTTTGCGTCGCTGGGGCTGCCGGAAGTGACGGTGAGCATTCCCGAGCCGCTGGGCGCCGCGGCGCTGGGCGGGGCGCTGCTGCTGTGCCGTCGCCGTCAACGGCGAACCCGCGCATGGTAGAATGGCCCGCATGCGGTCTGCACCATGGATCGAGCCTCTGGAACGGCGGCAGATGCTGGCGGGGACGCTCAGCGAACAGATCATCATCGACCAGTTCGGCTGGCGCAACGATGCGACGCGGAAAGTCGTGATCTTCGCCGATCCGGTCAACGGGCAGAACTCATCCATCACCTATACTCCCGGCGCGGCGTTTCAGATTCGCCGCACATCCGATGACGCCGTCGTGTTCAGCGGTGCGACGGTGCAGTGGCGGGCGGGCACGACCCACGCCGAGTCTGGCGACCGTGTGTGGTATGGGGACTTTTCCTCGGTGGTCGCGCCCGGCGAGTATTACGTCTACGATCCTGCCAATGACCTGCGCTCGTATCCGTTTCGTCTGGATGCGGCGCTGTACAACGATGTGCTGAAGAGCTCGATCCGCACGTTCTACTACCAGCGCACCGGCACAGCGATCCCCCCGCAGTTCGGCGGCAACTGGACGCATGCCATCGACCACGTCGGCCCCGGCCAGGACACCCAGGCCAGACTCTGGCTCAACGGCGCTTCCCAGGGCCAGGCGCGCGACGTCTCGGGCGGATGGTTCGACGCCGGCGACTACAACAAGTATGTGCCGTTCACCACAAGTGTGTTGTGGAACCTGCTCAGCGCCTTCGAGTTCAACGCTGGAGTGTTCGGCGACAACTGGAACATCCCCGAAAGCGGCAACGGCGTGCCGGACCTGCTCGACGAGATCAAGTACGAGCTGGACTGGCTGTTGAAGATGCAGAATCCCAACGGCTCGGTGTTGAATCGTGTCGCCAACGCCACCTATGCCGCCGGCAACTACGATCCGGCGACGGACACGCAGCCGCGGTACTACACGCAGGCGACGACGTGGGCGACGGCGAGTTTCGCGGCATCGCTGGCGCATGCGGCCAGGGTGTTCGCGGCATACGACGTGCGATACCCCGGATACGCCGCAACGCTGCTGAACGCCGCGACGCTTGCCTGGAACTACCTCCAGGCCACGCCGAACATCACCCCCGCCAGCGGCAGCGACGGCGGGGGCAGTGGCGGCAGCGCAGGTGGGCTTGCCGCCGCTGCCGCCGACGCCAATCCCGCCGCCGATTTGCGGCTGCGCATCCTCGCCGCCTCCGAACTGTACAAATCCACCGCCGCCGCCAACTACAAGTCCTACTTCGAATCCAACTACAAGAACTCCGCCGCCTCGGACAACGGGCATCATCCGCTGCTGGGCGGCTGGCCGCACTTTGACACCACGCTCGGCACCGAGCTCAACCGCGCCTACGTCACCTACGCAACCGCCGCCGGCGCCAACCCATCCATCGTCAACGAGATCAAGACGTCCCTGCGCAACATGGTCGATGGCATCCTCCTGACCAGCTACGTCAATCTGGAGGATCCGTACCGCGGCTTCATGTGGTCCGGACACTACACCTGGGGATCAAATCAGCTCAAGAGCGAGTGGGCCAACCTGCTGCTGTACGCGATCAGGCTCAACGTCAACCCCGCCAATACCGCGACGTACCGCGAAATCGCCGAGGAGTACCTGCATTACCTGCATGGCCGCAATCCGCTCTCGCAGTTGTACCTGAGCAACATGGGAGCAAAGGGCGCCAACCTGGGCGGGGACAAGAGCGTGATGCAGGTCTACCACAGTTGGTTTGGCGACGGCTCGCCGCTGTACGACGGGCCCAACTCGACCTACGGGCCGATCCCCGGCTACCTGGTGGGCGGACCCAACCAGTACTTCTCCGTCGCCACGATCTCACCGCCCGCCGGACAACCCGCCATGAAAGCCTTCAAAGACTGGAACACCGGCTGGCCGGAGAACTCCTGGGAGATCACCGAGCCGGCGATCTATTACCAGGCGGCGTACAGCCTGCTGCTGTCGCAGTTCGCCACCGATGCTTATCCGCCACAGGTATTGAGCAGCAGCTTCAACCATCTGCGTGCCCCGCATGCGCTGACGATCGCGTTCAACGAAGACGTGCGCGCGTCGCTTTCGTCCGACGATCTGGCTGTGACGAACCTGACCAGCGGGCAGACGATTCCGTCGAGCCAGCTTTTGCTCAGTTACGACTCCCCGACCAACATCGCGACGTTCACGTACGCCGGCGGCATCCTGCCCGACGGCAACTATCGCGCCACGATCCGCTCCGACGCCGTGCGCGACGCCGCCGGCAACGCGCTGAGCGGCGAGCAGAGCTTCGATTTCTTCGTTTTGGCCGGCGACGCCAATCGCGACCGCCTCGTGAACCAGCTCGATCTGGACATCCTGGTCATGAACTGGCAGCAGTCGGGTCGCAGCTTCGCCCAGGGCGATTTCAACTACGACGACCGAGTCGATACCCGCGATCTGCTGATTCTGGCCAGTCGCTGGCAGACGGCCCTGCCGGCGCCGCTGGCCGCCTGGCCGCGGCGCGGGGAGCGATTGGCCGCGCCCATCGAGCGCGCCATTGATCTGATCGGTTGATCAGCCACCTGCGGTGGGATTTGCACGTAGTGGGTTGGCGGGCAGGGCCTGTATAATCAGGTGGTGGATCATGTGCTTACCTTGCTGAGGACATTGGGGGGCACAGCGAAGGAGGCGATACGATGGCAGAGCAGATCAACCTCGTGATCACTCCGTCGGAGCGAGCGCTGCTGCTGGACCTGCTGCTGCGTGAGCAGCGCGAGTTGCCGGTGGAGATTCATCACACGCGCAAACATGAGGCGCACGACGACCTGGAGGAGCGGCTGAAGCTGGTCAACGGGCTGATCCAGCGCCTTCAGGCCGCCGCCGCCCCGACGCCGGCCGGCGCGACCTAGGCGCCCGCCGGCGCCATCGCCGCAAGCCGCACGCGCCCGTTGCCATTGCCGGTCAGCTTCAAGTCAAATCTGTCCTTCAGAAGACTCCACACATTGGGTGTGATGAACTGCGGGGGAGTCGGACCCAGCACGATGCCCCGCACACCCAGGCTCAGCAGCGTCAGCAGCACCGCCACCGCCTTCTGCTCGAACCAACTGATCGCCAGCGTCAGCGGCAATTCGTTCACCTGGCAGCCCAACGCCCTGGCCAGCGCCAACGCGACTGAGATCGCGCCATAGGCGTCATTGCACTGGCCCATGTCCAGCAGCCGCGGCAGCCCCAGCAGCGTGCCGTAATCATGGTTGCGGATGCGGAACTTGCCGCAGCCGAGCGTGAGGATGAATGAATCGGGCGGCGTCGCCCGCGCATAATCGGCAAACACGTTGCGCCCGGGGCGCGCCCCGTCACATCCGCCGATCACGTAGAACCGGCTGATCTTCCCCGCCCTGATCGCTTCGACGATCGTCGGCGCCATTTCCAGGAGAACGCAGCGGTGGAAGCCGATGGTGCTGGTGCGGTCGATGCGCTGCCGCATCGGCGGACATTGCAGCGCCTTGTGGATCACGGGCGAAAAGTCGTGGCCCGTCAGGCGTGTGGCGCCGGGGACGGCGGTCATGCGCGTCGTGAAGAGCCGATCGCGGTACTGCTCCGACGGAATCAGAACACAGTTGCTGGTGGCCAGGATGGGCCCGCTGAACTGAGCGAACTGCTCGCGCTGTTCGTGCCACGCCCCACCGTAGTGTCCGGCCAGGTTCGGGTGCTCGCGAAGCCGCGGATACATATGCGCCGGAAGCATCTCCCCGTGCGTGTAGACCTTCAGGTCCGTGCCGCGCACCTGTTCCAGCAGATCGGCCAGATCCAGCAGATCATGCCCGGTGACCAGGATGCCGCGGCCGGCCTGCGTGCCCTCGCGAACGGTGGCAGGCGAAGGCACGCCGAACCGCTCGATGTGTCCCTCGTCCAGCATCTGCATCACCCGCAGGTTCTTTTGCCCCAGTTCCATGGCGATTTCGATCAGGCTGGGCAGATCGAAGTTGACGTTGGTCATCGTGCTGAACAGGGCCTGCTCGATGAAGGCGCTGACGGATTCGTCGGTCTTTCCAAGCCGCCGCGCGTGATGCGCATACGCCGCCATTCCCTTCAGGCCGTAAAGGATGATCTCATGGAGGGACTGCACGTCCTGGTCCTTACCGCAGTTTCCCACCGGCCCGGAACACCCGTAAGGCATCGCCTGTTCGCACTGATTGCACCGCATGGACATCTCCTCTGGAGTTCTAGATCAATTTATCCAGTATGTGCGAAGCGATGCCACTTTTCAAGCCCATGGCTGGGCCAATCCCCAGCAAAGAGCCGTGCGACCGGCAGCACAGACGGGAAAACGCCGCCAAACCATCTACCCCTTTTGCGCCCCTGCTCTTGTTCCGCCGTGTCTTCGACCGCGCGCGGCTTGGCCCTCACGCCCCGGCGGCCGGACGCGACCGCTCGGACTCCGTTTGCTCGGCGGGCTGAAGCAGAAGCGTGATCACGTCGGTGGGGCAGACCTCCACGCAATGTCCGTCAAGGTCGCAGCGGTTCAGGTGCCGCAGATCGATCAGCGCCTTGCCATCCACCATCATCAGCACCCCGCGATCGCAGTGGTTCACGCACACCTCGCAACCGATGCAGTCCCGCGTGTCGATCGCCAGCGTCGCACGCATCTCCAGCCGCGTGCGCGGATCCTGCTTGATGAATCTGCCCACTGCCGAGGCGGTCTCCCGGCTGACATTCTGCTCGAACGCGGCGTCGTGGCGATCGAAGTGCGCATGCGCCTTGACCTCCACGGCGCCGGTCCTGCGCAGCCGGAAGATCGGCTGATTGCACGTCGAGCACACCTGAAGCTGCTCCAGCTTCTCCAGGTACTTGATCACCGTGCTGACGACCGTGGCGTGAGACCAGGTCAGCGGGCTGACCGAGATCGGCTCGTTGGTGTAGGGGTTGACCTGCTCGGCCAGCACGCCCGACTCCAGCGCGTGGCTGGCCGTCCACTCGAAGATCGGCAGCGCTGTCTTCAACTCGCTGGTGGTCTTGGCGCGGGTGATGAAGTAGTCGGCCAGCCACAGCGTGCAGATGAACCAGGGATTGCCCGGCACCGAAGCGATGTCGTTGCTGACGCGGTGGTAGTAGTCGTTCTCGTAGCGCGCCACCCCGCCGACACGGGTCTTGACCCACAGCTTGTCCTCCACGGCCTTCATCGTCGCCACCACCCGCGGGTCATCGGCGTCGAAAAGGTGAAACTTGTAGATGGCAAACAGCGAAGCGTCCAGGACTTCGTCGGGGTCGTAGATGCCATTGGCCTCGGGGTGCTGAGCGTCCGGGTCCGAATGTTCAGGGGCGCCGGGGTGTCCTGCCTCGCCCGATTCGGGGCGTTCCCGGGGCACCAGCCTCCTGACGAATCGCCCGAGTTTCTCGCTGAACAGGAACTTTTCCGCGCCGGCCTTGATTTCCTCGGCGGCGCGGTTGTAGACCTCGGCGCGTTCGCGATCGCCGAAGCAGACGGCGAAGTTGCGCGCCGCCTTCAGCCCGCCATACACCGTTGCCACCGTGAACGCGTGCACGCCCCAGCGCTCTTCCCACAGGTCGTAGCTGGGCAGCGGCAGTCCGGTCCGCGGATCGCGATAGCGCACCATGAAGTCCGCGGCCTTCTGCACGACATCCACCCACATCGGGCGAATGAATTCGATGTCGCGATACTTGTAGTAATGCCGCCACAGTGCCCACACCACCAGCGCCGTCTCGTCCTCCTGAATGGGCATGGAGCGCTGCCCCTTCATGACCCAGGGATGCCAGCTCGAGGCCGGCGAGCCGTCGGGGTTGTACTTGTGATGGAAAAAGCCCTCGTCGGTGATGGTCTTCTGGCAGAAGGTGTAGAACGAGCGCGCCACATCGGGGAAGCCGGCCATGTCCAGCGAATCGGCCACCAGCGCCCCGTCCCGCGGCCACATGTACGAGTAGGTGTCGCGCGAGAACTGCATGATGTCCGAGTCGTTGGCGGCGATGATCGCCCCGTCGTTATCGATCTGCGTGCGCGTCACCAGCAGCGATCGCTTGAACAGATCGACCACCTTTGGCGGAAGATTCCCGAAGTTGATGTTCGTGCCTCCCACCCACAGCCGCCAGTATGCCGTCGTGCGGTCGATCACCCCCTGCGGCGCCATCTTCATGATCCACTTGTGCAGCTCCAGCAGCTCCTGTCGCGACTGCCCGGCGATCAGCACCATGTACAGCGTCTTTTCCCCTTCGGCGGGCAAATGAGCATGCACCGCCACCGTCGAGTCCACCGCCCCCTGCGCGATCGGATTGCCCTGAAGATGCCCGTCCTCCGCATCTCGCCACGTCCCTTCGGCGCCGTGAAATCCGGATGTGCCGGTGGCGAACTCGTCGATCCGCTGCTCGCCGGATGAAAAGAACGTCACCATCAGGTATCGCTTGCCGCGGTAGTGAACGATCGAGCGAAGCTCCGGGTCGAAGTAGGCCGTATCGCCGATCTTCGTCCCGAACATGTTGAAGTCCTGGTGATGGATGACCTTGACCACGCGGTCGTGGCAGGCCAGGTTCTTCAGCTTGATCTTTCTCACGAAGATCGGACGGTGGAAGTCCACCACATCGTTGCAGTACATCGCCAGCTTCAGCTCGCGATGGTCCAGGCTGACACTGGTGGTCAGGGTGTCTCGCAGGTAGCGCTGGCGGATGACCCACCCGCTGTCACTGGTCCAGAACAGTTGCCCACGGCTGCGGTGTGGCACGTCGGTGAACACGCCGAACCTGCATGGCCCGGCGCCGGCGTGGTTCTCCTGTCCCACGTGCGGGAAGTACACGTCGCGAATCTGGTAGCGGTGGTCGAAGGTGACCAGCAGGCGTCCGTTGCCGACCGGAATGTCACGCGGCATGAGTCATATCTCCCAAACCCTCCAGTTTTCCCAGACTGTGTATGGACAAAATACAATGCACTCCGTTTTTGCCCTCAGATCCCGATCCACGCCCCAGACTGGTGGTGGGCAAGCCATTGTAGCATCGGCAAAAAGGCGCAGCCGGGTCAGAAACAATCGCCCGCCGCGCGCTTCGTCAAGCCGCTTGGGGTCTGGGCAATGTAATTCGGGCCACAGTGGTGGCTGAAGCCAGGTCATATAAAATTATCGATATCGCGCATGTTTTTTGTTGCGTTCTGGCAACATGGCGGTAGACTTCGGAATATTCCTGCACGGACTGATGTTCACTTGACAGTGGGTACATGTCTGTTTGGGAGTGGGCCGTGCAGGGTTGCGCTACGCGGCGGCGTGTCGGGGACACGACGCCTGACGTAGCCGGAAGTCGAGGTAGGAGCAGGAAAGGGAGACGAAAATGCGTATGCTCAAACTCTCGCCGCGTCGAACTCTCGCTCTTGCAGCCGTGATGGTGATTTCGGTCGCCACCAACGCTTTGGCTGCATTCTCCTGGAGCAATCCCGCCGGCAGCAACGCCAACTTCGACTGGGCCAACGGGCAGAACGAGACCAACCTCTTCGGCAGCCCAAGCGTCAGCACCGCCGGCTTCGTGTTCTTCCCCAGCAATTTCGTCGCCAACAGCGTCAACGGCAACGCGGTCAGCGTCTACGACAAGGCCGAAGTGGACATCTTCACCAAGCCGAACTTCGACCTGCAACAGATCCTCGTGCGTGAAGTGGGCGACTACGCCATCACCGGCGCCGGCCCCAACGCGGTGCAGGCGTCAGCAACCCTGTTCACGCTGAACCTGGCGAGCCCAATGAATCCGCCGACCAGTGCCACCCTCAACATGACCCCGAGCATGCCGATCACCACCGGCTCGGGCACCTGGGGCGGCATCGCCGTGCAGACGTTCCCCAGCGGCGTCACGCAGATCCACCTGATCCTGAACAACACGCTTCAGGCCACCAGCTCGCAGGGCAGCGCCGCCAAAATCGAAAAGAAGGTCGGGCAGATTGAAATCCTGCTGATCCCCGAACCGGGCATGGCCGGACTGTGCCTGGCAGGAGCGGGACTTCTGCTGGCGCGTCGCCGCCGTTAAAAGGCGGGACCGCACGACCGCTGATGATCGACATCTGAGCCGTGAGCAGCGCTCGCGGCTCGCCTTTTTGCTCGGAGGTTCGGTTCGAAAACGAGCCAGTCACGGGACGGGAAGTGCGCGGGAAAATGCCGATCGGCTCCATCCGGCCGCCCGCATGTCCGCAAAAGGAAAGGGAGAAAAGATGGGTACCAGACTCACGCCACGCGCGGCCGCCGCGATTGCGCTGGCTGCAATCGCCTCCGCCAGTTCTTCGGCCTTCGCCGCTTTTTCGTGGAGCAACCCCAGCGGCAGCAATGCAGTCTTTGACTGGGCCAACGGTCAAAATCAGACCAACCTCTTCGGCAGCCCCCTGGTCAGCACCGCTGGCTTCGTGTTCTTCCCCAACAATCTGGTCGCCAACAGCGTCAACGGCTCGCCCGCCAGCGCCACCGACGCCGCTGAAGTAGATATCTTCATCAAAGCCGGACTCCAGCTCGACAAGGTCGAGGTTCGCGCGTACGGCGACTATTCGATCACCGGGCCGGGGCCGAATCAGGTAAACGCCAGCACCACCGTCAGCGTTTCCAACCTCGAGCAGCCCGCGCTGCCGGCTCTGACCTCCGGCATGATCACAACGCCGGGCATGCCGATCACCTCCGGCGCAGGCAGTTGGTCCGGCGTGTCGGTCACCACCCTGCCCGATGGAGTGACCAAGGTCCACCTGAACGTCAACGCGCTGTATCAGGCGAGCAGCTCCAGCACCGGCGCCGCGACCATCGGACAGCACATTGGTCAGGCCGCCATCGAGGTGGAACTGTTCGTCCCCGAACCGGGCAGCGCCGCGGTGCTGCTGGGAGGGGCCGGACTGCTGCTGGCACGCCGCCGCAAAGGCTGAATCCCAACGTACGAGTCGATCGGAGGAGGTACGACCCGAACGCCCGCGAAAGCTCCGCTCTCGGCGGGCGTTCGTTTGCGCGCATACCGCAACTCACTCCCCTGCTGCCCTCACACTTTGAGTGCAGCCTCCGCGCCAAGCTGATCGCGATAGCGGTTGCGAATCGGCTCCACCACCTCGGCCACAAATCGCTCCACCTGCTGCGGCGCTCGCCCGATGTGTCGAGCCGGGTCCAGCACGGCGTCCAGATTCACTTTCGCAAACGCCGGCTCCTGCCTCAGCCGCTCGAGCAGATCGTTGGGCCGCCCGTGAAGCTTGACTTGCTCGGCGGCCTCCAGCGATCGGCGGCGGATAATCTCGTGAAGCTCCTGCCGATCGCCGCCGGCACGCACCCCCGCCATCAGGATCTCTTCGGTCGCCATGAACGGCAGCTCGTGCATCACGGCCGCCTGGATCGTCTTCGGATACACCACCAACCCCCGCGCCACGTTGATCACGATCAACAACGCCCCGTCAATGGCCAGGAATGCCTCCGGAATGCTCAGCCGCTTGTTGGATGAATCATCCAGCGTCCGCTCAAACCACTGCTCGGCGGCGGTCTGGAGCGGGCTGCTGGCCAGACTGATCACAAATCGCGCCAGTCCTGTGGCCCGCTCGCAGCGCATCGGGTTGCGCTTGTACGCCATCGCGCTGGATCCAACCTGCTCCTGCTCGAACGGCTCTTCGATCTGCTTGAGTCCGGCCAGAATGCGCACGTCGTTGGCGAACTTGTGTACGCTGGCTGCGATGCCCGCCAGTGAGCAGACAATTGCCGCATCAACTTTCCGCGGATACGTCTGCCCGGTGACGGTGAATGATGCGTCAAATCCGAACCGCTGCGTGACGATCCGATCCAGTTGTTCGCACTTGTTGTGATCGCCTTCAAACAAGCTCAGGAATGACGCCTGCGTCCCGGTGGTTCCCTTCACGCCCCGGAATCTCAGATTGGCGATGCGGTATTCCAATTCCTCAAGGTCCAAAGCCAGATCCTGCGCCCAGAGCGTGGCGCGTTTGCCGACGGTGGTGAGCTGCGCCGGCTGAAAGTGCGTATAGCCCAGCGTTGGCAGGTCCTTCCACTGCATCGCGAAGCTCGCCAGCGCGTCGATGGCATTGGCCAATCGCGCACACAGCAGCCGCATGGCGTCGCGCATGATGATCAGGTCGGCGTTATCGACGACGTACTGGGACGTAGCGCCCAGATGGATGATCCCCTTGGCCGCCGGCGCCGCCTCCTCGAACGTGTGTACGTGCGCCATCACGTCGTGCCGCAGGCGTCGTTCCCATTCCGCCGCCCGCTCGAAGTCGATCTGATCAACCTTGTCCTGCATTTGCCGGATCGCTTCCTCGCTGATCCGCTGGATTCCCAGCTCGCGCTGCGCCCGGGCCAGCTCCACCCACAGCCGCCGCCAGAGCGAGAACTTGTGTTGCGGCGAAAACAGCCGCAGCATCTGCTGCGAAGCGTTTCGCGCAGCCAGGGGAGATTCGTAGATGTCATGCGCCATAGCAGGGCCGATTCTATTCCATCGCCCGCTCGCTTGCATCGCCCGCTCGCGGCGCAACCGGCTCTGGCAGCAGCGGCATGTTTTCCTATAATCGGGCGATCCAGTCGCCTGGCGGCAAACCGCGGCTTGCACGAGCGTCAGGCTGCAAAGCAAAAAAGGAACTTCGCCCGTGGCTTCTTCTGCTACCACTGCTTCGGACTACACCGTACCGCTGGTCGGCGGGCAGGCACACTTCCTGCTTCGCCGGCTTCACTCGCTCACTGGCATCATTTTCGGCGGCTACCTCATCGTGCACCTGGTGGTCAATGCGACAATCGCCCAGGGCTTTGATTCCCGCAACATCGCCTCCTACCAGGTTCAGGTGGACAAGATTCACAGCCTGCCGTTTTTGCCTCTGATCGAGTGGACCCTGATCTACCTGCCGATCCTGTATCACAGCATTTACGGCGTGTGGATCACGCTCACCGGCCAGCCCAACGTCGCCAACTATCCCTACGCGAAGAACTGGTTCTACTTTTTTCAGCGACTCAGCGGTATCTACATTTTCCTGTTCATGCTGTTCCACGTGCTGTCGTTCAAGTACGGGCTGTTCGGAGATCGGCTGAGTTTCGATCCGCACGGCAACGCCATGCGATCCGTCGCGCAGCATATGAACGTCAGCTTCCTGATCACGTGGATCGTGTATCCGCTGGGCGTGCTGGCATCGTGCTATCATCTGGCCAATGGATTCTGGACGGCGGCGATCACGTGGGGGTTGACGGTCAGCGCCGGCGCACAACGTCGCTGGGGATACGTCTGCGCGGCGTTGTTTGTGCTGACGTTCATCGCCGGCATGACCGCCCTGATCGCCGCCGCGGCGCTGGACCCGGCCCGCATCCCCTCGCCGGCCCCATCCGTCGTCGTTGAGCATTGAAAACTGAGGCCGGCAGGTCGCTCGTGAGGTGCGCGCCATGGATCAGCAGATCATCGATGAGTTCGAGCACGGCGGACAGAAGCTTCGGGAGGCCGTGGCGGGGCTGTCGCGGCGGGATCTGCTGTGGGTTCCGCCCGCCGACGCCGAACCGGCGCTGGGACGATGGTCCATTCAGCAGGTTGTCATCCATCTGATGGATTCCGATCTGGTTGGCATCGATCGCATGAAGCGGATCATCGCCGAGGATAACCCCCTGCTCATCGGCTACAACGAGACGCGATTCGCCGAACGATTGTTCTACAACGAGCAATCGACCCAGGACGCGATCACGATCCTCGATCTGTCGCGGCGGCAGTTTGCGGGCGTACTGCGCAGGCTCTCGCCGGAGACATTCGACCGAACCGGCGTCCACAACGAAGTCGGCAGAGTCACGCTTGCCGAGCAGGTAAAGAAATACAACCAGCACTTGGAACACCATCTCGGCTTCATCCGCCGCAAGCGGGCGAAGCTGGGCACATGACCGGTCACTCGCCAGTGGCCCCTGATCAGTGGCTTGCCACTGGTCACGGCCCATTGGCAATGACCACTGAAGGAAACCACCATGGCAGTTGCAGCAGCTAAAAAGCGTGTGATCGTCGTCGGGGGCGGGCTTGCGGGGCTGGCATGCACCATCAAACTGGCCGAAGAAGGCGTGCCCGTCGATTTGTTCTCGATGGTCCCCGTGAAGCGCTCGCACAGCGTCTGCGCCCAGGGCGGCATCAACGCCTGCAACGAAATCGCCCGCCAGCAGGGATACAGCGAGTGGATGCACTTCGACGAGACGATCCTGGGCGGAGACTTTCTGGCGGATCAGCCCCCGGTGCTGGAGATGTGCAACTGGGCGCCACGCATCATCGATCTGTTGGATCGCATGGGCGTGCCCTTTAACCGGACGCCCGAAGGCCAACGCGCCCTGCGACTGTTCGGCGGGAGCCTGTTCAAACGAACTTTCTTCGCCGGAGCCACCACGGGCCAGCAACTGCTTTACGCCCTGGACGAGCAGACCCGCCGCTGGGAAGCCGAAGGGCGCGTCACCAAGTACGAGTTCTGGGAGTTCCTCTGGCCGGTGATTCACGACGGACAGTGCGTCGGCATTGTCGCCCAGGACATGCGCACGATGCAGATCAGGGCCTTCCGCGGCGATGCGGTGGTCATGGCCACCGGTGGCAACGGGCTGATCTTCGGCAAATCGACCATGTCCGTGATCTGCACCGGCGGGGCCGCTTCCCGCTGCTACCAGGCCGGCGCCAAGCTCGGCAACCCTGAGTTCGTCCAGGTCCACCCCACCGCCATCCCCGGCGAGGACAAGTGCCGGCTCATCAGCGAATCGGCGCGTGGCGAAGGCGGACGCGTGTGGGTCCCCCGCAAGCCCGGCGACACCCGACACCCCAACTCCATCCCCGAGTCCGAACGCTTCTACTTCCTCGAGGAGCGCTATCCCAAATACGGCAACCTCGTCCCACGCGACATCGCCACACGTGAAATCTTCCAGGTCTGCACGGAAATGGGCCTGGGCGTCGGCGGCGGAAACATGGTCTACCTCGATCTGCGCGACATCGTCCAGCAGATTGGCCGCGAGGCCGTGCTCGCCAAGCTCGAGGGCATCCTCGAAATCTACGAGAAGTTCGTCGGCACCGATCCGCTGGCCGAGCCGATGAAAATCTTCCCCGCCGTCCACTACAGCATGGGCGGGCTGTGGATTGGCTTCAGGAAGGACGAAAAGACCGGTGGACTGAAGTTCGGGGACCCGGCCAACATGATGACCAACATCCCCGGGCTGTACGCGATGGGCGAGGCCAACTTCGCCTACCACGGCGCCAACCGGCTGGGCGCCAACTCGCTGCTGAGCTGCATCTTCGATGGCCTGTTCGGCGGGACGTGCATCCGCAACTACATCAACGACGCGGCCCCGATTGCCGCCGCCGACGTGCCCCAGTCTGCCTTTGACGCGGTCATCAGGGCCGAAACCGAAAAACAGAACTGGCTGCTCAACAACGATGGCACGGAGAATCCCTACAAGCTGTGGCAGGAGATGGGTCGCTGGATGACCGACAACTGCACCGTGGTCCGTCACAACGATCGGCTGGAGAAGACCATCGAGCAGTGCCAGCAGTGGAAACAGCGGTTCCGGAAAATCAGGCTTTCCGACACCGGCATGTGGACCAACCAGAACCTCTCGTTCACCCGGGCGGTGCGCGACATGATCATCATGGCCGAGGCGATCCTTCAGGGCGCACTGCTGCGCAACGAGAGCCGTGGAGCGCACTACAAGCCGGCCTTCAAGGAACGTGACGACGCCAATTACCTGAAGGCGACGATCGCAACTTACGACGCGGCCAATGATCGCCCGGTCATCACCTACGCGCCGGTGGACACGAGTCTGATTCCGCCTCGCCCGCGCACCTACGGAAAGAAAGAGGATTCCGCCGCGCCGGCTCAGCAGGCAACGCAGGCTGCGGCTCAAGCCCAGTCCGCCGGCGCCCCAGCCAGCGTTTAGGCTGCGTGTGTTGCCGTTCTGGATTTCCAGGATCCGCAATGTCGCCCTTTCGCGACGTGCCGCTGCTGCTGATCCTTCTGGCCGCGACGGTCCTGCGGTTCATTTACATCGGACAAAGCGAAGCCGACTTCGACGAGCTGTGGCACCTGGAGCTTTCCACCGGGCGCGGATCGGCACATGAGACGCTGCCGATGAATCAGCTCATCGCGCGCACGCCTGCTCTGACTTCGCTGCACGACGCACCGGGCTGGCACACGATCCCCACGAGCCTCGACACCGTCACACATCCGCCGCTGTATCCAATGCTGCTGCGAGCCTGGCGGAGCCTGTTCGGCGAATCTATCGCCGCGGGGCGGATGCTCTCGGCGACGCTGTCGGCACTGGCGGTGTTGCTACTGTATCTCGCCGTTGCGCAGTTGTATCCGGCGTCCACTGCGCGGTGGGCCGCGGCGCTGCTGGCCGTCTCCTCGGCTCAGATCGACACCGCCCAGGAAGTCCGCAATTACACGCTGCTGATCGCGCTGTGTCTGGCGGCGGCACTGGCACTGCTGCGGATCGAGCGGCTTGGCCTCAGCAGGCTGCGCATTGCGATGCTGGGGCTGGCAGTGCTGGGCGCGCTGTTCACGCATTACTTTGCCGCACCGGCTGTTGCGGCGATGGCGCTGTATGCGATGCTCCGGCTGGCCGGACAGCGGCGGCGCGCGACGCTGTCCGTCATCGTGGGCGCGTGTCTGATGTTCGCCGGAATCTGGGCCCCGATGCTGGCGCGACAGGCCGGCGCATTCGCCGGCGCCACGGTCCCCGGAGCGCTGCTGGACAGCAGCCCCGACCACCTGCGCGCCACATTGACGCGGCTCGCCATGCTGCCGGTGCAACTGCTGTTCGAGCCGCGCACGGACGCAAAGGTCGCGGCGATGCTGGCGGCGGTGATGTACCTGCTGCCCGCATTGCTGCTCCGCTCGCGGCCGACGCTGCTGTTGTGGGCGATCTGGTTCTACGCGGTCATCGGCTTTGCCGCGATTCTGGACCTGACGCGCGGCACGCGACACCTGGAACAGCTCCGCCACACGATTCTCGCCGGGCCGGCCATGTGCGTGCTGCTGGCGGGCATGCTTCGCGGCGTCCGCTGGCGCGTGCTGGAACATGCTGTGCCGGCGATGATCGTGCTGGCATGCGTCAGCGGGCTGGGGCTGACCTACACCCGCGCCAACAAGCGCTACAGCGAGATCGGGCGGCTGCTGAGCGAGCGGGCATACGCCCACGAGCCGGTCGTGTTTTACTCCGATCCTTCGATGCGGTGGTGGGCGCAGTGGGCGCTGCTGGCCGCGTCTCACTATTCGGGAACGTTTCCACGTCCGGCGCTTCGTCTGGACCGTCCGGCTGACGAGGACAATCTTCGCGAGCTTCGGCAATGGGATCACGTGTGGGTCTACTGGGGCGCCACGTCGCTGTCGCCCGAGCAGATCGTTCCCGGCGCGCGGGTGGTGTGGTCCGGCGGGCAGAGCGACCTGGGCGGGGTGGCACGTCTGCGCTGGGAAAAGACTCCCGACCCCTTAAAATAAGGGGTCGGGAGTCTTTTCCGCTTCTGCCTGCTGTCCTGTCGATCTGATCCGGTATAATCCGGCCATCCGGCCATGCACGTCGATGCTCCGCGAATCCCGGCAGATTTACCCGCGGCGCAATCGCGGCGACAGCAGATCATCACGCCTGTTCTGCTGGGTCTGATCCTCGCCGCCGCCGCGGGGCTGCGGCTGTATGGGCTGACGCGCTACAGCCTCTGGGCCGACGAGTTCGCCAGCATCCAGTTCTCCAATGGCCGTGCGGTTTCGCACTTCGACTTTCCGTCCGACCGCATTCTCCGCCCCGGACCCGACGTAACCTCCGCCCGCAGCGCTCGCCCGGTCAGCGCGATCTGGCAGGCGCTGCGCACCGACACGCATCCCCCGCTGTATCCGCTGGTGCTTCGTCTGTGGCGTCTTGCCTTCGGCGACGGCGACGCGCCGGCCAGATCGCTCTCGCTGGTCTGCTCGCTGCTCGCCATCGCCCTGCTGTACGACACAGCGCGGCTCCTGCACGGAACGACGACGGCGCTGTGGGCGGCGCTGATCATGGCGATGGCAGTCCCGCAGATCGAATATGCCCAGGAGGTCCGCGGGTATGCGATGCTCTCGATGTTCTATCTGGCGGCGGCCAACGCAACGGTGCGGATCGAGCGCCTGGGTGCGACATTGCCGCGTGCGGCCTGGCTGACGCTCTGGCTGCTGGGCGCGATGTTGACGCATTACTATGGCGTCGGCGCGGTGCTGGCCGTGGGGATGTACGCATTGATCCGCCTGCGAGCCGGCCAGCAGTCCCCACTTCCGGAGGCTCCGCACGCCAGCGCGACCGCAGCGCGGCAGGCGATGTTCGCCGCGATCGGCGCGGTGGTGGCTGCAATCGCAATCTTCGCGCTGGTGTGTGGCCCACTGCTGGTGGCGCAGCGGGCCAACTTTCACAACAACATGACCTGGATCGCCGACGACCGCGACGGCCTGATCTGGCGCACGATTTACCGTGTCAGTGTCCTGCCGCTGCGGTTTTTGATCATTCCGATGAGCAAGTCGATGAACCTGGCGCCGCTCTCGGTCGCGCTGCTCGTCGTGCCGCTGTTGATGCTCCGCCGCAGACCGGACCTGCTGCTGTGGTGCCTTCTGGCGTGGGTGGCGGTGGCACTTGTGGCGGCGGCCGACCTGATCAATGGCTCACAGTCACTGAACAAGATCCGCTACACGCTGGCGGCGGCCGGACCGGTGTACGCTCTGGCGGCGGCGCTGCTCAGCGACCGCAGCGGGTGGTTGCGGCACACGGTGCCCGGCGTTCTGAGCCTCTCGTGCCTGGCGGGGTTGCCCAGCGCCTACATCCAGTGGAAACAGGACTGGCGAGGCTTTGCGCAGGATCTGGCTCGACAGACCGGACCGGAAGATGTGTTCGTGTTTTACCAGACGGACGAAAACGACTGGTATCAGCCGCTGTTGCATGCGGGGATCACGCACTATGAGGATCTGTGGAGACGCCCGCTGCTGCGGATCACGGCTGCGCCCTCGCCTCAGCTCTGGCAGGAGCTTCGCGCGGCGCCCGGGGTGTGGATTTTCGCGGGCGGCGCTCGTCCGCCAATCAACCGCTTCCTGCCGGGCGCGATCCCCTGCGGCAAGATCGACGCCCCGGGCGTGGGGCAGGCCATCCGGCTGAAGCTGCCGCCGCCCGCCACCTCCTCCGCCAAATAAGTTATGCGCATCGCACCGTGCTCAGTTGCACAACGAACCATCCGCCGCAGCAAGCCGGAAACGTTCAGACACCGATGCCGCTCGCAGCCGGCTATTGCCGTTGTTGATCAGGGTTGGTTAGTGGCACTTGCGAGCCCTCGTCCCCGTCGGTGCTGCCGGCGGCTGGCTTGGTTTGGGGCCTGCCCTTCAGCGTGACGCGCGCCATCAGCTCGGCGCGAACCTGCACCAGCCGCCCCGGCTGGCGGTCGTCCTGGGTGTCGAACATAAGGAAGCTGCCGACCAGGCGAACCGGCATCGGCGACGAGGCGCCCAGAAAATCGATTCGCACGTCGAAGGGCTGAAGGTGCAGTTGTCGGCCGCTGAGGAAGATGCCCTGAACCTGGTCTTCCCTCTCGCTGCTGGGGGCTTTGTACTGCCAACTGGCGCCGGCGAGCGTGCCGACCTCGGCCAAAATGGGCGTGGTCTCGAAATAATAGCTGTTTCCGGCGTAGTCGTCCCTGACGGCTTCGGGAGGATCGTTGCTGAAGAGGGTCGCAACAAGCTGATCATCCCTGCCGCGCAACACCAGCACGGCCGGCGGGAATTCGTAGGGTGTCTGGTCGATCCAGATGTGCGAGACAGTTGGCTCGATCACCGCCGGCGCGGTGGCGGGCAAGGTTGTGGCCACAGCCGTGGATCCGCTCGCTGGCCGCGTGGTCGCGGCAGGCCTGCGGCGCTGGCAGCCCGCGTCTGAAATCACCAGTGTCAGCGCGACGAAGCAGCCGAGTGCAGCCTGGTTGATTCGCACCGAACCTCCTGCAACCACCAGATCAGTCTAACATATGAACATACCGTCTGTCGCCACCCTGGTTCCCGATCAATCCGATCTGGTGTGCGAAGGCTGCGGCTACGCACTCACCGCCCTGGCAAGGCAGGGAAACTGCCCCGAATGCGGCAAGCCCATCACCGAAAGCATCGGCAGCATCGTCGGCCGCAACGATCACCGTGCCTGACATTGAACACCGTCGCGATTTCGATGGATGACTGGTCATCCAGAGCCAAACGTTTGAGTTGCCTTCCTTTTCATCCGCACGCCGCAATCTACAATTCGCATTCCTGATGGTCGGCTTTGTTTCCAGTCCAAGATTTGTCGAGCATGAGACAGGCCCCTATCACCCCGAGCGACCAGACCGCATCCGGGCGATCCACCGGGCGGTGCGACAGGCGGGGCTGATCGATTCGCCCGATCCGTTTCCGCAGTTCAAGCTGGACCTGGGCCTCAAGCCGCAGCGCAACGTGAAGCTGCTGGAACTGGAGCCTTATGCTCCCGACCCGCAGGTCCTGCGGCTGGTCCATACTGACGAGCTGATCCGCTTCGTTCAGCACATGTGCCGGGTGTCCGGCGTGCTGGATCAGGGCGATACGCCTGTCACGCCGGTCAGCTACGAAATCGCGCTGCTTTCGGTGGGCTCGGCGTTGCGGGCGGCGGATGCGGTGATGAAGGATCAGGCCAGGCGCGCCTTCTCCGCCGCCCGACCGCCCGGCCACCACGCCGAACCCGACCGCTCCATGGGATTCTGCCTGTTCAACAACATCGCCATTGCCGCACGCTACGTGCAGAGGACCTATGGCGTGGAGAAGATCGCGATCGTCGATTTCGATGTGCATCACGGCAATGGCACGCAGGCGGCGTTCGAGGACGATCCGTCGGTGCTGTTCATCAGCCTGCATCAGGACCCCCGCACCTGCTATCCGGGAAGCGGTCACGAGTGGGAAATCGGCACCGGTCGCGGACGCGGGTTCACGGTCAACATCCCCTTCAGCCCGGGATCCGACGATGACGACTATCTGAAGGTCATCGACGCCCGCGTCGTGCCGGAAATCGATGAGTTCCGCCCGCAATTGCTCATGATCTCCGCCGGCTTCGACGCCCATCGCGAAGATCCGCTGGCTAACATCGCGCTCAGCGATGAAGGATTCGAACTGATGACCCGCGCCCTGGTGGCGGCGGCGGATCACCATTGCCGCGGACGGGTCGTCAGCATCCTTGAGGGCGGGTATAACCTCCACGCACTGGGACGAAGCGTCGTCAGACATCTGATTGCGATGACCTGACGCATTGGTCATGCCGGTGCGTCTTCGGCTACGATCAGTTCGATGCTTATCGCCGATGCCCATCTTGACCTGGCCTTCAACGCGCTGCCGCAGCGAGGTCGCGATCCGCGACTGCCGGCGAAGGATCAGCCGGTCGTTGATCGCGAGATCCCCACCGTCGGACTGCCCGACCTGCGCGCCGGCGGCGTCGGACTGATCTGCGCGACGATCTTCTGCTGGCCTCGCGACGAACATGGCGGATACAGCACCGCTGAAGAGGCGCGGGCGATGGCGCTGTCACAGCTCGCGTGGTATCGTTCGTGCATCGATCAAGGGCTGATGCGGCTTGTCACGAGCACGCTGGACATTCCCCGTGTCACGCGCAGCGTGTCTGTGCCAGGGGACAGTGAAAACGACAACTCCACCGACGCCGCCGCCGCCACCGCGCATGCGCACGGGCCGGCCTCTGCCGAGACGGTCCGGCCGCTGCGCGCGATTCTTCTGCTGGAAGGCGCCGACGCGATCCGCACGCCCGACGATCTGCCCGAGTGGTTCGACGCTGGTCTGCGGATCGTCGGGCTGGCGTGGAAACGGACGCGTTACGCCGGCGGCACCGGCGCGCCCGGGCCGCTCACGCCTGCCGGGTGCGAGCTTGTCAGGCAGCTCGATCGCCTGGGGATGATCCACGACGCCTCGCATCTGGCCGAGGAATCGTTCTGGAACCTGCTGGACATCGCGACGGGTCCGATCATCGCATCCCATTCGAACTGTCGCGCCATTGTCGGCGAGGGCGACCGGCACCTCTCCGACGAGATGATTCGCGCCCTGATCGCCCGCGGCGGCGTGATCGGCATCAACTTCTACGACAAGTTCCTGATCCCCAGGCCTCAGCAGGGCCGGCGACGCGCGACGCTGAACGACGTGGTCAATCATGTGAAACACATCTGCGATCTGGCCGGCGACGCGAGCCACGTGGGTCTGGGCACCGACATGGACGGCGGACTGGGACGAGAGCAGATCCCCGTGGAAATCCGCACCAGTGCCGACCTGCCCAGGGTCGCCCAGGCGCTGTCAGAGGCAGGATTCGGCCAGCACGACGTCACCGCGATCATGGGCGGTAACTGGTGCGGCTTCTTCCGCGCATCCCTGCCATCGTGATGCAGGCATCCGGGGCCGTGCTGTTGCGGCAATCGCTACCTGTTGGCTTGCTTCTGAGCAGGATTTGGCATAGTCTGTGTGACTTTCAACGCTCGCCGGGCGGCGGTGGGCGGACTAGAATCGGTAATGAGTCCCAATGATGGACCGGCACTGCGGCTGCTGAGGGTTTGGCGGCTGCGGGCCTGGTGACGGGAGTACGCACAGCGATGTCGATTACGGCCGAACAGAAGACTAAAATTGTCTCAGAGTACAAGACGCACGAGAAGGACACCGGATCGCCGGAAGTGCAGATTGCGATCCTGACGCGGCGGATCAATGAACTGACCGAGCACCTCAAGACGCACAAGAAGGACCATTCCTCGCGTCGGGGGCTGCTCAAGATGGTGGGCAAGCGCAACAGCCTGCTCAAGTACCTCACGCGGGTCGATCGCGCCCGGTATCAGGCGATCATCGGCCGGCTGGGGCTGAGAAAGTAACACCCGCCAGCGCAGGGCACGGTTTGGGCCGTGCCCTGCGGCCTATTCGTCTGTGACGTGCTCTTGTTTTGTGACGTAATGCCCCGCGACATCTCGCCCGCCTCAGCCTGTCTTACGGGCCTGGATGCTGATCAGCGAGCGGAAATGACGGGGGACAAGCCACAGATGCACAAACCCGCGCAGTTCAGGGATGAAGGCAGAAGGATGAACCCCGCTTGCGGGTTTCATCCTTGCTCCTTCCACTGTCTGCCTGCTGCGACTGCTCGGATTTGTCCATCTGTGGCCGGGTTGATGTTGGTGTGAATTCATCCAGGCCCAATAAGGACAATCTAGATGCAATCCATCAAGGTAGAACGGGAAATCGGCGGGAGGATGCTGTCGATCGAGACCGGAACCTATGCCAAGCTGGCGCATGGCGCGGTGACGGTTCAGTATGGTGACACGGTGGTATTCGGGGCGGTGGTGCGAGCGGCGCCGCGCGAGGGAATCGACTTCTTCCCGCTTCAGGTCGATTACCGGGAGCGACGCGCCGCGGCGGGCAAGTTCCCCGGCGGCTTCATGAAGCGCGAGGGTCGCCCGACCACCAAGGAGATCCTGACCGCGCGGCTGATCGACCGCCCGCTTCGACCGCTGTTTCCCAAGGGGTTCATGGATGAAGTGCAGATCCACCTGAACGTGCTGGCCTTCGACGGGCAGCACGACCCGGACATCTTCGCCGGAATCGCCGCCAGCGCCGCGGTGGCCATCAGTGACATCCCCTTCATCACCCCCACCGCGCACGTTCGTGTCGGGCGGATCGACGGGCAGTTCATTCTCAATCCGACGGTTCAGCAGCTCGAGCAGAGCGACTTTGATCTGGTGGTCGCGGGTACCAAGCACTACGTGAACATGATCGAGATCGGCGCCCGCGAGACCCCCGAGGACATCGTCGCCGACGCCATCGAATTCGGCCATAAGGCCGTCATCGAAATCGTCGGCATGATCGAGGAGCTGCAATCCAAGGCGGGCCGGGAGAAGGTCGGCCAGATCACCCTGCCGGATCCGGCTCTGGTCGAGGCGGTTCGGGCACGGGTCTATGACAGGATTCGTGAGGTCAAGGGCAAGCCCGGCAAGGCGGATCGCGCCGAGGCGGTGGCCAGGATTCTGGACGAGCTGATCGCCGAAATGGCCCCGCCCATCACCGATCCCAATGCCAGCTACGCGGCCATCGTCGCGCAGCGGGAGAAGGCCCGGCAGCTTCGCAACATCTTCGTCGAAGTCGAGGAGCAGGTGACGCGCGAGACGATCCTGGCGGGCGTGCGGCCCGACGGGCGCGGATACAGCGACATCCGTCCGATCACCTGTGAGGTCGGCGTGCTGCCGCGGGTCCACGGCAGCGCGGTATTCACTCGCGGTGAAACCCAGGCCATGTGTACCGTCACCCTGGGAACCAGCTCCGATGAGCAGCTTGTGGACGGCCTGGTCGAAGAGTACGCCCAGAAGTTCATGCTCCATTACAACTTCCCCAGCTACTGCGTGGGCGAAGTTCGCCCGATTCGTGGCCCGGGCCGCCGCGAAATCGGACATGGCGCGCTGGCGGAACGTTCGCTGATCCCCGTGCTGCCCAGCATCGAGCAGTTCCCCTACACCGTCCGGGTCATCAGCGACATCCTGGAATCCAACGGCTCCAGCTCGATGGCCTCGAGCTGTGGCGGATGCCTGGCGCTGATGGACGCGGGCGTGCCGATCTCCAAGCCCGTGGCCGGCATCTCCATCGGGCTGGTGCAGGAAGGCGACCGCAGGGTACTGCTGACCGACATCATCGGCGAAGAGGACCACTTCGGCGACATGGACTTCAAGGTCTGCGGCACGCGCGACGGCATCACTGCCATCCAGCTTGATATCAAGATCGAAGGTCTGGATTACCAGATCATCCGGGAGACGCTGCACCGCGCCCGTGAAGCGCGGCTGAAGATCCTGGACATCATGGCCCAGACCATCGACAAGCCGCGGCCCGAGATCAGCAAGTGGGCGCCGAGGCTGCTGACCCTCAAGATCGATCCGGAAAAGATTGGCAAGGTGATCGGTCCGGGCGGCAAGAACATCAAGGCCATCCAGGACGAGACCGGTGCCCAGGTGGATATCGAGGACGACGGCACGGTGTACATCAGCTCCACCGACGCCGCCGGCGCCGAAAAGTGCCGCGACATCATCGAAGCGATGACCGCTGAGGTCAAAATCGGCAAGATTTACACCGGCAAGGTCGTGAGCATCAAGGAATTCGGCGCGTTCGTGGAGATTGCCCCCGAAACCGACGGGCTGTGCCACGTATCGGAGCTCAGCGATCAGTACGTCGATCGTGTCGAGGATCTTGTCAAGGTTGGCGACGAGATCCCCGTCAAGGTGCTGCTGATCGATGATCAGGGGCGAATCAAACTGTCCCGCAAGGCCGCGATGAAGGAGCTGGGCCTGAGCGATCCTGAGCCGGTGCCCGCCGGTGCTGGCGCCGAGGGCCAGGGCCATCGATCGCAAGGTCGGCACGGCGGTGGGATGCCGCGACACCACGGAGGTGGTGGCGGTGGTGGTGGACATGGCCCGGACCGACCCCGCCGTGGCGGCGGGCCACACGGCGGCGGACAAAACCGCGGCGGACGCGGCGGCAATCGCCACCCGCGCAGGGACGATTAAGCCCCACCGCCATTTTCGCCGCCCGGGCGTGTCGTGAATTGAATCTCCCGCAGAGTTGACCTCCGCCACTCAGAGCGTAAGCTGTGATTGTCGGAGGTCAAACTCCGTTCCGGGGCGTAGCTCAGCTTGGTTTAGAGCGCTAGACTGGGGGTCTAGAGGTCGCAGGTTCAAATCCTGTCGCCCCGACTTATTCGATACCGTTCCCTCCGACGCCCGCTGAAATCTGCCTCGTGAACATCAGACCGGGAAAGACCGTCGCCTCGACGGCGGGCGAGTTCCTTAAGCAAGGCTCGGCGGTGATGCAGCGTGACGGATCCAGGCGACGGCAGGCTTTGTTATCCTTCCCACAGGTGGGATTGGCGGATTTTGCGCATCGGGCTGTCAGCCCCTTGCAGCGGACGCGGCAATCAGGACACTAAAAGACTAAAGGCTCGCGTGAGCCCGGCGGGGCTGTTGCGATCGGCCTGATCGATCCGAACAGACTCGCGACCCGTGTATCCGCAAGGAACGCCAACCATGGAATTGAAACCCCCCACCACCGACTTTGCCCATGACGTGCTCCGACAGGAGCGACAGCCCCTTGATGCGATTTTCTCCCCCAAGACCGTGGCGGTCATCGGCGCCACCGAGGCCGCCGGCAGCGTGGGGCGAACCGTCCTGTGGAACCTGATCTCCAACCCGTTTGGCGGAACCGTGTTCCCGGTCAATCCCAAGCGAGCCAGCATCCTGGGCATCAAGGCGTATCCCAATATTGCGGCGGTTCCGGCGCGGGTGGATCTGGCGGTGATCTGCACGCCCGCGGCCACCGTGCCCGGGCTGGTCGAGGAGTGCGCTCAGGCAGGCGTGAGAGGAATCGTGATCATCTCCGCAGGCTTCAAGGAGCTGGGGCCTCCAGGCGCGGAACTGGAACAGAAGATCCTGGCGACGGCGCGGCGGGCGCGGATCCGCGTGATCGGGCCAAACTGCCTGGGGGTGATGAACCCGATCGGCGGCCTGAACGCCAGCTTCGCCGGGGGAATGGCCCGCCCCGGGAACGTGGCGTTCGTGAGCCAGTCGGGCGCCCTGATGACGGCGGTGCTGGACTGGAGCTTCAAGGAACAGGTCGGCTTCAGTGGCTTCGTGTCGATCGGATCGATGCTGGACGTGAACTGGGGCGACCTGATCGACTACTTCGGCAACGATTCCAAGACGCAGTCGATCCTGATCTACATGGAGACGATCGGTGATGCGCGGGCGTTCCTCAGCGCCGCGCGCGAGGTGGCGTTGACCAAGCCGATCATCATCATCAAGCCCGGGCGCACCGAAGCCGCCGCCAAGGCCGCCGCCAGCCACACCGGCTCGCTTACCGGTGGCGATGAAGTGATCGAGGCTGCGTTCCGTCGCTGCGGTGTGCTGCGGGTGAACAATATCGCGGATCTGTTCTACATGGCCGAGGTCCTGGCCAAGCAGCCTCGCCCCGCCGGTCCCAGATTGACGATCCTGACCAACGCCGGCGGGCCGGGGGTGCTGGCCACGGACGCCCTGATCACCTCGGGCGGGGAACTGACGCCGCTTTCGGAAGAAACGTTCAAGGCACTGAACGATTTCCTGCCGCCTCACTGGTCTCGGGGCAACCCGGTGGACATCCTGGGCGACGCCAAGGCTGATCGTTACGCCAAAGCCCTGGAAATCTGCGCCAAAGATCCCAATGCCGACGGGTTGCTGGTGGTGCTTACGCCACAGGACATGACCGAGCCCACGCAGACGGCCGAGGCGCTCAAGCAGTACGCGCACATTCCGGGCAAGCCGGTGCTGGCCAGTTGGATGGGCGGTCCGGTGGTGGCGGCGGGTGAGGACATTCTCAACCGCGCCGGCATCCCCACCTTCCCCTACCCGGACACCGCCGCCCGCGCGTTCTGCTACATGTGGCGATACACCTACAACCTGCGCGGGCTGTACGAGACGCCCGTGAGCATCAACGACGAATCGGAACACGCCCCGGAGCGCGATGCCGCGGCCAGACTCATCGACTCGGTTCGCGCCGAGGGCCGCACCATCCTCACCGAAGAGGAATCCAAGCGGCTGCTGTCCATGTATGGCATTCCCACGGTGCCGACGGAGATCGCCACCAGCGAGGCCGAGGCGGTCACTTGCGCCGAGAAGTTCGGCTATCCGGTCGTGCTCAAGCTCTATTCCCGCACGATCACCCATAAGACGGATGTGGGCGGGGTCAAGCTGAACCTTCAGGATGCGGCGGCGGTACGCAACGCCTTCGCCGCGATCAAGACTTCGGTGACGCGCAAGGCCGGCGCCGAGCACTTCCAGGGTGTGACGGTCCAGCCGATGATCAAGTTGTCGGACAGCTATGAGCTGATCGTCGGTTCGAGCCTGGACCCACAGTTCGGGCCGGTGTTGCTGTTCGGCACGGGCGGACAGCTTGTGGAGGTGTTCAAGGATCGTTCCCTGGCGCTGCCGCCGCTGAACGCGACACTGGCGCGGCGAATGATGGAGCAAACCAGGATCTACACGGCGCTGAAGGGAGTGCGCGGACGCAAGCCGGTGGACCTGGCCGAGCTGGAGAAGCTGATGGTCCGCTTCAGCCGGCTGGTCGCCGAGCAGTTGTGGATCAGGGAGATCGACATCAATCCGCTGCTGGCCTCGCCCGAGAAGCTGGTGGCGCTGGATGCCCGCGTGGTGGTCCACGGGCCGGAAGTGACCGCGGACAAGCTGCCTCGTCTGGCGATCCGTCCCTACCCGATCCAGTACATTCAGCAGTGGAAGACCAAGGATGGGCACCCGGTCACCATTCGTCCGATCCGTCCGGAGGACGAGCCGCTGATGGTCAAGTTCCACCAGACGCTGTCGGAGAGGAGCGTGCGACTGCGGTATTTCCAGCCGCTGAAGCTGAGCCAGCGGGTGGCCCACGAGCGGCTGATCCGCGTCTGCTTCTCCGACTACGATCGTGAACTGGTTTTGGTCGTGGAGCGGAAGGATCCCAAGACTGGCGAGCGGGAAATCATCGGTGTGGGCCGAATGAACAAGATCCCCGGACAGACCGAAGCCGAGTTCGCCATCCTCATCAGCGACCTGTGGCAGAACAAGGGACTGGGCACCAAGCTGCTGAGCATGATTGTGCAGGCGGCGCGGGATGAGAAACTGGAGCGGGTCTCGGCGCACATCCTGCCCGAAAACGTGGAGATGCAGCGGGTGTGCGAGAAGCTGGGCTTCAAGCTGATCCGCGACCCGATGGAAAACGACGTGTACGCGGAGATCGTGCTGAACAACAAGGACAGCAGGTAGAACCGGCCCTTGCAGCCGCTACAATCAGCAAATCCGGCGTGGCGTGGTCGCTTCGGCGACCACGTCGCTTTTTTACGGACAGCGCAGCGGATTTCGTGAACCTTTTGATCGGGCGACCCCGTTTGGATGGATGACAACCGCGAAGGAGCTGGATCCGAAGATCGCCGCCGAGCGGTTCTATGAACTGCTCTGGCCCCATCGCGCCGACGTGTTGCGCGTTGCGCGGATTTTGTGTGGCAACGATGCCGAGGCCGACGACCTGGTCCAGGAGACGCTGCTGAAGGCCTATAACGCGATCGGCAGCTTCAAGCCGGGCACGGACGCGCGGGCGTGGCTGCTGCGGATCCTCCGCAATGCCCGCATCGACCGCGCCCGCAGCGAGAAGCGCCAGGCCCATAACGTGAGCCTGGAAGCCAGCGACCTGGATCTGCCCGACCCGCAGACGCCGCAGATAATCGACGACGCCGAGGCCTGGCAGAACCCGGCGGCGGTGCTGGATGCGTTCTCGGATCAGCAGATCATCGATGCGTTGCAGGATTTGCCCGAGGAGATTCGCCTGACCCTGCTTCTGGTGGATGTGCAGCAGTTGGACCACCGGGAGGCGGCGGCGATCCTGGACGTGCCGGTGGGAACGATCAAGAGTCGCACGCATCGCGGGCGGGCGATGCTCCGGCAAGCGCTGCTCCCGCGGGCCAGAGAGTTGCGGCTGGTAAAATGACAGCGAGCCGACATGGGCAACAACGGAAATGAAGCGCGAAGTTATAGTCACAGAGTGCACTGATCGCGTGGCTGCGCTACGCCGCGGCGTAGCGCAGCGCAGCCGCGGGATTCATCGGCACTCATCGGGCATGAGTCCGGGAACTCCAACGCGCCGTTCGTATCTTCCTGCCTTCGCAGTTCATTCGTTCGCTCATGTGGAGCCGAGGTGTGACGATGCGATCCGAAGCGAATGACCAACTCGACGCGCTTGACCGGGCGACGGCGCAGCGGCTGGGGAAGCTGCGCACCATGCCGGTGGACACATCGCGGCTGGACCGGCTGATCCAGGCGCAGATCCCGCGTACCGGGACGAGCCGCACGACAGCGGGGCATCAAACGTTCTGGCTCTTGTTGAGGCAGGTCATCACTCCCGTACGGGCGGTCGCGGCGAGCGTGGCGGTGCTGGCGACCGTCGGCGTTATCGTGTGGAGCCTGAGCGGCAGTGCGGTGCTGGCCTCGCCGGACACGATGGCCAAGTTCCATGAGGACCTGGTCTCCGGCAGGATCCAGGCCACGCAGGTCGATTCGATCGCGCAGGCCAATCGCGTGCTGGCGGCGGAATGGAACCGCCGGCAGATTGAGATTCCCAACATTCCCAGCGAGCACGTGATGCTCTGCTGCATGCAGTCGATCGACGACAAGCAGGTGGCCTGCGTGCTGCTGAAAAGCGAAGGGGGCGTGCCGATCACGATGGCGGTGGCGCGGTCGGCGGACATGAAGATGCCCCGGGGGTCCGCAAGGGTGATCCGGAACGGCGTGACGTATCACGTGCAGTCGTCGGGAAACCTGAACATGGTGATGACCGAGCGTGGCGGGCGTTACATTTGCCTGATCGGCGCCGTTGCGCGCGACAGCCTGATCAGCATCGCCGAAGGCATCCACTTCTGAAAAAGGGGTCGGGAGTCTTTTCCGGTGTCGGAAAAGACTCCCGACCCCTTATTTTTTGATCAGCGGTGACAGCACGTCGATCGGCAGCGGCAGCACCAGCGTCGTGTTGTGCTCGCTGGCCATCTCGCTGATCGTCTGGAGGAAGCGAAGCTGAAGCGCAATGGGCTGCGGCGAGATCATCGCCGCCGCCTGCACCAGCTTCTCGGCCGCCTGGAACTCGCCTTCGGCGTTGATGATCTTGGCGCGGCGTTCGCGCTCGGTCTCGGCCTGCTTGGCCATGGCGCGCTTCATCCCGTCGGGCAGGACCACGTCGCGCACCTCGACGGTCACGACCTTCACCCCCCACGGATCGGTCTGACGATCGATGATCTCCTGAAGCGTCAGGTTGATCTTCTCCCGATGCGCCAGCAGCTCATCCAGCTCCGCCTGTCCCAGCACGCTGCGCAGCGTCGTCTGCGCGATCAGCGAGGTGGCCTTGAGGTAATTCTCCACCTTCACCACCGCCGCCGACGGATCGATCACGCGAAAGTACACCACCGCGTCCACCGTCACCGGCACGTTGTCGCGCGTCATGACTTCCTGCCTGGCCACGTCGATCGTCACCACGCGCAGATCCATGCGAACCATGCGATCGACGAAGGGGATCAGCACGATCAGCCCCGGTCCCTTGGCGCCGACCAGCTTGCCCAGGCGGAAGATCACGCCACGCTCATATTCGCGCAGAATGCGGAACATCTGCGGCAGAAGCGAGGCAATCAGAACCGCCAGCACGATGAGCCACGGCAGGATGGGCATGAACTTTTCGATATCCCGCATGAGAACTTGCCTCCGAGATGATTCAGGTTGAATCGGCTCGCCGGACCACAAGCGTCAATCCATTTCGGGCGATGATCCTGACCGGCGTGTTGGCCGGAATCGGCTCATCGCTGACCGCGTTCCAGTATTCGCCTTCGATGAAGACCTTGCCGGCCTGCGGCCCGATCGGCGTGGTGGCGATGACGGTCCGGCCGATCAGGGTTTCTGCGCCGACGGCGCGGGGCAGCCACTGCGCCCGCAACCCGGCGCCCACCACGAAGATGAAGAACAGCGCTGTGAGCACGGTGGCTGGCACGATCAGCGCCAGCGAGATCCGCAGCATCGGTTCGGTGCGGTCGAACATCATCAGCGCCCCCAGGAAAAACGCGATGATCCCCCCCGCCGTCAACACCCCGTGCGTCGGGGCGAAAATGTCGAAGATGAACAGCGCCAGCGCCAGCCCGATCAGCGCCAGCCCGGCGATGTTCACCGGCAGGATCGCCGCCATGTACAGCATCAGCACCAGCGCGATCACCCCGACCACGCCCGGAAAGATCGCGCCGGGGTTGGACAGCTCCCCGATGATGCCGTACATGGCGATGAGCATCAGCAGGAACATCACCTCCGGGCGCCAGAGGGTCTGAAAGACTTTTTCGCGCACCGTCTGTGGAATGGGCACGATCGAGGCGTTGGCGGTGGCGAGCGTGCGATTGCCGACGCTGCGCCCGTCGAGCTGCCGCAGCAGGTCAGCCCGGTCCTGGGCGATGATCTCGATCACGCCCAGTTCCAGCGCTTTTTCCGCGGTGATCGAGGCGCTGTCCCGGACCGCCGACCGTGCCCACTCGACGTTGCGGTGTCTGCGGGCGGCGATGCTCTCGATGTAGCTGACGGCGAAGTTTTCGAGTTTCTGGCGCATGATGCTGCCGCCGGCCGGCTGGGTCGCCGGCTGGTCGGATCGCGCGGGCGGTGATTCGTCGGATCCGTCGAGCGTGACAGGGTGCGCCGCGCCGATGGTAGTCGCCGGCGCCATGGCCGCCACGTCCGCCGCCAGCGTGATGAAGCATCCGGCGCTGGTGGCAGTGGCGCCGTGAGGAGAAACGTAGACCACCACCGGCACTGGCGAAGCCAGCAGCGACTGGACGATCTGCCGGGTGGAATCCAGCAGTCCGCCGGGCGTGTCCAGCTCGATGATCAGGCACTGCGCGTCGCGTGCGGCGGCCTCGTCGATGGCGCGGGCGATGTAGCTGGCGGTTGCCGGCCCGATCGGGGAGTTGATGCGGATGGTGCAGACAACCGGTGCCTGAGCTGCTGCGGCGGCGGATACAGCCGCGAGCAGAAAACCCAACATGATCAAACCGACGGTTCGCGTCATCCGTCTTCCAGACCCTCCCCCCGCTGGCTCTGCGGCATCTGATTGTACCGCGGAGCACTGAAAACCGCCGCGCGGCTCGGTCCTGATGCCAGCCCCGCCATCGGCTCACAGTCCGTCAAGGAAGCGGCCAATCTCCAGGCAAACCGCGCGCTGGTGGGCGGCCAGATCCTGCGACTTGGAAGGCACCTGTCGCAGCACGGCATTGTGGCCCAGTGCCGCGGCCCACCACTGCGCGGTGTGCATCGGATGAATCGGGTCAAGATCATTGCCGATGACCAGGCTGGGCATGCCAAGCCGCGCGATCTCTCCGTTCCGCAGTGGAGAGGAACCGACCATCGCCCGCAGCCGCGCGGCGCGCTGGCGCGCCTGCGGCGCCAGGCACTGGCCCTGCACGGTAGCGGCGAAGGCCGGCTCCAGGCGCGCCGCCGGAATGATCCCCGGATCAGTCTGGAAGCGGCGAAGCAGCTCGTCGGCGGGCATCTGGTCGAGCCGATCGGCGATCTGCTCGAGCACGAGCAGGTTCTGCGGGCGCGGGTGATCGGTCCAGGCGGGGCGAACGAGCATCAGCGCCGCAGTGCGCTGCGGGTGGCTGGCGGCAAAGCGCGCCGCCACTCCCGCGCCCATCGACACACCGCCGATGATCGCCCGATCGATCCCCAGATGCTCCAGCAGCGCCGCCAAATCATCGGCAAACGTATCGAAGCTGAGCGCTTGCGGAGCACAGTCCGGGCCCGTCAGCCCATGCCAGCGACAGCTCCACACGAGCAGCCGATAGCCGTCCAGGCCCTGTAGCGTCTGTTTGGCCTGCTCCAGGTCGGCGGTCAGCCCGTGACAAAACACCAGCGCCGGCCCGTCGCCGAGCAGTTGATAGTGAAAGTCGATGCCCTGATGGTGGAAGTAAGTATCGTGATTCACGCAGATCATCCTACCGCGGCGGCGCGTCTGAGGCTGTTGCCTCCGGCGCGACCTGTCGCGAGATAAACTGTGCCTGCATCGCCCCCGCCTTTGCGCTCATCGCGGCTTGGCGGTTGTTCAAGCGTGTACCTTTCCCTGATACTCCCGCGTACGGGTGTTGATTTTGACCAGGTCACCGGTCTTGATGAACAACGGGACGCGCACAACCAGCCCGTTCTCCAGCCGCGCTTCCTTCATGACATTGCCGCCGGTGCCCACGGCATGCGTCGGCGCCGCCGTATCGGCCACGCGCAGCGTCACGTTCTCGGGCATCTCCAGGCGCAGCGGCCGATCGCCGGCGAACAGCACCTTGAACTCTTCGCCTTCACGCAGAAACGGCTGGTATCCCTGAAGCTGCGATTCGGTCAGCTCGATCTCCTCGAAGGTGGTGTTATCCATGAAGACGCAGGTCTTTCCCCGGGCATACAGGTACTGGAGCATGCGGTATCCGCCGGCCACCTCATCGATCGGTTCCAGCTCGTCCAGCGTTCGCTCGATGTGCCGGCCGTCCAGGGCGTCGCGCAGGGAAACGTGGACGGTTGGCCTCTGCTTGCCGCTGTGACGCTCGGTGACGTCCTCGACGAAGTAGTACCGCCCCTGATGCCGCAGGAGCATCCCCTTCTTGACGGGAACGTTCATGGTCGCTTCCTCCCGGACCCGGGCCGCAGGTTGCACGGCCTGTTCCGGCGCCGCAGTATACCCGAAGCCGCGCCGCAGGTTTACCCGCGGGCGGGGTCCGGGCCGCCTGGCCCGGCGCCGGGAGCCTCCCGAACGCCGCCTCAGGCATCGGCTTGACACCCGTTGGCCGCGCCCATACTTTCGCCGCCTGCAACGCATCGCTTTTACAGGCACCGCAACTGGAATTGTTGACGCGAGAGGCAGTCATCCGTGATCCCGATGCTTCAAGGCAACACGTGCGTCGTCGGTCTGCAATGGGGGGACGAAGGCAAGGGCAAGATCGTTGATTTTCTGGCCGAGCAGGCCGACGTGGTCGTGCGTTACTGTGGCGGCGCCAACGCCGGGCACACCGTGCGCATCGCCGGGCAGAAGTACTCCACCCACCTGCTGCCGGTGGGGATCTTCCGCCCGCACGTGATGAACCTGATCGGCAACGGCGTGGTGCTGGATCCGGAGGCGTTGTTCAACGAGATCGATGAGTTCATGAGCAAGGGGTTTGCGATCTCCCCGCAGAATCTTCGGATCAGCTACAAGACGCACGTGGTGATGCCCTATCACAAGGCCGAGGATGCGGCCAGGGAATCCAGCGCCGAAGGCGGGGCCATCGGCACCACTCGCCGGGGAATCGGCCCAACCTACGCCGACAAGATGTATCGCACCACGGCGATCCGGGTGGCCGACCTGCTGCACGAACAGCGCCTGCGTGAGCGAATCGCCCATGTCATCACCGATCGCAACAAGGTCTTCAAGGTGCTGTACGATCTGCCCCCACTGGAGTGGCCGGTGGTCTTTGAGCAGTATCGCGATTACGGGCGGCGCCTGGCTCCGTTTGTCGATGACACCAGCCGCATCCTGATCGACGCCTGGAAGGCGGGCAAGCGGATCGTCTTCGAGGGCGCCCACGCCAACCTGCTGGATGTGGATCACGGCACCTATCCGTACGTGACCAGCTCCAACTGCTCGGCCCTGGGGCTGTTCACCGGCGCCGGCGTGCCGCCGCAGATGGTCCACAATTTTGTGGGCATCATGAAGCCTTACTGCACGCGCGTGGGTGGCGGGCCGTTCCCGACCGAACAGGCGAACAACATCGGCGACTACATCCGCGAGCGCGGGCAGGAATACGGCACGACAACACGAAGGCCTCGAAGGTGCGGATGGTTCGACGCCGTCGCCACCCGATACTCCGTCGAGCTGAACGGCATCACGCATGTCGCGCTGACGCTGCTGGACGTGCTCGGCGGGCTGGACCAGGTGCAGATCTGCACCGCCTACAACATCCGCGGACAACGCGTGGAGCACTTCCGCGCCGACGACACGCTGGCCGAGGCACAACCCATCTACGAGACGCTTCCCGGCTGGAAGGCGGATTTGAGCGGCTGCCGGCGATTCGAGGACCTGCCGCCAGAAGCTCAGCAGTACGTCAAGCGTCTGGAGACGCTGGTGGGCGCGCCGATCAAGCTGGTGAGCGTCGGTCCCGAACGCGAGGCGATGCTGATAAGGTGATCCAGATTGCCGCGCCAATGCCTTCCATACCTTCAGGTGCCAGCGGGTTGTCCTGCGCCTACAGACGCTGTTGAGCTGTTCCTGGGTGCTGCTCACGCGCACCGCGTTCAATTCCGAGGGGGCGGCCTTGGTGGAAATACTGAGTCAGGATCGGCAGACCGGCTAATCACTCCGCGCCACCATAAGCATGCAGGCTGCGATACGGGCGAAGGCCGGCCGCTTGTCGTCCAGAGCGATAAGACGGGTCTGAATCCGCCGAGCGGCAAGCTCCAGTTCCAGTGCCCGGCAAGGCAAGCTGGCAAGATCTCACACATGTCCATCGCCGAGCAGCCGATCAATGCGGGCGAGCCAGCCGTCGAATCGCTTTGTGCGCACTTTTCCGCGAAATGACCTGCGAGATTGGCAGTATTGCTCTCGAATCACCCCAATGCGGCGCCTGGCCTCCCGCAATGGTGCAATCATTTCTGACGGAACTGGCGGTGGAAAGCTGGCTTCCAGCATCTGAAGGAGGCTTGCCAACGGTTCCCCGTACTCATTGCGACCAACCGCTGGATGCGGAGAGAGCAGAAACCGTGCCAGATCAGCCCCTTCACAAGGCGTCGGCTGAAGCTTTCGGCGCAGCAGCGTAGTGACGGCTGGAAGTCGCGCCTGCCAGCGCACGGTTGCGGGCGTGGACGCATGCCAATGCTCCGCGGACTGCCACAACTCGTATTGCAGCAGCCCGATGCACAACCTCACGGTACTCGCCACCTTCACAGGTACGACCGGTGGTCGGCATCCGACCAGCTCCTCAACCGACCCATCCGGGTTCCGCACCCTCAAGATGACGTCGTAGTCCGTCGGGCTCGGCTCCCAGCACTGCGCGCGGCTCATCGCTTCCTCGATCGCGTCGAAGACGTCCGCATATCGCTGGTGGTCAGGGAGTACGGTTACATGGGGGTACAACCGTGCATAATCACGCCAGCCAGGCATTGATGCCCCCCCTCTAATCAATACCGATAGTGCTCGCTCTTGTACGGGCCGTCGATGGGCACGCCGATGTACTCGGCCTGCTCCTTGGTCAGCTTCGTCAGCTTCGCGCCCAGCTTGCCCAGGTGCAGCCGCGCGACCTTTTCGTCCAGGTGCTTGGGCAGCACGTACACCTTCTTCTCATACTTGTGAGCGTTCTGCGCCAGCTCGATCTGGGCCAGCGTCTGATTCGTGAAGCTGTTGCTCATCACGAAGCTCGGATGCCCCGTGGCGCAGCCCAGATTCAGCAGCCGCCCCTCCGCCAGGATCAGAACGCTGTGCCCATCCGGGAAGGTCCACATGTCGTACTGCGGCTTGATGTTGGTCCTTTTGATCCCCGGGACCTTCTTCAGTCCGGCCATGTCGATCTCGTTGTCGAAGTGCCCGATGTTGCCGATGATGGCCTTGTCCTTCATCCGCTTCATGTGCTCGACGGTGATGATGTTTTTGTTTCCGGTGG
This sequence comes from Fontivita pretiosa, assembly GCF_050410795.1. Lineage (GTDB taxonomy): Bacteria > Planctomycetota > Phycisphaerae > Tepidisphaerales > Tepidisphaeraceae > Fontivita > Fontivita pretiosa. The sequence continues at coordinate 3,821,230 of NZ_CP191258.1, read as the reverse complement.
CGGTGATGAAGATGTCGGCGGTTTCGACCACGTCTTCGACGGTCAGGACCTGGTAGCCCTCCATGCACGCCTGAAGTGCGCAGATCGGGTCGATTTCGGTGATGACGACTCGGCAGCCCTGGCCTCGAAGCGCCTGGGCGCAGCCCTTGCCCACGTCCCCGTAGCCGCAGACCACCGCCAGCTTGCCGCTGAGCATCACGTCGGTGGCGCGGAACAGCCCGTCGATCAGCGAGTGCCGGCAGCCGTAGAGGTTGTCGAACTTGCTCTTGGTGACGCTGTCGTTGACGTTGATCGCCGGGAACAGCAGCTTGCCCTGTTTCTGCATTTCGTACAGCCGATGCACGCCGGTGGTGGTTTCTTCCGAGACGCCGCGGACTCGCCTGGCTACTTCCGTCCAGCGGCGCGGGTTCTGCTGCATGGTTCGGCGGATGAGGTTCAGGATTACGCCCCACTCTTCGGGGTCGTGGTCCGGGTCAAACGCCGGGACCTGTCCGGCGGCCTCGAACTCCGCGCCCTTGTGGATCAGCAGCGTCGCGTCCCCGCCGTCGTCGATGATCTGGTCCGGCCCGCTGCCGTTGCCGAAGTCCAGTGCCCGTTCGGTGCACCACCAGTATTCCTCCAGAGTTTCACCCTTCCACGCGAAGCACGAAACGCCCTGGGGGTTGTCGATCGTGCCGTTGGGGCCGACGACAACAGCGGCGGCGGCGTGATCCTGCGTGCTGAAGATGTTGCATGAACACCACCGCACCTGCGCCCCCAGCGCGGTGAGCGTCTCGATCAGCACCGCCGTCTGGATGGTCATGTGCAGCGAGCCGGCTATCTTCAGCCCCTTCAGCGGCTGCTGACGCGCATACTCGGCGCGCACCGCCATCAGCCCGGGCATTTCATGCTCGGCCAGCATGATCTCCTTGCGTCCCCATTCGGCCAGGGACAGGTCGCGCACCTTGAATTCCAGCTTGCGGGGCTGCTGACTGCCGGCGGTCTGTGGTTGGTCCAGTGTCTGGGTCATGGCGATCGCTCCTTCGTAATGCAGTGGTCGGTGGTCCTGAACGCTCAGCGACAATTCATCCGTTCATCCGGATGGATTGTTGAACATTTTGGCTGTCATGTCAATGCGGGCTGCCGACGGCGGCTTCACTTCCGACGCAACGTCCTATATCCTTCGACAACGAGGTTCAGACCACATGGAAGATATCATCCGTGGCCGGGCGTACGTGCTCGGCGACAACATCGACACCGACCAGATCATCCCGGCGATCTACCTCTCGTTCGACCCGTCCAAGCCTGAGGAACGCAAATTCTTCGGCATGTACGCCAACAGCGGCGTGCCCGACGCCCAGGCGGGGCTGCCCACCGGCAACATCCGCTTCGTCCGTGAGAACGAGTTCAAGAGTGACTATTCGATCATCGTCGCCGGCAAGAACTTCGGCTGCGGCAGCTCGCGCGAGCACGCGCCGCTGGCGCTGGCCGAAGCCGGCGCCAAGTGCGTCATCGCCGAGTTCTACGCCCGAATCTTCTTCCGCAACTGCGTCAATGGCGGATACCTGGTGCCGCTGGAGTCGGTCAACCGGCTCGTTGAAAAAGTCCGCACCGGAGATGAGTTGGAAGTGCACGTCAGGGACGGCTTCGTCATCGACAGAAGCAGGAACAACGAGCGATACGAGCTCAAACCGATCGGCGATGCGTTGCCGATCATCGAAGCGGGCGGCGTCTTCCAGTACGCCAAACAAGCCGGGATGCTCAAGTAGCATCCCCTGCGGGGCACCATGGGGCCAAAGCAACTGGCCGTGGGCGCGTGGATCATGGCGATCATCGCCGCGACGGGGATCGCCCTGGCGCAGACGCGTCCGACCAGCGACCCGTCCACCGAAGTGGCCGAACTCCTGCAACACCGGTCCAATCAGCCATCGCTTGACTGGGCGAGAATCACGGTATCCGTCGAGGAGCCGGCGGTGGCGGGCGTGCCGGTGGTCTTCTGGGTCCTGGTACCCAACACGTCCGATCGCGATGTTGTGATTCTGCTCACCGGTCCGGGGCCATACCTGGATGACGGACGGTATGAAGTGCGGCTGAGCTCGGGTCATGTCCAAATTGGCAGCTATCGCCCCTGGAACGGGCAATTCAATCACGGGGCGATGAGCCCGGTGAGTATCCCGGCCAGACAGAGCCTGCGCACGCCGCTGGCGATCGATCCGCTTAAAGAGGGCGAGTACCAGGCCGAACTGTGGTCGTACGACCGGTTCGAGCGCGCAACGAACCGGCGGCTGGCGCAGTTCAAACTGCGGGTCGTCCGTGACGCGCGCCAGCAGCAGCGCTGGATTGAGCGACGGATTCAGGCCGTCAGACACGGAGATTATTTCGCCGCATTCATCGCGCTGCGGTACAATATCGAGCCGGTCATTGAAACGCTGCTGACCGATATCGCGGGAGGCGACAGCGCGATGGCCGCCAACGCGGCGGAGCTGCTGAGCTGCTACAGCCATGTTGGCAAGATTTCCGAGCAGAAGTGGTCGGCGGCGGTCGCGGCAGGGCTGGAGAAGCACCTGAATGATCCGACGACGAAGCCCAACGTCGCGGAAACGATGACCTCGCTGGCATGGAGGAGACCTAACGATCGATACCTGCCGCTGCTCCTGGAGTACACGCGATCGGCCAACTGGGGGGCACGCGACAACGCGATACATTCACTTCAGAGCTACCATCAATCCCAGGCCACCGAACGGTTGGTTGAGATCCTCAATTCGCCCCAGGATCAGCAGTATCACTGGATTGCCGGGCACGCACTGCTGAGCCGCGGTGATCAGCGAGCACTTCCAACCGTGGCACGGATGGCAACAGAACACAACCCCAAGCGATCCGGCGGGCGACCGGAGTTCGAGCTGTTGGTGATGTATCCCGATTCTCCGGTCGCGCGCGACGCGGTGGCGGCGGGACTCAAAAGCGACGATGCCGACATTCGCGCCTCAGCCGGGCGAGCGCTGAGTCTGCATTCTCCCTTTCTCGATCCGCTCGGCCGAAATGAACCCAACCCCGAGCTGGCGGAAATGACCACCATGGAAGCGGCGAGGATTGTTCTGGAAGCAGAGGAGTTCGTTGTAATCGACCAGAGCACCGCCGCCGCGGCGCCCAGGACCGTGCTGGCATTCCGCATGCTTCACGGTTCCTCCGGGCGATATGCCGCCATGCACCACCTTTATCGCGCCGGCACGCTGCCGGCGAAGCTGTACGCGCTGTGCATGATGTATCAGGCCAGCGACCGGCGGCTGAAGGAGTTTGCCGATGCGTTAGTTGCGGCCGGCGGCGAGGTGACGCTGGTCGATGGCCCTCGCCGCAGCACCGTCCCGGTCGCGCAGGTGGTGTCACAGATTCTCGACGGCCAGGTCCCGCAGCGGCTGTTGCGACTGTACAACCCACCGACGACCGGTCCGGCCAGCGCGCCGCCCTCGCGTCCGGCCAGCGCGCCCCACTCCTGATCGTCTGCCGGGCCGTTTGAAGTGCGCCGACTTTGATTCAAGCCATCGAAGTGGTTACAACCACCGACTGCCGATGGACAACGTCCAGGTGATCGATCATCCGGTGATTCAGACCAAGCTCACGGAGCTGCGCGACCGAACGGCCGATCATCGCAAGTTCCGCGCCTTGCTGGATGAGATCGCGATGCTGATGACGTATGAGGTCACACGCGACTGGCCCACGCAGCCCAGGACCGTCCAGACGCCACTGGAAACCACGACCGGGCGGGTGCTGGCCAGGCAGGTCACGCTCGTGCCGATCCTGCGTGCCGGGCTGGGCATGGCCGACGGAGTGCTGCGGATCCTGCCCGATGCGCGGATGGGGCACCTGGGCGTGCGTCGCGATGAGCAGACGCTGGAAGCCATCGCCTATTACCAGAAGTTGCCCCCCGACATCGCCCAGACCGAGGTGCTGCTGATCGACCCGATGCTGGCCACCGGCGGCAGCGCGATCGCGGCGGTGGACTTTCTCAAGAGCGCGGGCGTGCAGAACATGAAATTCGTTTGCCTGGTGGCGGCGCCGGAGGGAATCCATGCCTTGCATCAAAGGCATCGCGAGGTTCCCATTTATTGCGCCGCGATCGACCGGCAACTGAACGACAGGGGCTACATCCTTCCCGGGCTGGGCGACGCGGGAGACAGGATTTTCGGGACGTGACAGAGGGATGGCACGAAGGCGTGTAAGCTCGGGGGCACGAAGCGGAGGCGAGCTGCCCACTGCTTTGTGCCTGCGTGTCACAGCGCCTGCGTGCCTTCGGTGCAATGTTTAACCAGACTTTTGATCTTCATGATCTGATCGTCGTGGGGCTGTTGGTGGTTCTGGAGGGGGTACTCTCGATCGACAACGCGCTGGTGCTGGGGCTGCTGGCCAAACGCCTGCCCCGCCACCAGCAGAGCAAAGCGCTGACCTATGGCCTGGTCGGGGCGTTCGTGTTCCGGTTCGTGGCGATCGCGACGGCGGCGTGGTTGCTTCACTGGCGGTTCGTCAAGCTGCTTGGTGGAGCCTATCTGATCTGGGTCGCCGCCAAGCACTTCTTCTTCGAGCGCAGGGAGAAGGTCGAGGAGAAGATCACCGTCGCCCCGAATGGCACGCCGACCCTGGTTCATGCTGATAACGGCACGGAACTGAGCGAGGAAGAAATTGGCCCGGAGATCGAGGAGCGAAGCCCGGTGCCTCTGGGATACGAGCGTGTTTCGCCGCTGGCGACTGCGGCGCTGGCGGCGTTCTGGCCGACGGTGTTTGTCATCGAGATGACCGACATCGCCTTCGCGGTGGATTCGATCGTAGCGGCGATCGGGGTGGTCGGCTCGCCGCCGCCTGGCGCGCCTCGTCATCCTAAACTCTGGGTGGTGATTGTCGGCGGGTTCCTCGGTGTGGTGCTGATGCGCTTTGCCGCGGTCATCTTCATCCGGCTGCTGGAGCGCTTCCCCCGCTTCGAGACCGCCGCTTATCTGCTGGTCATCGTCATCGGCGGGAAGCTGGCGACCGACTGGGCAGCCAACAGCGAGGCTCATCCCCATCGCGTGAACTTCCACGACGCGCACGATCCGGCCTTCTGGATCTTCTGGATCGCGATGGTCCTGTGCTTCTGCGTGGGGTTCCTGCCGCAGAAGCATAGTCAGGCCATTCAGACGGAACGTTCTGCGTAATCTCAACAACCGTTGCTGTGGGGCTGGCAGGTCCGCTGCTTCAGCGGGGCGTGGCCAGTTTTTGGGGAGGTGTTCCGAATAGAGGTACAATACCTTCTGTTGTGGGGGTTGTTCGTGTGGCGGCCAAGGAGTGGCCGCAAGGAGCATGGCCATGGATCGGCAAGTTCATCTTCCTGTCGAGCAGTTCATTCAGCGGATGCAGATCGAATTCGAGCAGACGATGCGTCGGGTGGCCGAGGCGGTCAATCAGGCCCCTGACGGACAGTGGATCAACGGCAGCGAAGTCCAGGTGCTGGAGGCGATGACGGAGTTTCGGCGTAAAACGTTCGAGACGGCGTTGCAGATGCGGATTGACGAGGCGGAGGGGACTTTTTCCCCCGGTGGACCGGCAAACCCTCAGGAAAAAGCAGAACAAGGGAAGCGCCTTACGCTCGACGCTGAGCGTCAACGGACGGGTGCAGCTTCGCCGCCGGCACTATCACTCCCGCGGCGAAGGCAACGTCACGCCCAGCGATGATCTGCTGGATGTGGTTCATGACACGATCAGTTTGGCCACGCGGCAGTTGTGCTGCCAGTTGAACCGAGCCTCGCGTAGCTTCGAGATGACGGCCCAGAACCTGAAAAAAGCGGCGCAACTGAGCCTGTCCCACGAGACGGTGCGGCAGGCGGTGGAGAGCGACGGCAAGGCGGTGCTGGAACAGTCGCGCAGGGGGCAGCTTGGGCCGACCTGGCACGCCAGCCAGTGCAGGCGTCCCGATGACGGGCGGTCGTTGGTCTACCTCAGCAGCGACGCGTTTATGGCACCGACGATCACCGACGCCCAGAAGCAGGCCCGCCGCCGCAAGGTGCTGGACAAACGCAAGGGCCGCGGAGGCCGCAAACACCGCCTGGGGCCGGTCAAACGTGGAACCGATCAGCGTTACAAGGAGTTCAAGGCGGTGATGTTCTACGACCACGAGTTGGAGCACAAACACGTGTCGGTGACCCGAGGCGATTGCCGCAGTGCAGGACGACTGATGAGTCGGGAGGCCTGGCGACTGGGATTCGCGGCGGCGGACCAGCGTGTGGGCAATATCGACGGCGGACCCTGGATCATCAACCAGATCCAGCGGCAAAGGCTCAAGATGACGGCGGTCGGGCTGGACTTTTTCCATCTGAGCGAAAACGTTCACAAGACCCGGCGAATCGTCTTCGGCGAAGATGACGCCCAAGGTCGGCGGCAGGCCGAAGACCTGCTGCACACGGTCAAGCACGAGGGATCGAGCCGATGCGAGAGAAACTGATGCAACTTCGCTCCAAGACACGCCGAGCCAAGCGACAGGAAACGGACCGGCTCATCGAATATGTGTCGGATCGCAGAGAGATGATCCGCTATCCGCAATTCCTGGCCAACGGCTGGCACATCGGCAGCGGGCCGATGGAGAGTCAATGCCGTGTTGTGCCTCACCGGGTGAAGGGTGCAGGCAAACGTTGGGACCCCGACAATGCCGAAGCGATCATGGCCTTGGAAGCCATGTACCAAAGTGGGCAGTGCTCAGCCTACTGGAAGCTGGCGATGTGCGGTCGAAATTAGGCGGTCCCGAAAAACTGGTCACGCCCGCAGAAAGCCGCTACTAACGCTACGACATGGACCGCGTAAGGTTCTTAAAAAATCAGGATTTATGGCATTAACTGCAACACATGCACTGACAGAGAGTTAGGAAATAGTTACCGGAACATCTTCCGAACTCCCGCCCGATCTCGGCGACTATCTCAGATCCGCAATGCCGCGGCGAGCAAGCGTGATAGGCCATCACGACTCACAGAGAACGAGTTCGCGGATTCCCGCCGAGCGAACTGCTCACCACCCGGAGGGATCTGATTCAGCGGACTGTACGTGCGTGTCGTGTACCGCCTGATGCCGAATTGACTCTACTTTCCGGGTCTTCGGCCATGGAGACAGCAAACCCGCGTCGTGGCCGCTTCTGCTGGCGCTCGCGATAGATCCTCGCCACATCCACTTCATCAACGCCTTCGCGATCGATGTATCGCTGTGGCATGTTGCTCGTCATGGTCCAGCCGAAACGCTTGCAGAACTTGAAATGCGGCAGCGTGTTGCTCCAGTACGTAGCTGACGTGTGGCGGAGCAGGTGTGGATACACTCTTTTGCCGAGCGCTCTCTGGCCAACTCTGCGCAACACCAAACGCACCGCGTTGTCAGACATGGGAAATAGCTGCACACTTGTGTCTGCGGCATCGATCGTGCCATCAGGACGAAGCTTGGGCTGTGCCGGGTGATCTTCGAGCCACAAAGTCAGCCACTTTGTTGTTGCTGGCATCGGCAGCGCCACAGTGCGCCGCAACGTCTTGGAGAATGGCACGCGCACCACGAAGCACTTTTCCTCGGCATGTTCCTCGAAGCTGCGCTGAGAAACGTGGCGCAGCCGGACGTTGAGCAATTCGCCAATTCTGACACCTCCGTCAAAAAGCACCTGTATCAGTGCGCGATGCTGAGGTGTGTTTGCACGGTCGAGCATTCGATTCACTTCTGCTTCCGTGAGCGCCGAGATCTCTTTCGACTCCATGTACGTGTCGATCCACTCCACCAGCTTCGGATAGGAACGCGACTCGCCCCAGAGCCACTTGTAGAACTTTTTCACTGTAAGTTTGATGTCGATCTTGTACCTCGGGCTCAAGGGCGCATCGACGCGGCACAGTGTCTCCCCGATGCGACGCTGCGCTCGCGATTTGATCGTGTCATTCTCCAGCGCCTCAACAAATGCTTCCATGTCAGCTTGCGTAATTTGATCAAGATCTTTGTGCGTGAATTCGATGAGAGGCCGGATTTGCGTGATGTATCCGAGTAGCCGTGCAACGCCGATCTTCTTCTTCGCTCGTCCGATGACTGTCTTGCCAAGCGCAGCGTCGCGAACAAATCTGAGAATGAGATCCTTGTTTCTCTGACTGATATGCGTATCACTTTTCAAACGAGCGAGTGCTAGCTCATACGCGCGATTCGTGTTCCTGATGTCTATGAATTTCTCTTCCATCTCCTGTGCAAAGATTTATTTACGCTGATCATCTACAACAACGTAGCTGTCAAAGTTGACAGAGTGGTGACTAGGTCGTTTGCTGCATGACAATTCACGCCGTCGGCACATTTAAGTGTTGAACTGATCTGCCGTGACACGCGCCGTTTCTGTCAAATCTGTCGAACGCGGGAATGCTAGCGCTTCGTCGAGAGACAGCATCGCCGTGTTGTGCAAAGCAGATGATGCATTTGCAGGTTTTACAAGGCACTGAGATATTTAAATGTTGCGCCTCTTCGCCCGGCCCGCACTCCATCCGCCTGAACGGCAGCGGCGTGGAGGCTTTCACAGTGAGCGTTACGTGGACTGTGTCATCGGGCGCCCAAAACGGTTCTTCCGCAAACCGGCCAGTCGGCCATTTTGAGGACAGACGAGTTGGTCGTTCAGGATCGTTTCCGGCAACAGCCGGGAGCGACGACGAATGGCCAATCAACTCAAGATGGCGCTGGTCCAATTCATTCTCACACTGCACGGGCACGGGTGGTCCCGTCGGCGGATCGCCCGGGAGCTGGGCGTTCACCGGGAGACCGGTGAGCGCTGCGCCAACCGCGTCTTCATTTGAATCGCGGGGGCGGGGACGATGAGGGGATGAACCAGAACACATCGGTCGTTGCCGAGCCGGACCAGAATCAACCTGGGAAGCCCGACGCGGCCACACGCTGGCGCAGGCTGCTGGAGGACCAGCGGGCCAGCGGATTGCCGGTCTCGGTGTTCTGCCGCCAGCGCGGGATCCCGGCCTCGTCGCTGTTCGCCTGGCGGCGGCGGCTGACAGGCGGCGCGGAGGTCTTCAAGCCGGTGAAGCTTGTTGGCGAACCGAAGCGGTCTCGGCCTGCAGACGATGACGAGGACGATGTTGACGCCGATGGCGCGATCGAGGTCTGCCTGGCGGGGCAGCGGCGGCTGATCGTCCGTCGCGGCTTCGATCGGGAACTGTTCCTGGAGCTGATCGAGGCATTGGAGTCACGCCCGTGATCGGCCTGCCAACGCTTGAGCAACTGGATCGATTGGCGCCGACCACGCGGATTTGGCTGGCGGTGGCGCCGGCGGACATGCGCTGTTCGTTCGATCGCCTGGCGGAGTTGGCGGCGCTGGTGACGGGGGATGATCCGCTCTCGGGGCACCTGTTCATCTTCCGCTCGCGTGGCGGGGATCGGCTCAAGGTCCTTTCCTGGGACAAGGATGGCTACGCCCTGTGGTACAAGCGCCTCGAGGAGGGAACGTTCAAGCTGCCGAGGGTGGAGCCGTCGCAGCGGTCGGTTCAGCTGCGAGCCAGCGAGCTGGCGATGATGCTGGACGGGATCGATCTGAAAAGCGTCAAGCGCGTCAAGCGGTATCGACGCGAGTGATCGACGCGCGAGTGATCGACGCGGGAAAAAAATATTTTCTTCGAGTTATCCACTAGCGCTGCACAGGCCCGTTGTGATACACCCCGCCGACCGTCATGGACGACACGGCGATCGATTCTCTGCCCGATGATCCGCAGACGCTGAAGCGGTTGCTGATCGAACGCGAACGTCGGATCGGGTCGCTGGCGCAGGAGCGTGACGCGTGGCAGATCAAGTTCCTGCGCGCCGAGATGGAGCTGCTGCGGCTGCGCAAATGGTACTACGCCCCCAAGGCCGATCAGCTCAGCTCGCCGCAGGACCTGGCCCAGATGCTGCTGGGCTTCGCCGAGGAACTGGAATCGCGGCCGCTGGATCTGCATCCTCGGGATCTGCCCGGCGACGCCGAGGCGGCCGACGAGGTTGAAGCCAAGACGGCGCGTCGCGTGCGGCGTGGCCGGGGCCGGCGGAAGATCGCCGCCTTCGAGAAGCTCCCGGTGACAGGACTGGGCCAAGCTGATCGGCGACGCGCCGGAGGTGTAGTTCAGGTAGCGATCACGTAATCCAATGCCACTGATCGCGGTGATTCTACTTCACCGGATGCCCGGCTATCATCCGGCGGATTGACCTCCCTCTCGCTCGGACCGCTCAAGAAGAGCTTGCTTGCCTTCAAGAAAATCGAGTAGCTTCCAGAGAGGCATCCGCAGTTCGTCAAGGTTGAGGGTCCGCCCGTAACTCTGGCGAATCTTCTCCACGATTTCTTCTGTCGTGTCTCCTGAGATGTCGAAAATGTTGGCTTCGTCAGACACGAAGAAAGGGCGAAGCTCGGGCTCGAACAATCTGTCCACGAAGCGGTCGAAGGCGGACTTCCTGCGGAGAATCTCCACCGAGTCGGCGAACTTCACATCGTTCGGATCCGTTGTTGGCTTGTACTGCTTGTCCATGTGACTTCTCCCGAACACTACAACGCTACCTCGGCGATTTCACCTCAGAAACGGCGGTCACTTACGAACGAACCAGCGTTGTGGTGTTAAGGGAGCGGAGTGTAGTCGCCTCTGCTGATGAGATTCGCGACTTGGTTGACCCGCACAATGCCAACGCTGATGATCTTGTCTGGTTCATTATACGCCATCGTGATGCGAAGATAAACGTTCTGAGCCATCCCTGGCAACCGCTGGATGATCTGAACATTCCCGTTGTTTCGCATGTCGGCAAATCGCTGTGCAGCGGGGTTCGTGGCTAACTGGCGCACCATGTTGGGTGTGAGCTGGCCGGCCCAAGTCGTCAGACGCGGGTCGCGAAGTTGTTGGGCAACGCGATCGGCGAACCGCAGCCCGGCACCTCCTCCAGAGGCTAGTGCGATGCCCACGCGCAAACCAGCCTGATATACTATAACCTGAGTGCGGACCAGCGCATACGCTGCCTGCCGAACTAGGAACCCGCCGACCAGTGAGATGCCGCGCAACAGGGCGTCAATGCCGGCTCTCACCAACTGTGCCAAGGCGCTGAAGAACGTGCCCTCCGGGTCGATTTTGTTCACCGGGTCAGCACCGGCGTAAGCGTACTTGTGCTGCTGCTGCGCTTGGTCGGCTTCCGCCTGGAAAGCGTCAAAGCTGCTGAACCTCCCAATCCCCTGGTCATAATACCGCGCCCGAAGGTAGTACTGCCCCAGCGACGAGTCGAATTGCTCCCCCGCGTACAACAGCTTCGTCGCTTGAGAGGACTCCGTGAAGCCGATCGCCTTGCCGAACGCGTCGTAGTCGTACGTCGCGGTGACGGCGGCGCTGGAATCGATGATCCCGCGGTTGGTTCCGTGGCCGTCGGCCATCAGGTAACTCACTGTGCCGGAGCTGTTCGCCTGCGCGATCACGTCCTGCCCGATGGTGTACGTCGTGGTCGGCGAGCCGCCTGAGGTCGAAGACTCTTCGAGGACTTGGCCATAGCCCGTCGGATTATTGGGGTCGTTGGTGAAGTACGTCGATGCCCCTCCCACGATGGATTTGTTGAGCCGGATGTTCTCCTGGTCATACGTGAACGTGACATCGTTCGTGTCCGTCAGGAATCCGTTGTTGTTCGCGTCAATGCCCTTGAGGCGGTTGCGCACGTCCCACTGGTAGCCCGTGGTCGCACCGCCGCTGATCGCCTTGCTGATCGTGCTGCCGTTGGCGTCGTAGCCGTAGGTCGTGTCGGGGTTGACGTTCGAGTCTTCAAGAGTAAGACGGTCGTTGGAATCGTACGTGTAGGTGATCGTCTCCTCCGTGCTGCCGTTGTTGCCGTTGTCGATGCTCTTGCTCGTGCGGTTGCCGGCCTTATCAAGCACGTAGGTGTGCTTGTAATCATTAGCGTCCGGCCCGTTGTTGCCAACGTCCCGCACTTCCTCGGTCAGCCTATTCAAGCCGTCGTAGGCCCAATTGACCTTGTTGGTGCTGAACGGCGTGCCGGAGCTGCCGTCGTAGCGCTTCTCGATCGCGAAATCCCGCTGGCCGTCGGTCGTCAGCGTGTAGTCCTGCTCGAACAGCTTGTTGCCGTTCGACTTCTTGACCGTCAGCAGGTCCAGGCGGTTGAGGTTGTCGTAGTCGTAGTCGTGGACCACGCCGGTGGGGGCGGTGACGGTGTTGAGGTTTCCGGCGGCATCGTAGGAATACCCCGTGACCAGGACATGCGTCAGCACGGTGTCGTTGAGCTCGTTAACGGCGACGGCCTTGAGTCGTCCCAGCACATCGTAGCCGTAACGGGTGTCCGTGCGGCTGGTGTACGTGCGCCGACGATCGCCGGTGGCGGCGTCGTACTCGTAATTGACAGCGCTTTCCAGCGTCTCCGACGGCGTGACCCGCTGCTCGATCTGCGTCACCCGGCCTTCGGCGTCGTAGGTGTTGGTCGTCTTGCGGTCCTGCGTCGTGCCGGAGTAGTCCTTGGCGGTGAAGATGCGCCCAAGGTTGTCGTAAGTGTAGACGATCTTCTCGGTCGGCGTGTCCGTATCCGGGTTTTGGCTTGGGGTGAAATACTGCTTCTCGTCGATCCGACCGGCGTTGACGCCGGACTCGAAATACTTGTACTTTGTCTTTTGGCTTTTGGAGTCCGTGTACAGGCTAAGGCGGCCTTTGCTGTCATAGGCGAAGCTCTCGCTCTGCCCGCCCGGCAGTGTGCGGCCGGTTCGGCGATGCTGGGCGTCGTAAGCGAACGTCGTCTCGCGGTTCTGAGTACCGCCAAGGTCGTTGTCTAGCGGATCGCGCTGAAGCGTCTGGTTGCCGTACACGTCGTAGCCGTACTCCCAGCGGACCCGTCCCGTGCCGCTCGTCGGGTCGCTCGGGTTAGGCAGCGTCGCGGCCTTGAGTCGCCCGCCGAGGTCGTACTCGCTCTCGTTGTAGATGGCGCCCTCGCTGCTCTTGCGCTGGCGGTAGTACTTGACCGTGTCGTTGCCGACGATCGAGTAGGTGTACGTCGTCTCCACGAAGCTGTCGTCAGCGTCGGCGGGCTCCATGTCCGGATCACCAGCACCGTCGTTGTCGTCGTCGTACGTCGTTTTGATCACTCGTCCCAGCGCATCGTAATCGGTGCGGGCCTTGTGGCCAAGAGCGTCGGTGACAACGTCCCATCGCTTGTCGTTGACGCTGTCTTCGTAATATGAATATCCCGTCGTCTGGCTGAGTTCATTGGTGACGCTCGTCACCCGTCCGGCGGCATCATACGCATACTGAGTGCGCTGGCCGCCGGTGCCGATCTGCATCTTGACCCGTCCGGCGCTGTCATAGATGGTTTTGGCGATCGAAACAGTTGCCAGGCTGGAGGCGGACGCATCGAAGATGCTGCGGTTGACGTTGCTGGCAGCCGTATTGGGATCATTTTCGACCTTCACGACGACGCCGTCGATGCGCTGGACTTCTTTCACCCGCCCCAACTCGTCGTAGATGTTCTTCGTCGCCCGCGCCCGTGTCGTGTTGTCGGGGCTCGCAAGAGAGGTCGCGCCGGTGTAATAGCGGTCCGTCTGCCATTCGACGCGGCTCATGGCGTCGTAGGCCGTGCGGACCTCCGTCTTATCCGGGTAGAGGGTGCGGATCAGATTCCCTCGGGCGTCGTAATCAAAGAATGTGTCACGGCCATACTCATCCGTCCTCTTGCTCACCTGACCATTGTCGCTGTACGTGGTACTGGTCGTCGTCAGCGGGGTCTGGCCGTTCAGGTAGGTAACATAACCGCTCGTCGTCAGCGAGGTGCTGACGTCGCCGGTGATCTCGTAGCGGCGGATCGTCGTCACGCGGTCATCATCGTTGTAGTCCATCCGCTCGACGACTGTCTTGGTGGACGTCCCGTTGGTCCAGACGTAGTAGGACACCTCAGGGTTGCCGTTGTCGTCGTAGACGAACTTGCGCACGACCTTGTCCGTCCCGGTGGTGCTGGGGCGTGACCAGTTTTTCGGGACCGCCTAATTTCGACCGCACATCGCCAGCTTCCAGTAGGCTGAGCACTGCCCACTTTGGTACATGGCTTCCAAGGCCATGATCGCTTCGGCATTGTCGGGGTCCCAACGTTTGCCTGCACCCTTCACCCGGTGAGGCACAACACGGCATTGACTCTCCATCGGCCCGCTGCCGATGTGCCAGCCGTTGGCCAGGAATTGCGGATAGCGGATCATCTCTCTGCGATCCGACACATATTCGATGAGCCGGTCCGTTTCCTGTCGCTTGGCTCGGCGTGTCTTGGAGCGAAGTTGCATCAGTTTCTCTCGCATCGGCTCGTATCCCTCGTGCTTGACCGTGTGCAGCAGGTCTTCGGCCTGCCGCCGACCTTGGGCGTCATCTTCGCCGAAGACGATTCGCCGGGTCTTGTGAACGTTTTCGCTCAGATGGAAAAAGTCCAGCCCGACCGCCGTCATCTTGAGCCTTTGCCGCTGGATCTGGTTGATGATCCAGGGTCCGCCGTCGATATTGCCCACACGCTGGTCCGCCGCCGCGAATCCCAGTCGCCAGGCCTCCCGACTCATCAGTCGTCCTGCACTGCGGCAATCGCCTCGGGTCACCGACACGTGTTTGTGCTCCAACTCGTGGTCGTAGAACATCACCGCCTTGAACTCCTTGTAACGCTGATCGGTTCCACGTTTGACCGGCCCCAGGCGGTGTTTGCGGCCTCCGCGGCCCTTGCGTTTGTCCAGCACCTTGCGGCGGCGGGCCTGCTTCTGGGCGTCGGTGATCGTCGGTGCCATAAACGCGTCGCTGCTGAGGTAGACCAACGACCGCCCGTCATCGGGACGCTTGCACTGGCTGGCGTGCCAGGTCGGCCCAAGCTGCCCCCTGCGCGACTGTTCCAGCACCGCCTTGCCGTCGCTCTCCACCGCCTGCCGCACCGTCTCGTGGGACAGGCTCAGTTGCGCCGCTTTTTTCAGGTTCTGGGCCGTCATCTCGAAGCTACGCGAGGCTCGGTTCAACTGGCAGCACAACTGCCGCGTGGCCAAACTGATCGTGTCATGAACCACATCCAGCAGATCATCGCTGGGCGTGACGTTGCCTTCGCCGCGGGAGTGATAGTGCCGGCGGCGAAGCTGCACCCGTCCGTTGACGCTCAGCGTCGAGCGTAAGGCGCTTCCCTTGTTCTGCTTTTTCCTGAGGGTTTGCCGGTCCACCGGGGGAAAAAGTCCCCTCCGCCTCGTCAATCCGCATCTGCAACGCCGTCTCGAACGTTTTACGCCGAAACTCCGTCATCGCCTCCAGCACCTGGACTTCGCTGCCGTTGATCCACTGTCCGTCAGGGGCCTGATTGACCGCCTCGGCCACCCGACGCATCGTCTGCTCGAATTCGATCTGCATCCGCTGAATGAACTGCTCGACAGGAAGATGAACTTGCCGATCCATGGCCATGCTCCTTGCGGGCCACTCCTTGCCCGCCACACGAACAACTCCCACAACAGAAGGTATTGTACCTCTATTCGGAACACCTCCCCCAAAACTGGCCACGCCCCTTCAGCGCGGCGTAGGCGGCGCTTTGCCTGTGAGTCCCCTGAGTGATACGATTCGGCCTTTTTACGGCCACGCGTATAGGCCGGATCCGGAGTCGTGACCCATGCGCCTGACGGAAATCCTCAAGCCGCAGAACATCAAGATACCTCTGGCTTCGCGGAACAAGACCGACGCGATCACTGAACTGGTGGAACTGCTGGCCCAGAATGGCGAGATCTCCGACGCCCAGCGCGTTCTCGAGGCGGTTCTGGACCGCGAATCGACCCGGACCACGGGAATCGGCAACGGGCTGGCGATCCCGCACGGCAAGACCAATGGAACCAGCGATTTGGTGATGGCGATCGGCAAGCCGGCCGAGCCGATTGATTTTCAGTCGATCGATGGCCGGCCGGTGACGATCATCTGGCTTCTGACCAGCCCACCGGACAAGACCGGCGCCCACATCCACGCGTTGGCGCGGATCAGCCGGCTCATGACAATCGACAAATTCCGCCAATCCCTCAATGCCGCTACAACCCCACAGGAGATGTACGACATCATCGCCCGCCAGGAGAGCCAACTGTAGCTCTGGGGTCTGGGGATTTTGTTGCGTCGCGGGGGCATCACCTATATCATCGCGTGCATCAAGGGCCGTGAACACCCGGGAGCGCATTCCACGCCGTGACGTGAAGTTGTAGCCGCCGGACGTCGTGAAAACCGTCGTTGCATCCCGCATCCCATGCATCGAGAGGTCCTCAGGAGGGTCCGCATGGATCGCACACCCCGCCGCTGGCTTGATCTGTCTGCTCGCCCGCGAAGATCACAGGGGCTAAGAGCCGCCGTTGCAGCCATCGCGATTGCGGTGCTGGCGCCCGAGGGGCAGGCATTTGATGAAGGGGCCGGGCCGTTCATCAGAACGCACTACACGGACGGGCGGATCGTCTCCGGCGCGAGGCTGATCTCGAATAACCGGCTGAACTTTATTGGCGAATCGCGCGGCGTGGGCGTGGCGTCTGGCCGCGCCGACGGCGTGTTCACGTGGTTTGGCGAAGATGGGGATCTGTGGAGCGTGGCGCACAACTGGACCGGCTCCCCGGGCATCCCCGACGGCGAGGCCGCCACCGCCATCATTGACATCTTCAACGTCGGCGGGTCGGTGGTGGTCGATGGGACGTTCCGGATCAACCGGCTGGTGCTGTCGGATCCGCTTGGCGCGGTGATCCGCGGGCCGACGCTGGGCGTCGGCACGCTCGTGTTTTCGGGCATCAATCCCACCATCGAAGTCAACAACTTCCCTCGCGATCCGCGCAGCGATATCTACTTCGGAACCGTCCTGGGCGACGTGGATTTTGATCTGAAACTGGCCGGGACCAGCGGGTTGACGGTCAGCGGCGGGCCCGTCGCCGTGCGCACCGAGCAATACTTTTCCGGCGGGCTGACGATCACGAATGGCCGCTACAGCAACCTGTTCGACGACTCGGGGTTCGGCGATCCGTCCAACAGCATTACGCTGAACAACGGGCACCTGCTTCTGTACGGCACGGGCTTCACCACCGCGCGCAGCTTCACCGCCAGCGGAACCAGCACGATCACCCTCGATACGATCGGGTATACCTTCAGCGGCAGCCTGGCCGGCAGCGGCACGTTGACGATTGCGCGCGGGCTGGGGACGTTTACGGGGAATAACAGCTACGGTGGCGTGTTGCGGCTGGGGCTGGGAACGACGAGCCTGGCCGACGACGGCGCTTTCGCCAGCGCCACCGCCATCCACAACAGCGGCACGCTGGTGCTGGCCCAGGGCGGCGCGGCAGCGACGGTGAACCGCATCGGCGACACCACGCCGTACATCTCGCGCGGGGCGGCGATCAACCTCATTGGCAGCAGTTTCGCGCCCAACAACGAAACCATCGGCGCCTGGACCATGGAAGGAGGCACGAATTACGTGCTGATCCGTCCCGGCGGGGCCGGATCGTCGCTGACGACCGGCGCGCTGACTCGAAACAACGGCGCAGGACTGGCCATCCGCGCGCAGAACCTTGGCCAGACTCCAGGACCAAACGTCGGAAACCTCTTCATCGCCAACGGCGCGGCGCTGCTGCGCAACGGCGTGATTCCCTTCGCCTACGCCAACAACCAGAACCCCAGCTTCATCGGCATCGAGAGCGAATTCACCAATCTGGTCACGTACGGCGCAAACGGAGTACAGATGCTGACGGGTCAGGCGGTGGATTTCAGCGGCGCCACCTCCGCGACCAACGTCCGGCTGACCAGCAATACGCTCAACCGCACGTTCAACGTGCCCGCGGGAACGCGGATCAACACGCTGGTGCTGGCGCCGGGGCTGGACGCGGGCGGCAACGGCGTCAACGGCATCACCGTCAACGGCGGAACGCTGCACGTGGACGGCGGGGTCATCCTCAGCGCTACCTCCGGCTACACCACCGCCAACGAGATCAACGCCAGCGTGGGCAACGTGATCAACGCCCAGATCGATGCTGGCGCTCAGGAGCTGTTCCTGCTGACTCCCGGAGCGCTGACCAGCAACGGAGCGATCCACGGCAGCGGCGGCGTGACCAAGATCGGCGGGCGAACCTGGTTCGCCAACGGCGTCAGCGATTACACCGGCGTGACCCGGATCAACGGCCTGAGCCGCTTCAGGGGCAATGTGCTGAATAACACGCCCGGGCCTTACGGATCGTCCAACACTCCGATCGAGCTGTACGCGGGCAACGCGCTTCAGCACGACCCGGTGCTGGGAGCGGCGGGATTCGGAGGCGTGACGTTCGGCCCCGACGCCGGCGCAGGCGCGGTCACGATGGATCGCGGGCTGATCGTCCGCGGCGACGGCTTTGCCATGATCCGCAACTTCGCCGGCGCCAATGGAACCTTCACCATGAACGGCTCGATCCAGATCTCGGGCGAATCCGATCTGCGCTGGCAGGCGATCAACGCGGGGGTGAATCGCTTCGTGCTCAACGGCGTGGCCAGCGGCCCGGGGAGAATGGGCACGACCCTCACGATCACGCCGGGAATCTCCAGATCCTTGTGGTTGACGCTCAACAGCGCCAACACGTTCAGCGGCGGGTTCGACACCGACGGCGGAACACTGGAGGTAGGCAACGATCAGGCGTTCGGGACCGGCACGTTCAGCATGTCCCCCAATTTCGACACCACGGGAACCCGCGTGCCGTTCATCGTCTATTTCAACGCACTGGCGCCGCGGACGATCGCCAATCCCATGCTCCTGTCGGATGGCACGCTCCAGTTCGTCGGCAGCAATCCGGTAACCTTCAGCGGCGAGGTGGACCTGGACGGGGCCACGTTCAACAACAGCAGCACGGCGACGGTGAGCTTCGCCGGAAACCTGCACCGCGGAAACTTCATCAAATCCGGCCTGGGGACGGTTGTGCTCAGCGGCAACAACGACTACTCCGGCGCGCTGTCGGTGAGCCAGGGGATGGTCGTGCTCCGCAGCAACAACGCGGCAGGGTCGATCGCGGGGCAGTCGGAGGCGTTCGATGGCGGCGCGATCGGGCTGGAGAACAACGTGGTCATCCCCGACGGGGAGCTGTTTGTGTTCCGCGGCGACGGCGTGGATGGGCTGGGGGCGCTGCGGAGTCTCAGCGGGCACAATGTCTGGGGCGGTCGTCTTGCGGGAATCGGCACCGTGAGCAACACGATCGGGGTGGACGGCGGCGCCACGCTTACCGTCATCCGCGCGCTGACGACCAACACCAGCACGCTCTTGAGCTTCCCGATCACCAAAGTCGGCGCGGGGCAGATGAACGTCGGTTCCAGCCTGTTCGATAGCGGCACCAGCCAGTTCAGCGTGTCGATGCTGGTGGACGGCCCGCTGACGGTGGCCGGCGGGACGCTGCGGGTGTCGCAGGTGGCGCCGGACAATGACGCGATTTCGCGCGTGGACAATGTGATTCTGGCCGGAACGCCCGCGGCGCCGACGTCGAAGCTGGACCTGAGCAACACCAGCCTGATCATCAACGGCGGCAATCTGAGCGCGATCACGGCGCTGATCAGGGCGGGGCTGGAGAACGGCGGAGCGTACGACTGGAACGGCAACGGGATCGCCTCCAGCACCGCCGGGCAGCGCAATGTGTTGGCCGGCAGCTTCCTGTACGCCCTGGGCGTGCTGCGAAACAACCTGGATCAGGTTGGCGGCAGCGGGCCGATCTACAGTGAATTCGGCGGGCTGCCGCTGAGCATCGACGAGATCCTGGTCAAATACACGTACTTCGGCGATGCGGATCTGTCCGGTGAAATCGACGCCACCGATTACAGCCTGATCGACAACGGCTACGTGAACCGTTTGAGTGGCTGGATCAATGGCGACTTCGACTACAACGGCATCATCGACGCCACCGACTACGCGCTGATCGACAACGCCTTCATCAACCAGGGGCTTCCACTGGGTCAGATTCAGCAACTGCTTGCAGAACGCCGGATGCGATTCGGGCAGGCGTATGTGTCGGCGCTGGCGGCGATCCAGTCGGGGCACATCCCCGAGCCGGCGGCAGCAACGGTGGCTGTGGCGGTTGTGGGCTGTGTGCTGAGGCCGCCCCGCCGCGCGTCGCGCCGCGGCCGCATCGGCTGACGCTTGAGCGCGACCGTCGATCCGCAAACTTGGCGCATCCCTCGCATGCAATTCGCGCACTGCTAACAAACGGTCCGTACCTTTCGCCGCCATCGAGGCGGGCTTGCCGCGAACTGTTCTGCGGCACAGCCGAGCCAGCAACTGGCGAAAGGAGCCATTCATGCGCGGGAGGCGCGACCGTTGTGCGAACCATGCCGGCTTTACCCTGGTCGAGCTGCTGGTGGTGATCGGCATCATTGCGCTGCTGATCGGCATCCTGCTGCCGGCGCTGTCCAAGGCGCGGGAGGCCGGCAAGGCGATCAAGTGCGCCGCCAACCTTCGCGCCATCGGGCAGGGATTCAACATCTATCTTGCCGAGAACCGCCAGACCTACCCCGCGGCCTACGTGTACAACACGGGTCCGGGGTCTCCTGTGGTGATGGGCGGAACGGCCGAGACGCCCAAACGCGGCTACACCCACTGGTCCTGGTTCATCTACAGCACGGGCAAGAAACAGGGCGTGGTGTCGGAGTCGGCGTTTGTCTGCCCGTCGCTGCCATGGGAGGGGGGACTGCCGCCAACCAATCCGGCGCCCTCGGACATGATTGCCGGGCAGGTCCGGGATCCCAATGCCGATGCGGATGTGGTGGACAATCAGGTTCGGCGTTGTGCGTACACGGTCAACGAGGCGGTCTGTGCCCGCAACAAGTTCGCCTATTCGGTCCGCAATGACGAAGGCAGCGTGGTTCGCCGCTCTCAGTACGTCAAGGCCTCGAGAATCAGCAAGGTTGCGGACGTGATCCTGGCCACCGAATTCCACGAATCGTGGAAGATCGTTTCGGTCAACGACGACGGCGTGTGCAAGAGCCACCGTCCCGTGCACGGATTCCAGAAGATTGGCGGCGGGGAATACGACCTGAACTCGATCGGCACGATCAATCCCAATTTTGTGAGCCGGCCATTCGAGCTGGCCGTGGCGCCTGCCTATCCCCCGCTGGCGGATCGGAACCGTCTGAGCTGGATCGGGCGTAACCACGGCAGCGGGGCGCGTGCCCGCACCAACTTCCTGTACTGCGACGGGCACGTGGAGTGCAAAACGATCGAGCAGACGCTGGACAACCCAAGATGGCAATGGGGCACGAAGGTGTACTCGCTGGAGGGCGAGCCATTGATCTCGGGAGTGCCGGCGGATTAGGGGGCCAGCATTGGCCTGTCGCTTGACGATCCGGCGGTTCAAACACGCAAAACACGAAAGGAGCAAGTCATGAAAAACCAGTCGCCGACAGAGTTCCGCGCGCAGCGGGCGGCATTGGTGACAGCGGCGATGATGGCCGCCAGCGCGATCACAGGCAGGGCGAATGTGATCAATGACGGTGGCGCGCCGCTGGCCGACCCGGTGGAATATCAGGTCTCCGCCTCCG
Organism: Fontivita pretiosa; assembly: GCF_050410795.1. Lineage (GTDB taxonomy): Bacteria > Planctomycetota > Phycisphaerae > Tepidisphaerales > Tepidisphaeraceae > Fontivita > Fontivita pretiosa. The sequence goes on along the minus strand of NZ_CP191258.1, from coordinate 3,799,739 downwards.
GCGCCACGGCCCTGGGCGCGCTGACCCGTGGCGCGACCACCAACTCCAACAACTGGCCCACGGGTGAACAGAACGGGCTGTGGCGACTGGGCACGGCGCAGTTGCGGATCGGTCGCACGCTCTATACCAGCAACGCGGGCGCGGCGCAGTACATCGGGCTGCGAGACAAGCTGGCCAGCACCGGCAATCCCAACATCGACAACATCAAAACCGCCGACCGGATCGTCTATCAGTACCATGAAACCGGATCGATCAACGGGATCTTGGCGGTGGTCAAGGGCGGGGGATTGTTCCTGGGCGGAGGCAATCCGTTCGGCAACGAGCTGCCGCCGGAGGAGGCCAGCCAGTCGGCGCCTCGATGGCGGATGGGTTGGGCGCAGATCAACCGCACGACGTACATCATCGACGGTAACGGGAACACTTCGACGAATCCCGGCGGGTACGCGGCGTATGAGCCGCCGAATGTCCGCATCGGGTACTCGGACGTGCGGTCGTTCCAGGCCTTCGCGGCGGATGATCTTCCGGGCACGGCTTCGCCGGACCGCCGTCCGCGCAATCTCCCGCCGACTCCGGGCAATGAAAACGCCGGTTACGGCCTGGGACAGAAGGCGTACAACCCGCTGCTGGGCGGCCGAGGCACCAATTTTCAGGCCCTGGCCAACCGCAGCGTCATCGCCGGGGAAACCGGCGGAGACCCGGGCACAAGCTATCTCCGCAATGAGACCCTGGCGATCGTGCCGTTCGCGGTGGCGGCCAACCCGGGAACCGGCCTGGCCAGGCTCACCGACAACGAAGTTCGCTGGCTGAATGGCGTCGGGAGGCTGCCCAACGGCGCCAACTTCAACACCGTCACCCGCGAGATCGGCTCGGGAACACGCAATCAGGGAACCAACAACACCGACATCGACCCGTCCTGGGGCGGCGGGGAGCGCGATCGCCGATCCCTGGCCGGTTTTACCCTGGACAGCTACGTGGATGCAGCCGGCGTGACCCGCCCCATCACCGACGTCAACGGCGCCGCGGTCTCGATTCGCCCCGGCGACGAAATGCGCCCGGACCTGGATCTGTTTGGCGTGGACTCGGCCAGGCCCGACAGCCAGCAGCCCAAGGAGCATCGAATCGGGCCGCTGATGCGTTTCAGCGACAAAAATTCGGGCGGCTCGGGCGTGCGACCCACCGTCGTGAACAACCGCATGGCCATCAGCCCGAACATCTCCGTCGGAGACGTCGGCGATCGCGGGTTGATGAACCTGGACGGCAGCATCCCCAGCGCTGCACGGACCGATCCGATGCGCGTGCTGAAGATCGACTGGGCCGAGCAGCACAACGCCGGGCTGGGCGAAGATGATACCGGTCCGGTAGACGACGGCTTCGTCCAGCCGACCGCATACAACGTGACCAACGGCCGCTACCAGATGTGGTCGGCGGCACAGGCGGTGACCGTCATCGGCATCGACACCAACGGCGACGGCAAGCCCGATCGTCGCGGCACCGTCGCCGAGGACCAAGCCAACCCCAACAAGCTTATCTGGGGCGATACGTTTGAGCAGACTGATGCGAGCTCGGTCGGCATTCACCGCAAGTTCCTCAACAACATCCGCCAGTCGGTCAGCAATTACCCCAGCAACGCCATCACGCCGGCCGACGCGGTCATCGATGCCGGCTTCATCCCGGCGCAGGTCATGAAGGTCAGCAAGGAATTCGACGGCGGCACGCAGACCTGGAGCAACGCGCCGGCAGGATTCGACCAGTCCCTGTACGACTTGCTGGTGGCCAATGATCCTCCCCTTGGCGCACGCAACCTCAAGAGCAGACTCAACTGGATCGATCCCTCCACCGACCCGATCAACGGTGGAACGCTCGGCTTCAACGGCGACGTGGCCAATGGCCAAGTGCGATATCGCATCTTCGCCCTCGATGTTCCGGTGATCGGTTCCGGCTCCAGCACGCCCACCAAACAGATCACCATCACCGCTCGCACGGTACTGGCCGGCGATATGGACGGCAATGGTGTGCGGGACATTCAGGATGTGGAAGAGCTGGCGCAGGCGTACGCGGCGTCGGAGGCGCTGGGCAACATCAACGGAACGGCGCCGGTCGGCAACGTGTTCGGCTCGCTGTCCAGCGACGACCTGATCGTGCTGACCGACTTCAACGGCTCGGGCAACATCGACCCGGCCAGCACCAACGCCGCCCCGGTTTTCCGCGCCATGGACCGCGACGACGTGGCGTTTTTCCTCAAGGGCGCGACGATTGACACGATCTCGCCGAATCCCACCACCGGCTACGCCGGTTCCAGTAACATCCAGATTCGCCGCGAAGACGGGGTAAGGCTTGGGAAGCTGAAGAAGAATCAGGCGATCGACACCTTCAACGCGACGCTTCAGGCGCTGGTGGGCACCGCCAGGCCCTTCGGTGGCGGCAATTGGTCGCAGGCACAGATCGACGCGCTGAAGCTGCACAAGGGCGACGTGAACAACGACGGGCAGGTGAGCCGCGCCGACGCCCGCGAACTGGATGCCTTGATCGGCGTGGCCCCGTACAGCCTGACGCTCGAGCAGGTGCTGGTCAATTACAACATCGACCCGATCTACGCCGAGCTGACCGATGATGACATCATCGATCACGTCGATCCCGATGGCGCGGGCGGGCCGCTGCTCAGCGACATGCAGGTGCTGCGTGGCGAGCTGGGGGTCACGAGCCTGATTGACGGCGATGCGAACTTCGATGGGCGGGTCGATTCCCGCGACCTGTACGCCCTGGCCTCGCACTGGAACAGCAGTGTGGACCGCTGGTCGATGGCGGATTTCAACTTCGACGGTTTGGTGGATCTGATCGACATGAACCTGATGGTGCTGAACTGGCAGCAGAGCGGCTCGCCGCCAGCGTTGTGGGGGCAGTGGGGCCAGACGTGGGCTTCGCTGGGCGGGCCGGGGATCATGATCCCCGAGCCGGCGGGATTGCTGCTGCCCGCCAGCGGCGGGCTGTTGTGCCTGGGCCGCAGTCGAAGCAGAAGGCGTCGGCGGGCGGTGTAGGCCCCGGCTCGGCCCCCAGTGTGAAGATCTGTCGCTGATACCTGTGACCGAAACGTCCAGTTCTGAACAACTGGGCGCTTTCGGCAAGTCAGGAAGAGTTTGTCAAATGCCCGGAAATCGCGAAAATCCCTGTGAATTCGCCGAGAGGCTCCCGGCCCGGCGGGCGAAGAATTTTCTTGCAGGCTCTGAGCAGCACGTGGTAGACTTCGCCGGATACGGGGTGTTCGCTCCAGTTTCCGGGCGGTTGTGCTGCCATGGTCGGCCTGTCGCATCGATGTCTTGTCCTCTGATGCTGGCCATCGTGAATTGATGTCGGTTTTCGTCGGGTCGTTGCGTAGTCGCAACGAAGCGGGATCATCATGATCCGCAGGTCCTGACGTCAAAGTGAACACCCTCAACTCAGGAGGTGGCAAATGTCAAAAGTGGGTAAGAGCAGGCTGCAACTTCTGGCGGCGGCCGCTGGACTGGCCCTGCCAGTCGTCAGCTTCGCCCAGACCAGCGCCAGTTGGATCGCCACGGGCAGCGGCACTTGGAGCGTGGCGGCGAACTGGTCCCCGGCAACCCCGCCCGACGGCGGCGGCGCTGCCACCTTCGGTACCTCCATCACCGCCCCGGCCAACGTCACCCTCACCGCACCGGTCACCATCGGTACCCTGACCATCAACAACCCCACCAACGCCTACAACATTACCGGCAGCAGCAGCCTCACCCTGGGCGTGGGATCGGCGGCGGATGTCCAAGTGACAGTGGTCGGCGGACACACCATCTCCGCACCCATCAGCACCCCGGCCAACGCGTTCGTCTTCAAGGGCGGCACAGGCACCCTCACCCTCAGCGGCAATAACGCCTTCGGCGCCGGCAGCGGGCTGGAAGTGGATGGCGGGGTCGTCCGCGCCACCTCGGCCGCGGCCCTGAATGGCCTGGCGATCGTCGCCACCGCCAATAACGGCGCGCTCGAGCTGGTTAATACCGGGGCCGTCTCCGGCTTTTTCGGGCTGGGCTCCCCCATCGCGCCCAATGGGCAGATCCGCAGCATCTCCGGCAACAACACCTGGAACGGATCGTGGTTCGTGGTGCAGGCGGGCGTCGTCGGCGTCGACACCGGCACCCTCACGCTCAACGGCGACATCAACGACAGCGGCCTGAGCACCGTCAACGGCCTGACCAAAGTCGGCGCGGGGTTCTTCGCAGCCCAGAATATTCGCCTCAATGGCAATCTGTCCGTCAACGCCGGCACGGTGGCAATCCAAGTCAATGGCACCAACAGCGGCACCAGCCGTGTAAACAACCTCACGATTGCTGGCGGAACTGCTCCCACCGCTCGTCTGGATCTGAACGATAACGACCTGGTTATCAACACCGGCAGCCTCACCAGCGTCACCGCACAGGTCAAGGCCGCTCTGGAAAACGGCGGGAACTTCGACTGGCTTGGCATGGGCATCGGCTCGACTCGCGCCAACGCCCTCAACACCACCGCCGGCAGCTTCCTTTACGGCTTGGGCGTGATCAAGAATGACTTGTCGCAGGTTGGCGGATCGGGGCCAATCTATACCGACTTCTCCGGACAAACCCTTACCGGTAATGAGATCCTGGTCAAGTTTACCTATTTTGGCGACGCGGACTTGTCCGGCACAATCGATGCGACCGACTACTCGCTGATCGACAACGGGTATGTCAACAGCCTGTCCGGCTGGATCAACGGCGACTTTGACTATAGCGGGTCGATTGACGCGACTGACTACGCGTTGATCGACAACGCCTACGTCAATCAAAGCGGACCGCTGGCAAGTGCTGTAATTGCTGAACACACCGAGCGCTACGGGGAGGCGTACACGGCGGCGCTGCGAGCCATCCAGGCTGGCGCGGTGCCCGAGCCAACGGCAATCGGTCTGTTGGGGGCAGGGGCTTTGGTTTGCACAAGGAGGCGACGGCGGGGTTCATAAAAATTGTGAACTTTCTTCTAGCATTCGTAACCACTTTGAGGTAGTATGCATAAACGGACAAAGTGGGAGTCGGTTAAACCCAGTTCTAAGAGAGAGGGATGCGACATGTTTAATCTCCGGGGTATGAGAAAAGCGTTGCTCGTGGGTGCTGCCGCCGCCGGCCTGGCAGGAGCTTCGGCCGCTCAGGCTGCCTTGGTGCTTGACCTTCGTCTTGCCGGGGCTGGCCCTGGTGCTGGGAAGTCGGCCGTCGTCAATCCGGGCGACGTGGTTCAGCTTCAGTTGTACGGTGTTGTGACAGGAACCAACGGCGTGGATGACGAGGCGATGCACAATGCGTACGCCGCTCTGCGCAGCTCGACAGGCGGCGCGTTGGGTGACTTCGCACCGGGCCAAGTTCATGATCCGTTCAGAACCGGTGCATTCTCCGGCGGCACGGCGGTGGATGTTGACGGCGACGGAGATTTGGATATCGGTCGCGAGGGTGCCGCGTCGACTGCGACTCCCACACTGCTGTTTGCTCGTGCTGATCCGGGGGTTGTGGGGACGTTTGGAGTCAACGGAGAGCGCGTTACCTTGGGCACCAGCACGGATGCCGAGCAGTTCCTTTTGGCGACGATCAACTTCACGGTCTCGCCTGCAGCTCTTCCGGGCCAGACGACCGAACTGAGAGCGATTCGCCCGAACATCACCGGCATTTTCCAGGCCTCGCTCTATCGGCAGGACGGGGTTAGCGTTTCCGGCCAGAACACGGTTGGCGGTGATCCGGTTACGCTCACGATCATCCCCGAGCCGATGGGATTGGCGGCGGTGGGTGCTCTGGGCCTGCTGGCTCGGCGCCGTCGTGCCTGATAGCCGCACGGCTTCCTCTCTTGAAGAAGACGTAGCATTCACGCGGGCCGCTCGTAACAACGAGCGGCCCTTTTCTATTTCCCACGGCGCGATACTGATGAAGGCGCTGAACACACATCAGCCGCGGCATCCGTCTTCATCCGCGTTGATCTGTGGTTCCATCCACCGCTTTTGCAGTAACCCGCCGCCGTTCTTGCTGGATTGGCCCCCAGACCGTAGCATGAAGTCTGCGCGTCGCTGCTTGAGAACCTTAAGCTGACGTCTGGAGGAACCGCCGAGTGGCCAAATCAGAGCCAATTGAAGTAGAAGCAACCGTGACGCAGGCGTTGCCCAACGCGATGTTCAAGCTGAAGCTGGACAACTCCGACCGCGAGATCCTGGGCATCGTGTCGGGAAAAATGCGAAAGCACTTCATCCGCATCCTGCCGGGGGATCGCGTGAAGGTCGAGCTCAGTCCCTACGACCTGACCCGCGGGCGAATCGTCTTCCGCCAGAAGTAGGCCGCCTACGCCAGGGGCGTGTCGCCGCTGTCGGCCAGCTCTTCGACCTGCTGCTCGACGGCCTTGAGCCGCTCGAGCAGCTCCGGCAGTTGGGTGAAGATGCTGTAGACGCGCCTGGCCTGGGAGGCGGGCATCGCCGGCACGCCCATCACGATCGTCTGGTCGGGGATGTCGCTCATGACGCCGGCCTTGGCGGCGATGGTGACGTTGTCGCCGATTTTCAAATGCCCGGCCACGCCCACCTGCCCGGCCATCGTCACGTGATGTCCGACGCTGACACTTCCTGCGATGCCAACCTGAGCCACCAGCAGCCCGTGGGGTCCGATGCGGGTGTTGTGTCCGATCATCACCAGCGCGTCGATCTTGGTTCCCCTGCCGATCACGGTGCTGCCCATCGCCGCCCGCGCGATCACGCTGCCGGCTCCGATCTCCACATCGTCCTCGATCACGACGTTGCCGATCTGAGGGATCTTGTGATGCACGCCCTGGTGAGTGGCGAAGCCGTAGCCGTCGGCACCGATGACGGCATTGGCGTGGATGATGCAGCGGTCGCCGATCAGGCAGTCCTCGTAGATCGCGACGTTGGGGTAGAGGATGCAGTCGGCCCCGACTCTGGCCCGCGGGCCAATGTACACGCCCGGATACACCACGCTGCCCTGCCCGATGGTGGCGGTGGGATCGACGTTGGCCCTGGGATGCACGCCCTGGTGCGGGTGTTGGCGATGTCCGTGCAGCAGCACGACGGCGCGGGCAAAGGCGTAGTAGGGGTCGGCCGTTCTGAGCAGGGCCAGGCGATTGCTGGTCACTCCAGGCCCGACGATCACCGCCGAAGCGCGGGTGGTCTGGAGCTGCCGATGGTATTTCGGATTGGCCAGGAAACCGATCTGTCCGGGTTCGGCGTCTTCCAGGCTCGCCGCCGACGTGATCTGGATTGAACCATCCCCCACCAGTTCCGCCTCGATTTTCGCCGCCAGTTCGTCCAGTCGCATGATCGAAGATTCTAAGGATTATGAGCCGCCGGGAACACACGGGCACACCGGAAAAGTCGTGGTCGGGATCTGAGAGTCGCACAACGCCGGCTCGGCCGGGCCTGAAGTAGCCGGGCGTGCTTCAAGCCGCCCTGATTTTGTGGCGCTGTGGCCAGATGATTTATACTCAGGGCATGAGCTATCTGTTGGGCATCGACATCGGAACCAGCGGCACCAAGACACTGATTTGTGACGATCATGGCAAGGTCATCGCCACGGCGATGGCGGAACATCCGATCAGCTCGCCCCGGCCGGGATGGAGCGAGCAGGATCCCCAGGACTGGTGGTCGGCCACCTGCAAGGCCACCAAAGCAGTTCTGAAGAAAGCCCGGCTGCGGGCCGCGGACATCGGCGGCATCGGGCTTTCAGGACAGATGCACGGCAGCGTCTTTCTTGGCGAAGGCGAAAAGCCGCTGCGACCGGCGCTGCTGTGGAACGACCAGCGCACCGCCGAGCAGTGCGCCCAGATCGAAGCCAAAGCCGGCGGGCGCGAGGCGCTGATCGAGCTGGTGGCCAATCCGGCCCTGACCGGCTTCACCGCCCCCAAAATCCTGTGGGTTCGTCAACACGAGCCAAAGATCTACGAAAAGACCCGGCATATCCTGCTGCCCAAGGACTACATTCGTTACCGGATGACCGGCGAGTATGCCACGGAAGTGTCCGACGCCAGTGGCACACTTCTGCTGGACGTGGTCAACCGCACGTGGTCGGACAGGCTGCTGACGCTGCTGGATATTGACAAATCGCTTCTGCCTCGACTTCATGAATCGCCTGAAATCACCGGCACGCTGCACGAATCCGGCGCCGAAGCGCTGGGCTTGAGGCCCGGCATCCCGGTGGTCGGTGGCGGTGGAGACCAGGCGGCCGGCGCCGTCGGCAACGGCATCGTCACCGCCGGCATCGTCAGCGCCACGCTCGGGACCAGCGGCGTCGTCTTTGCGCATTCCGATCAGCCCACACGCGATCCCCAGGGCCGCGTGCACACGATGTGCCACGCCGTTCCCGGCAAGTGGTGCGTCTTCGGGTGCATGCTCAGCGCCGGCGGAAGCTTCCAGTGGTTCCGCAACCAGCTCGGGCAGAATGAAGTTCTGGCGGCACGCAAGCGCAAGGTCGATCCATACGAACTGCTCGTCGCCGAAGCCGCCAAAGCCCAACCGGGCGCCGAAGGTGTGTTCTTCCTGCCCTACCTCACCGGCGAGCGCTGTCCCTGGCCGGATCCCTGCGCCCGTGGCGGGTGGATCGGCATCACCGCCCGCACCACTCGCCGCGACCTGATCCGCTCGCTGCTGGAGGGCGTGACCTTCGGCATGCGCGATGCCCTTGAGATCATGCGCCAGATGAACATCCCCATCACACAAGTGCGAGCCAGCGGCGGCGGAGCAAGGTCAGAGTTCTGGCGACGGCTCCAGGCCGACATCTACAACGCCCCCATCGTCATGACCAACGCCGCCGAGGGTCCGGCATTTGGTGTGGCGCTGCTCGCGGGCGTGGGCATCGGCGCGTTCAAGAGCGTCGAAGAGGCGTGCAAAGCCTCCATCCGACAAGTCGGCAGAATCGCACCGAACAGGAAGCTGGCGGCGCTGTACGAGCGGTATTACAGCGTCTATCGCAGCCTGTACCCTGCCTTGAAAGACCGCTTCGGCGACATCGCGAGACTGAACGGCTGAGCAACCGCGCAACACGATCAGCGTCACCTGCCCGTGACTGTCGCAACTCAGGCCCTCTCCCGGTACCCCGGGAGAGGCTGAGGCTGAGGGTTCTGTTTCGAAGCTCCGATCTCCGCAAACGGTGATGCAGAACCCTCGCGCAGCCCATGCGCCCCGGCCATCATCTCCATCGCCATCCGCGCCACGTTCATCGACGCGCCGGGCTTATCCAGCGATTGCACCAGGTGCCGCAGGCGGGCACGCTGCTGCTCGAGTTTCTTCGGCTCGCGCAGCATCGCCAGTGCGCACTCGGCCACCGGCTGATTCGATCCATACCATGGCACGAACTCGGGCACGATGTGATCGTGGAAATCGCTGAGCAGATTGACCAGCGCATAGGTGCGCGTGCGCACCAGCCATCTGCCCAGCAGATGCCACAGGATCCGGCTGCCGCGATAGACCACGATCATCGGCACGCCGTGGCCGGCCACGTGCAGCGTCGCCGTGCCCGAAACGGTGATGCACAGGTCGCACCGCGGGACCAGCTCGTCGAAACGATCCAGCCCGGTCTGCGTTGCATCGCGCAGCGCCGCATCGGCTCCGCGCAGCACCTGGCGTACGACCGGGTCGGTCGCCGGGGTGGTCGGAACCACAAATCGTGCCCGGGGAAATTGCCCGAAGATTCGTGCGGCCACGTCAAGCTGATGCGGAAAATTCGCCTGCGCTTCGGATCTGCGCGAGCCCGGGAGCAAGCCGATGACCGGCGGGCGGTGGGGAAATCCCGGCGTGGCGGCGGCATCGGCGCGGGCGTCGGGCAAGTGGTCAAACAACGGATGTCCCACGAACGTCGCGTTCACGCCATGCCGGCGAAAGTATTCCTCTTCGAACGGCAGGATGCAGGCCAGGCGATCCACCCATCGCCTGACTTTCCTGATGCGCCACTCCTGCCACGCCCAAAGCTGGGGCGCGACATACTGAAGCACGGGGATTCGGCGCTGATGAGCCACCCGCGCGAAGTGGAAGTTCATCGAAGGCGAATCGACGCCGATGAGCAGGTCGGGCCGATTGCCGCTGTCAAAGTATCGCCGCGTCCAGCGCAGCAGTCGGTACATCTCGACGGCTCGCAGCGCCGCCCGCAGACCCATCGCCGCGCCGCAGACGGTCTCATGGTGGATGCGCGCCCCCGCGGCGGCCATCTCCGGCCCGCCGTGGCCTTCGATGATCATCTCCGGGTCGAGCTGTCGCAGGCAGCGCACGAGCTGCGCCGCGTGCTTGTCGCCGCTGACTTCCGCCACCGTGATGAACACCCGACGCGGCATGAGTCCCTTGTCGTGATTCAACCCGCCCGGCCAGACCTGTCAAGCGAATACGACGCGAATGCATCACGCACGCAGGCCATCCTGCCAGGACTGAACCCCAGGCCGCAACTGTCCGCAGGCGGCGGTGATGTCGTCGCCGCGGGTCTGACGGATGTGTACCACCACGCCTCGTTCACGCAGCATCTGCGCGAATCGCCCGATTCGCTCCTCGCCCGGCCGCTGATAAGCCATTCCGCTGATCCCCGGACCAATCGGGTTGTAAGGGATCAGGTTCACGTGAGCGCGGAAGCCCTGCATCAGCTCGGCCAGGAGTCGCGCCTGCTCGTCGGAGTCGTTCACGCCCGCGAGCATGCAGTACTCGATGTTGACCGGTCTTCCACTGATTGTCTGATACCGCCGGGCAGCCGCCATGATCTGATCGACCGGCCAGCGGCGGTTGCTGGGAATGAGCCGCGATCGCGTCGCATCATCCGGCGCGTGCAGTGACAACGCCAGGTGCACGCCGAGGTTCGCCTCGGCCAATCGATCGATCCCCGGCACGATCCCGACGGTCGAGACGGTGATCGCGCGGTTTCCCAGCGAGCCCAGGCCCGGCTCGGCCAGGAGCCTGATCGCAAGGATCACATGGTCGAGGTTGTGCATCGGTTCGCCCATGCCCATGAAGACCAGCGAGGCAATGCGTCGTCGCTGCTGTCTGGCCTGGGCGCGCAGGTGCATGAACTGCTCGACGATTTCGCCGACGCCGAGGTTGCGCTCCAACCCTCCGCGGGTCGAGGCGCAGAAGTCGCACCCCATGGCGCAGCCGATCTGGCAGGAGATACACGCCGCCGCCCGGTCCGGACGATGCGACGGCATCAGCACGCACTCGACCGCCCCGCCAGCGGCGAAGCCAACCAGCAGCTTCAGCGTGCCGTCGGCACTGCAATGTCGTGCCAGCACTTGCGAGTGCCGCGGCGCAAACCTGTCGGCCAGAAACGCCCGCGCCCGGCGCGAAATCGCCACCGTCTGGATATCCAGTTGCCCATCGTGCTGCCAGTACGCGCGCAGCACCCGACCCGCCGCCCGCGGGTTGTATCCCTGCCCCCGCAGCGTCTCGGCCAGCATCTGGATGCTCTGATCGCTCAATGCCACCATCGCTGATCGATCATTGGACGCGCAACCTGCCTGAGCTGCAAGGGCAGACTTGTTCGCGGCGCTGGCCCAGAGCGCCTGACCGGACACCGATTCAATGGACTTTCAAAAGTTCCGCACAGCAATCGCATCCAGCAATGACAGTCTCTATACTTGCCGCACATGGTCGAGATGTTCGGCATATCCGATCCGGCCCTGCGGCCCATCGCGGAAAAGGTGCTGGCAGGCGAAGACCTCTCGCAGGCCGATGGCCAGGCTCTGTACGACAGCCGCGATGTCCACGCGATCGGTCGCCTGGCCAACTACGTGCGACAGAAGCTGCACGGCGACAAGACCTACTTCAACCGCAACCGCCATATCAACTACACCAACGTCTGCGCCTTAAGCTGCAAGTTCTGCTCGTTCTACCGGAAGCGCGGCGAGGAAGGCGCCTACGAGATGCCTGTGGAACAGGTGGTAGCCACCGCGCGGCAGGCCGCCGATTCAGGCGCCACCGAAGTCCACATCGTCGGCGGACTGCATCCGTGGCTGAAGTTCGATTACTACCTCCAGATGCTTCGAGGCATTCGCCGCGAATGCCCCAACCTGCACATCAAGGCATTCACCGCCATCGAGATCGTCCACTTCTCGCGGATCGCCAGAATGAGCATCCGCCAGGTCCTGCTGGCTTTGCGCGACGCAGGGCTGGGATCATTGCCCGGCGGCGGCGCGGAAATCTTCGATGACCGCGTTCACGACGAAGTCTTCAAGGGCAAGGTCCGGGCCGACAAGTGGTTCGAAGTGCATCGCACCGCCCACGAGCTTGGAATCTACTCCAATGCGACGATGCTCTACGGTCACGTCGAAACGCCAGCCGAGCGCGTCGCGCATCTGATCAAGCTGCGCGAGCTGCAAAACGAATCGGTCCGAAGGATGAACGAAGGTTCTGCGTGCTTCAACTGCGTCATCCCCCTGAGCTTCATCCCCGAGAACAGCGAACTTGGCCATCTGCCCGGGCCTACCGGACTGACAGACCTGAAGACGCTGGCGATCGCGCGCCTGATGGTGCAGAACATCCCTCACATCAAGGCGTTCTGGATCATGCAGGGCGTGCATCTGGCGCAGCTCGCGCTGGACTGGGGCTGCGATGACCTGGATGGAACCGTGGTCTGGTACGACATCACCAAACGCGCCGGCGAACACCCCGGCAGCACCCATCAGGAAATGCACGTCGAGGATCTCAAGCGCCTGATCCGCCAGGCCCGGCGAATCCCCGTTGAACGCGATACGCTGTATCGTCCGATCCGCCTGCAGGACGAGGTCCGGCCGACGGTCCTGTCGCACGCGTAGTGCTTTGAGCCTGTGATCGCGTCTGCAATGCCTACAGCATCCCGACGACCGATTCGATCGCGCGCGTCAGCTTCCGGCTGCCGCGCACGGCGACTGGCCCACGTCCGTCAGAGGTCATGACCTGCGGCGGCGGGGCGGGAAGCGTTGCCTGCCAGTTGCCCGTGAGGATGTCCATATCGCCCTGGTTCGTATTGCCGTCGAAGTTGAAGTCCCCCTGACTCCAGCGTCGCCCGGCGAGCTGCCAGTTGGACGCCAGTTTGTTCAGGTCGCGGGAATCGACGCGCTGATCCAGCGTCGCATCGCCCGCCAGCGTATAGCGAACCAGCACCGCCGGGTCGATGAGTGTCTGGCCGGAGAAAACCGCAGGGTAGCCGCCGAACAGATCGTCGGACTCGGCGAATCCCAATGCCCGCCCCGCTCCTCCGGCGGCAACAGAAGAGCTGATCCCGTCGCCGTTCCAGGCGCCCGATGCCCAGCCGCTGATCAGCGCCGACTGGATCGCCGCGATCGGCGAGGCGCCGGCGTAGTCCACGATCAGCGCGTTGTCCATCAGGTCCAGCCGCGCCGTCCCCGACAGCACCAGCGAGTTGACCGTCAGGACGCGCGAGCCGTTGGCCGCCATCGTCACCGCCGCTCCCGTCTCGATCGTCAGCACGTCCAGCCGCTGGCTGGCGTTGATCGTGGCGGCGGCACCGTTGCGCACCGTTACGTCCAGCAGGTTCAAATCGGCATTGAGGCTCAGCTTGCCCACCTGCACATCGATCCCTTCAACCTGCGAAAACGTCGTCGATGATGTGGGCGCGGCGCGCGACACGCTCGTGGCGGTCACGTTGTAGGTGTCCAGCACCGTCGTGCCCCTGATGCGGATCGTGTCCGTGCCCGTCCCGCCGTCATAAACGTAACCGCCCGACGGCGTGATCGTGCCACCGGTGTAGTCCAGCTCCAGTACGTCGTTGCCCCCACCCGCATTGATGAACACCTGCGTGAAATTGGCGGTGTTGAACGTATACGTCGGCGTCGAGCCGAAGTTGTTGATGTACACGTTGGCCAGGTTCGAGGCTCGCACGATGCGGATCGTGTCCCCCAGCGACGAGCCGTTGATCGCGTTCATCGTCCATGACTCGCTCAGCGGCGAGTTGAGGAATCGCCCGTCGGCGGTCTGGATCGACGTACCGACGCTCAGCGAGAAGATCCCCACCCGGTTGGTGATTGTTGTCAGGTTGCCCAGCGTCCACGTGATGTTGTCGGAGGTCGTGAGGGTCGCGCCGCTGAGCGACGCTGCTTCGCCCTCGCGGATCAGCGTCAGATCCGCGATCGTGAACGTGGACGGATTGATCGGCTCGGAAAAGCTGATCTGAATGGAGGTGACAGGCGTGTCTCGCGGATCCGGGGAAACCGGCGTGATCGTGCCGGTGAGCGGAACAATCGCCCCGCCGATCGCGTTGGTCAGTGTATAGGTTTGCGCGTTGTTCGAAGCCCCGGGCGCCGGGCTGACCTTGACATAGTACGTTCCTGGCGCAAGCCCCGTGGCGCTGATCGTCTCGCCACCGCCCAATCCTGTCTCGTTCTTGTTGGCGATCACTGTCGTGCCATCGCCTCCCAGCAGTGTAAGCTGCATGTCCATCTGCGCACTGGCCACAAACGTTGTGACCGTGCCGCCACGCGGCCCCTGGGTGTACGTCGGCCCGGTGGGTGTGAGCGTAATGTTCACATCCTGCGTCGAGGAAAGCGTAAAGCGGTAAAAGTCGACGTCGCTGGTGGTCGAGATCGCCACGTTGTCGATCGTGTCGCTGCTGCCCAGCGGGCCGCGATCGGTCGCCGTGCCCGCCGTGTTGTTCCCCGCACCCTTTTCAAACCGGTCGCCGTAATTCCGCATCACCGCCAGGCGATCATCGAACTGGGGCCCGTCGAAGGACGTGCTGGCGAAGGCCTCCATCAACTTGGTAGCGTTGATCGGATCCACGTGATTGAATCCCAGCCCGTGGCCGTGCTCGTGCGCCACCACATTCCGCAGTGCCCGTGAGTTGTTGGCGGTGCTGTACATGAATCCGCCGACCACCAGATCGTTCGAGTCCAGCGTCATGTCCCCGTGATCGGGGAAATAGTTGTAGGCCAGCACGTTGAACGCGCCGTCGATCGGATGAGCGCCGATGCGGATGTCGCCGCGAACGCCAAGCACCCCGCTGGCGCCGAACGCGGCCCCGTCGTCGTTGGGTTCGTAGACATACGTCACCCCGCTGACGGCGCTCCAGGAGTCAAAGACGGACGTGAACAGAGGCAGCCAGTTCGCCTGGCTGCCATAGCGGGCATTCAGCAGCGACACCAGATTGGACGGCTCGCCCGGTTCTCCCACGCCGCTGCCCATGGGCGTGCCATCGGGCATGATGCTCCAGGTCAGCGTGATCCCCCGCCCCGTCGAACCGGTCCCGCCGCTGGCCGTGCTGCTCCATCGCCCGCCGACCTGGTATTCCACTCCCGGCTGCTGGTTCCAGATCTCGTCGTTGTACGGAACGGAGATGTGCTCATCGCCGCCGTCCCCGGCCAGATCCCGCGCATGCACCACTGACGTAACCAGCGCCAGCAGTTGCCGCGGCTCAAGCGCTTCGCTTACGACCGCCCGCCGCCGCCACGGTGCCGCGGTCTTCGGTTGACGCAACCTGCCAGCATCCCGCGCGCGCAGCATCCGACCCAGTGACTCACGACTTGATTGGAATGACAAGTGCAACTCCCGATCCAGTGCGGCAGGCATTCCACCCGCCTCCCGATGGGCAGCGAGGCGTCGCATCCCCGCTGACAGCCGGGCTGTGATGATATCACAGAACCCCGAAATCCTCACTACTATTCGCGCAAATCCTGCCGCCAGCGGGCGCACACCGGCCACCCCGAACGTCGCGGCCGACCAGTCTCTTTCTGCCAAGGTGGGAAAGCTGGGGTACTAGGATTCGAACCTAGACAAACAGATCCAGAGTCTGCTGTGCTACCGTTACACCATACCCCAAAAGTGTCCGATCATGCACTCGCATAATCGTAACGGCAAGATGGTCAAAATCAAGCCATCACGGCCATGGCGCTGCGGAGGCGGGCCGATCCTCGGCGACTGGGCTACGGGCTGCCTGAATCATGCGGATCCGGGCGGTGACGGTGTTCGCTCGCACGCCAGCGATCGCTTCCCTGACGTACCCGCTGTGAGTGGCCACTCTCGGCCCCTGGAGTGTCAGCGGGGAAACAACCGCATCGGGATCAAGTTCCACCGCGGTAACTGATCCTCGATGCGATATCGACACCCCGGCGCGCGACAGCTTCACGTCCAGATCCGCCGCGCCGTCGGAAACCAGCACCGGCAGATGAAACCCAAAGCCGCCCGCCTCGCCGCTTACGCTGGAGGTCTGCTCAACAGCCTCGGCCGTGAGCACGTAACGCTCCGTTACCACCCGATCGCCCTGGCCCTGGTCGCTGAGCGCATAATCCAGCTCGAATTCCACGCGATCACGTCCGGCGGAGCGAATGTTCAACTGAACCGATTGCACCGCGCGCTTGGCGGGTTCTGAGGGAAAGTGTGCCAGACTCAGCCATTGCGCCTGCGAATCAGCCGGCTTCCACATGATTCCGGGGCTGATGGCAGCCTTGGCGGATGAGTCCGGGCCATAGGCCCGCTCGCCGGCGGCGGTGTCGGACAGTGCGGCGAAGGGCACGCCGGCGCAGTGGACACGCTGAAGGCCGGTGGCGTTGTAGCGAGGATCGGCGGCGGTGTCGATCAGGACGTAGTAACCTCCCGCGGCGGCGGCGATCTTGTGGAAGGTCTGGCGGGCGTCAAAGACATAGCCACCCACTTCCGCGGCAGAAGGGCGCTCGGCGATCGAGTCGTCGGCGCGGCTGTAGGCGATCGCCAGCATCGCCATCGGAAGCAGGTTGTATTGTGAGTGATTGGAATACCGCTCAAAACCCAGTCGCTCCTGCGGCTGGGCGCGATTCTTGACGATCCACAGTTCGCCACTGGGACGCTGCCATCGCGCCGCCGACTCAAACGCCAGATGGGCGGCCCGCTTGAAAGCGCCCGCAATGTCGGGGCGATCCTGCCGCTTCCAGTACGCGGCGTTGATCTCGCAGATGGCAGTGATCTGCAAATCGTTCCAGTTGTGCAGGGCAGATCGTCCGCCACTGGCCCATTCCCCCGTTGGCGACAGCAGCAGCAACGTCGAGAGCCCGCCGCTGCGCAGGAACTGCCCGATCGTCTGTGCATGGGCACCGTCGTAGGCGTCGTCGGCGTATACGTCCTCCAGCCACAGCCTCGCGAACGCATCGTACGCCATCGGCGCGCCTGGATCGGCAAACAGCCCCAGCGGCGTCATCGCGTGCAGATGCCCCGCAAGGCAGGTCTCCAGATACTGCATCTGGTCCGCCAGGCGCTCGTCGGCGACCAGTCCATCTTTTCGGCGAAGCAACTCGCCACTGGAGCTGACGATATTCCAGTTCATTCCGCGCAGGTCCGCGCGGTAGATCGTGCGGGGATCGATCCGCCTGAACTGCGCCGCCCATGCCTGCGCCTGATCCGCCGGCACCAGCGGCTTGAGAAAGCGATACGCGTGGACCAGAAGCGGGATGTAAAAGTCGGAGTGTCCGTCGGCGGCGCGCTTCTCGACCAGCGCCGTCAGAGCGCAGCTCATGGCGCGGCGGGCCGGGTCGAGCAGGTCTTCTCGCCCGGCCTGCTTGACCAGCAGCCCCGCCGCCGCTGCGAACGCCGGCGTCGAGTATTGCCGCTCCCCCTTGCTGATCGGATCGATGATCGCACCGGCAGGATTCTGGTATTGCTTGAAAAAGTCGATGTTGGCGGCAATGAGCTTGAGGTAATCGTCGCGGCTGATGCCGGTGGGCCGGAAATCCTGCGGCACGGGAGTCGCGAAGATGCGCTTGAGTTCGGCGGCGGCGGGGTGCGTGTCAATCGGATCGGCCATCAGGGGCGTCGCCCGACCGACCAGCATCCAGCCCGCCAGAACGCCTGTCATCAGGATCATCAGTTTCATCATGCAACCGGGTGCCGTCACTGGGCGGCGGCGTGGTGGCGCCGATCGACCTGCTCCGCCGGAGCGATTTTCGGGGCGACCTGTATCTGCACAATCGGGTCGTTGGGCCGCTGCAGGCGCTGCACGAGCTGCCGCACCGCCAGGCGGCCGATCTGTTCGCCGCCGATGTCGATACTGGTCGGGCGAGGATTGAGCATCTCCAGCCGCTCCTGCTCGTTGTCGCAGGAGATGATTTTGATGTCGATCTGCGGCCGAATGCCCCGCAGCAACAACAGCGGATACACCCGGGTGGTCAGGTAGTCTGTGGGGAGAAACAGCCCGTCGGGCCGGGGCTTCATCGATGCAAGCTGATCCACCAGCGCTTCCAGCGAGTCGGCATGATGCACGTCGGGCCCATACGGCGCCAGACGGCGCGGATCAGCACCCAGGACGAAGCTGGTGACGCGATGCCCGGCGTCCCAGGCGGCATTGGCGAATGACTGCCCGCGCAGGCGTATGAGCGGCCAGGTTGGCTCGTCGGTCAGGTACGCGACGTTGCGGCAGCCCTGCTCGGCGAGGTACTTGTGGGCCAGGCTGCCGATGCCGATGTTGTCGGCGGTGACGTGGTCGATCTGCGGCACCCCCCCTTCGCCGCCCATGACCCACACCGTCGGCCCATGTTCGCGGAAGCGGGCGATGTGCGCTTCGGGCACGCCGGAGTGAACGAACACGATCGCCCCGTCCACCTCGCGCCGACGCAACGCCGGACTGATCACCGAAGAATCGGGCATCTCCTCCAGCAGCAGCCGAAGGTCCAGTTCGCTGGCCGCACGAGTGATGCCGGAGACGACCGTCGCCATGACCGGCAATCCCAGCCACGTGCGCTGAATGCCGCCCACGGTGATCACCGAGATCTGCCCAGTGCGCATCCACGGAGGCACCACCCGACGGGGGCCGCCCTTGGGACCGCGCTTGATTCGCGGCGGCTTGTAGCCGATCTCCCTCATGGCGGCGCGGACCTGCTCGGCGGTCTCCGCGCGCACGTTGTCAAGATCGTTCAGGACACGTGAGACGGTGGCGACCGATACGCCGGCACGTTTGGCCACGGCAACAATCGACATAGAGCCAGCCATTTCCCCGGACCGATGCGGGCTGCGTCAACTTCCAGAACCGGGCACCATCAGCCCCGGCCTGTCTTGGCTTCCGACACAGTTATGTTACTCGCATCGGGTAAATTTTCAATGAAAATAATTGTAAGTTTTAGCTTCCTCCATGATTTCCAACACCATTGCCGACAAGCGGCTATGACAGGTCCATTCCATGGACGCGTCTGCAAGTCTGCCCGGCGCGGAGGCGCAACCGCCTGTGCAACCACGTCGCGCCCAGCACCAGCACACCCGCCGTCGCAGGCTCCGGAACCACGCCCGCCTGCACCGCCCGCAACGCTGCCACATACTCCCCGCCAAACTGCTGCGAGTGCTGTGCGATCAGCGCCTCGGCCAGAGGACCGGCCTGGTTGACGTACGCATTGTCAATCAACGCATAGTCCGTCGCGTCGATCACGCCGCTGTAGTCAAAGTCGCCGTTGATCCAGCCGCTCAACGTGTTGACGTACCCGTTGTCGATCAGCGAGTAGTCGGTGGCATCGATCGAGCCACTGAGGTCGGCGTCGCCGAAGTACGTGAACTTCACCAGCACCTCGGCGGTGCTCAGCCCGCTCTCGCCGGCAAAGTCGGTGTAGATCGGCCCGCTGCCGCCGACCTGGGCCAGATCGTTCTTGATCACGCCCAGCCCGTACAGGAAGCTGCCGGCGGCGGTGTTTCGAGCGGCGGCCTCGGATGAGCCGATGCCCGGCCCGCCCCAGTCGAAGTTCCCGCCGTTTTCCAGAGCCGACTTGATCCGGCTGGTGATCGTGCCCAGGTTGCCGTTGTTGACGACCAGGGCGTTGTTGTTCAGGTCCAGCCGCCCGGCGGTGCCGACGTTCAGCGCTGGCACGCGCGTCGTGCCGCTGGGGCTGTTGGCCGTGCCCTTGACGCTCACCTGCGCCACGCCGCCGTTGACCGTCAGCGTGCCGTTGGAGAACTTGTTGGCCACCAGCACGCCGTCGTTGACCGTCGTCCCGCCGGTGTAGGTGTTGGCTCCGGTCAGAACCCACTTGCCAGCACCTTCCTTGACGATCCCCACGGTCGCATTGCCGTCCTGAATCGGCCCGCTGACCACGCCATTGCCGCTTCCACCGAGCCGAACCACTCGAAGCCCCGAAGCCACCGAGCTGAGCGCGCCGGTAAGGCTTAAGGTTCCCGCCGCCGAATCGATCCAGTACACGCTTCCGCCGGACTGAAGGTTGATCGCGCCAGCCAGGGTGTTGTAGCCGCTGACGTTTCGGATGCCGGGGCTGTCGTTGTTGCGGCCGTTGAAATTGATGGTGTTGGGAACCGTGCAGTTGTCGGACAGCTCCAGCCGTGCGGTGGTAGCGTTGCCGCCGGCGCCGATGACCACCGCGCCTGCGCCGAAGGGGTTGGAGGCGGCGGCCCGCACGACCGCCGGACCCTGCGGGCCGCCGTCGATCGTCGTGTTTCCCAGGTAGGCATTGTCGGCGTGGGCGAAGACGACAACGCCCGGCCCGTCCACGACAATGCCGCCGATGCCGAAGATTCTCCCGCTCAGGTTCAACGGCTGGCTGGAGGCGTTGTTGATGTTCAGCGTGCTGAAAAGCTCCAGTTCCGCGGCGACGTGGTGGTCGATGCTGCTGGTGGCGGCGACGTTGATGGCGGCATTGCCCGAAGCGTTGTTCGCGCCGGCCAGAATCAGCCGGTCATCGGGCCAGCCCAGCCGGTAGCGGGTAGATCCATCCAGGTTGATCGTGGTGAGGGTGCGGATGCCAGACCAGTCCAGTCGCTGCTCGGCGACGCCGGCGAGCGTATTGAAATTCGCGCTGACGCCGCCCAGATTCGGCACGCCGTTGCTCCAGTTCCCGGCCGCGTCCCACTGCACGTACTGCTCGGCTCCGCTGTAGATCCAATCGGTGCTGCGCGTGCCGGCCTGCTTCCAGACCCGAACCCAATCGACTTTCATCTGGTCGGTGTGTCCGACGGGCCACTGGGTAAGGCTGGGCGTGCCCGGCCAGCCACCCGCCCCGTAGCTGAGCAGCAGGTACATGTACACCATCTGCGAAATGGCTGCGTCGTCGCCGAACTGACTGACAAGCTGTCCGTCGAAGTAGAATCCGACCCAGTCGTTTTCGCGCCATTCCATCCCGAAGGTGTGATAGTTTCCTCGCAGGTCGCTGCTGCGGGTGATGACGCCCGCGCCTGCGGAGTTGCCGCCGCTGCTGTTGCGGTAATGCCAGGCGGTGTTGTACTGATTGGCCTGAAGCCCGCTGACGCCGTCGGTGCTCAGGGGATACTCCATGATGTCGGCTTCGGGTGGCCAGCCGGTGTACAGCCCCCAGAACGCCGGCCAGGACCCGGGGGTGTTTGGCAGCAGTATGCGAGCCTCGACGTATCCTCCGCTGAAGGTGAAACGGTTGTAGCCCGTGGTGACGTATGTGTCGGTAAAGCCGCTGGAGGTTCGTCTGGTCAGCAGGGTCAGCGCGCCGTCGCCGAAGACCACGTTGGCCGGATCCGTCTGCGCCGGATTCCACGGCTTGCCGTAGCTCCACTTCATGGTGTCCAGGCTGTTGAGCGTGAACTCATCGCCCCAGAGGTACTGCCAGGTTCCGGCGGGCAGGGCAGCGGCCGGGGACGCGCTCAACCCAGCCAGCAGAAGCGCCGCTAACGCCGCGATTCCCGCCCGACCCGATGCCTGATCATGCGACTGGCGCATACAGCCGACTAACCTCCGGGCCGCGCATCTTGCCTGACCCGTGCATCAGTTCAGAAAGACAAGGACCTGGCGGGCCGTTCAGTTCGCGAACGCCTCGCTTACTTCCAGCAGACTGTTCGGGTTCCACTGCTCGCGGAATCGCAGGATCGGGCTGTCCCCATCCCATTCGATCGGCGCCCAAACGTAGGTGCTGTAGGCGATGCCCTGCTCGGGCGTCCAGCGGTCGGCCATGAACAGCACGCGATTCCCGTTGCTGCCCGGGATCGACAGGGCAAACGTGCCCTGCGATCGGAAGGAAGTTTGGCGATCCTGCTCGGATCCCTGCCAGGGGTTGCCCAGCGAACGCCACGGTCCCCAGATCGAATCCGCCACCGCCGCATCGGATGGATTCGGTTTCCATCCCGTGCATCCGCTGGTGATCATGTAATACTTGCCCTGGCGCTTGAACACGACCGGCGCCTCGCGCGCCCTGCCGGGAAACACGCGAACGAACCGGCCGGTGTAGCCCAGGTAGTCCTCGGTCAATTCGGCGACGTGCAGCGTGGCGTTCATCTCGCTGGAGTAGATCAGGTAGGCGGTGCCGTCGTCGTCCCGGAAGGCCGTCATATCGCGCGACTCCTGACCGGTCCTGTAGCCGTCGATCAGACGCTTGTATTTCCGGTCGGTAGGATCGAAGGTGCTGAGCGACAGGCCCGGGGGGATATCAAAGGCGTCGTGCCCCGCCGGCTGTGTCGCCGCCCCCGCGTCGCTCGGCCGGTAATTCATCGGCCAGTGGCCCGGAACGGGCCGGCTGCTGCGCACCAGCCGGTAAGGGCCCTCGATATCATCCGCCACTGCCACTCCCGCCTGCGCTGCGCCGTATCCCCGGCCCTTCAGCTCATGATGAAACCACAACACGAACTTTCCCGTGCGCGGATTGTGCAGGATTTTGGGCCGTTCGATGATGCATCCGACTTCCAGCGGATCGCCGGGCGTCTGGCTCATCGGAAGGATCAGGCCACGATTCTCCCAGTGCGTGAGATCCCTGGAACGATAGATCCTCACGCCCTGGCGGTCCCACTTGTGCGCCGTGCCCCACGACTCGCCGTACCAGTAGAAGTAGCCCTCATGGAACAGGATGCCCCCACCATGCGCCTGGATCGGCTTGCCCTCTGTGTCCAACCACATCATCTGGCCAGCTCTGACATGTGCCCCCAGCCCATGGATGAACAACGCAAGCAGCACAACGACAACGGTTCGGCCGGATGAGTGATCATGTCCCATGCCCACTGTTCCCCGTTCGCCAGGAGGCGCCACACAAGTTGAAGCAAGACGGCGGCCCGCTGTTACACGAACCGCCGCCGCGGAGGAGGTACAAGCTCAACAATCCCGCCGACGCCGTGGCCGCTGAAGCGACCAGGCCGCGCCGAGCAACAGTCCCATCGTCGCCGGCTCGGGAACCACGCCCGACTGAATCGCCCGCAACGCCGCAACGTACTCGCCGCCGAACAGCTTGGTGTGCTCGGCAATGAGCGCCTCGGCCAAGGGACCGGCCTGATTCACGTACGCGTTGTCGATCAGGGCATAGTCCGTCGCGTCGATCACACCCGAGTAGTCAAAGTCCCCGTTGATCCAGCCGCTCAACGTGTTGACGTAACCGTTGTCGATCAGCGAGTAGTCGGTGGCGTCGATCGAGCCACTGAGGTCGGCGTCTCCGAAGTAAGTGAACTTCACCAGCACCTCCGTGCCGACCAGGCCGCTGACACCGGCGAAATCGGTGTAGATCGGCCCACTGCCTCCCACCTGAGCCAGGTCATTCAGGACCACACCAAGGCCGTACAGGAAGCTGCCGGCGGTGGTGTTCTGGACATTGGCCTGCGTGCTGCCGATGCCCGGGCCGAGCCAGTCGAAGTTTCCGCCGTTTTCAAGGGCA
This sequence comes from Fontivita pretiosa, assembly GCF_050410795.1. Classification (GTDB taxonomy): domain Bacteria; phylum Planctomycetota; class Phycisphaerae; order Tepidisphaerales; family Tepidisphaeraceae; genus Fontivita; species Fontivita pretiosa. Next base: position 3,776,222 of record NZ_CP191258.1, on the reverse strand, counting down.
GTCTTGATCTGCGCCGTGGCGGTTGCCAGGCTGCCGGCCGTGAGGATCAGGCTGTTATTATTCAGGTCGAGTCGCCCACCCGTGATCGTCAGGTTCGGCAGGACGCTGGTGCCGCTGGGGTCGTTGGCGGTTCCCTTGACACTCACCGCCGCCGTGCCTCCGGTGACAATCAGGCCGTTGACGTACTTGGGAACGATCAGCGTGCCGGCATTGACCGCGTACGTGCCATTGGAGTTGTTGGGGCCGGTCATCGTCCACGTGCCGCTGTCATCCTTGATGATGTTCACGCCCCGCGGCGTCGCGTCGGCGTTGTTCAGGATCGTGGATGTGACCGTGCCCACGCCGTCTCCAGCCAGTCGCAGATGGCGGTTGCTGCCCAGATTGGCAATTGGCTGAATCGTGCCGCTGACGGTCAGCGAAGCGCCGGCGGCGGCCGACAGAGTGGTCAGCGAGCCGCCGAAGTTGATGTAGATGTTGCCGCTGAGCGTGTTGGCCCCGTCAAGTGCCAGAATCGTGGGCGTCAGGTTGTTGCGCTGGTGCAGGTTGATCGTGCCGGCGGTAATGCTCGAGCCGTTGGCCAGCTCCAGCCGGCCCTGCCCGGTAACCTGCTGCGCCTGAACGTTGATGAACGCCCCCGGCGCCAGCGCGTTGGTGGCGCCCAGGCGGATGATCCCCTGGCCGTTGCCTCCCGTGTTGTCGCTGATGATCGCGCCTACCGCGTTGCTGGGGTTGTTCACGACCAGCATGCTGGTCAGCCCGCCCTGCGAGGTGGTCAATGTCCCATTGAAGCCGCTCAGATCGCCCGTGAACGAAACCGTGCCGCCGGAGTTGCCCACGCCGATGGCGCCGTTGCCGACGATGGTCTGGGCGAAGTTGCGCACGCCGTCAGAATCGATGATGAGCGTACCCAGCGCGTTGGTGCCATCGCCGACGACCTGAATCGAGCCGGTGCCCAGACTACCGGCCAGCGAGCCCAGGCCCACCTGAAGCGTTCCGCTGCTGACCACGGTGCCGCCGGTCCAGGTGTTGGCGGTGTTGGTCAGGATCCAGGTGCCGCTGGTCTCCTTGACCAGCGCCCCTGAGCCCAGCGACAGCACGCCGTTGATCTCTCCCACGCCGTTGCCATCGGCTCGGAGCGTGAGCGAGTTGCTGCCGGTGATGTTGCCGTTGAGGACCAGTCTGGCCCCGCCATCGACTTTGAGGGTGGTGGTTCCCGCAAGGGTCACGGAGCCGTTGAAGGTGCTGGTGGTTGCCCCACCGGCGCGCAGCGCGCCATCGCCGGCCACCGGACCTTCGCCGCTGAGCACCAGCGGTTCGGCGGTGACGAGGTTGGCGACGGAGAACAGTTGCCCGCCCGCGTTCACCGTGGTGCCGCCGACCACGTCACCCAACGACGCGTTGTTGTTGATCCGCAACGAGCCGGCTTCGACGACGGTCGCGCCAGTGTAGGTGTTGACGGCGGTCAGCGCCAGGCCGCCCGAGCCGCGCTTGACGAGCTGCCCGCTTCCCTGGATGACCGAGGCGATCGTCAGATCCACGCTTTTGTCCACCACCAGATTCGCGTTGTTGGTGATGGTCGCGCTGCCCAGATCGCCGTCGGTTCCTCCGACACCGATCTGGAGCGTTCCGCCGCTGATCGTGACCGCGCCCAGCGTATTGGTTCCGGAGTTGACGACGATCAGTGTGCCGGTGCCGCTCTTGGCCAGTGTCGGGTTGCCGATCAGCGCGCCAGAACCCTGGAAGGTGTAGGTCTGGGCCGTATCCACAACGATCGACCCGGGCAGCAGATTGCCGATCAGGTTCACCGTCGTGTTGGTGCTGGTGTCGTTGAACGTGACGTGATCGCCGAGGAAAAACTTGTCGGGCGTGGCGCCGTTCAGCCAGTTCTGCGTGGTCGCCACGTCCCATTCGTTGCCGGCGCCGTTGCCGACCCAGACCAGGTTCGCCACGTTTCCGCTGACGACCAGGTTCACCTGGCCCGGCGCTGTGGCGACGGCGGCGGTCTGGCGGCTTTGCCCGGCGCTGAAGCCCTGGATCGCAAAGTCCGAAGCATTGAGCGTGGCACCGCTGCTGAACTCGATCAGGCGGTATGTGCCGGTGGCGAACGCGGCGCTGATCGGGTTGAGATACAGATTGATCGGCCCGGAGCTGCCGTCCACCATCACATCACCCTGGACCGACAGAAGGTCGTTGACGCCGCCGCCCACGGTTGTCACATTCGCCAGATCGAAATAGATGCCTCCCCCGGTGGCGGCGAAGGCGTTGGACAGCGAGAGGTTTCCGACGATATGGCCGGTGCCGACACTGCCGGCGGCGGCGCTGTCGCCCAGGCGCACCACGTTGTCGCCGAAGACCGCCAGCGTGCCGGTGGTGAAGGTTCCGCCCAGCACCAGCGACTGGCCCAGCACGCCCGCCGAGGCGCCGGGCTGAAGCGAGTAGGTGGTGAAGGTGCTGGCGTCGAACGCCCCGCCGGAGCGAACCGTGATCGACGTGGGCGTCGGGGCAGTGCCGATCTCGCCGCTGGTGCCATCGGTGCTGACCACGCGCAAGGTGCCTCCGGCCGAGATGGTGGCCGAACCCATCATCCGCGTGCCCAGCCCGCCGTCGAACACCAGCGTGCCGCCGTTGACGTTGACGGCGATGAACGTGCCGGTGTTCATCCCTGCTCCCAGCGTCCAGGTCCCCCCGCCGCTCTTGTTGATCGTCAATGTGGTGCTGGCTGGTGGCGCGACCCAGTTGACGATCTGTCCGTTGCCGTTGCCCAGCAGGTTCAGAAATCTGCCGGTGCCGGTGGCGGAGGTGTTCCAGTTGGTGATGGTCAGGTTTCCGGCGGAAGACTCGTAGCTGAAGGTGCTGCCGCCGGTGTTGGTGTAGACATTGGTGATGGTGTTGTTTCCGCTGATGTTGCGGATCATGACCTCACCGATGCCGCTGCGGGCGCGGGTGACGACGTTTTTGGTGACGGTGATGTTGCCTTCCAGCTCCAGCACGCCCTTGCCGGTGCCGCCGCTGCTCAGCGCGGTGGTGATCGTACCAGTACTGCCCAGCGCGTTGCCGTGGGTCAGTCGCACGGCCCCGCCGTCGATGAACACGTTGCCCGTGAATGTGGAATTGTCGCCGCTGAAGATCGCCGTGCCGCTGAAGAGGCTGGCCACATCATTGCCGCCGCTGACCGGCCCGCCGATGTTCAGCGCCGTCGATCCGGTCTGGATCGAGCTGACCAGCCCGCCGTTGAACAGCACGGTCGAAGCGCCGGTGATGCGGACGGCGTTGGCCGAGACCGTCCCCCCGGCGCCGATGTTGACCAGTCCATTGAAGACCAGCCCGGCGCTTCCGGCATTGATCGTACCGGCGGTCAGGGCCAGGGGGTTGTTGAACGTCTGGGCAAAGGCGCTGTTGTTGATGAGGCTGCCGGCCAGCGAGCCGACTCCCGTGCCCAGCGTCAGGGTGCTGCTGCCGCCGAACGTGAACGCCGACGCCAGCGGATCGAACGTCAGGCCCAGATACTGCGTGGGCAGATCAACCAGCGGCGAGGTGCGGGTGCTTCCGGTGAAAATGGCCACGTCCGCCGACGACGGCGTGGCGTCGCCGACCCAGTTGGCCGGCGTGCTCAGCTTATCGTCGGCGCCTCCCCCGTCCCAGGTGAACGATGCGGCTTGCGCCGTGAATTGCCAAAGGGCAAGCTGGGCGCAGGCGGCGCTGGCGGCCGCGATCAGAAGCTGCTTGGAACGTTGCATTGTTAGCCCTCCAAAAATCCGCGCTTGGCCAAGGGACGCTGATGGATCAGTGACCTGGCTGTCTGTTGTGTTGCGACCTGTTTTGTGTCTTGCGTTCGGTTCCGAGTTGAAGCCGATCCCGATCACCGCGGGGTCGGGGGCGCGACTTTCGGCGGCGCTTGTCCGCGGTCAAAGTCATACCACACGCCGCTGACCGCATTGCCCCTGGAGTCCTTCCGCAGAATAAAGTCGTTGTACTGCGTGCCGAAGATCGGATCGCACTTTTGCAGATTGTCGTCGAAAACGCCCAGCGGCACCCACGTCGCCCCGCCGTGCCCATACAAGACGTTGGCCCCAAACCGGTGCGCCACCACCATGTCGTCCCGATCCGAGGCCACGTCCGCCAAAATCGCCATGTTCTTCATCCGCGACAGCCGCGGGAACTCCTGCTTGCGCCCAAAGCCGTCGTCAAGCGTGGTCACCAGCGACGCCTGCGGCGGATAACCCCAGTTCACCTCAGGTCGGCAGGCATAGCTCGAGCGCGTGGGGTTGTTTGGATCGCGTCCTGGCGGCCAGGGATTGATCTGGGTGTCGAAGGCGTTGCCGAAGTCCGTGCGCGACGGGCAATACAGCACCCCCGGCTCTTTCAGCAGCTTCGTGTCGTACAGCTTGCCGAACAGCACGAAGGGGTTGCTGGTGTCGTTGGGCGTGGCCGCGGCCGTGTGATTGCTCCAGATCATGTAGTTCATCTGCTTGTAGCCATGCACGTATCCGATGGGGATGCGATCCTTGTTGCGCATGGCGTACTCGACGAACGCGGCATGGATCTGCTTGAGGTTGGACAGGCATTTGACGCGTACGGCGGCGGCGCGAGCCTTGTTCAGCGACGGCAACAGGATCGAGACCAGCAAAGCGATCACGCCGATCACGACCAGCAGCTCAACCAGCGTAAAGGCCCGGGACATCCAACGACGGCGATGCGACAGAGCCATGGGATCATGCTCCTGAAAGCCGAATTGACCGAAGCCAGCGCGCAGGCAGCGACGCGCCGTGCAACAGGCGACCACTTGCGGAATCCGCGGACCGCCGTGCAGCAGACAACCTTAACCTCACCCACCCGGCTGCGGATCGCACGCCCCTGCGTTCGATCCGGGCGAATCCACGCTTGGTTCAGGCCAGCTCGGCTGACAGCAGCTACATTCGATATGCCAGTGCCGCAGTTGCCAAACCGTCCTGAGCCTGCCTCCGCTGCTGCGACCGGCCTAGGATAGCATGATAAATCCGAAATGCAAATGAAAATCTCTGTAATTATCAGATTTAATTACATCGTCATTTTCGCCCGCCACACCAGTTGAACAAGCCACCCAAGTCCCTGGCACAGACCAACATAAGTGCAGAATCGGATCGCCGGATCAGAGCTTTTTCACGGCGGACTCCACTCCAGTACGTAAACCATCGTCGGATCGGTCGCCGCCACCGCCTCGGCATCGCGCTGCTCCACCCGTTGCACGAAAAGATGGAGTTGATGCTCCCGCTGCCACAACCGCTGATCAAAGCTGGGTTCCCATTGCCCAACCGATTCGTTGGTGAGATCGTCCACCCGCCACTGCCCCGCAGACAGATCCTCACACCATGCAACTGAAACTCGATTGCCCCGCTCCTCGTCACGAAATACCAGGCAGGCTTTGTCGGCACGCTCGGCGGCGTGGACCATCAATTGTGGCCGACTGATGGGGACGCGCCGCGTTCCCCCGCCGCCCAGTCGAAACGCGGTTTTTCGCTGCCCGACCTGTCGGATTCGCCACTGCTGTCCATCGTGATACACGAGCTGATACTGCGGAACGTCGGTTCCCAAAGGCCGCCAGTACGTCGCGATGTATGGTCTGCCCCTGGAGTCGGCGGCCATGGAAGTCTGATTCATCAGTTCATGTCGTTGAGGGATGCGCGCGGCGATCTCCGCGGTCGCCTCGGTGATCGGCAACTGATACATCTGCCCGCTGGTCTTGTGCCACGATTTTCCTCCGTCCGTCGATCGCGCGTAGCACAGATCGTGATTCGTCGCCACGTCCGCTGATTCTCGCCACACCCACGACAGGTGAATCGTCCCCGCCTCGTCCACCGCCACCTGCCAATAGGCACTGCGCTGCCCCTGCCCGTCGATCAGGTTGTGCTGAAGCTGGGTCCATGTCTGCGATTTGGGGTCATAGGCTTTGACGGCGAGGTTGCCCTGCCCGGAAGCCCCATCGCGGTAGAAAAACAACAGCCCACCATCCGGCAGGTTGTAAAACTCCGGATAGGTCACGCGATCCTCCAGCACGCCGCTCATCGGCAACTTCGGGCCAAGCTGAAGCGAGCCGGCCTCCACGCCGCGCGCGTATCGCAGCGGACTGTTGTGATGATCCCACGCCACATGCAAGCGCCCCGAGCCATCGACGGCCAGGCTGATCGAGTTGTGCGCGTCGCGGACGTTTCCCTTGTACTGGGTCGTCTGAAGCGACCACTGATTCGATCCGAGCGTGCGCCGGCCCAATACGACATTTGCCTGCGGGTCGTAGAACGCGATGTACTGCCACTGCTCGTGCGTCGTCAGGGAATATTTGCGGAAGATCGTCGCGTTGACGGAGTTGCCCGACCAGCCCGCTGCCACCGGGACGAGTCTGGCTCCGGCGCTGGCGGTCAGCTCCTGCCCGGTCTGTCCGCCAGCGGCAACAACGCAGGCAACCGCCACAACGCAACAGCCCGCCGCTAAAGTCAACAGATTTGCCATGCCACAGCCTCTGCGGCCCGGAACCATGATGCTTTTTACATGGCCGGGCGTCGAATTCTCATGCTCAGATTATCACAACACCGGATGAAGCGTAATCGCAGGCGGCGCGCAGGGCCGTTGCGGGCCGCAATGAGGCTTCGACGGCGGCTGATCCGGCGTGCACAGGCCACTGCTGTCAGCGCGTCGCCAAATCGGCCCTTGGCCCGCCATTCTGGTCGGGAATGCGCCTGCCCACGACCCTGATCTTGGCAGGCGGCGGCGGAGACATCTCATCGCCAATGTAGAAGCTTGGATGCGGCGGCTGGTTGTAGGCCACGTTCTGCCACGCGATGGCCAGGCGATACTGCGGATCGTGCATGAGCGTGACGAACCGGTGTCTGGTCGGGATAGTTGTGGTGTAGATGCGGATTTCCCGATTGTCGGCGCTGCGCACGATCAGTTCCTCGCGCCAGTCACCCAGGATGTCGCCGCTGAGGCACGGGTTGGTCTTGGTGCCGTTGTTCATCAGGCATCCATCGGCGGTGAAGATCGGGACGGTTTTCTGATTCTCCCAGTCCCACTTGCTGATCTGCGGAGTCCAGTCCTGTCCGCCGGGACGATCCAGCAACTCGCGCAGCAGGTCGCCATCCCACCAGATCGCGAAATTGCATGAGCCGGGCTTGACGGCGGAGATTTCCTCGCCGCGGGCGTTCCACATGCCAGTGATGCCTGCGCCGGCGGTCCAGGACTCGTTGCCGGGATGTCGCGGATCGACGTTGAAGCACACGCCGCGTCCCGGGCCTTCGCCCCGATCGCCACCGCTGGTCGCCGCTCGCCGCGACGGTTTTTTCCAAAGTGTCTTGCCGCTGCGGGCGTCTTCCATGTGCGCCCCGGCGTCGGCGAAACGCTCCTGGATGTCGAACACTTCCAGTCCCGGATTGTCCAGATTGAAATCACCCACGTGCAGCGCATCGCCGTGGCCATAGCCCGTGGACCACAGCCCCTGGCCGTTGTCGTCGATCACGCAGGCGCCATAGATGATTTCGTCCTTGCCGTCGCCATCGACGTCGGCGACCGAAAGGTTGTGATTGCCCTGTCCGAAGTACGGATGGCTCCGGTCCGGACCGGTGTCGAACAGCCAGCGAAGCGTGAGCTTGCCATTTCGCCAATCCCAGGCGGCCAGCGTGCTGCGAGTGTAGTATCCGCGGCACATGACGACGCTGGGGTGCTGGCCGTCCAGATACGCCACACACGCCAGGTAACGCTCGCCGCGGTTCCCGTAGCGGTCGCCCCACAGCGCTCGGTACTCGTCCAGATCCGGGTTCTCCGGGTGGTTGTTCGTGCGCGGCGGCACGTATTTCCCGGTCGCCAGCGCAGCGCCCATCCTGCCATCAAAAACCGTCAGCCACTCCGGGCCTTTGAGCACGTGTCCATCCTCGTTGACATGATTGGCGTTGGCATCGCCCAGGACTTTGCCCCGGCCATCGGTCGTGCCGTCGGAGGTCTTGCAGACCATCTCGGCCCGCCCGTCACCGTCCAGGTCATACACCATGAACTGCGTGTAGTGCGCGCCCTCGCGAATGTTGCGCCCAAGGTTGATGCTCCACAGCAGCGTGCCGTCGAGCTTGTAGGCCTGGAAGATCGGCGGATCGGTCGGGCCGCGGTGTGAATTGTCGTGGCCACGACCGGTCATGTGCACAACCAGCTCGTATTCCCCGTCGCCGTCCAGATCGCCCACCGATGAGTCATTGGCGGTGTAGCCCTCGGGCGGCTGAATGGGGATCGAAAGGTAAGGCCGCACGGGCGCGTTGGCAGCGAACTTGAACGGCTTGCCGGGCGGCTGCTCCCGGCCGTCAACAACCGCACGCACCAGATATGAAGTGGGCCGATCCAGCGTCGCCTGCGTATCGACGAAGAAGCTGACGTCGGCGATGGGTTGGGGATTGATCTTCGTGGGCGGCGCCTGATCGATGGACCGATAGACGTTGAACGCGACATTCGGCGGATCGGTGGCCAGCACTCGCCAGCTTAAGAAGACCTTGCCCTGGCCCTGGTTGATCGCGACCAGGCCGCGATCCAGGTTCTCCATCCAGCGCTCGGCGGCGCATGCAGATGCGGCAGCGCTATAGCAGCACAACATGAACAGCAACGCCCGCCCAAGCGGATTGTGCAACTTCATCGCCTATCCTCGCTTCCGTTGGATGACCTGCGGATGATTTTCACGATCTTTCATTAATTTTCATCTTTTTTACCCCAAAGCGACATCCATGTTGACTCGATCAGCCAAAAAGCAACCGGGCACGGAGCAAACCGGTTGTGGGTCTGCTGCGTGCCCGGTGACAACACGAATGCCTGGGTTCTGCCTGCGCGGCCCGCAAACCGGGCCGCGCGAAAAACAGGCTCAGGCCTCCAGATCAACGTCCGCCACCTGCTCGTTGGGCCTCTGGTCGAGGATGAAGTCGCGGTTGGCGGCGTCGGCATTGAAGAAGAACCAGTCATTGCCCGCCCCGCCAAACAGCAGATCGGTCGCGGCGTCGTCGAAGACCGTTCGCGACGGGCCGTCGGGATTGAAGAACGCGTTGCCGTTGGCGCGGGTGGCGGTGCCGGAGCCATCGCGGATGTTGGCCACGCGCTGCGAGTACGTGCGTGTGCTGGTCCACTCGGCCATGATCGCCAGCAAGGCGTCGCGGTCGGCGTCATGGCTGGTGTAGCCGGCGATGATGATGTCCTCGTCGATGTTGCCGACGAGCAGGTCGCTGCCCAGCCCGCCGATGATCAGGTCGCGTCCCCCGCCGCCGACCACCGAGTCATTGCCATCGCCGCCGATGATCACGTCGTTGCCCCAGCCCGTGCCGATCAGATCATTGCCCGCTCCGCCATCGACGAAGCTGTAGCCGCCGGCGTTGGCGGCCGAAGCACCGTTGGCGGCCAGGATCACGTCGTTGCCCGCTCCGCCAAGTACGGTGATGTTCACTGGCGTGTTGCCGCTGAGCAGCACGGTGATCACGTCGCTGGCACTGCCGCCGCTCACTTCGATGTTATTGATCGACGCAAACGGCCCGTAGGTGGTGTTATCGATCACGACGCTGAACTGCCCGCCGCTGGAAGTGATCAGGATCGTGTCACCGTCGTTGCTGGCGGTAACCGACATCTCGCCATTTGCGACTGTGACCGGTGACGCTGCCGGCGCATCGCCGTATCGCGCCAGCGCCTGAACCAAATTCGCATCGCCAGCCACGATCAATCGTCCGCTGCCGTCGTTCATCTCCACCACCTCATAGGCGGCTCCGAAGCTGCCGACGACGGTACTGACGTAGCCATTGGGAGCGAAGCTGGTATCGGGATTACCGCTGAGATCGAACCGACCGACCAAAAAGTCATGGGGAGCGGACGTCCCAACGACCACCGCGCGCCCGGCGCTGTCCAGCGTCATGCCCAAGCCCAGTAGATCGTTGGTGCTGCTGGCCAGTATCGCCTCACCGCCGTTGCCCCAGGTGCCGTCCAATGCGCCGCTGGGGGTATAGCGTTGTACAGTCGCATTGTAGAAGGAGTTGCTCGCGTCAATGTAAGTGCCGACCAGGTAGATGTTGCCGGCGGCATCAATCTCCAGATCGGTGTAGAACTCGTCGAGGTGGAGGTCGGCGAGGACCATTCCGTCGCGGGAATCGCCATCGCCAGCGCCGAAGGTGGTGTCCAGCCCGCTGCCGTCGGCCAACACTCGAGCCAGTGCCGCATGGTTTACCATGTGGGCGTGCGAACCCCCGATGACGATCTTGCCATCGTTCTGGATTGCCAGCGCGACCATTGTTCCCGTGCCGATGAACTCGCCGGAGTCGACGAAATCGACAACGGCCACGCCTGGAGCGCCCGAGGGGTATTGCGGCGAGTTGAAGTCCGGATCCGGCACGCCGAAGGTCGGATCCAGATCACCATCCTCCTCGAGCTGTACCACTGCCGCGGCTCTAATGTCATCGGCGGTAGCGACCACAACGATCTGGCCGCTGGGACGCACCGCGACCTCGCCGACCTCAACACCTTCCCCAAGCTCGTACACCACCAGCCCGTTGCCGCCGAAGTTGGGGTCAGGCGTGCCGTCACTCAGCAGTCGGGCGACGAACAACTCGCCGTTACCACCCATGCCGGCGACTACGATTCTGCCCGCCTGGTCGATCGCCACCCCTCTCCCGATATCGCCAGTGGCACTGATTTGGGGCAGCGTGACCACGTTGGCACCAAAAGCGCTGTCCACACTACCGTCGGTGTTGTAGCGGACAACGCTCAGATGGTTGTCGGCCTGCCCAACGGTGACCACCTTGTTGTCGGCTTGGATGGCCAGGTCGAAGGCGGCCCAGGCGGCGGGGTTGCTCACAATGCCGCCATTGCCGAACGTCGGATCCAGATCGCTGGCCGCCAGCAGTCGACGCTGCTCCAGCGGCTCCAGCCAGGTTGCGCTGCGTGTGACGTCTTGAGTGAAACCGGAAGAACTGCAACGTCGCATAGTTTGCTCCTTCCCCCGTTGGGGACACAGGTACGAGAGTGGTACGACAAGCCAGAATCCGGATGTGATCGGGAGAGCAAAGCCGTCAGGCCGCCCGATGGAAAACCTGACTGGATCTCCCCAAAACCCGAACGCCCCAGCCCGCCTGGGGCCACAGCACCCGCCAGTAGTGTGCGCATGATCGGCGATTCGTCAAGCAAAACTTGATTGAGAACACAACAGAAGCAATAGGAACCGCGCTGCGCGACGCCCTCCACACTTTCGAATGTTGGTCTATCTTCCGGAGTCGTTCCGCATCGAATTGAACTGACTGTCAGGCAGACGTGACGGCGCCTCAGCATCACTGGCAACATGCTCGGCCACTTCGCTTCGCAGGCTCCGATACTGCTGTGCTGAGCGGAACCAGGTAAGGCTGAAACGATCGCCCATGGCACGCAACTGACGATCAGCCTGAGACCATTGCCCGCACCACGCGGCAAGTTGCGCATAGCGGCTGCGGTGGTACAGCGACTTGGGATATCGTTGCAGGTACGGCTCGTAGACCGCCTGGATGTCCTGCCAGATGTGTGGATCAGATGTAAAGTACTCCCGACGCAGCGTGTCGATCGCCCGGCCCTGCTCATCCAGCGATGCTGCTTGCAGGTGCGCCTCGACCAGCAGCAGCGGGATACCCGATTCCCACCTGCCCCCGGCAAGGCATTGTCGGCCGAACTCAATCATCGCGGCGATGGAGCCGTGGGGGCTTTGTCCGGGCTGTAGCAGACTCAGTTTTGCCGCGTAAACGCGAAGAAAGTCCGGATCCACCGCGACGGCGCGATCGAACCAGACGCCGATGGCATCGGGGATTTTTCCGCGCGCGACCTGGACCGACATCATCAGTTCGGCGGCCAGGGGGTTGTGCGGATCGATCTGCCAGGCGTGCTGTGCCGCCGCCAGCGCGTCGGCCAGTCGCTGTTGATGAATCTGTGCGACTTCGGGGGTATCGGGCTGCGCCTGGGCAGCGCGGGCGGCGTCCAGCGCGTGTTCCAACAGCATTCGTCCGCGGATCACCGCCAACAGGCCCGCACCCAATCGCTGCGGCTGGCGTCGCGCCTGTTGCTCCAGCATCGCCATCGCGACGTTGAACGCTTCGGTGCGATCGCGTTCGACCACGGCCGAGGCGTCGCCGATCAGGTCAAACAGCGTCACCAGCGCGTCGATGGGGATTTGCTCGTCGGCAAGCGCCGCGGGCAAGACGGCATTGGCGGTGGCGAGCATGCGTCGCGCGTCGCGCCGTGCCGCGCGGGCATCGGTCTTGGATTTCCCGCGCATCGCCGCCGCACGCAGGTTCACCATGCATTTGAGCAGCGGATGGTATCCGCTGTCGGCGATCCGCATCGCCGATTCGACGTGGATCGGGACGATCTCCTCGTATTTCCGGTTGAAATAGGCGTGCCCCCGCGCCAGCGCGAACAGCACCAGCGGATCGTTACATCCCGAATCCTGGGCGCGCCGGCCCGAATCAAACATGATGTCGTACTCGTCGGCCTCGGGGCGGAACTCCAGCGCCAGCAACGCCGCCAGCGCTTGCAGCGCCCGCTGGGCGTGATCGTCCCAAGCCGGGTTGCGTTTCCCGACTCGCTGGTAGTCCTCCACCGTGATTCTGCGGTAGAAATCGATCGTTTGCTGACAGCGCTGGGCGGACGGCGGCACGCCGACGGTTGTAGTCGGCGCGGTCTGACCCGCGGCGGAGGCAACGTACCAGGCCGGCACCACAAACACCGCCAGACTCAACGCCACCACAAGCCGCCCGCGAAGACAGATCGCACCCTTGATTGTCGGGTCATCCGGCACGGTGCTGCGTGTAACATGACCGGACGCTGGATGCAAACATTTCGGCCAAAATGGCGCGGTTCACGAGCCTCACAGCGGAGTGCACGGCCCGCCGCGACAAAGATGCGTCGATCCGGATTTTCGTTGCAGACGCTAACAACTCGCCAGATAATCAATTGTGCCGGCTGTTGCATGCGTTTGCCAATCTGAACTGGCTTGCCGCGGGAATCCGGTCACGGTACAAGCGGTTTCACAAGTTGGAGTTGTGTTCGCCAGGCGCCGGTGAGCAATCGAAACGCGGCGCGATCCGGATGTGCACACGGGCAGGTCCGTGTTCGCTGTAGGGTGTGCTGCACGCGCGGCCGGGCCGACGCAACCACGCCGTCGCGGAACACCGGTGCTCCGCGTCGAGGGATCGGAGGCGGATTTATGGTGCGCCGCGGCATCTGTGTTGGAAAAAAATCTCTGGCTGTCCGCGCGGCTTGCCTGGCGTGTGCAGCCGGCGCCATTCCCGCTGCGCTTGGGCAGGGTGTAACCTGGACCGCCGGCGCAGGCAACAACACCAACTGGAGCGAGCCGTCCAACTGGAATGTCGCGCCAGCCGAAGGTGGCGATGTGTTCTTCGCCCAGGCCGGCTCGCTGGCGACCGTCAACTCCGCCATCACCGTCGGATCCATCCAGTTCAACATCGCCACGGGCTTTACCATCGCCGGATCAGCCACCCTGACCATCAACAGCGGCATCGGCGTTACCGGCGCGGGCAGCTACACCATCGCCACCCCTGTGTGGCTGGGCGCAAGCAACACCTGGAACATCGGCACTGGCAACCTGCATGTCTCGGGGGTGATCGGGGGAAGCGCCTCGCTGCACAAGACCGGCGGCGGCACCCTCGCGATCTCCTCGGCCAGCACGTACTCCGGTCCCACGACTGTCAGCCAGGGCGTGCTGGAAATCTCCGTTCTGGGCAATCACAACCAGGCCAGCGGCATCGGCAGCTATGCCAGCAACGACGCGGCCAACCTGCTGATCAACGGCGGCACGCTGCGCTACGTCGGTAGCGGCGCAACGACCGACCGGGCGATGACGATCGGCCCGAATGGCGCCACGATCGACGCAGCCGGCAGCGGCGCGCTGATCTTCGACGCCTGGAACATCGCCCAGAACAACGCCACACCCGGAGCACGAACGCTCACGCTGAGCGGCTCCAACACCGCCAACAACACCTTCGGCCTGGTCATCTACGAGCCCAACGCTGGCGGCACGATCTCGCTGGTCAAGACCGGCAGCGGGCGATGGATCATCCCGGCAACGGTAACAGGACGCGATCCGAGCGTACCCTTCGGCAACGAATACACAGGCGCCACGCAGATTCTCGGCGGGGTGCTGGAGGTGCATGCCGACTACGTGTCCAACGGCGCAGGAGGGTTCATTCACTCCGGCGGATTGAGGCCGTGGCTGCTGGGTGGCACCCGTGGCGGAATCGGCGTCTCCGACGAAAACGATCCGAGCAATCTGCTGATCGACGGCGGGACGCTGCGGTACGTGTACGACGGAACCTTTGTTGCCGGCGCCGGACTGGGCGATCCGGCTCACGATGCCGGACAGGTCGCACGTCGCTTCACCATCGGCCCGGGCGGCGCCACGATCGAGGTCAGCGGCAACGGGCCGCTCAATCTGTCCAACAGCAATCCGCTTGTGATGTCCGGCTCGGGAGACAGAGTCCTGACCCTCTCCGGCACCTTCGCAGATAACACCGAAGGCACCAGCCTGTACAACGGCATCAACGGCATCATTGCTGATCCCGTGGTTGGCACAACCTCCCTGGTTAAGGATGGACCGGGCGAGTGGGTGCTGACCGCCAGCGGCGACACTTACTTTGACGACGGTTTCCAGCCGGACATCGGGGGCAACACCTACTCGGGATCGACAACGATCAACGCCGGCACATTGCTGCTGGCGCACGGACACAATCGCCTGCCCGCAGCAACCTCCCTGCACATCGCCAGCGGCGCGTACCTGGAGCTTTTCACCGGCGATTCGGTTCATCCTGAACAGCGCATCGGGCAGGAGGTCGCTTCCCTCACCGGCGGCGGGGTCGTCAACCTTAACGGCGGCTCGATTACCATCAACAATGCCTCGGACATCAGCTTCGACGGCTTATTCACGGAAAACCTGGATGGCGGAGATGCCAGCAAGCAAACCGGCGGACGGATCATCAAGTCTGGCGCGGGACGATTGACGCTCACCGGCAACAGCAACAACACCGGCTCCACCACCGTCAACAACGGCACACTTCAGATCGGCAACGGCGGCGCCTCGGGCGCGCTGGGGACGGGGCAGATCCTGCTGGCCAGCTCCAGCGCCAACCTCGTCTTCAGCCGTTCCGATGCTCATGTCGTGGCCAACGTCATCTCCGGTGGCGGCAATGTGTACAAGGCCGGGTCCGGAACGTTGACGCTCTCAGGCAACAGCAGCTACAGCGGCACGACAACCGTCCAATCCGGCAAACTGCTGATCAACGGCGCGCTGACGGGCGGCGGGACGGTCACTGTACAGTCGGGCGCGACGCTGGGCGGAATTGGCAGCGTCGCCGGCGCGGTCAACATCCAGACCGGAGGCAGCATCGCTCCCGGCCAGAGTGTGGGCAGCCTTGCCACCGGCGACTTGATCATCGCCTCCGGCGCAACCTATTTCGCCGAGATCGACTGGCAGAACAATCTCTCGCTTCAGCCGATTGCCGATCGTCTGAATGTTACCGGCAGCGTGACACTGCAATCGGGATCGGCCCTGCAAATGGTTTTCCTGAACGTCGTCGCAGGGCAGGTGGTGCCGAATCGAACCGTTGTGCTGATCGACAACGACGGGACCGACCCCGTCAACGGCACCTTCGGCATCGTGGCGCCGCCGACCGGCGCGTTCGCCGGACTCATCAGCTACACCCTGTACTACAACTACGACGCGGACAGCGGACAAGTTGGAGTCGGCAACGACATCGCGGTCACGTTCCATTCCGTGCCCGAACCGTCCTCGCTGGCGATTGTGGCGGGTGCCCTGCTGGCGTGCCGCGGGCGAGGGTCGCGCAGACCGCGTGCGGCCTGAGCAGCGCTTCGCTTCCCGTTTCAGTTCCGCTGACCGTGTCAGCCGCACGTGTCGTGCCGGGCGATTACTCCAGTGACGCCGACACCACCCCCAGCATCGACGCCTTGGCCTGGGCTTCGGTGATCGTCACCACGCCATCGTCGCTTCCGTCGTTACCGGCGCCGTCGATGCCCCAGGGGTTTCGCAGCTTGAGCTGCACTGGTGTCCCGGTTGCATCTAGAGTCACGTCCTCGACCGCATAGGCGTGGTATCCGATCAACGGCGCGTTGCCCGGATCGCCCGCGGCGTACGTCACGCTCTTGCCCGCATCCAGATCCGCCTTGATTGTCTCCAGCAGGTTGATGCTTCTCGGATCCGTCTGGAAGGTGCTGTAGCTTTGTCTGCCCAGCGCCCAGTACCCCTCGCTCATCCAACCCGATGACAGCCCGGCGTAGCTGCCGCCCCAGTTGCGGTAGAACGCATAGGCCTTTTCCATCAGCGCCACCCACGTCGAGTTATCAGCGCCGAACTGAGCATACACCAGGCTGCCGCTTTTCATTCCCGTCGGCAGGTCGCCGTCGATGCGGACGTACATGGGCTGATCGTCAAAGTAGTACCGCACCGCGTAGGTTCCGTCGCCCAGATCGACGATGCTCTGGCGGATAAGGTTGGGATTGACCTTCGCCACCGACGCCAGCACCGCCAGGAAGTAGCAGTCTCCGACCTGTCCCTGGCGCACGTCGGTGCTGAGTGGCCCGGCGTCGCTGAACAGCGGATTGCGCGAGAAGTTTCGATAAACCACGACGTTGGAGGTAACGACCGGATCCAGCAGTCGCTGTCCGAGCAGCTCCGTGCTCACATCGGTATAGATCTCGTTGTTGGAGGCATCGACCGTGCGGTACTGGATGAACTGATCCACAAGATGCACGGCGCCGCCCGCAAGTTCCGAGGCTTCGGTGTCGGCGACGCGGTCGGTCGGGTCGATCCAGAAGCTGTCGCTCCCCGCCCCGCCGTTGATTCCGTCGTATCCGCCGGAGATGCTCACGATCGTGTCGTCGCCGGCGCCGCTGAGAATCCGATCCACGCCATCTCCGGCGTAGATCTTGTCGGCGCCCGATCCGCCGTAGATCGTGTCATTTCCCGCCCCACCGTAGATCGACGTCTGCGACGCGATCGAGCTGCTGATCGAGATCAGGTCATGCCCCCGGCCGGCGTTGATGAAGATGTTCTTGAAGTCTCCCCTGACGGCCGTCGTCCAGGTGTTGTTGCGGAGCACCAGCCCGGTGCTGGATCTGGTGATGCTGATGCGATCCGAGTAGTTCGATGCGGTGATGCGAAGCTGCTGGCCGCCGCCGGGAAGGTTCGCCGTGCTGATCGTCAGGGGGACGACTGCAAGGTACGCCCGAGCCTCGAGCTGCTCGAACGACTGAACTTCAATACTCTGAAACGAGCCGGCAGGGTCGCCCAAGTCCAGCCACTGGCCCACCAGGTTTCCGAACGAATCAGCCAGCCGTTGCAGATGCTGTCGCGACTGCTGGTACTGCCGCGTCAATCGCCGCCGAAACGCCTGATCGATCGATGTCAGCCCCCCCGTCAATTCCGACAGTCCCGAAGCGAGCAGCTCGGGCAGTCGATCAAGGTTCATTCGCGACGCGCGCTGACACCAGGGGCGCATTGGATCTCCTCCCGGACCAAACAACATTGGCCGAGTGTGACATCCAATACATCCTGTCGCCGGGCAAGCCCGCAGGCGCCGGGCACATGCGCGCCACGCTGAGAGCTAACGCGCGGTCCGATAATCGATGAGCGGATGACGAGCCGCCACTGTCTGTGTGCTTCGTCGACTGCGCTTCACCGGCCTATAGCTGCGTCTCCAGCACCTTTCGGCTCTGCTGCTCGCGGTATTTGGCGAAGCGATCGCGCAGGTCCGGGTCCGACAGCGCCAGGATCTGCACCGCCAGCAGCGCCGCGTTCACGGCCCCGGCCTGTCCGATCGCCAGCGTCCCGACTGGCACTCCCGCGGGCATCTGCACCATCGACAGCAGCGAGTCGATCCCGTTGAGCGCCTTGGACTGCATGGGCACGCCCAGCACTGGCAGCAGCGTCTTGGCCGCGCAAACCCCCGCCAGGTGCGCCGCCCCGCCGGCGCCGGCGATGATCACCTTGATTCCCCGCGCCTCGGCGCCGGCGGCCCACTCGATGGTCTGGTCCGGCGTGCGATGCGCGCTGAGCACGCGCTTCTCGTAGCCAACGCCCAGCGCATCCAGTGTCTGCGCCACGTGCTGCATGGTCTCCCAGTCCGACTTGCTGCCCATGATGATCCCCACGCGCGGGGTCGATGACATTGATTGACTGGACACGATGCTCCTTCCTTCATCACCAGAGGCCGAAACTTCCCCACCGGCCGCGAGCAGGAGCAACAGCACCCCATCTTCACCGCCGGCGACGCGGGCGCGATTATAGCAGCCGCTGTCCGACATGGCAGTGGCCTGCGCAGCAGCGCAGCGCTCATCGGAGCAGTCTCAACCGCGATCCTGCACCGGCGCGTTCCATGCCATCGCGACCTGTGAACCGTAGAGGGGATAATCGATCCGACAACGATAGCCAACCAAGGCATTGCCGTCCCAGCCCAGCTTCTGGCACACTCGCGACAGAAGCTGCGGATACCAGGGCACGTCCGTCGTGCGAAACTTGCCGATTCCCGTGCCCATCGACTGCACCGACTCGGCCAGATCCATCCGATCGATGTCGCGCGCCGGGTCATTGACGTTGGCCAGGCCGTCAAAGCTCGTGTCGTAGATGAACAGCTCCGGCTCGGTTGGATTCAGATCGCGATGAACCAGCGCGTCGAAGACCAGGATCTTGGCCGCAACGGTGATCTCGGCCGAGACCCAGCGCTTGCGCGGCCTGTCGGGCGGGACGGTTCGAGGCAGCTCGTGGCGGTTCACCTCGACGAAGACCAGATCCGTCGCGCTGGGCGGGCCAAAGCCGTTCTGTCCCAGCGTGTAGTACACCACCTCGTTCATGGGATGCACCCGCACCGGTGCCAGCGGTCTGGAGCAGAACTCCTGCACAAGCAGACCTTCGTAGCCTTCGATCGGCGTGCCGTCGAGGGTCTCGGGGCGACGTTGCTGCCCGGTGGACTTGTCGAAGGCGACGCGCCGCGAGGCGAACTTCACCATGCAATCCGGTCGCAGCCGCTGCAATCCAAGCAGCCCCATCACCCACACCAGATCGAGCTGGTCGGGGTCGTCCTGCGAGCGGTGAATGAAAACGGTCTGAAGCAGCACATCGGCGCTGGAGCCTTTGAGCTGCGACATGGCGCGGTAGACCGCCTGCTTGCGGCGAAGCTCGAACTCCTGGCGGGCCTCGGGAAGCCAGGCGGACAGGATCGCGTCCAGCCCGCTGCGATCACCGGCCTCCGTGCGGATCAGCTCGTCGAACTCGGCGACGGCGGCCTGGAACTGCTCGACCAGCTCGCGCGCCACGCCGGCCTTGGCCGCGGCGCTGGCGAAGCGTCGCAGCGGCTCGGGGCCGGGCATCATCTTCAGCACGGCGACCGGATCCTTGCCCGCGGCGGCCCGCAGCAGCCGCGAGGCCAGCACCTTGTCGATTCCAACGGCGCGTGCCAGTCGCACCGGCCCGGCCGGCGAGCCGGGGATCGCCGCCACCACGCGGCTGACCCGCCGGGCCAATTGCCCGCCGATCTGCGAAATGCGCGCTTCCAGTTTCGCCTGAGCCATGGGCAGTTCGTGCGGCAGGCAAGCTGGCCGAATCCTCTAACTGTTTATCCGGTCGCCCTTTATCCGGATCAGGCCATCCACCTAGCCATCCGCTTGTTACCGTCAGTCTCGCAGAGAAGCGGACGAAAATCAAGTGTCTTTGAAGTTTCCTTGAAACTTCCTTGACATCACGGCGTCCCTTGTTACGATGCCGCCACGTCGCGGCAACCGGATGCGACTCGGCGAGCGGCCCGATCCGACGCTCGAGCCGCTGTCGACCAACACCAACTCTGGCGGCTCACCGCCGCACTCGGAAGGGAGACTCACCCATGTGCTCATGCTCGCTTGCTCGCTGCAAGAACCTGTGCCCCCTCAGCACCCGTCGCTCGCTCTCCTGCGCCGGCCTGATGCTCCTGATCGTCGCCGGACCCACCGCGCTGGCGGGCACCACCACCTTCGACAACGGCACCGAAGGCTGGGGCGTGTTCTTCGCCAACGAAAACGGGCTGGGCGATTTTGTACAGCCCAACGGAGGCAACCCCGGGGCACATCTTCAGTGGGTCATGATCGAAACCTTCGGCGCCACGCTCCGCAACGAGACCAATCCCGACACGATCGGCGATTATTCGCGCTTCGGCGCGCCGGTGACCCTCGGCGTGGACATCAAGGTCGGATCCATCACCTTCTTCGGGGCGGAAGTCGAACGCGACATCGTCGTCGAGCTGGTCGACTACAACCCGCCCGGCAGCGATTACCCCTATGTCAGCGTCTGGTACGACCTTGGCGAGATCAGCCTGGCCAGGACCTCGGATTGGACGCGATTTGAGATTACGGTGGACCCGTCGGCGACGGCGCTGCCGCCCGGCTGGGGCGGCACCGGCGCCGATCACCCCACCACCTACGAGCCGGTCCTCCCGCCCGACCGCACCTTCGCCAGCGTGCTGGCCAGCGTCGATGAAGTGCGTTTCACGACCTTCAAGCCCGGCTACTTCTACGGGTTCACGAATTTTGACCTGCACTTCGACAACGTGACCGTCACGCCGGTCCCCGAGCCGGCGTCGCTGGCGATTCTGGGCGCCTGCGGCGGCACGGCGATGCTCCGCCCACGACGCCGCCGACACTGATCAAGAATCGAGGCGCCAAGCCCGCCGGGCGGCGCCAGCACCAGCTATCAGAAAGCAGGTACGTTGACCTGAACCTGATTCCTGGC
This sequence comes from Fontivita pretiosa, assembly GCF_050410795.1. Taxonomy (GTDB): domain Bacteria; phylum Planctomycetota; class Phycisphaerae; order Tepidisphaerales; family Tepidisphaeraceae; genus Fontivita; species Fontivita pretiosa. The sequence continues at coordinate 3,755,440 of NZ_CP191258.1, read as the reverse complement.
GCATCCCGGCGATCTTGGCGCTTCGATCCGCTCGCGTGCCCGGCAAATCCCGCCTATCTCACCCACGCGCTTTGCGCATCCACCGCCTGATGGTTTTCCCGGCATGGTCAAGCCCCAAACCTCGGGGTATGATCCGAGTGGGAGCCTCTTTTGACGCAGGAGTGGGATGTCCGGCGTGTCGCTGCCAGTCACGCGCCCAGTCGCCCCGGTTGGCTCGAATGGTTCGGGTAACAGCCCCGGCGGCAGAGCGCTCGTTGTGGCTCATCCATCCGGCCGCGCTCAGCTCGTCAGTCTCCTGACGCGCCTGGGATTCGACTGCGGCGAATGCGATGACCCGTACACGGCGATGCTCGAGCTGGTTCGACGTCGCTCGGTGTACAGTGCGCTGGTGCTGAGTCTGGCCGGAACCTACCGCGAGGAACTGCCGCTGATCGCGACGGTCAAGCGGCGATTTCCGCAGGTGGAGGTGTGGCTGGCACAGACGGACGGTCGCCCGGCGGCACTGGTGGAGGCACTGCGGCACGGCGCCGACGGGTTGATCGACGAGGAGGGTCTGCACCGCATCGCCGCTCCGGCCGCCGGCCAGGTTCCGGTTCCGCCTGCGCCCATGCTTCTGTCGCATGAGCCGCCGCCAGTCCGGCAGCACCCGGGCCACATGCACGCCACCACGGCCGCTCCCTGTGAGCACGATGCGCAGTCGCCGACGGAGCCAACCGAATCGATCGGCGAGCCGGTGCTCAGCGCCGAAGAGCTTCGGGCTCTGCTACAGGACCCATGCGGTGATGACAGTGCGATCAGGCAGCCGCAGCAGGATTGAGCAGAACACAAAGCGTATTTTCGTCACCATGACCGCGCTGGCCCATGAAAAGATCCTGCTGATTGCCGACCATGATCGGCAACTGTACAGCGCGCTGACGCAGGTGTTGCCCGATGCGCAGGTGACGGCGGTTCCGACCTATTTTGAGGCGATTGCGGACCTGGCGCACAGCACCTACACGACGATTCTCGCCGCCGCCGCTCCCATCGAGCGTCGCCCGGAGCCGGCGGTGCGGGCGCTGCGCGAGCTGGCGCGGCACGCGCGGCTGCTGGCCTTCGGCGCGCCGGGGTACGAGCCACTGTCGCGCAAGATGCTGGATTTCGGGCTGGATGACTACCTGATCACCCCGGTCAGTCCCACCGAGCTTCAGCAGATGTTCGGCGCCCCGCCGCTGCGGATTCTGCCCGCCCCGCCCGCCGACGCCGAACACGCCCCCTCGCCGCCGGGCAGACTCGCCATGCTCAGCGGGCTGCCGCTGGCCGAGATCCTCATCGAGTCGATGGTGCAGCAGCCGAACCTCGCGCCGGCGACGGCGATCGCGGCGATCAACGCGCACATCGGCCCGACGATGCAGCTTGCCCTGACAGCCCCGGGGCAGCCCCCCCCTTCAACCCCCGAGGGAATGCTGCTGCTCTCCCACGCCACACGCAGCGGCGATCACACCGCCGCCACTCTGCATCTGCTGCTTCCCAGGGATGAAGATGAAACCGCCGCCAGACATCTGCTGGCTCAGCTTGCACGCACCATCGGCGGATTGCACACCCTCGAACAGCGACACCAGCGACTGATGAAGCTGGCCTTCACCGACGACCTGACAGGCCTGTCCAACAGCAGGTACTTCTGGCTCCAGCTCGAGAAGCGCATCCGGCAGGCGGCCGAACGGTATTCGCTGGTCACGCTGCTGCTGTTCGACATCGACAACTTCAAGAGCTACAACGACCAGTACGGGCACTGCATCGGCGATGAGATCCTCAAGCAGACGGCGAGGCTGATCCGAAGCTGCGTCCGCGAGCATGACCACGTGGCGCGGATCAGCGGCGATGAGTTCGCGGTGATCTTCTGGGAAAAGGAAGGCCCGCGGCAGCCACGCGACCCCAAGGCCACGCCCTCCGGTTCACGCGTGCCGCAGACGATCGTCACCATCCTCCAGCGCTTCCGGCACGCCATCGCCAACAGCGACCTGAAGATGCTCGGCCCCAAGGGACGGGGCGTGCTGAGCATCAGCGGCGGGCTGGCGGTCTACCCGTTCGACGCCTCTGACGCCCGCGGGCTGTACGAGGCCGCCGACCGCGCTCTGATGTTCGGCGCCAAAAAGGGCGGAAAGAACTCGATCTACCTGATCGGCGGCGAGGACAGCGAGCATTCGCAGACGCCGTAATCCCGCCGGCGGGCGCAGCGCACGCCACCGCCCGCTGCCTGCAAGCGCGCAAAATGCAACACCCACGGCCGACGGGTCGTGGGTGTTGCGCGTTTCAGGCACGGGAGCAGGCCAACGGCTACTTCAGTTCCACTGTCGCGCCCTGCTCCTCCAGCTCCTTCTTGAGCTTCTCGGCCTCTTCCTTGCTGAGATTCTCCTTGACCGTCTTGGGCGCGCCCTCGACCAGGTCCTTGGCTTCCTTCAGACCCAGGCCGGTGGCGGCGCGGACGACCTTGATGACCTGGATCTTCTTGTCGCCGGCGGCCTTGAGGACCACGTCGAAGGTGGTCTTGGCCTCTTCGGCGGGCGCCGCGGCGCCTGCGCCTGCGGCGGCGCCGGGCGCCATCATCACCGCCCCGCCCGCCGCCGGCTCGATGTTGTAGGTTTCCTTCAGGTAGGTGGCCAGATCCACCGCCTGCTTAAGCGTCAGGCCAACGATCCGGTCGCCCAGTTCCTTGATTTCAGCAGCAACTTCTGCCATGACTGATTCTCCGGGACGCTGTCGGGGTCCCCGCCGTGTCGAGTTCATATCCCGTCCGAGAGCTCACCTCACAGCGAGATGATTTAACCCTTTCGGGACAGTCGGACCGCCGGATTGAGCGGGCAGCAGGCAGCGTGCAGCAGGCAATGCCTGACCCGGCTCATGCAACCACGTTTGCGTTAGCCGCCAGCCGCCTGCTGAGCACCGGCAGCTTCCTTTTCCTTTGCTCTTTCTTCGATCGTCTTGATGATCGCGGCGATCTTCCCGGGCTGGCCACGGAGGATTCCGGCGAGCCTGCGTCCAGGCGCCAGCGCGGCGGCGACGATCAGCCCGATCGCCTCCTCGCGTGTCGGCAGCTTGCTGACCTGCTTGACGCCGTCCTCGCCCTCGTAGACCTCGCCGTCGAAGAAGATGCCGCGAAGCTCCAGCTTTTCGTCGGCCTTCTTTTCCTCCAGAAGCAGCCGCGCCACCGCCGAGATGCTCGCCTTGCCGTAGATCAGCGCGCTGGGGCCATCCAGCAGCCGGTCGAAACCCTTCAGCCGGGTCCTGGGAACGGCGCGTTTCATCAGCGAGTTTTTCACCACCGTCATCCGCAGCCCCAGTTCACGGAGCTTTCGGCGAATCTGGTTGTTGCGGTTGGCGTCGATACCTCGGGGGTTGATCACCGCCACGCTCTCGATGTCCTTGAATCTCGACGCCAGCTCCTTCTCGATCAACGCTTTGACTGGCTTGCTCATCGCTGCACCTTCGATGCCTGTTGCGGGCTGTTTGTGGCTGTCTCAGTCGCCCGGGGCAACTGAAGCACACGTGACATAAGCTCACTGCACATTCAACGGAATAGCCGGGGTCATCGTCGCCTTGAGCACGACCTTCTTCAGATACGTGCCCTTGCTGCTCTGGGGCTTGAGGCGTCGAATGGTGGCGATCATCGCGTTGATGTTGTCCACCAGCTTCTGCTTATCGAAGCTCAACTTCCCCACGACGCAATGGACATTGCCTCCGGCGTCGTTGCGGAACTCGATTTTGCCTGCGGCGTACTCGCGCACGGCGTTGACCACATCCGGGGTGACGGTGCCGGTCTTGGGCGAGGGCATCAGCCCCTTGGGTCCCAGCACCTTTCCCAGACGACCGACGAATCGCATCATGTCAGGGGTGGCGACGGCGACATCGAAATCGGTGAAGTTCTGCTGCTCGATTTCCTGGACCAGCGCCTGCCCCCCGGCCTTGATGGCCCCGGCCGCCTTCGCCGCTTCCGCCAGATGATCCGGGCAAAACGCCACCACCCGTTTGGACTTGCCGATTCCGTGCGGCAGAGACACCGACGAGCGGATCGTCTGGTCGGCCTGTTTCGGATCGATTCCCAGCGAGAAGATCAGCTCGACCGACTGATCGAATTTAGTGGGCGGAAAAGACTTGAGCAGATCAACCGCCTGTTCGACGGAGACCGGCTGCGTGACGGCCTTTTCCGCGGCTTTCCTGTAACGTTTGGATCGTCGTACGACGGCTGGCATGAGGTTTTCGCTCCTTTTCGACCCGCCAGACAAGCTTGGGGTCCGAAGCTCCCACTGTTCGGGCCGTGGTCCGCCCGTTGGATTTTCCTTAATCCCGCCTGCGACTTTGGCCGCGGCGGGTTGCCCACCAGACGCGGTCGTCCACCACCCTGCCGGTCAGACGCAGACGAGCACCGCCATCACTCAGCCTTCGACGGTGATGCCCATGGAGCGGGCTGTGCCGGCGATGATTCTCGCGGCAGCATCCTCGTCGAAGGCGTTCAGGTCCTTCATCTTCTCTTTGGCCACCTTCTTGCAGTCGGCCATGGTGATCTTGCCGATCTTGACCTTGTTCGGCTCGCCAGAACCTTTCTCTGCCTGGACCAGTTCCTTGAGCAGCACCGAAGCCGGGGGGCTTTTGACCTCGAAGCTGAAGGTTCGGTCCTTGTAAACGGTCACGACCACGCCGACGATCTTGCCCTTCAGATGGGCAGTGGCGGCGTTGAACTGCTGGATAAACTGCCCGGGGTTCACGCCATGCTGCCCCAGCGCCGGTCCGATCGGCGGCGCGGGCGTCGCCGTACCACCGGGCGCCTGAAGCTTGAACTGTACTGTGATCTCTTTCTTGGCCATGACTGTTACTCGACCTCGACAATCGTCGCCTCGACCCGTCGCACGCCCGTCGCCGGAGGTTGCCCCTGAGGGTAACCGGCGGCGACTGTCAACCGCTTCAGCAGCGAGTAGACCGGCACGGTCAGAAGCAAAAGGGCCAGAACACTAACAACAAACGCCAGGATTGACAAGGCCAGCAGGATCAATCCCGGCACCGCCGCCAGGGCGACGATGAACCGCGCCCATTGCGGCAACTCGCCGAACCCGCCACGCAAATCCTGAAAACGCCCGTAATAATGCGTGTACTGGAACATGGGCAATTGTAGCAGGGGTAACCGGCCCGCACTGGCAAAACGCGCGCACCCCCGCCCCACCGCCGATCAGATCTTCTCGATCTGCCAGTACTCCAGCTCCAGCGGGGTCGGCCGCCCGAAGATCGTGGTGATGATCCGCACCATGCCCTTCTCGGGGATGATCTCGTCCACCACGCCCTCGAAGTTGACAAACGCGCCGTTGGTGACCTTGATCCGGTCTCCCTTCTTGTATTCCGTACGCAGCGACGGCGCCTCCTCGGGACGCTCGGCCTCCTCGATCATCTTGGCCTGGTCCTTGGGGCTCATGGGGGTGGGCTTGCCGTTGGAGCCGATAAAGTCCCCCACGCCCTCGGTCTCCTTGATCATGAACCAGACGTCCTCGGGAATCATCCCGTTCTTGTCCAGTTCCAGCTCGATGAACACGTAGCCGGGATAAAGCTTGCGCTCCGACTCTTTGCGCACGCCGGCCTTCATCGACCGCACCCGCTCCGTGGGAACCAGAATGCGTCCGACCTTGTCTTCCAGGCCCTCGATCTTGACCTTGCGCAGCAACTTCTCTCGGACCTGGTCCTCCTTGTTGCTTGCGACTCGCAGAACAAAGAATTGCATTGCCAATCCGGCCAAGGCCCGCGGTTCAGCATTCAACCGCCGGGCTGAACGCTGAACCCCGAGCCCTGAGCCGTTCCTTTCTCATTTCAAAACGGCGGGCTCTTGAGCACACCAAACCAGTAGAAGACGTAGCCGAAAAGGATATCGATGACGAACAGCACGAACGCGATCGCCATCATGAAGAAGATGACCACCTTCGTCGATCCGATCAGTTCCTTGCGGCTGGTCCAGTTGACCTTCTTCATCTCACTGTCGGTGGCGATGAGGAAGTCAACGTTCTCAGGCTTGTTGAGCAATCTCCAGCCCAGCAGCGCCCCGCCAATCAACACTGCGGCGCAGATGCCCAACGTGACGTTGCGCGCCTTGGCAACCGCCGCCTGCATCTGCTGATTCGTGGGGTTGTCCGGCGTGAATGCCGGCGTAATCCACGGCGGCAGATGCGTCCAGAGGAAATGAACCGTCAGGAACAGGATCAGCCCGGCCCCAAGTGCCGACAGCAGTCGGGTCCAGTATCCCTGTCCCTTCTTGTAGATGGTGAAGAACCCCGGCTTGGCCTGCTTCGCCGCCTCCGCTCGCGGTGGCGGCGCCGCCGACGGCTGGGGTCTGCCTCCCGGCTCCTGAGCGCCTGGCGCTATCGCATCCGTGGCCATGGTCCTCTCTTCGTCTTTCCTGGTTACCAGGGGCATACGTCATCACGCCGGACAGGAATCGAACCTGTAACCTGCCGCTTTGGAGACGGCCGCTCTGCCAGTTGAGCTACCGGCGTAGGCATCAAAGGATCAAGGAACAAAGGGCACAACTCATCCTTCTGCCTTCGGCCTTCATCCTTTGGCTCACTTCCGCTTGATTTTATGCACCTTGTGGGCTCGTTCGCGCTTGCAGTACTTGCGGAGCTCCAGCTTCGGAGCTCCACCAGCGACCTTGATCTCGGTGCGATAGTTCAGGTCGTTGCAGCTCGTGCACTGAAGCCAGACCATTTCGCGATTCTCTTTAGCCATGTCCGATCAACCGTTTAGGTCAAAGCCCAGGGCCGGGGCCCTGGGCTTGTTTGTCTCAGACCCTCCCAGCAGAAATATATACGCCGGGCAATTACTCCAGGATCTTGGTCACCACGCCGGAGCCCACCGTCCGCCCACCCTCACGAATCGCGAATCGCAGCTTTTCCTCCATCGCGATCGGGGCCTTCAACTCCACCTCGATGGTCACGTTGTCGCCGGGCATGACCATCTCCGCCCCACCCAGCAGCTTGGCCACCCCCGTCACGTCGGTCGTGCGGAAGTAGAACTGTGGCTGATAACCGGTGAAGAACGGCGTATGGCGTCCACCCTCCTCCTTGGTCAGCACGTACACCTCTGCCTGGAACTTGGTGTGCGGGGTGATCGAGCCGGGCTTGGCCAGCACCTGCCCGCGCTCCAGCTCGTCCTTTTCAATGCCGCGGAGCAGACACCCGACGTTGTCGCCGGCCTGACCCTGATCCAGTGTCTTGTTGAACATCTCCACGCCGGTGACGACAGTCTTTTTGGTTGGCCGCAGACCCACGATCTCGACCTCGTCGCCGACCTTCACCACGCCGCGCTCGATACGCCCGGTGCCCACGGTACCGCGCCCCTTGATGCTGAACACGTCCTCGATGGGCATGAGGAAGGGCTTGTCGATCTCGCGAGGCGGCAGCGGGATGTACTCATCCAGCGCCTTCATCAGGTCATCGATGCACTTGGCGGCGGCGTCGTCCTTGGGGTTCTGCATGGCGGCCAGCGCGTTGCCGCGAATCACCGGGGCATGCTCTCCGTCGAAGCCGTACTTGGTCAGCAGTTCGCGGACCTCCATCTCGACCAGGTCCAGCAGCTCCGGATCGTCCACCAGGTCCACCTTGTTCAGGAAGACCACGATCTTGGGCACGCCCACCTGACGCGCCAGAAGGATGTGCTCGCGGGTCTGGGGCATCGGGCCGTCCGCCGCCGACACCACCAGGATCGCCCCGTCCATCTGGGCCGCGCCGGTGATCATGTTCTTGATGTAGTCGGCGTGACCGGGGCAGTCCACGTGGGCGTAGTGACGGTTCTCGGTCTCGTACTCGACGTGGGCCGCGGAAATCGTGACCGTCTTGGTGGCGTCACGTTCGGTGCCGCCCTTGGCGATGGACTTGTAGTCCTTGGGCGTGACGCTGGGGAACTTCAGTGCCGATCGCGCCGACATCGCCGCCGTCAGCGTCGTCTTCCCGTGGTCGATGTGTCCGATCGTGCCGACGTTCACGTGCGGCTTCTTACGTTCGAATACTCCCTTTGCCATGTCGCGAACCTCCGAAGGTTATTTAAATCGCAGTCTTGTCAAGAGCTGGCAGTGGGGATTGAACCCACGACCTCGTCCTTACCAAGGACGCGCTCTACCACTGAGCTATGCCAGCGACACCGTCCCGGATAAGCCCGACGGTGCCGCACAGCGCTGGCTCGGGCAGCGGACCGTCCGCCGGGCGGCACCGCCGTTCCAGGCCCATGAGTTTAGGCCCGTCATCCCCGGCTTGGGTAGTCCCCGCCAGTGCCTGCTGCGCTGCGCCGCCGGCGACCTCCGCGCGCACGGAGAGCGTAGAAGGGCGGTGAGTATAAACCGCCGTGGCGCGATGTCAATCCGCCACCCCCACCCATTTTTCGCCCGCACGCCCGCGCCGCACAGCCTTAGCATTCCACCCGCCAGTCGATACGATGGCCCGCCATGACTGACCCTTCCGCAGCACCCGATTCGCCCGCGGCCCACACCGCCCGGCTGACCATCTGGACCAACTTCACGCTGCTGCCGCCCCAGGCCCGCCAGATACTCTGCCAGCGGGCGGCGCCGCACCGGGTGATCTTCTCCTCGCTGGCGCCCGATCCTCAGCTTGCCGAGGCCGACATCGCCTTCGGTCAGCCCGATGTGCAGCAGGTGATCGACCTGCCGGCCCTGCGTTGGATCCATATCAGCACCGCCGGATACAGCCGCTACGACCGCGAGGACGTTCGCCGGGCCCTTCGCGCCCGCGGCGCCATCATGACCAATGCTTCCTGGGTCTATGACGAGCCCTGCGCCCAGCACGTTCTGGCCATGATGCTGGGGCTGGCGCGGCAACTGCCGGCGGCACTGGACAACCAGCGGACAGCCCGCAGTTGGCCGATCACCGCCATCCGCGATGCTTCCTTCCTGCTCAACGGGCAATCGGTGCTGCTGGTCGGCTATGGAGCCATCGCTCGTCGGCTCGCCGAACTGCTGGCGCCGTTTGGCATGAAGCTGACCGGCGTGCGTCGAACCCCCCGTGGCAATGAAGCCGTACCGGTCGTCTCGGTCGACCGGATTGACCAGCTTCTGCCCGAGGCCTACCACGTAGTCAATATCCTGCCCGCCTCACCGCAAACCGCCCGCTTTTTCGATGCCGATCGCCTGGCCCGAATCAAGCCTGGCGCCCGTTTCTACAACATCGGACGAGGCAGCACGGTGGATCAGGCGGCCCTGCGGCAGTGCCTGGAGTCCGGGCGGCTCGCCGCCGCCTACCTTGACGTGACCAGCCCCGAACCCCTCCCGCCGGACGATCCGCTGTGGTCAACGCCCAACTGTTATATTACGCCACACACCGCAGGCGGGCATCATGGAGAGTACCTGCGGCAGGTGGAACATTTCCTGGAGAACCTCTCGCGGTTCCAGCGCGGCCTGGAACTGCGCAACCGGGTGATCTGAAGCGTCGAACCCGCCCCCCCGCCGCAGCACGGCCTCAGCGATCAAACTGCGCATCGAAGGCGATGGCGCTCGGCTTGAAATCGAGCTTCCTGACAAACGCGCACGCTTCGGCGGCGCCGTGCTCGCGATCCATGCGGGAATCTTCCCACTCGACGCTCAGCGGCCCCTGATAGCCGATGTCGTTCAAGGCGACGATGATCTCCTCGAAGTTGATGTCGCCGTGGCCCAGGCTGCGGAAATCCCAGTAGCGTCGTGGATCGGCGAAGGTGGTGTGTCCTCCGAACACGCCGACAGTTCCGTCGCCGTGCCCCCACCACACGTCCTTCATGTGCACGTGGAAGATCCGATCCTTGAACGTGCGGATGAACTTCACGTAATCGACCCCCTGGTAGCCCAGATGCGAAGGATCGTAGTTGAACCCGAAGCGCTTGTGTCCCTTGACCGCGTCGATGGCCCGCTGCGCCGAGGCGATGTCGAAGGCGATCTCGGTTGGATGCACCTCCAGGGCGAAGTTGACGTTCTCCTTGTCGAAGGCATCGAGGATCGGCCCCCAGCGTCGGGCAAAGTCGTCAAACCCCTTCTGCCAGTACTTCTGATCCGTCGGAGGAAAAGCGTAGATCGAGTGCCAGATGCTCGAGCCGGTAAAGCCATTGACCACCGCCCCGAAGCCCTTGATCGTCCTGCAACAATCACGGTCGGTGGGCTTGGCGTCCATGAACTTGCGGCAGGCTTTGGCGGTGTCGATCATCCGCCTGGCCGCACGCTTGCGCACGCCTTCCGGATCGCCGTCGCCCCAGACCTCCGGCGGCAGAATGTTCTTGTGCCGCTCGTCGATGTTATCGCACACCGCCTGCCCAACCAGATGCGCGCTGATGGCGTAGGCGTCCAGCCCGTGCGAGCACAGAATCTCCCATCGCCCCTTGCAGTAGTTGCGGTCCTTCAGCGCCTTGTCCACCTCGAAATGGTCCCCCCAGCAGGCCAGCTCCAGCCCGTCGTAGCCGAAACTCTTGGCCTTCTGGCAAATCTGCTCGAAGCTCAAATCCGCCCATTGCCCGGTGAACAGCGTTACGGGTCGCGACATGCCGGTCCTCCTTTGATCCAACAACTGGGGATCAAACCGTCTTGTGGGAACAGTGTCAATCTCGCCCGGCCTGTGCGACAGGAATCCGGCGGTTTGACATACGCCGGGCCGAGCAATCTAATCATTCAGCCCCCGGGGCCGGTTCACACACGCCGCGCAGGAGTGGCGGAATTGGCAGACGCGCTGGTCTTAGGAGCCAGTACCGAAAGGTGTAGGGGTTCGAGTCCCCTCTCCTGCAATGGACCTTGCCCCGACCCTCCAGTGCCCGCCGAGCATCGCGCGCAACGGCAGGCTCGGTTTTGTTTGCGGCGCCCGATTGGTGGATGCAGGCACCACGCAGTTCTCCCCCGAACACACCCCCTTTCGCGGCGATGTGCAGCAGTCGTCTTCACTGGTACACGCCGCCACAGCACCGCTGGAAGGCCGCAGACACCGCAAGGCCCGGCGGTAGCGCGGCTGTGGGCATCTGAACACGGTTGTCCGGGAAGATCGCTGCTCCCTCGCCACGCAGATCGTCCAGAGGCTTATGCCCGCATTTCATCCAGCCAGCAAATCGCGCCTCAGCAGGCCTGGCCAAACCGAGTCGCCCGGTAACACGCTGCGGACGATCAATGGATCTGCGCGCTTGGCCGCGACGTCGGCAGCGGCTTTTTCCAGAATCTTCAGGTGCTGCTGATCTTCGGCGATTGCGAGCCTTTGGTCAGCAGATCGCGCAGAAATCCAACTCCGCACGCTCATCGGCCCGGCAGGTTGGGCCGGTCCGCAACCCGCACGCCGCGCACGTCGGTGCCGTCAATATGCACCAGCACGCGCGTGGCCCTGCCGCTTCGGCCGCGCCTGAACACCAGCGATGATCCATCCATATCCGCATTGAAGAAACTCGTCTGGGAGTACGGATGCAACTCGCCCCGGGTCACGCCCGGAACGCCCTGCACGTAGCCCATCAGATGCTCGCCCAACTTGTCGCTTGTCCGATAGACGTTGAGCGTCGGCCCGACCGGGATCAATCCAAGCAAGGCCGGCCGGTATTGTCCGACGTATCCGTCGTAGACGCCGGCATCGAGCTTGACCGGCGTCGGCGGCGATGGGATTTGGCTGGAGATTCTGACTCCAACGGCATCCTTAATGCTATCGCGAGGGTTATTGATGACCAGTCGCGTCGCCTGACCCCTGGCATTACAGACGAATCTCACGCGGTTATCCCACATCTGCTCGTAGAACAGAGTCTGCGATTGCGGGAAGACCTCGTGGCTGAGATAGGGCATGGGATAGCGTGGCTGCCCGCGCCACACCTGGAGCAGCAGCCGCTGGCCGTCACGGCGCACCGTGCACGTCGCGCCGCCTCGGAATCGGTACTCCCCGACGTAACGGTCGAGCAGACCAGAGTCAATCGGAGCCACGCGCGCGGGTCGAGCCGGCCGACCGCGCAACAGGTGCCCCAGCATCGCGACTGGCATTCGGCTGCTGGCGCAGTTGGCCAAAATGACAACGCCGCGCTTTTGGACGGGATCGAAGCCCAGGTTCGCGCGAAAACCGCCTACAAGCCCGCCATGATGCAACACCCCTGCATCTTCGTTCCACACCAGCCTGTCGCGTCGCCCCGAATCCAGTTCCTGGACCGCCTGCGACTGCCGCATCAGATCCGCCAGCGGTGGTGACGCCATCCCGAGGTTGGCCGAAAGAAACTTCAGCAGGTCGTTTGCCGTCGAACGGATCGCCCCCGCCCCCGGCAACACGGCGCCGTCCCAATTCATATCCCTGACCGGCCTGCCAGGGAAGGCGTGTCCCCTGGCCGCGCGTGCCTTCAACTCTGGCGTGAGGGTGATGCGCGTGCTGTCCATACCGAGCGGCCTGCAAATCCGCTCCACCACGAGTGTCTCGTAATCTTTCCCGGCCTTGAGCGAAATGATGTGACCCAGCAGCCCCACGCCGAGATTGGAATAATGCTTCTCAGTCCCCGGATCGTGTCCAAGCTGGCAGCGCGACAGGAAATCGTACAACTGCTCGACGGTGTCGGTGGGGCCGCCGCCGTCCGACCAATCCCTGGGCAGTCCCGAGCTATGCGTGGCCAGATCGAACAGCGTGATCTGCCTTCCCCCGCGCGTGGGCATCTTCACTGAATCGGGCAGATACCGCTGCGCCGGGTCGTCAAGTTTCATCTGCCCCTGCTGCACCATGTCCATCAGCAGCAGAATCGTGAAGACTTTGGTGATCGAGCCGATCTGGAAGAGCGTATCACCATCCACGGGCCGGGCCGCTTCATCCCCCATTGTGCCGGCGCTGATCACGCGGGCAGCCTTCTCGTCGATGATCCCCACCACCAGCCCATCGGCTTGGCCGCCAATCCCCACGTTGTCCCGAAGAATCATCCGGACGTCGGCATCGGAGAGCGTATCAGCACCCGGCTGCCTGATGTTCTGGTCGACCAACCGCAACCCTTGCGCCTGATCCGCGTCGGCCTGGCCCGTGGGCGCGGCCTGCATGCACCCGCCGAGCAGCACCAGCAGCAGCGTTTCTGGTAAAACCGTGCGTATGATGCAGACAGTACGATGGCAGGCCAGCGGTGTCGAGTGGCCCAGGGGGCCGACTTGCGCGGCCTGAAGTTGATTCCATACTTGGTCGTCTGATCCGCGTGCAGGGCAGGAGTGGCGGAATTGGCAGACGCGCTGGTCTTAGGAGCCAGTACCGAAAGGTGTAGGGGTTCGAGTCCCCTCTTCTGCAATTGTTCGCAACATACTACGAACATTGTCAAAGCCGCCTGCGGCGGGCAGAGGATCAATCCGCCGACTATGGCTTGACGCGAACGACCTGCTCATGGTCGTAGACGCCCTCGATCGTGTGATTGGGCGGGACGATCAGGTAGTCCTTCGGATCCCACTGCCCGTCGATCAGGTTGCGGATCAGGCGAATGTCGCCTTGCAGATGCACGTATTGCCTGCCTTCTGCGGCGGCCTTTTGCGCGAACCGCGCCGCGTGTCCGAGGTGCTGCGTCTGCGGCAACTCGATGAACACGGCGCGGCGATTGGCTTCGTGCTCCGGGTGCATCTGTTCCCAGATGAACCGCGCGTCTTCCTCGCCATACCTGGCGACGAGCTGCTTGTAGGCGTCGCCGACGACCACTTGGCTGGTGCCGTCGTCGGCGGTGCGGAGGAAGTACTGCCCGCGCTCAATATATCCACAGCTTGAGAACGGCGTTGACGGTGCATCGGCGAAGTGTTCCAGGTATTTCTGCCTCGAGCCGAGCAGGATGGTGCAGCAGTCGTGAGCGCGGGGCATGACCAGTTGCGTGCGCCGGGCGCGCAGACCCACCGTTGCATTGCCGCACAGGCCGAACAACAGCAGGATCGCGTCGTAGCTCTTGCCGCTGGCGTCGGCGGCGTCGATTCGCGACTGGATCAGCTCTCGCAGCGCCTGCGGGCGTGCATGCTCGCCAAGCTCCGTGAACTCCACGTCGATCACGTTTGGCGACTGGGCGATGCACCAGCAGGCCTCACGCACGAAGACGTTGCAGGCGATGAGCTTCAGCAGCATGGCGACGCAGCGCATGATCGCGGAAGCGATCCCATCTGGCAAATAGGCAAACGCGCGATACCGACCGAGCAGGCCGGCAGGAGACGGGAATCAGAGCGGCACTGGTGGTGGCGGATTCTGCGGTCGCAGTGGCGCACTTTGCGGTCGGCGGGTCAGCTTCTGCGGGTCCGCGCGCCGTTCAGTGCGCACCAGCGCACCGCCGTTTCCATCCCGTCCACCATATTCTGGAGAGTGAAGCGTTGCAGGACCGTCTGCCGGGCCGCCAGGGACAGGCTATGCCGCAGCGACGTGTCCTCGAAGAGCCGTTGCAGGACGTCGGCCAGGGCCGCGACATCCCCGTCGCGGAACAGCAGGCCGTTGACTTGGTCCTCCAGCGCTTCGATCTCAGGGTTGTGGCGCTCCAGGTCGTCGCCGGTCACCACCGGCAGCCCATAGCCGAAGGCGTGAAGGATGCTCAGCCCAATATTGGTGGGATAACAGAAGGCGCTGGCGGACAAAAACCACGGCGCCAGCTTCATTTCGTCATAGATCGCTCCCAGGAATCGGACGTGCTCGCTCAGCCGCAGATCAGTGGCGAGGCGTCGCAGCGATTGCTCGGCCGGGCCTTTGCCGATGATAACCACCTGATGTCGGGGATGGGATTTTCGCAGTCTGGCGGCCGCGTGCAGGAGCAGCTCCAGGCGATTATCGGGATCCAGCCGCGAGACGAACAGGGTCATCGGCGCCTCGTGCAGGCCGTTGGATTCGCGGAAGGCACGAAGTTTTTCAGGCCGAGCCAGCCAGGCGGCGCGGGCCGCCTGAATCGGCGCCTGGTCCAGCGCATTCAGGGCAACGAAGATGCGGTTTGGATCCCAGCCGTTGTCGATGTAGCGCCGCGCGACGCGGTGGTTGTAGAACAGCAGGGCGTTGGCCAGCCTGCCCACCTGCTCGCGTGACCAGCGACGAACCGGGTGGTCGCGCTTGGAGTAACCGTGTCCCCAGAGGATGGTGGGCACGCCGTGATAGCGTGCCCGCAGCAGCGCGGGCACCAGACTGGCGTAGTGCAGATTCCAGGAGAAGATTACAACCTGTGGGGTTGCGGGATCAGTGCCGCCTGCCAACTGCCACTGCGGCCCGCTCCACCACAGCTCGCGTCGTCCGATTGGCCAGACGCGGCGGGGAATCATCCGCGCCTGGAAGCCTGTCGGCCCGTCGTCGGTGTTGGGGATGCTGCTGCCCTGCCCGTAGATGACGCGCAGCTCGATCCCCGGACGGCGAGCCAACTCACGGAAGACCGGAACGCGATACCGCGGCAGTCCCGGCTGCTGGACGGTGAGGCGAATTGGGCTCGCGTCCGGCAGCGGATTCGCTGCCGACTCAGCGGGAGCTGATGAATCAATCAGGTCGCCAATCATCTGTAAATGGGAGTTTCCCCCCAGCAGGAATCAAGTATGCCACCAGCGCGGCCAGGGCAACACCTTATTCACGCCTGAAATACAAGAATATTGCGGAACGAGGCGAACTTTTAGCGTCGGCGTTGGCGCTGCCGATATTTTCTCCCTATCCATTCCAAGTTCTCCAATTTGACGAGACGCTGCCTTCCCCAACTAAAAGATCGTCAGGCCCAAGGGCAACCCACAAAACGGATCATACAGTATTTTGTTGCC
Organism: Fontivita pretiosa; assembly: GCF_050410795.1. Lineage (GTDB taxonomy): Bacteria > Planctomycetota > Phycisphaerae > Tepidisphaerales > Tepidisphaeraceae > Fontivita > Fontivita pretiosa. The sequence goes on along the minus strand of NZ_CP191258.1, from coordinate 3,739,740 downwards.
TGCGGCCAAAGGATAAAAGTCAATGCATATGAGCAGTTGGGAACGGTGGGATTGCTCTTTTGGTCGGCGCGGCGAAGGTCATCGCTGGCGGTTCGATTGGCACTAGACCGGGACGATCTTCACCTTGCCGCTGTGCGGATCCAGCAGCATCACCGAGCCGCTCGGACCCCGCATCGAACCGGGGTTGAGTATCCGCGTGTGCCCCACCGTCTGATCGGTGGTTTGGGCTGAGTGCCCGCAAAGAAGATAGTCATACTGCTGCTCGGCGAGCAGTTTTCGCAGGATGGCCTTGTCCTGGCCATGAAGGACAATGAGCTTCTTTTGGGCGTACTCCAGCTCGCCCATGGCGCCGAAGCAGGTGATGCCGAGGCTGGCGCCATATCGCATCAGGCCGGTGCGGTCGTGATCGCGATCACCCCAGACGAAAAGCACTGAGCCTTGGGAACTGGCCGGGGCCAGGGCGTCCAGAACGTGGCGTCCGCCGATGTCCCCGCAATGGATGATCAGTTCCGCCCCCTGGGACAGGAAGATGTTGACGGCCGCCTGGACCTTGTCCGCCCGGCCATCCGAGTTGGCCAACACACCCAACATCGCGGCAGCATTGTAGGCACGGTCGCAGCGGCCTCTGCCACTTCCGAATCGCGTTTATCTGAAGCCCTTGCGTCTTTGGTCGCTGTAGCGGTGCAGCGCGTCTTCGATGACCGGATATGCCGACTTGGCCGGCTGGATCTCCTCCACCTCGACGGCCTTGCCTTCAAGCTGTTTGTAGTCCTGAAAGAATCGGCGGAGCATGGTCAGCCGGTGCGGGGGCATTTCGGCGGCTTCCCTGTAGCTGTTGAACTCCGGGTCATCGACGGCGACGGCGATGATCTTGTGGTCCTTCCGTCCCGCATCGATCATCGTCATCAGCCCGACGGTTCGCGCCTTCATCAGCGTCAGCGGGGCCACCGTCTCCTGGCAGAAGACCAGCACGTCCAGCGGGTCGTCGTCCTCGGCCAGTGTTTGCGGGATGAACCCGTAGTTCGCCGGATAGTAAACCGCCGAATAGAGCACGCGATCGAGCTTGATCAGCCCGCTGGCTTTGTCCAGCTCGTATTTGACGCTGGATCCGAAGGGGATTTCGATGACGGCGGCAAACTCGTAGGGGAGCTTTTCGCCGGGCGTAACGTCGTGCCAGGGGTGGATCATCGCTTGCTCTGTGCCACAAACTTTGAAGCGGCGCCAGGCTGCACACAGCTCGATGACATGTGCTAGCTCTGGTACAGGTTCAATTTCGGATCATCGCTCAGCAGCCGGAACGCGTCAACGATCTGCCGGTGTCCGACCTGAAGCAGGAAGTTGCTGTTGGTGCCGTAGCTCTTGGCGCCCAGGATGAAGAAGTTGGGCTCAGGATTCTTCAGGGTATCAGCGTTGAGTTTGGAGCCGGCGGTAAGGCAGTCGCCTGAGTCCTGTCCGAGCAGCGCCGCCGAGAGCCTGATTGGTCCGCCGGTGGCGTAGCACTGGTGAACCTGAAGCTGCTCGAAGATGGTGTTGTCGGGCACATAGCCGACCAGGGCGACGACCTGGTCCACCTGGACCGAGAGCTGCTCCTGCCCGCAGCGAAGGCTCGCCACGATCCTGCCGTCGTCGGCGCTGTCCAGTTGTTCCAGCACGCAGGCGCCGAGGAATCGCAGCCACGGCGGCGGCGCGTCGGCCAGACGAAGCGAATGCATCACCAGTTCGCGGCGCGCTGGCAGCGGGTCGGCATGGATGGCTTGAAGCGCCTGTCCGCGGCGGCGAATCGCCCAGGTCACTTGCGTCTGCGGCGACTGCCTGTGAAGCTCATCAAACTGACTCAAAGCAGTGGCGGCGGAGTGTCCACAGCCCAGCAATAGCGTGTGGCGATCGGCGAAACGACCGCGGTCGGCGTCAAGGATGTCCGGCAGTGTGTAGCAGATGCGATGCCGCAGCCGGCGTTCTCCGGCCGCCGGAACTCCGCCCCGCCCGGCCCAGCGATGATTCCCGTACGTCCCCGAGCAGTCCAGCACGACATCCGCGTGCTCGATGCGTTCGCGGCCATTTGCGTCGCTCAGCAGGATGCGGAACGGCGAGTGGGCGCGCTGCGGGCTGCCGATGGCGTCAGCCTTGGCAAAGTCATCCCGGCCGATGCTGATCACGCGCGTCTGCGGACGGATGGAATCGCGCAGTTGCGGCAGCGACGCCAGCGGCAGAAGGTACTGTTCACGGAACTCGCTGCCCGTGGGACACTGCTCCAGCGGCGGCTCATTGCATCGCTGTGCCTGCCGCAGCACACGACGGCCCAGCGGCGTGGTGTTCATCCTCCATGGACTGAACAGACGCACGAAGCCCCAGGACGCGACGTTGTGCGCGATCTGTCCGGCGTCATAGACGGCCAGGTCGTAGCCGCCAAGCTGCTGTGCGTACAGCGCCGCTTCCAACCCGATCGGTCCGGCTCCGATAATGGCGATACGCTTGCGGGACATGCCACCGACTCCCACGGCACGCGGCGTCGAAGGTTGCGCCAGGACGCATGGCTAACCGTCGGCGTCGATTGTGCTCCGTTCGGTTCTGGAAAGCCAGATACCCAGTTCGTACAGTCCGATCAGCGGGAACATCAGGGCCACCGTCGCGGTGATGACGTCGCCGGGCGTGATGACCGCCGCGATGATGACCATCACGAAGTAGACATATCTGCGTCCGGCCTTCAGCGCGTGGCGCTCGACGATCCCGGCGGCCACCAGCGCCATGATCACCAGCGGCAATTGAAAGCTCAGCCCGAAGGTCAGCAGCATGCCGAAGACCAGGTCGATGTAATCGGCCAGCGTGATGATCGGGGCGACCAGATTCTCCGGGCCGAACGCCAGCACGCGGATGTGCCCCCCGAGCGACAGTTTCAGCCGGCCATCCAGCTTGTTCAGCCAGATCTGCCCATCGACGGGATTGGCCGGATCACCCTCGTAGGCCGGGATCGTCGTCGGCTGAGTGGTCTGGACGCGCATGTCCGGGGCATACTCGCTGGGCAGGGGAATCTCCAGGCTGAAGGCCATGAAGAACGTCAGTGTCCAGGGCAGGACCAGAAAGTAGACGAACAGCAGCCCGCAGATCAGCAGCGTCAGGCTCAGTGGCACGTAACGTGTGACGATGCGGCGTTCATGCTCATACAGCCCGGCGGCGACAAACAGCCACAACTGATAGAGCATCCACGGAGAAGCAATGGCGGCGGCGCTGACCAGGCTGACCTTGATATAGGTCATGAACGGGTCGGACACCTGAGTGAAGTAAACCTGCGGGCTGATGTCGTAGGAGCGAAGCACGGAGATCAGCGGCTGGCAGAACGCCGGCATCACATACCCGCGGGCGAAGAGCAGGCACAAGACAAAGACGATCGCGAACCCCGCCAGCGCCAGGATCAGCCGCCAGCGCAGTTCCTCCAGGTGCTCGCCGATCGTCATGCGATATTGATCGGGGTCGAACGACGATTGGGCGCGGGACTTGGCGGTCACGATCCATCCGGTCATGCGGCAGGTATTGTAGCGCCGGGGCCGCGCAAACAAAAAAGCCCGGGAGCTGAGTCCTGGGCGTCGGTGCGCGGGTATGCTAAAAGCCACTACGCCGCAGGAAGTGGATCAAACTCGACGGCGATTCGGTAGCCCATGCCGCTGGGTTCGCAGCGGAGCACCCGCCCGTAGGCGTCCCAGCCGCGCGACGGGCCTTGCGGCGGGAAGAAGATGCTCACCCGCTCGCCGCGCATCAGCGGGATCTGGCTGATGGCGCTCAATCCGCCGATCGACAGATCGCGCAATGCCAGGCTCAGGTGCGGTTCCCGTCGTGCCTGAATGGTATGATCCAGCCGCACCCCCTGGACGCGGGTGTGAACCTGCTTTCGTGGAAACAGCCGGCGCTCGGCGGATGGCGCGTCGGTGCAACCGTCCTGCGAGCCGTGAATCTGCCAGGGATTTCGGAGTAACGCGACCATGTTCCTTTCATCGGCCGCGTTCGTGGAATAGATTACCTGTCTTGACCCGTACGCTTGAGGTCCAGATTGAGTGAAACATCTACCCGTGGTGTGGTGTATCTCGTCGGTGCAGGTCCGGGAGACCCGGGATTGATTACCGTCAGGGGCCGCGAATTATTGGAACGGGCCGACGTGGTCGTTTACGACTATCTGGCCAATCCCAAGCTGCTGAGTTATTGCCCCCGCGCCGAAACGATCTACGTGGGCAAGAAGGCCGCCGACCACACCCTCACGCAGGAGCAGATCAACCAGCTTCTGATCGATCACGCCAGACGGGGCAAGCGTGTGGTGCGGCTGAAGGGCGGCGACCCGTTCGTGTTCGGTCGAGGCGGCGAAGAGTGCGAGGCGCTGCACGAGGCGGGCATCCGCTTCGAGGTCGTGCCCGGGATCACCGCGTCGATCGGCGGAGCCTGTTACGCGGGCATCCCCGTCACCCATCGCGACTTCAACTCCAGCTTCACCGTCATCACCGGACACGAAAAGGAACAGCAGTACCAGGAGCCTGACAGCCGCCAGCGGCAGCCGGCCACCGGCTCTTCCGACATCGACTGGGCCGTCGTGGCCCGGCTGCCCTGCATCGCCTTCTACATGGGAGTCAAGGCCCTGCCGCGAATCACTCAGAAGCTGATTGAGCACGGTATGTCCCCCGACACGCCGGCGGCGACGATCCAGTGGGCGACGCTGCCCCAGCAGCGCACCGTCAGCGGCACGATCGGCGATATCGTTCAGCGGGTGAGCGAGGCGGGCATCACGGCGCCGGCGATCACGATCGTCGGGCGAGTCGTCAGCCTGCGCCCGATCATGAACTGGTTCGAGCGGCGTCCGCTGTTCGGACAGACCATCGTGGTGACGCGCACGCGGCAGCAGGCCAGCGATCTTGCGGCCCAGCTCCAGGAACTGGGCGCCAACGTCATCGAGGCGCCGACGATCGAGCTGCTGGAGCCGCCGGACTGGACACAGGTCGATGAGGCGATCACGCGCAGCGGCGAATACGACTGGGTGATTTTCACCAGTGCCAACGGCGTAAGGTTTGTGCGGCACCGGCTTGCCCAGATTGATCGGGATGTGCGCGTATTTGGCAACGCGAGAATCGCGGCCATCGGAGATGCCACCGCCCGGGCCATCCGCGAGGAGCTGTGTCTTCACGTGGATCTGTGCCCGGAGCGATTCGTGGCCGAGGCGCTGGCCGACGCGCTGGCGTCGCGGGGGCAGATTGCCGGAAAACGCTTTTTGCTGCTGCGTGCCGACATTGCCCGCCCGATCCTGCGGGAGCGTCTGGAGCAGGCCGGAGCGTCCGAAGTTCGGGATGTGGCGATCTACCAGACTCGCCCGGCCCGCTCGCTGCCGCCGGTGCTGCTTCAGGCCCTGGCGCAGCGGCAGGTGCACTGGATCACGTTCAGCTCCAGCAGCACAGTGCGAAACTTCGTCGAGCTGCTGGGGCGCGATTACCTGAGCCTGCTGGCGGGTGTGAAGATCGCCAGCATCGGCCCGATCACCACCAGTACGATCCGCGAGCTTGGCCTGACGCCAACGGTGCAGGCCGAGCAATTCAACATCGCCGGACTGGTGCAGGCGATGTGCAACCATCGTTGAAGCGTGAGGCCCCGGGGTTGGGATCTGATGGCGATGCAGAAGTGGCTTGCGCGACTGGCGTTTTCGTTTCTGGTGCTGTGCCTGCTGCTGCTGTGGCAGTCATACAAGCTGAGCCAGCGGGACAGTTCCGCCGGCTGGTGGCAAGTGCCATTGTGCCTGCTGGGGGCGGCGGCGTCGGGGGCATTGGCGTTGGCGGGGCTGCGGGCACGGCATCGCATGTGATCCGCACCACCAACTTCACCAACAAAGCGGTGCTCTCCAATTCCGGCTCCAGTTTTCGGCCCGCCATGTCCGATAAACCACAACGGGAAGGTGGAGATTGGCCGGCAAGCGGCCATGTCAGCCACGGGAGCTTTGCCATGTCTCCAGCCACTCACCGCCAGCTTCGACAGGAGGTGGACCTGATCGGTCGCTTCGCCGAGTCGTATCGGCGAAAGCTCTCCCTGCTCATCGACCGCCTGAACCGAGGCGCAGACCCATCAATTGATTTGGCGAGCCTGCGCCTGTGTGTGGAGGCGGTGGACATGATGCTTTCCAGCCAGAGCGAATTGGCGCGGGTTCTTCGCGAGCTGGCCGAGCCGCACCCGGCGCCGCCCGGCAGTAAGTGACCGGTCCCGGCGCACCAGCCTGCCGCTGCTTCAGGCATTCGACATTGTCCGGGCTTCTCCTAAGATTCCGACGCAGCCATGCGTCGGGAGTATGACATCGTCGTCATAGGTGGCGGACACGCCGGAGCCGAGGCGGCCTGGGCGGCGTCGCGACTGGGCGCTTCGGTCGCGCTGATCACCCTGGATCCGTCCAGGATCGGGCAGATGTCCTGCAACCCGGCCATCGGGGGGCTGGCCAAGGGGCAGATGGTCCGCGAGGTCGATGCCCTCGGCGGGCTGATGGGCATCGCCATCGACAACACCGGCATCCAGTTCCGGATGCTCAACCGCTCCAAAGGCCCGGCGGTGTGGGGCCCGCGCGCGCAGGCGGACAAATACAAGTATGCGCTGGAGGTGCAGCGGCTGCTGGGTACATGCCCGAACCTGCGGATCGTCCGCGGCGAGGTCGCCGAAATCCTCACCGACGACACGACAAGTGCCGGCCATCCTCAGCGCCTCACCGGAGTCGTGCTTGCGGACGGGACGGAACTGAAATGCCGCGCCGTCGTCGTCACCACCGGAACCTTTCTGCGCGGCTTGATGCACACCGGAGAGCGCAAGACCGAAGGCGGGCGGATCGGCGAGGCCGCCGCCAGGAGTCTGTCGGCATGCCTGGCGCGACTCGGTTTGGAGCTGGGCCGGCTCAAGACCGGCACGCCGCCACGCCTGCGGCGACAGACCATCGACTTTTCGCGTTTCGAGCAGCAGCCGGGCGATCCTTCCCCCGCGCCGTTCTCATACCTCAACGAGTATTCGGGCGGTTGGAACCCGCCGCTGCCGCAGGTCCACTGCTGGCTGGGTTCAACCAATGAGGCGATTCATCAGATCATCCGCGCCAATCTCCATCGCGCGCCGATGTACAGCGGCCAGATTCAGTCCGTCGGCCCACGCTACTGCCCCAGCATCGAGGACAAGGTCGTTCGCTTCCCCGACAAGACCAGCCATCAGCTCTTTCTTGAACCCGAAGGTCTGGATACCGACGAGATCTACTGCAATGGCATCAGCACCAGCCTGCCCACCGACGTGCAGGAGCAGATCGTGCGTCTGGTGCCCGGACTGGAGCATACACAGATCACCCGCTACGGCTACGCGGTCGAGTATGACATGGTCTGGCCGACGCAGATTCGCTCGACGCTGGAGACCAAGCGGGTCTGCGGGCTGTTTCTGGCCGGGCAGATCAATGGCACCAGCGGCTACGAGGAGGCGGCGGCGCAGGGGATCGTGGCGGGGATCAACGCCGCGCGCTACGCGGCCAGCGGGCTGGCGGATTTCATCCTCCGCAGGGACCAGGCCTACATCGGTGTACTCATTGACGATCTGGTGACCAAGCCTCCGACCGAGCCGTACCGGATGTTCACCAGCCGAGCCGAACATCGCCTGCACTTGCGCAGCGACAACGCCGACCAGCGACTCACGCCGATCGGTCGTCAGATCGGCCTGGTGGATGATGCTCGATTCGCGCAGTTCACGGCCCGGCAGGAACAGATCGCGATGGGGATGGAAATGCTCAACAGGATGCGGATCGAGGGCGTCAGCGCCGCCGACTGGCTTCGCCGCCCGGACAACGATTGGGCCAGGCTGTGCGAGGTTCTGCCGGCGGCGCGGCAGATCCGCCCCGACATCGCCAGCCTCATTCAGATTCGCATCAAGTATGCCGGGTACATCGCCCGCCAGGACAAACAGATCGAACGCTTCGCGCGACTGGAGACCAAACTGATTCCGCCCGGGCTGGATTATTCGAAGATCGTCGGCCTGCGCAACGAGGCGCGCCTGAAGCTGGCGAAGTTCACCCCGCGATCGCTCGGGCAGGCGTTGCGGATCAGCGGCATCACGCCGGCGGATGTCACCATTCTGGCGGTGCACCTGGAGCGGCGCAGCCACCAGCCCGCCGTCGAGGCCGACTAGTTAACCCGGCGCGTGCAACGCCCAGCGGGCCTACTGGCTGCGGGGCAACTCCAGCACATACTGCACCGCCGCCCGCATCAGCTCGGTGCCGCTGCGGAGCTGGAGCTTTTCCTTGATGTGCTCGCGATGGGCCTCGACCGTCTTGACGCTGAGGAACAGTTTGCTGGCGATTTCACGGGTTCCCATCCCGCGACCGATCATCGTGAAAATCTCCAGTTCGCGGTCGCTGAGCCGACGCAGCGAAGAGACATTCTCCCCGCTGCCGGCGTTGACCAACTGCCCCAGCAGCCGAGCGGCGATCCTTTCGCCAACGTAGATTTCGCCGCCCAGCACCTTGCGGATCGCCGTCATCACGCGGTCGGTGGCTTCCTGTTTCATGATGTAGCCTCGGGCGCCGGCGCGCAGGGCGCGTTCGGCGTACAGCGCCTCGTCGTGCATGGACAGCACCAGGATGGGCAACAGTGGCCAACGAGCGCGGATCTCCTTGATCAACTCGATGCCGCTGCGATCCTCCAGGGAAATATCCACAATCGCGATGTCCGGCGCGGCGCCGGGGCGGTCCAGCAGGTCCAGCGCCTGTCGCGCGGTGGCAACTTCGGCGCTGACCAGAAGGTCCGGCTCCTGATTGATGAGCTGCGCCAAGCCCTGGCGGACGATCGGGTGATCGTCCACCAGCAACACACTTCGCCGCCTCGGGGCCACGCCCGCTGACGCTTCCACGCTGCCTGCTGCGGATGTTGATGGGTTCATGATGGTTCTACTCTGATTGGCAAGACTGCCCGGCTGGGGTTGCCGGTGGATACGGCGCCGAGCAGGTCACGATAGTACCCCCGCCGGCCCGACGTCGAATCTCAAGTTCGGCACCGATCATTTTGGCGCGAAAGCTCATGATTTGCAGACCCAATCCGTCGCGGGCGTCGTCGGTGCGGCGCAACTGTCCCGGCGGCGAATCAATCCCGATTCCGTCGTCCTCGATCCACAGCCGCAGCCGCCCGTGCGGACCGGCTGAGGATGCAACCTCCAGGCCGATCACGATCCGCCCCGCCTTGCCGTGACGAATCGCGTTGTTCACGGCCTCCTGGGCGATGCGATACAGGTGCGTGGCGACGGCCAGATTGCTGAGCTGTACCTGCTCGTCGCACCGACAGTCACAGTCAACCCCGAAGACCGAAGAAGTTGCACTGGCAAGCTGCGTCAAAGCAGCGGCAAGGTCGCCATGTTCCAGCCCGACGGGAGTCAACCCTCGAGCCAGGGCGCGGGTCTGCCCGATCGACTCGCTGACGAGCTGGGCGATGCTGGTGGCGTCGGCGGCCTCGGGCAGCTCCCTGGCGGCAAGCCGCTGCTGAAGCGCTTTGGTCAAGAACGCCACGCCGGTAAGCTGCTGGCCCAGGCCATCGTGCAGATCCTGTCCGATTCGGCGGCGTTCTTCCTCGGAAATATCCAGGATTCTCTGTTCCAATTGCCGGGTCTGGGCTTCGGACTGCTCAGCCCGTTGTCGGGCGATCTGGAGCCTGGCCCCCAGGACGCTGATGAACAGGCCTTCGCCCAGGAACAGCAGCAGGCGAAGCGTATCGGGGGCATCAGTGAAGGAGAACTGAAACCGCGCCGACAGAAACAGCAGGCTGCTGGCCAGTGCTCCCAGGAGTGTGGCCAGGATGCCCGGCCCCAGCCCGCCGAAACCGGCCGCCACCAGCACCGCGGCAAACTGGAGCAGGAACGGCGTCTCCTCACCAAGCAGCCGGCCCAGCGCCAGCCGCAGCAACAGCGCCGCCGCGACGGCAGCGACGGCCAGACCGTAGCGCCAAAGCCACGGCGGAGCCGTTGGCCGCAAAGTCCCCAGCGCGCGCAGCAGCATTGGACCGCTCAAGGTAGCGCCAAACGACGCGCCCGGCAAGCCGCAGCGATCGCGAATCGCACAGGGCATCCAGCCCCGATGGTGGCCGCCTCCACCTGCGGCGAGCCCCGCCCGTGACACAGCTTGGCGCCCCGGCGCGTTCCGCAAATCCGGGCACCTCCATCGCGCGCGGCGGCGCCTGTTGGAAATCCTCGCCGCCGCCATAGAATCACGCGATCCAAATGCAGATTCGTAACTTCTCCATCATTGCTCACATTGACCACGGCAAGAGCACCTTGTCCGACCGGCTGCTCATGCGCGCCGGGGCCATCACCGAGCGCGAGTTCAAGGAGCAGATCCTGGATGACATGGAGCTGGAGCGCGAGCGGGGTATCACCATCAAGGCCAGCGCCGTGACGGTTTTTCATAACCACAATGGCGAGCAGTACATGCTGAACTTCATCGACACCCCCGGACACGTCGATTTCCACTACGAGGTGCAGAAGGCGCTTCAGGCGTGCGAGGGGGCGATCCTGGTGGTGGATGCGACGCAAGGCGTGCAGGCGCAGACAGTTGCAAACGCCTACGCGGCCATCGAGGCCGGGCTGGAGATCATCCCGGTCATCAACAAGATCGACCTGCCCAGCGCCCGCCCCGTCGAGGTCGCCGAGGAAATCGAACAGGTGCTGGGCTTCCGCGCCGAAGAGGCGATTCTGGTCAGCGCCAAAACCGGCCAGGGGATCGACGAACTGATCAGCCAGCTCTGCCAGAAGCTTCCACCACCGCGCGGTTTTGCCGATCAGCCGACCCGCGCCTTGATCTTCGACAGCGTCTACGACGACTACCGAGGCGTTGTGGCGTACGTGCGGGTATTCGACGGTGAGCTGCGCAAGGGGCAGAAAATCCGCTTCATGGGCAGCGGCAAGGAATACCAGATCACCGATCTGGGCAAGCTCATGCCTCGCCCAAGGCAGGTGGAAAAGATCGGCACCGGCGAAGTCGGATTTCTCGTCGCGGCGATCAAGGACCTGCATGACGTGCGGGTGGGCGACACGGTGACGGATGCCGACCAGCCCGCCGCCAGCCCGCTGCCCGGCTATCGCCCCATCCAGCAGATGGTCTTCTGCGACTTCTACCCCGGGGGCAAGACGCAGTACGAGGAGCTGCGCGACGCCATGGAGCGGCTACAGCTCAACGACAGCAGCTTCACCTTCGCCCCGGAGAACAGCGACGCCCTGGGGTTCGGCTTCCGCTGCGGATTTCTGGGCCTGCTGCATATGGAGATCATCCAGGAGCGGCTGGAGCGCGAATTCAACATCGAGGTGGTGCAGACGGCGCCGACGGTGACGTACGAGCTGGCCCTGCGCGATGGCAGCACCATGCGGATCGACTCGCCCAGCGAACTGCCTGATCCCAGCAAAATCGCCGAGATCCGCGAACCGTACATCCGGATGAACCTGATCCTGCCGGCCGAGAGCCTGGGCGCGCTGATGAAGCTGTGCGAGGATCGTCGCGGCATCTACAAGAAGACCGAGTACATCGGCGCTACGCGGGTGATTCTGGTCTATGAGATGCCGCTGGCGGAGGTGATCTACGACTTTTACGACCGGCTGAAAAGCGCCACCCGCGGGTATGGCACGATGGACTATGAGTTCATCGGATTCCGCGCCGCAGACCTGGTGAAACTGGACATTCTGGTCAACGGCGAGCGGGTCGATGCGCTCAGTGTCATCGTGCATCGTGATCATGCCGAGCAGCGCGGGCGTAAGCTGCTGCTGCGGCTGAAGGAGGAGATCGACCGCCACCTGTTCGAGATCCCGCTTCAGGCGGCCATCGGCGGCAAGATCATCGCCCGCGAAACGATCAAAGCCGTAGGCAAGAACGTCACCGCCAAGTGCTACGGCGGAGACGTGACCCGAAAACGCAAGCTGCTGGAGAAGCAAAAGGAAGGCAAGAAGCGCATGAAACGCGTGGGCAGCGTGGATATCCCACAGGAGGCGTTCATGGCGATTCTGGAAAGCGGGGAATAGCCACAGCAGCACATCTGCCGCCAGTACCGAGGACACATCACCCGCGCGAGTCCAAATAGTACAGATGCGACAGTCCAGAGGCCGATAACACGGCAGTCGGCAGATCCTGTCGCCGCCGCAGGAGGTTGGCCACGCGTAATGGGTCCAAGACGGATTCAGATTCGTGATGTCGCATTCCAAGTCGCCGCCGCCACGGGCTCATGGGTCTGGAATCAGGCGGCCCAGGGAAAGTGGCAGCCGCAGACTTATGCGGTGATCGATCGCTTCGTCACGCCCGACACTACGTTTCTGGACATCGGCGCCTGGGTCGGGCCGATCGCGCTGTATGCGGCCCACAAGGCCAGGAGGGTCTACGCCTTTGAGCCGGATCCAGTGGCGTTCGCCGCTTTGTCGCAGAATCTGGCCCTCAACCCGCAGCTTCACAACCTGCACATCTATCCGTGTGCCATCGGTCTGCATGACGGTCAGGCACGACTGGGCGTGCGCATCAGGCCGGGCGACTCGACCAGCAGCCTGCTGTGCGGCGGCGGCGAGGGCTGGACGGTCGCCTGCCGGCGGCTGGAAACCTTCTGCGCCGAGCAGAACGTTGACGATCCGCTTTTCCTCAAGATCGACGTTGAGGGATTCGAGTACGAACTGATCCCCCGGCTGTTTCGATGGCTTCGTGGGCGGCAGTTCGTGATGCATCTTTCCACGCATCCACACCTGATCGAGCAGTCCATCGACTCCGAGTCGCGTCTGGGTCGAATGCGCGGGGTGCTGCGGCGTCGGCTGGCACAGCGCCGGCTAAGCCGGGCGATGCGCCGGCTGCCGCTGCTGGTGTACGCCACGGACACGACGATGCTGGTCATGCCCGTGCCGCCACGCCGCCGCCTTGCTGGCGAGTGGTTCGGCGCCGAGCTGACCCGCGACCGCGACATCATCGTTCTTTCCCGCCCTGCCGCCGCGGCGTAAGTGTTTACCAAACCAGTTGTCCAAACCGGGGCACTGCGGGTAACCTTCGGGTGGTGTGATCGGTCCATCACACGCCGAAGAACCGCTTGCAAACGGAAGGAGACGACCAACATGCCAACGCGCACCGCATCGGCCACATGGAACGGGAGTCTGAAGGATGGCAACGGAACCTTCAAGGGAAGCTCCGGAGCGCTCCAGGGCACATACTCGTTCGGCACGCGATTCGAGAACGCTCCGGGCACCAACCCTGAAGAGCTCATCGGCGCCGCTCACGCCGCCTGCTATTCGATGGCGCTGGCGGCTGGGCTGGGCAAGAACGGAATGAACCCGCAGCGGGTCACCACCACGGCAGCGGTGACGATCGACAAGGTTGGTGAGGGCTTCAAGATCACCAAAATCAAGCTGAGCTGCGAAGCCAGCGTCCCCGGCGCCGATCCCAAAAAGTTCCAGGAGATCGCCAACGCCACCAAGACCGGCTGCCCGGTTTCCGGCGCTCTGTCAGCGGTGCCGATCGAGCTGGAAGCCAGGCTCGTCTAGCCCGAGCAATGCTGAAGGCGCCTTCGCCTGCGAAGGTGTCTCATAATCATCCGCCACGGCGCCTAAGTCGCGCGGATTTCCCGCCGATACACTCAGTGTCAGGGTCCTTGAGCAGACCCGGCAGGAGTGATGCGCGTGCAGGGAATCCGAATCGGCCAGCTTCTGGTTGAACAGGGCGTACTCAGCGACGTTCAGGTGGAAAACATCCTGAAGGTGCAGAAGCAGACGGGCCGGCCGTTCGGGGATCTGGCCGAGCGGTTGTATGGCATCGATCCGCGCGCGGTGGAGGATGCGTGGGTGGAGCAGTATGTGCGGACGGTGGGGCTGGTGGATCTGAACCAGATTCGCATCGAAACCGAGTGCCTGCGACTGCTGAATCGCCGGCAGGCGTGGCAGTTTCAGCTTCTGCCGGCCAACCGTGACGGAGGCGAGCTGAACGTCGCCACCACACCGCAGCGGCTGGTGCGTTCGGTCAATTTCGCGACGCGCACGTTCGACGAGCCGGTCTACTTCATGCTCGCCGAGCGGGCGCAGCTCCGCGAGTTTCTGATGAAGCATTACCCCGTGCCGCAGTTTCTGGCCCAGTTTGCCGAAACGCTGTAGCAACCCTTGAAGCGCCGGGGGCAGGCAGGTCTTAGCGGGTCAGCAGCATCGCCTTGCTCAAATCAGCCTCTGTGAGGTTGAGCGCAGCGACGTGTCCATCGGCGAAGGACACGTTGATCCGCCCGCGGTGCCGCCGGAAGTCGAAAGAAGTGGCATCGACGGCCCTGCCGTTGCGGGCCAGTACGTCGCCGAGCGAAACCGGGCCGCTGGAGTCCAGCGCCGGAGTCCAGCAGATCCACGGGTCGGGAAACCAGGCCAGAGCGCGCTCCTTCCTCGGCACGCCGTCGGTGAGCAACACAAGCTGCTCGGCATGATGAATCTTGGCCAGATTCCCGCGCAGGCGACGTGTGGCGTATTTCGGATCCTCGTGAAAGCCCAGCAGACCTTCGTTGAACGCGTAATCGGAATTGGTCGACCAGGCGCCGTCGGCATTGCCGGCTTCATCCAGAAACACGATCATCAGTCCCTGGCCGACCCAGGTTGAGTCGTAGGGGCTTGCGGGGTTGCGCTTGGCCTTGTCGAACGAGTCGGTGCCCGGGCACATGAACCGTCGCCAGAAACCTTTGTCGTTCAGCCACTGATCGTATTTGTACCAGTCCTGAGTGGGCGGGTCCTTGTAACCCATGTAGGGGGCCAGGGCACCGGGAAGCGGAACGGCCACGTAATGCCCCGAGCGTGCCGGATTGCCTGCGTAGCTGTACCGCTGGCGATACGGATCGCCCAGCGCGGCGGCGTAGGAGTTGTAACCGTACTGGGTTCTGCGGCGGCCCTGCAGCTCGCCTGCCACCTGCATGTAGCCGCGATGCTCCTGGGCATGCATGAGGGCGGCGGCGGTAAGCTGGCGCAGGTTGGAGGCGCAGACCACCATTGCCGCCTGCCGCCGCGCCGCCGACAACGCAGGCAGCAGCACCGCCACCAGCACGCCGATGATCCCGATGACCACCAGCAGCTCCACCAGCGTAAAACCGGCACATGCGCCGGGGAGACTGCGGCCCCTGCCGCTGTTGCGCAATCCGTTTTCCGGGCGCATCGTGCCTGGGCGCATGGACGATGACTCCGAACGTGGCGTACTGCCTGGCGTCTGCGATGCGCCTGAGGGCAGCGTGGGACCACGCCTGCCATTGTGCGCAGGCGAAAACCGCAAATGCAACCACAGAATCCCAACAAACTAACGCTTCGGCGGGCAGCAGACAAACAAAATCTCCGGGGATCGCCCCGCGGCCGCACCGCCCGGGCGGGTCGGCGCGCAGGATGTCTGATTGGCCGCTTGACTGGTCGCCATGTCCGTGTCCCGGCGGTCGCCTGCGGATCGTTTGATCGTCTTTAGCGGCAGGGATACAGTGCAGGTGCCGCTTATGAATCTTACGAAACAGACCGACACGCCCGAAAGTAACATTGAGCAGTCGCAGGAGTCATCCGAGCCACGGATCGTCGTGAGCCGCGCCGATCTGACTCAGGTCCAGCGGCTCGCCGACGAGCTGATCGCCGCACTGGAACAGGTTCCCGACGGGGACATGGTAGCGGAGATGATCGCCAACGCGCTGAAGCTGCTGCGCGATCGGACCAACCGCGGGGATCTGAAGCTGATCAACAAGTCGTTCAAGGAGCTGCGCTACGCGCTGAAGGTCTTCGCGCCCTATCACAACGTTCATAAGGTCAGCATTTTCGGCAGCGCCCGCACGCCGGAGCATCACAGCGACTACAAACAGGCCAGCGCCTTCGCCCGGGCGATGGCCGCCAGAGGCTGGATGGTCATCACCGGTGCCGGAGGCGGGATCATGGCAGCGGGGCACGGCGGGGCAGGCGCCGAGCCTTCCTTCGGGTTGGCCATTCGCCTGCCCTTCGAGCAGAAGACCAACATCCACATTGCCAATGATCCGAAGCTGATCAACTTCAAGTACTTTTTTACCCGCAAGCTGATGTTCGTGCGTTCCAGCCACGCGGTGGCGATTTTCCCCGGCGGGTTCGGCACGCTGGACGAAGGCTTCGAGGTGCTCACGCTCGTGCAGACGGGCAAGAGCGTGCCCACACCGATCGTGCTGATTGATTCTCCCGGAGGCAATTTCTGGGCCGCCTGGCAGCATTACGTGAAGAACCACCTGCTGAAACAGGGATTCATCAGTCCGCAGGATCTGCATCTGTACAAGATCACCGACAGCGTGGAAGAAGCGGTCAACGAGTGCGTCCGTTTCTATAACAACTATCATTCGCTGCGTTACACGCGGGACCTGCTGATCATCCGCCTGCGCCGCGCGCCCAGCGAGCGACAGCTCGAACAGATCAGCAGCGAATTCGCCGACATCAACACCCACGGCGAGTTCCGTGTCAGCAGCGCCCTGCCGGTGGAAAAGGACGAGCCGGCCCTGATGGATCTGCCCCGGCTGGTCTTCGCATTCAACCGTCGCGACCACGGCAGGCTCAGGCAGTTGATCGACTACCTGAATGGCATTTAGCGGAAAGGATGAACAACCCGGGCGGACAGACGAAGACACAACCCTGGTTTTGTTCTTCATCCGTCAGCCTTTTGACCTCATCCTTGGGTTTCGATGCACACCGCCACCGTCTCCAGGCTCTCCGTCCTGCTCGTGACCGACATCGTCGGATCGACGGATCTGAAGGGACGGATCGGCCTGGAGGTCTACGCGCGGCTGCTGGCCCTGCACGATGCGATCTTCCGTCGTTTGATCGGGCAGATTCCCGGGGCTGAGATCCTCAAGGACACCGGCGACGGGTACTTCGCCAGTTTCGCCACCACCAGCGACGCAGTGCGGCTGGCCATCCAGTTCCAGCACGCGCTGCATCAGGCCGAGTGGAACCCTCAGCCGCTGCGCGTGCGGGTGGGCATCCACGTCGGCGAGGTCGCACAGCTTGAAAAGGAAACGACGGGCAAGCCGAAACTGGTGGGTCTGGCCGCCGATCTGGTGGCGCGGATCGCGCACCTTGCGAGTGGCGGGCAGATCCTGCTGACCCGATTTGCCTTCAACGAAGCCCGACAGTTCATCTCGGCCTCGCCCGTGAAGCACAACGGCGAGGCAACCTTGAAGTGGGTGGCTCACGGCCCGTACCGCTTTCGCGGAATCGACGAGGTTGTCGATGTGTTCGAAGTGGGTTTGCCGGGAATCGCGCCGCTGGTGGCTCCGCCGGGAAACGACGACGCCCGCAGAGCCGTGGCCGCCGACGATGAATCAACGCTGGGCTGGCGACCGGCGGTGGGGCTTGCGATCCCCGGGCGGGCCGAGCACTGGGCGCTTCAGCGAAGGCTGGGCGAAGGGGCGTTTGGCGAAGTGTGGCTGGCGCGGCACACGAAGCTGGGCATGCGCCGCGTGTTCAAGTTCTGCTTCGATGCCGATCGCCTTCGCAACCTCAAGCGGGAGATGACGCTGTTTCGCCTGCTGCGGGAGACCCTGGGCGAGCGGCGCGACATCGCGCGCATTCACGAGGTCAAGCTCGATGAGCCGCCCTACTACCTGGAAAGCGAGTACACCGAAGGCGGAAACCTTTCGGACTGGGCGCAGGCGGCCGGCGGCATCGCGAAGATCCCGCTGGAGACGCGCATCGAGCTGATCGCGCGCGTGGCCGAGGCGGTGTCGGCGGCACACTCGGTGGGCGTGCTGCACAAGGACATCAAGCCGGGAAACATCCTCATCAGCACCGCCGAACAGCAGCCGCGCCCGCAACTGGCGGATTTCGGCATCGGGATGCTGACCGACAAATCGCGACTGGGGCAGCGCGATATCACAATGACCGGCTTCACGCAGACCACCCTGCACGATGCCTCCAGCCGCAGCGGAACCCAGCTCTACATGCCACCGGAGCTGCTGCGCAACCAGCCCTTCACTGTCAAGGGAGACATCTATGCCCTGGGCGTGCTGCTGTATCAGGTGGTGGTCGGCGATCTGACGCGACCGCTGGCCGAAGGCTGGCAACGCGATGTGCATGACCCCCTGCTTCAGGAGGACATCGCCTCCTGCGTGCAGGGCGACCCGGATCGCCGCCTGGACAGCGCCGCGACCCTGGCGGCGCGACTGCGGGCGCTGCCGCAACGCCGCGAGCAGATCCAGCGTCAGGCCGACGAGCAGCGATCCATCCAGCGCCGCCGAAAGCTTGCCCGGGCGGCATTCGCGGCGGCGGGCGGAATGCTGCTGGTCGTGGTCTTTCTGCTGGTCAGCTTCTATCACGAGCGATCGCTGCGGCAACTGGCCCAGGCCGCCCAGCAGGAGGCCGAGCGGCAACGCAACCAGGCCCGCGCCGCCCATGCCCGCGAGGCCGACCAGCGTGCCATCGCCGACGCCGTCGGGCAGTTCCTTATGAGCATGCTCATGCGCGTCTCGCCCGACACTCAGCAGGGACGCGACGTGACCGTCATGCAGGCGCTGGATATCGCCGCCAAGCAGCTTGATGATCCGGACAAAAAATGGCATCCCGAAGTGGAAGCCTACCTGCGGCACACCGTCGGCAACGCCTACCGCGTGCTCGGAGAGCCGAAGCTGGCCGAGCCGAACCTCCGCAAGGCCGCGGAAATGCTGGTAACGATTCGGGGCGAGGATAGCGTCGAAACGCACCAGTTCCGCGGCGAATGGGCCAAGTCGCTGGCGGACTTGGGCGAGCATGAGCGCGCGGTGCAGGTCCTGGAGAACGCCGTCCGCGCCCTGGAACAGATCAACGGACCCGACGATGACAGCACCCTGGGGTACATGGACGACTGGGCACAGAATCTGCTCATCATGAACAGGCTCGACGAGGCCGAGCCGATCGTGAAGCGACTGGTGGATGCGCGGCGACGGCTGCACGGTCCGGATCACGAGCAGACGCTGGGGGTGATGAACACCTACGGCGGGCTGCTGTTCGAGCGCGGCCAGTACGCCCAGGCGCTGGAACAGTTCCGCGCCGTCGCCGACGCCCGGGCACGCGTCAACGGCGAGGATCACGCGCTGACGCTGGTGGCCAGGCAAAACCTGGCCTCGCTCATCTACCGCACCGGCAATGTGAAACAGGGCGCCGAGCTGATGCAGGCGGTTGTCGAGGGCCAGAAGCGTGCCGTCGGTCCCGAGCACTCGCGCACGCTCGATGCGATGGTCAATCTCGCCCAGATGAAGCACATGATGCTCCACAGCGACGAAGCGATTGCGCTGCTCAACGAGGTGTGCGAGATCCGCAAACGCAAGCTCGGCATCGAGCATCCCGACACGCTGCGGGCAATGACGCATCTGGGTAACGTGCTGGCCAGCACTGAGACACGCTACGCCGAGGCCGAGCCGGTGCTTCGCCAGGTGCTCCAGGCGACGCAGAACAATCCCAACGCCGACGTTTCGCAGCGGCTGCTGGCGCAGTTGTCACTGGCCAAGGTGCTGGGCCGGCTGGGTCGGGCCGAGGAGGCTGAGCCGCTGTTTCGCGAATCGCTCGACGCCGCCATTCAGCAGTTCGGCGCCGAGCATCCGCTGGTCGCATCCTACGCGCTGTCGTACGGCGGATTCCTGCTCGATCAGAAGCGTTACCAGGAGGCCGAAGTCCAGTGCCTGCTGGCCCGGCGAATCAGCAGCAACCCGCAGTCGCCAAACCCGATGCAGGAGGCGCTGGCGCTGAACCGGCTGATCAAGATCGCCGACGCTTTGGGCAAGCACGAAGATGCCCGGGGGTATCGCTCGCGACTGGCTCAGGTACGACCAACGACCACTGCCACGACGACAGCAACCGCACCCACCACGACACTTGCTTCCCCGTAGATTTCGCGGCGGATGCGCGCTGATGCCTACGCTGCCGTTCCATCCTGAACAAACTTTTTGCCCGAAGGGCAATGCTCCAGGATCGGGCACTGCGTGCACAGGGGCTTTCGCGCCCGGCAGATCGCCCGCCCATGGTGGATCAGCAGGTGAGACCACAGCGTCCACTGATCCTGCGGCACCACCTGCATCAGGTCCTGTTCGATCTTGGCCGCGTCGGTCTTGTGCCGGGTCAATCCCAGACGATTGGCCAGCCGCGTCACGTGCGTATCAACCACGATGCCGACGTTCTTGCCGAAGGCGTTGCCCAGCACGACATTGGCGGTCTTGCGTCCCACGCCCGGCAGTTCGATGAGCTGCTCCATCGTGTCCGGCACCTGCCCGCCGTGCTTCTCCACCAGCGCCTGGGCCATGGCGCGGATGGCCTTGGCCTTGTTCCGGTAAAACCCCGTGCTCTGGATGTCCTTCTCGAGCTGCTGCTGCGGCACGCGGGCGTAGTCGGCGGCGGTGCGATACTTGCGGAACAGATCACGGGTCACCTGGTTGACGCGCTCGTCGGTGCACTGCGCCGACAGAATCGTCGCCACCAGCAGCTCCAGCGGGTTGGAGTAGTTCAGGCTGCATTTGGCCTGCGGATAGGTGCGCTTCAGAATCGGCAGAATGCTGGCGACCCGCTGGCGGCGCTGCTCAATCGTCTTGCTGTCTGAGCGGACCGGTTTGATCGTCTTGGCTCGCATAGGCAGTTACAGGGGAATTGGAGGCGGCGCCGGACGGATGTTCGCGCTGAACAGGATCATCCCCAGCAGCAGAAACAACACGTTGCGCAGCACCGTGATGCTCTCCATGTGATAGCGGTCGAACTGTTCCTTGGCCGGGTTGGCGATCTCGGGTTCATCAGCATGATCGATGTATTGCTGGCGATACTTTTGTATCCGCGGCCAGACCACCCGCCAATCGTAAATGACCAGCGCGACGGCGGCCAGATAAATCGCGGTGCGAATCAGGGGAAACAGCAGCGCCGCGCCGTGGCGATCGATGTAGAACCATTGCCCCAGGATCGCCACGAACAGCACGCCAGCGCACAGCAACTGTATCCGCGACAGCACCGCCAGCAGGTTGCCCACGATCGTGCCGGCCAGCAGCGTACTGTGCTGGCCTTCGAGGTTGACGCTCAGGACCTTGGGCAAGGTCGGGTCGGCCTCGCGCACGGTGCGGAAAATGACCGGCGCCGCGACCGCGATAAACAACACGCCGCCAAACCACGTCGATAACGCCAGCCAGTAAGCGATCTGGATCGCCTGAAACATGCGGGGCAGCGTATGCGGGGGGATCGGGGATGACAAGGTGAAGGGGTGACAGGGTGAAGGGGTGAAGGAATGAAGAGGGAAAAACGGGGAGTATGCTACGTCGCAACTTGCACCTCCTCCTGCCCCATCTGCCCTTCAGCGCTGCTGCCCTTCCGCCGCCCCACCCGGATGCACCCACGTCATCGATCCGTCCGCCCAGACCTCCTTCTTCCAGATCGCCACGTCTTTCTTCAGTTCGTCGATGAGGAAGCGGCATGCCTCGAAGGCGTCGGCGCGGTGTGGCGTGGCGACGGCGATGATGACGCTCGGCTCGCCCAGCGCCACGCGCCCCACGCGATGCAGCAGCGCCAGCCTGACGATCGGCCAGCGGGCGCGCGCCCGTCGCGAGAGGTCCTGCATCTGCTTAAGGGCCATCTCGTGATAGGCTTCGTAGTCGAGCGCGACCAGTTGCCGGCCGCCTTCATCATGCTCCTGTCGCGTCGTGCCCAAAAACACGTCAATGCCCCCCGCCAGGGCGTCGCGGACATGCGCAACTGCCGCGGCGAAGTCCAGCGGCTGCGACAGTACGGCGATCCAATCCCGCTCTGCTGGCATCGGCGTCCCTCGCCCCATCGTTACTGAGCTCATCGGTCCGAACGATCAAACAGGCACGAGCCTCCGCTGACCGGCGGGATCAGCGCCAGCTCATCGCCGTCGCTTAAGATGCACCCGGCCTGCACGTAGCGGTGATTGACGGCGAAGGCCGCCCGCTGCAATGGCTGGCGGATTTGCGGGAACTGCCCCGCCAGCGCCTCGACCGCCGCCGACACCGTCGCCCCCGCCGGCAAGTCCAGCGTCGTCTGTCCCACACCGGCGCGATCCCTGAGGATGGCGAAGAGCCTGACCGTGATCCGCATCGTTGTTCCCATTGACTGCGGGCGGATCGTATGCGCCGAGCGTGCCACGGTTCCACCCCCTTTCCGGCAACGCGACACCCGCCAGCACCCCGGCGTCGCCGCGCAGCGCTCAGCCCTCGTACCCAACCACCGCAATCTTGTAGCGATCGGCCAGCTCCAGCACCTTCTGTTTTTCCAGGATAATCGTCTTGCCCGCTTCCAGGACGACGCACCCGGCCCGGGCGGCGCGCAACTTCTCGATGGTCGTCGTGCCGATGCTCGGCACGTCCATTCGCATGTCTTCGTGTGTGTTGGCCACCTTGATCAGGGTCCATTCGCCGGATTTGCAGAGCTGGCCGGCGCGCTCGATCATGGCATTGGTTCCCTCCAGCGCCTCGACGGCGATCACGTCCCTATCCAGCACGGCAATGGCCTGGCCAATGTCCATGCGACTGATCTGCCGGCAGATCTCCCAGCCAAAGCGTATATCCTGCCATTGTCGTTCGGTGGGCTGGCGTCGAGTCATCACGCCCGGCGTGGCCAGGTGCTCGGCACAGTACTTGGTCGAGTCGATGAGCATGATTCCCTCACGGGCAAGCTCGTCGGCGATGGCGCGGAGGATGGCGGCAGCGCTCTTGTCATGCCGCAGCGTGGTGAACCACAGCCGCATCGTCCGCCCGTCGGGAATATACTGCAAATACCGCCAGCGCGAGTACATTCTTGCCTTGGCGACGCGTCCGACCATGATGGCCTCGCGGCACCCCTCGCGCTTGAACAGACGGATCCACTGCGACAGTCGCACCACGCCGACCGGTTGAAATCGGGCACACTCGTTGCGCAGTTCCGGCAGCGCACAGCCCGCCAGAGCGGCGCAGACCACCCGCCGGCCCGCGGCACGCGCCCCGCGGGCCACGAGCAACGGGAATATCCCTTCGCCGGCGATCAATCCGAGTGGCTCGTGCACGGATACAGGATTGTAATGCGACCCTTCACGCGGTTGAACGGATCGCATAACGGATGACACCGCGGCCATGCCGTCGGCAATGAACACGCTCAGTCATCGACGCCGCGGAGCCGACCCGACTTCCACAGCCCCAGCACCCCGCCGAAGATGAACAGCGGAAATGACAGCAGTGACAGCCCCGCATCGTGCGCGCCGATTCCCGCGACGATGCCCGCACAAATCACCGACAGCACGGCAAACATCGCCAGTTCCGCCCGGCCCGGAAGATATCGTCTCATAACATCAGCCCCGAAACCCAGCCTGACGTGCGCGGATTGAACCCCGCACAGCCCGAAAAGAACAGTTCTGCGGGCATGATGAATACGAAAGGCCCCGGGAGCAAGTGCTCCCGAGGCCTGATTTTTCGGGCAGGAGAGAACAGATCGAAGCAGATCGAAGCGACCCTGCCCCCAGAACGCGAAAGAGTGCGCTCAAGCGGAGCGTTCGGGGTCGCTCAAGGTCGGCCGAATGCCTCCTCCATCAGAAGGGGATGTCGGCGTCGGTGAAGCCTTCGTTTTGGCTGATTACGTCGCCGCCAGGCGCGGCGGACCTAGCAGGTTGCTGCTGGCCGGCAGACGGCCGCTGATCCGGATCGGCGAAGGTCTTCTGCCCACCCACGCCGCCAGCGACGACCTCGTCCCGCGCGCCCAGAAACTGGAAGTTCTCCACCACCACCGACAGCTTGCTGCGTCGCATCCCCTGCGTCTTGTCATCCCACTGCTCGTACTTCAGACGACCTTCGACGAACAGTTGCCTGCCCTTTTTGCAGAACTGGGCGATGACCTCGGCCTGGCGACCGAAGGCGGTGCAGTCGACGAAGCAGACCTCCTCCTTTTCCTCGCCGCTGTGCGTGCGATAGCGACGATTCATCGCCAGTCCGAAGTCGGCCACGGTCGTGTTCGAGGGCAAATGCCTCACCTGCGGATCACGGGTGAGATTGCCGATGAGCGTCACTCGATTGAAACTTGGCATGATAGCCTCCAGAAATTGCGGTCAGTCAGAAGACAGGAAATCAAATGGATGAAGGATGAATGCAGAAGGATGAAGGAAGGAATCGAACAGAAGCGATCTCCGTGCCTGCCATGTCCTTCTGCCTGCAATCCTTTCCGATAAGCAAAGAGGGCGGGCGGCGTCGCTTCTGACCCGGCGCACGCCCGCCCCCGGCGAAACTGTTCTGGGCTTCAGACAGCGCTGCCAGCCGGTGTGCACCCCAGTCGGCCGGGTCAAGCCAGAACACTGGACCCCCGGCTGCCTCGCCGGAATCCAAGGATGAACAATGAAGGCAGACAGGTGAGTTCGAACGGTCTTCATCCTTCAGCCTTCTGTCTTCATCCTCGCATTCTTACGCCGCGGCGACGGCGCTGCTGCCCGTTGGCAGGCGGTTCTTCACGTACTGGATGCATTTCCCGATCGCATCGGCGGGCATGTCCTCCCAAACCTCCACGCCGGCCTTGGCGAACCACTTGTCCACCGTGCCCTCCGGAAGACGCACGATGTTGAGCAATTCCTTCATCTCGCGCACCTGCTGGCCGGAGGCGAGCTGCACGGCCTGCGCCTGCTTCTCCAGCATCGCGATGTCATACCGCTTGCGGATCGCGTCGTAGCTCCACTCGAATACATCCTCGTCCGGGAAGGAATCGACGCGCGTCTTGACCACCTTCGCCAGACGCTTCCTGCCCTTCTTGCCCAGCTCGATGACCAGGTCGAACCAGTAGTCGAGCTGCCGCCAGCCGTCGAACGTCTGCCCCAGCACCGCCAGGTTCGAGCCGTATTCCTTCTTGGCATGCGCGGTGACCACAACATTCATGTCCAGCGCCATGATGAGGTTGGCCAGGCGCTTCATGGTCTTGTTGGCTTCGCCGTAATGGCGGCCAAAGTCGGTGCCGACCTTGCACTCGCATTTTTCGAGCAGGTCGTTGTAGATCGGGGTGATCGGATCGATGACCAGAGTGCGGAAGTCATGTTCGACGGTCAGCAGGCTTTTGACCTCCTGGATCACGTCATGGATGTCGGTGGTCTGAAAAACGACGGATCCGGAAGCGGCGATGAGCTTGTCGTAATTCTCGGCGCCGCGTTCGCAATCGATGATGTAGGAATTGGGGAACTGAATCGCCGCCGTGGTCTTGCCGACCCCGGCCGGCCCGAACATGAACAGCTTCAGTCGCTTGGTGACGGACTCGGGCTTTCGTGCGCGTAACACTTCAGACCTCTTTCTGGCTGCCGACGGGTAGGTTTGCCTGGCCACTCGTGCCGCGCCGGCGACGGCGACGCTGAGGCCGTTTGTTAGGTTTATATTAGGTATACCCGGCCGCCCCAGCCAAGGTTTGGAGAAATTTAATTTTTTCTCGCCGGCCCCGAATTGATCTGATGCAGAGTGCCGCCTCAATCCTCGATCATAACAACACTTAAGACGGATACGGCACTGCACGGCGCTGCCCGAGATCGCATCGTGTCGTTCCCCTCTATCAACAGGTTTTCCACAATCGGTTTTGGATTTGGCAAACAGCAGAGACGAGCAACGCCAGCTCGGGGTAAAAGTCAGACCATGCCGGATGGCCCCAGTCCACCGCGCTGAC
Source organism: Fontivita pretiosa (assembly GCF_050410795.1). Lineage (GTDB taxonomy): Bacteria > Planctomycetota > Phycisphaerae > Tepidisphaerales > Tepidisphaeraceae > Fontivita > Fontivita pretiosa. The sequence goes on along the minus strand of NZ_CP191258.1, from coordinate 3,714,141 downwards.
CCCCGCGCGGCGGCGGGATCGCCTATCGCAAGTCCCCCGTTTTCTTGACCGTCCACGCCCGCCGCCGGTACAGTTGCGCCGCGGTCAAGCAGCGGCAACGACCACCGCGGCGGCGGAATCGTCGACTGGCCTTGTCGCTCCTTCCGAAATCGTGATGCTCACCCGGTTGCTACAGCCTGTTTCGGAGGTCTGTCATGCCCCCTATTAGTCCCGGTACACAAGGCTCGCGCGCCGCCATGGTCGGCTGGCTCGTGGCCATGTCCATCATCGCCGTGCTCACGACGGTGCTGGCGATCTACTTCTACGTCGATGCCGACAGCGCCAACAAGCGTCTGGCGACCATCACGCAGCGATATGAGGACATTCTTGCTCCGGCGGACTTCAATCGCGAGGAGATCGAGGCTCTGAAGGCCGCCCGCAGCGACGAGACCCAGGGCTTGAACCCGTCGATGAAGCTGCTGGACGTGGCGCTGGCGCAGCGTGACCGGCTGGCCAAGCTCATCAGTGGCTCGGAGGACAGCGCCGCCGCGGTCGCCGCCGCCGCCAATGTCGTCGCCCAGGCGCGTCAGGCCGGCGCCAAGCCCGCCGGCGACAGCCTCAAGGACACCATCGAGGCCCTGGTCGTCGAGGTCAATGCCCGCAAGACCGAGGCCGAAAACAACCGCGCCGCTTTGGAGGAAGCCCGGGCTCAGCTCAAGCAGAACACCGAAGCCACGCAGGCCCAGATCGCCGCGCTTCAGAAGAACGTCGAGCAGATTCGTGCCGAAAAGGACGCGGCGCTTCAGGAACTGCAGCGGATCACTCAGACCCAGAGCCAGAGTTTCCAGACCGCCGCCGCAGACTTGCGAAAGCAGCTCGAAGCCGCACAGGAACAGATCAACGCCCTGAACGCCCGGAACTCGGACCTGAACGCGCAGGCCAGGAAGCTCCAGACAGAGCTGGACCGCGTGCTGGAACGGCTCAACCAGATCCGGGTGGATCCCAGCAAGGCGGTTACCCGTCAGCCCGACGGCCGCATCGTCCGCCTGCCCGGAAACGATGTGGCGTTCATCGACTTGGGGCTGGGAGATCAGATCACGCCCGGTTTGACGTTCGAAGTGTTCGACAAGGTCGAGGGTGTTCCCCCGCCCGGCGATCCGACCACTGAGGAAAACCTGCCGCAAGGCAAGGCGTCGCTGGAAGTGATTCGTGTTGGCCCGACCAGCAGCGAATGCCGCATCACCCGCCGCGCTCCGGGCGCTGCGCTGTCCGAAGGCGACCTGATCGTCAACCTCGTGTACGATCGCAACACCAAGTACAACTTCCTGGTCCACGGAAACTTCGACCTGGACCAGAATGGCGTAGCCACGTCGCAGGACGCGGAAGTGATCAAACGACTGATCACCCAGTGGGGCGGAAACATTGTCGGCGAAATCAACGTGGACACGGACTTTGTCGTGCTGGGCAAGGAGCCGGTGGTTCCCGACCGCCCGACCGAGCCGGACCCGATCGCCCAGGCCAACTACGAACGCGCTGTCGCGGAGTACGATGCGTATCAGGATATCAGCGCCAAGGCGCGCACGTACCGCATCCCGATTCTGAACCAGAACCGATTCCTGTATTTGGTGGGATACTACGAACAGGCCAAGAGGTAGACGACGCGGCCTGATCAGCTTCTGAGCCTGCGCAGCAGGCCGGCGATCACCCGGCGGTCCACCACTTGAGCATTCCGCTTCACCGCGGCTTCCAGCAGTGACGGGCACAGCAGCAGCGTCAGGGGATCGCTGACCTGCTCGTCCGCCTCGGCCAGCGCGCGCAGATTTCGCAGCTCCGCCGGCTTCAGGCCCACACGACGTGAAACTTCCTTCAGCAGCTTGCCCGGGTGGTTCAACACCCGCGGCGTGATGACGCGTTTTCGCCGCTGGCTGATCAGTGCCACCACGACGATCAGCCCCGCGATCACAAACAGCGCAGCCAGGAACTTGCCCGGATCCACCGTCTCCCCCACGCTCTTGTTGATGCTTCGGAAGATCTCTTCCTGCGTCGGGGCGGAATGGCACAAGGACGCAGGCACAAACAGCAGCAGAGGGACCAGGACACGGCGCAGAATCGAGCCGCGGCAACTTCGGCCCTGTGCGGCTTGACCTGTCTTCGGGCCCTTGATCTGGCTGTGAGCTTGCCTGACTGTCATCCGACCTTTCCCTTGCTGTTCTGAATCAAGTCGGCGACATTGCGCAGCACCCCCAGCGCATAGCGGCGGACGCGCAGGTTTCCGTCGGCCTTGGCCAGTCGTCCGACCTCATTGAGCAGTTGCCACCAGCCGATCTGGCGCAGCACCCACAGTGCCGAGATACGGTGCTCGGGGCGATCGTCGCGCAGCATGGCCAGCAACTGGGCGCTGGCGGTGCCAACCCGCAGCTTGTGCAGCGCCTTGATCGCGTTGGCGCGCTCGCGGTTATGGCTGGAGCGCGCACGCTGCGTGAGCAGCGCCACGTATTCCGGTGATCCCCTGGCCTCCAGAACTTCGATGGCATTGGCACGGACGCGCGGGTCGGCATCATGCAGGACCTTGTCCAGCAGCACCTGCCCGCTGGCGGCCTGGTCCGAAGCCGCGGCTGCGTCCGTCGCGATCAGCGAGGTCTGGCCGATCAGCAGGATCGCCTTGGAGCGTACGCGCGGGTTGGGATGGCTGCACAGCGGCAGGATCACCTGCCGCAGCGCCGGGGCGATGCCCAGCTCGTGCACGATCTGCATCGCCTTGACCCGCTGCTCGACGGTTCCGCCCGCCAGACGTCGGCTCAGCCGCTGCACCGCATCGGGAAGAAGCTTGAGCATCGCGCGGCCCGCCTGCCGCCTGGTCGGCTTGTCCATCTGGTCAAACCGCTGCCAGAACTGGTCGAATCCCTCATGCCCGATGGCCCGGCTGATTACCCGACGAACCGACGCCGCCGCGCCGGTCATCAACTGAAGCAGCATGTTCTCATAGTCCAGCGGGCGGCGACGGATGATCTCCCTGGCGGCCATGCGTACCAGGCGTTCGTCCGTATCGTGCAGGAAGCTTCGCAGCAGAAGCACCGACCCTCCGCGTTTGCGTCTGGCGGCGATCCTCAGCAGCCGCAGCCGCGAGGCAAAGTCGTCCCGGGCATGCTCGCGCAGAATCTCCAGCAACTGGTCCTGCATCGTGTCGTGCATTCCCGACGCCGCGATCCACTCGCCGATCCTGACCGCGTCCTGGCTGGGTCGTCGATCGATGTCGCGCTTCAGCTCCTGCTGGCCCCACCACACCCCACGGGTCACCTGATGCATGCAGATCTGAAGCTGGTGATCCCGCAGCCAGTGCGTTCGTCGCAGCAGCGCATCCAGAACCGGAGCTTCCTCGATATGCGAAAAGACCACCCCGAAGTGCGATCGCAGCCCGCCGTGCGTCGCGCCCAGAAGAAAGGCCTCCACGTGCTCGCTGGCTGGAGGCTGCTGGAGCCGCCGGACCATTGCCGACTGTCCCCCGTGCTTGCTGGTCTGGAGAATCGCCAGCGTTCTGCTGCCCGGCCAGTCGCACAGCAGCAGCGCCGCGCGCAACAGTTCCTGAGTCTGCCTGCCGCGGTGCACGTCCATCGCCCGCGCCACGGCCGCCTCGATCTCCGGCCTGGCTTCCATTACCGCCAGATAGGATTCAAGCTGATCGGTTGAGAGTGCGGCGTGTGCCGCGGTGGCAGGGTTCGCATCCGAAGCGGCAGGCTCGGTCCCCGAACCCCGATCGCCGAACGCGCAATTCTGCTGGAGGCGGCGCGTCTCAGTCGAAATCCACCGGGCCAGCGCCACCATCGCCTCGGTGGCCGGCTTGCTCAGTTCTTCGTCGGTGTCATGCAGGTTTTCGGACAGGACATAGGCGAGTTTGGCTTGCCGGGCCAGGGCGATCAGCTTCATCGCCGCGCGTCGCAGGTCATGATCATCGCTGCGTCCGCACTGGCGCACGGCGGGGTGAAAATGCCGGATCTGATTGAGGATCTGCTGCTGCACCGCCGCGGGCAGTTGCTCGTACAGCCCCACAACGGCGCACAGCGCACTGACCGAGTCTCGCCGGATCAGCCCATCCAGCGCCGCAAGCTTCTCCGGCTCCTCTCCCAGCCGCAGCGCCTCCAGCAGCACCTGGTCGGCGGCGGCGTTCTCGGTCTGCACCAGAGCCTCGATCAGCCGGTCGATCATCCGCTCATCCTCTTGCGGTTTATCGGACCGGCGCGGAACATGGCTTGAAAATAGCCAACGACAAGGCAGTTGATGGGAGCAGGCCATGCTTCTGCCCGCAAAGGTCATCCCGTTTCTACAGCATGCCGACGGACACGTGCGCCGGCTGGCAACGCGATACCTCTGCCGCGCCAGCGACCCCACGCCCGCCACCGCCGACGACCTCTGGGCCGCCATCGATCGCTTCGGCCAAGGCGAGCGGCACGAGTTCTACTTTGCCCTTGCGAACCTGCCGCAGACGCACGGTTCGCTTCAGCGCACCGTCGCGGCCCTGCACAGCGATGCCAACGCCGACCGTCGGCATGCCCTGGAACAGGTGCTGGCCAGGCTGCATTACGGCCTGCTGCTTCGCTTCCGCGACCTGATCGAGGGCTGCCAGACACTGTCGCCCGAGCTTCGCGGGCATCTGCAACATCGCTTCGAGCTGGCGCAGGTGCCATCTGCCCGGCTGTGGGAGATGTTGATGGAGGCGGGACACCAGCCGGCAGACCGCAACCGCGACGACCCGCTGCTGTCCGACAGGCTCATCGAGGCGCTGGCGCGCAGCCCGGAATCGGCCGGCTGGGCGATCGCGCTGCTCAGCGATCCGCAGGTCGCCGACAGGACAACGGTGTACGCGGTCCGGCTTCTGGGTCGAATGCGACACCGCCCGTCGGTTCGGCTCATTGCCGACAAGCTCAACTCCGACCAGCACGTCGATGGTCTCATCGAGGCGGCGATTGACGCGCTGGTGAACATCGGCAGCGCCGAGGCGGTGCAGCTCATCCGGCAGCGACACAGCGCCTGCCCGCCGCGACTGAAGCTTCACGCCGCCGAGCTCTTCGGACGTATCAAGTTGCCCCAGTCAGAATCGGCCGCCATCGAGTTGCTCGCCGCGGAAAACGACCCTGCGGTTCGGACGAGCCTGGCGGCGGCACTGTGCGAGCTGGCGGCGAGCGAGCCGCGGGCATTGAACATGCTCGAACAGATGGTCATCAGCCGCCAGTGGCAGCCGTTTTTGCCGAATCTTCAGGACGACGTGACCGCCCTGTTCAAGATGGTTGGCAGGCCGGTGCCCAAATGGGATGCGCTGGGGCCGATGCCGGCATCGGCCTCGAGCACCCGGCCGCCGTTTGCCGCGACGCCAACCGAGGCTTCGCTGAGCTGGGACGACGAGCACGACAGCGAGCTTTCGCCGCCCCCCGCCGCCGCCGCACAGGCGCCTGCACAGCCGCAGACCATCCGCCGCGACACACCGAAAGTCGGACGCAACGACCCCTGCCCGTGCGGCAGCGGAAAGAAGTACAAGAGGTGCTGTGGCCGATAGTGCGGCTGGAGTTCGAGGTTGAGGATCCCCGGAAATATGAAGATCGCAAACACGAGATCGCCGTGAGCGTGAAGGTGGCCTTCAGCGCCGGGCGCGGCCTGTAGTCGGACCGGCCCCATAGTTGTCTGGCACGCTACTTCCTGGCCATAAGGTCGGCGGCAGCTTTTTCGAGAATCTTCAGGTGCTGCTGATCCTCGGCGATGTGGGCACGCAGCAGGTCAATCACCTCGGGTGGGGCAATGTCACGAATCGCACGCAGCGCGTTTTCGTAACGCTGAATCATCAGTCGCTTGGCATCGACAAGCTTGGGCAGCAGGAACTTGAGCGTCAGGAACGCAAGGTACTGTTCCTCCGGCTGAATCGATGGCGGCACCGGAACCCCGCCCAGGCGCTCGATCAGCGCGGCCAGATCGCGGGCGCGTCGCTGGTTGGCCTGAACCATCTGATTCAGCGGCGCACGCAGCTCCGCTGTCGCCCGCGACATGTAAGGAGAGCCTTCGGTCAGGAAGCGAAAGACGCTGTTGAGCTCGGCCTCGAGCAGACTGTTCAGGGTGTCAATCACCGCGGCCGGTGCTGCTGGCATGGAGGTGGAGTGTAGCATGGCGATAACGGCAGTGACCAATTCTCAAGTCCCAATGACCAGTCATGTGCCCAAGCCGCATGCGCAACGCCAGGTGCCCATTGAGTCATCGATGTTGCATCACGCATTGGTCATGGGGCCTGACCATTGGTTCATCTGAGCGCCGCTGTCGCGGCAGGCGAGCTTCCGCCACCCGTGTAAATCTTCCCGTACTCGCTGGTGATTCTGCCCAGCGGGCTGTAGCCGATGAGCATGAGAATCAACATCACCGCGCACAGCGTCGCCATTCCCAGCCCAAGTGGGTTGGGCACGAGCGGCGGCTTGTCGCTGGGCACCAGATACATCACGCGCACCACTCGCGCATAGTAGTAGAGGCTGAAGACGGTGTTCAATCCGATCACCGCCACCAGTGCCCACCACCAGCCGCTGTTGGCGCCCAGGACATACATGAGATTGAGCTTGGCGACGAAGCCGGCAAAAGGCGGCAGGCCGACCAGGCTGAACATGAACGCCGTCATGCACGCCGCCAGCAGCGGGCTTCGCCGACCCAAATCGTCGTAGTCCTCGATGTTCTCCGATCCTGTCTCGCGCCAGATCAGCCCGGCCACAGTGAACGCGCCCAGGTTCATGAACAGGTACACGGCCAGATACAGCAGGATTGCCTGTGCGGTGGCGCCGGGCAGTTCGGCGGGCGTGCTGCGGTTGTGCACCAGCAGCGACAGGGCGCACAGCATGTACCCCGCGTGGGCGATCGAGCTGTACGCCAGCAGACGCTTGATGTTGTTCTGCACGAATGCGGCGGTGTTACCGACCGTCGCGGTGATGGATCCGAGCACCCCGACGACGATCGCGATCGCGCTCAGGGAGATGCCCGGGGCGTTCTGGTAGCCCGCGGCGTCTGCAATGATCGTCAGCACGCGCAGCAGCAGCAGCAGGCCGGCGCCCTTGGACGCCACCGACAGGAACGCGGCGACGTCAATGCCGGCCCCCTCGAACACATCGGGACACCAGAAGTGGAAAGGCACGGCGGAGATCTTGAAACCGATGCCCACGATCAGCCCGAACACCGCCACCGAGAGCATCGCCGGCGAAACGCTGGCCCGCGTCATCGCCGCGGCGAGCTCATCGACCTGAAGCGTGCCGTACAGGCCGTAGAGCACGGACAGTCCGTAGACCATCACCGCGCTGGTGGCCGCCCCGAAAAGCACGTATTTCAGCGAGGCTTCCGCCCCGACGCGATGGGTCTTGCGGAACCCGGCCAGCACGTAGCTCGGCAGCGACGCCAATTCCACCGCCATGAAGATCATCAGCAGGTTGCTGGTGCTGGCCATCAGCGACATGCCCAGCGTCGCGCCCAGCAGCAGGGTGAAAAACTCCGGCCCGTCCCCTTCGTGCATGCTGGGTGCGGTGGTGCTGAACCACATGATCAGGATGCCGATGGCGAAGATCAGGAGCATGATCTTCCAGAGCACGGCCATGTGGTCGGCGACGAGCAGCCCGCGGAAATGCTCGCCGACGACCCCCTGATCCACGCCGACGACCAGCGCCGCGATCAGCGCCAGCACAAGCCCCAGCAGCGTCACCACCGCGCACGGCCAGTTGCTTTTTCGCGGCGTGAAAAACGGCGTCAGCAGCACCGCGATGATCGCGCCGATGAGCCACAGCTCCGGCGCGAAGGGCCGCAGTTCGCTCCAGGCGGGGATGAAAGGTTTGTCAATCATGCGTTGCTGTGCAGCCGGCGAGTTTGCTCGCCGCTCGATTCTGATCCAGATACGGCCAGCAGGCTCATCTGCAACACCTACACAGACAACCCGAACAATCCGAACAGCGCCGCCACCGTTCGATCGGTGAACACGAACACAAAGGCTGTTGGCAGAATCCCCAGCAGGATCGCCATCGCCGCCAGCGGCGCCAGCACCGTGATCTCACGGGCGTCAACTTCGGGAAAGTCCTTGTACTCCGGCTTCTCCGGACCCAGATACACCCGCTGGATCGTCCAGAGCATGTAGCCGGCGGTCAGCACCACGCCGAAGCAGGCGATCACCGCCAGCGTGTAAATCTGCGTCTGCGACGCCAGCCCGCTCTGCATCAGGATCGAATCTTCCCGTGCAGCGCCGAAAGAGCCGAGCAGGACCATCACCTCGCCGATGAACCCGCACAGCCCCGGCAGGCCGAGGTTGGCGAAGAACGCGACATTGGCCAGCCCGGTGTACACGGGCATGGTCGTGGCGATGCCGCCGAAGCGGCTGATCTCGCGGTGATGCGCCCGCTCGTAAATCACGCCGACGATGAAGAACAGCGCCGCGCTGGTGATGCCGTGTGCGACCATCATGAACAGCGCGCCGTTGACCGACGCGGTGGTCATCATCGCCGCTCCCAGCGTCACAAAACCCATGTGCGAGACGCTGGAGTACGCCACCAGCTTCTTAAAATCGCTCTGGCTCATCGCGCAAAGCGCGCCGTAGATGATGCTGATGACCCCGATGACCGCGAAGAACAGCCACATCCCCTTGGCCGCCTCGGGATACAGCGGGTAGGCCACGCGGAAGATGCCGTATCCTCCCATCTTCAGCAGAATCGCCGCCAGGATCATGCTGATCGGCGTCGGCGCTTCAACGTGAGCGTCGGGCAACCACGTGTGCAGCGGCACCGCCGGAACCTTGATCAGAAACCCGAACATCAGCAAAAAGAAGAAGATCGACGCCGTCTTCGGCGAGACGATCCCCAGCAGCGAGTGCTGAAACTCCGGCCCGGCGAGCTTGATCAGGTCGAACGTTCCTCCCGGCACGATCTGGCGGCTGTACAGATACGTGCCGATCAGCACGATGAGCAATCCGATCGAGCCGACCAGCGTGTACAGGAAGAACTTGATGGCGGCGTATTCTTTCCGCGGCCCGCCCCAGATGCCGATCAGGAAGTACATCGGCAGCAGCGAGACCTCGAAGAACACGTAGAACAGGAAGAAATCCAGTGCCAGGAACACGCCCAGAATGCCAGTCTCAAGGAACAGGAACAGGGCGAAGTACCCCTTGTACATCTTTTCGATGTTCCAGGAGGCGATGCAGGAGAGCAGACAGACGAAGGTGCTGAGCAGAACCAGCGGGAAGCTCAGTCCGTCGATGCCGACCAGGTATTCGATGTTGAACGCGCGGATCCACGGCGCCCGCTGGACCAGTTGCACCACGCCGCCGGTGCCGTCGGGCTGGAGATATCCGTAGCCACTGCCCTTGTGCCAGTCGAACGTCGCCAGCAACAGCAGAGATAGAACGAAGGTGGCGATGCAGGTGCCCAGCGCCGTCCAGCGCACCGCGTCACGGCCTTTGACGATCAGGACCGCGATCGCGCCTACCGACGGCAGGAAGATCAGGATCGTTAACAGCCAGTTGTTCAAGAATTCCATATCCTGTAACCACGGATAAACGCAGATGAACGCTGAAGCCTTGTGCGTGTCACGGGCGGCCGGCCCGTGCGAATGGCCCGGGCACGACCGAGACGGTCGTGACGCGAGCCGGAACATCCGTGCTCATCCGCGCGCATCTGTGGTTCCTATTCTTCTCATCTCGACAGCACCACGATAATCGCTCCGGCCAGGCCGAGGCTGACGGCGGCCATCAGGATCGTGACATACACGCGAATTCTGCCGGTCTGTGGCGCGCGGACAACGGCGCCCAGTTCCTGCGACAGCGCCGCCACTCCGTTGACCGCCCCGTCGATCACGTACTTGTCGTGCAATCCAACCGCCACGGCCGCCTGCTTCACCAGCCACCCAGCCAGATTCACGATTCCGTCTACGACGTATTTGTCAAACGCCGCGCTGAGCTTGCTCGCCGCCAGCGTCAGCGCCACAAACACGCTGAAGTACAGCTCGTCGAAGTACATCCGCCGATACAGCCACGTGTGGACCCACCGCAGCGGGGCGAGCTTCATCAATCGGTCGGCCACGGCATAGCCGTTCATGTACATGAAGAAACCGGCGGCGATGCCGATCAGCCACGCGAAACCCCCCGCCAGCGCCGTGTGCATCCGGTGTTCGCCCTCCAGATGCCATTGCTGCGACGGCGTCAGGGCCGCGGCGTGCGCCGGCTCGGGGCCTTCGGCGTCCGCCGCCCGATGCCCGGGCGGATCCGACGGCCAGGCGGTTGCAAAGCCGTTGAACTCCCGATCCACCGCCCGGCAATATGCGGTCGATTCCACGATCGATGCGTTCAAGTACTGCTTGACCCCCAGGAAGCCTCCGCCGATCACGCTCAGCAGCGCCAGCACCGCCAACGGAACCCACATGACCGGCAGCTCGTGGGCATGCTCGTAAATGTGCGGATTGCGCGGCTTGCCCCAGAACGTCAGCATCCAGCAGCGCGTCATGTAGAACGGCGTGACGAACGCGATGCCTACCGGCAGGATGAACAGCGCCCAGTACCAACCGGATTTGCCGCTGTGATCGGCGGCGAATCCGAAGGCCGCGGCGTGCGCCAGGATCATGTCCTTGCTGTAGTACCCGGCGAATCCGACGCCCGCGATGCCAAACCCCGCAATCGCCAGCACCGCGATCGCGAACGTCACCGCGGTAATCGGGATCTTGCGCATCAGCCCGCCATACTGCGGCAGTTCCTGCTCGTGGTGCGCCGCGTGAATCACGCTGCCCGAGCCCAGGAACAGCAGCGCCTTGAAAAACGCATGCGTGATCAGGTGGAACAGCCCACCCACCCACGAGCCGACCCCCATCGCCAGGATCATGTACCCAAGCTGCGAGAGCGTGCTGTACGCCAGGACCTTCTTGATGTCGCTCTGCACGACGGCGATCAGCGCGGCCATCGTCAGGGTGATGCAGCCGATGATCGCGATGAACAGCTTGGCGTCGGGAGTGAGCACGGGAAAGATTCGCCCGACGAGATAGACGCCAGCCGCGACCATGGTGGCGGCGTGGATCAGCGCGCTGACGGGTGTGGGGCCTTCCATGGCGTCGGGCAGCCACACGTGCAGCGGGAACTGCGCGCTCTTGCCGACGGCGCCGAAGAACAGTCCGATGCCCATGACCGTCAGCAGGGTTGAACTGAACACCGCGCCGGTACTGAGCTTGATCGCCTGCCCGCCGCCTGCGGCGCCAAGCTGGATCCACATGTCCGGCAGCGTCATGTTGCCCAGGTGATAGAACAGGATCCCGAAGCCGATGAGGAATCCGAAATCGCCGACGCGGTTGGTGACGAACGCCTTGATTGCGGCGTTGCTGGCGCTTTTCTTTTCGTACCAGAAGCCGATCAGCAGGTACGAGCACAGCCCGACCAGTTCCCAGAAGATAAAAAGTTGAAGCACGGTTCCGCCCAGCACCAGCCCCAGCATCGAGAAGTCAAAGAGGCTCAGGTAGGTGAAGAAGCGGGGATAGCGCTTATCCTCGCGCATGTAGCCGATGCTGAAGACGAAGATCAGCGTCGAGACCAGCGTCACCATGTTGAACATGATGACGGTGAGGCTGTCCACGTACACGCCGAGGTCCAGGAAGCCCGGATGGCGCTGTCCCGGCCAGGTCCCCACGGGTATCCAGCCGAAGGTGCTGTTGATCGGTCCCTTTTCAAATCCCCAGGTTGAATCGTCGGGCCGGCCAACCCACAGGATCATCGCCGCCAGGCTGCAAATGAAGCTGACGGCGATGAAGGTGCTGGCCAGGTAACCCGCGAACGGGTTGCCCATCTTCTTGCCCCAGAAGACGAGGATGACGAACGCCGCCAGCGGCAGCAGCGTCGCGGTAATGAGCAACCAGGCTGGCAGTGGGATGTCCATGTCGCAATCGTCAGCGGGCCGCGGGCTGCGGGCAGTAGAAGCTCACTGCCTGCCGCCTGCTGCCAGCTATCCTTCTATCCTTTCAGATTCTGAGCCCGTTCCACATCGATCGTCGTGAAGTTGTTGTAGAAGTTGAGGAAGATCGCCAGCGCGATCGCCGCCTCCGCCGCCGCCAGCACGATCACGAAGATCGCGAACACCTGCCCGCTGAGCAGCGGCGATGCGGCCGTGCCCGACCAGGTGTAGTAGTTGAACGCCACCAGGTTCACGTTGGCGGCGTTGAGCACCAGCTCCACGCCCATGAGGATCCCAATGGCGTTGCGCTTGGTCAGGATCGTGAGCACCCCGCAGACCAGCAGCACCGCCGCCAGGATCAGGTAATGCTGAAGACCAATGTTCATCGCCATTCGAAACACCTTCTGGAGCCACAGATGAACACAGTTGGACACAGATTCAGAACCTGAGTTCTGCGGTCTGCCGATCCGCGTTCAACCGTGGTTCAATCCTTCCTCCGTGCCTTGGCCAGGTACGCCGCGCCGATCATCACCACCAGCAGCAGGACGCTGGCCAGCTCAAAGGGAATCAGAAAATCACCGAGCAGCGCCTGCCCGAGCTTGTCCACGGGGTAGGCCATCGACTCGGCGAGCTGTCCGGACCGGCGGAAATCCGCACGGAGGATGGCGGCCACCAGCGCCGTGAGCATCACCAGCCCCAGCGAGATGGCGATCACGACCTCCGCCAGCTTCGGCTCGTAACGGCTGAACGGGCTTTTGCTGGTCAGCATCACGCCGAAAACGATCAGGATCAGCGTTCCGCCGGCGTAGACCACGAGCTGCACCGCCGCCAGGAACTCGGCATGCAGCAGGAAGTACAGCCCGCCGACACCTACCAGCGTGAACAGCAGCGCCACGGCGGTGCGGACGATGTTCCGCGAGACGACCACCGCGATCGCCGATACCCCCGACATCAACGCGAACATGTAAAACAGGACTGCGTCCATTGTCGGTTCGGAACCACGGATGAACACCGATGAACACGGATGGGTGCATGGTGTCACGACCGTCCCGGTCGTGCTCACCTTGTTCGGAGTCAGGTGATTCAGCACCTGTCTGTGTTCATCTGCGTTGATCGGTGGTTCGATCTCCTCACGCTTCCGCCGCTTCGGCGCCGGCGGGGGTTTCCTCTTCGATCGGGGCCGGATCGGTCAGACGCTGCTTGATCCGCCGCCCGCTGATCGCCGCGTAGATGACCCACGTTACGATCGCGGTAAGCAGGCCGATCCCCACCAGCGACAGAATCGCCTGGGTGACCAGCGCCGGCGTCGCCCCGATACGCGCCCACTGGCCGAAGTTCCACGGGCTGTAATCGACCCACGGAATCCCCGGCATCTCCGGCACGAACAGTTGCCACATCGCCGCGCCCAGAAGCAGCACGCACGTGATCGGCAGCAGCACCTTGACACAGGCGTAGAGCACCTGGTCGATCCGTGGTCGCGGCAGCGTCCATCGCAGCCACATCTGCACGAACACAATCGCGATCGCCTTGGTCACGAAGATGCCCACCGCGATCAGGTTGACCAGAAGCAGCCCCAGTCCGTTTTCGCTTTGCACGAGCTGGTGATGGTAATAGCCGACAAGTCCGAACGGATCGTTCCATCCGCCCAGGAACAGCGCCGTCTGGATGCCGCCGACGACGAACATCGCCGCGTATTCAGCGAAGAAGAACATCGCGAATCGCAGCCCGCTGTACTCGGTGTGGAATCCGGCGACCAGCTCCGATTCCGATTCGGGAAGGTCGAACGGCGCCCGCTTGTTCGACGCCAGGCTCGCGATGAAGTAGGTGAAGAACGCCGCGAAGGCGAAGGGATTCTTGAAGATCAGCCAGGTGTGGATGCCGCCGCCCTGCTCGTATCCGAGCTGCACCAGGTTCAGCGTTCCGGCCGCCATCACCCCGACAATGATCGAAATCCCCAGCGGGATCTCGTAGGAGACCATCTGGCAGGCTTCTCGCATGGCGCCATAGACGGACCACTTGTTGTTGCTGGCCCAGCCGGCCAGGATCACCCCCATGATCTCCAGCGCCAGGATGGCCAGAATCCAGAACAATCCGACCGCCAGTCGCGGCTCGAAAGTCATGTCCGGCCCGAACGGCAGCGCCAAAAACGCCGCAAAGACCGGCGTAAACGCCAGGTACGGGGCCAGCTTGAACAGCAGGCGATCGGCGTCGCGCGGCGTGAGGTCTTCCTTGGTGATCAGCTTGATTCCGTCCGCCAGCGACTGGAGCAAACCAATTGGCCCGACCCGATTCGGCCCAAGTCGCGATTGCATGTGCCCGGCGACTTTGCGCTCCCACCAGATCGCGAACATGGCGAAGAGCATGATGGCCGGCAGAAACACCGCCGCCACCAGCACCGTGCTGTAGACCAGGGTCGTGACCGGGGTCACATTCACCCCCAGCCATTCAAAGATCATCCCCTGCATTCGCCCGACACCCGCCTGCGGCGATGCTGTGGGTGCAAGCTGCGTCTGCGCAAGGAGCAGAATCGACAGGGACATAGGGTCTTGGGTTTCTAACGGGGATGGCAAGGGGTGTCAAGAAATGCGGAGACTGCGATCCACAAACGCAGGTGCCCGGATTCCCGAGGCACACAAGCCTCGGCCCAGAACAACAGTCCAACGAGGGTGTCCCGCCGCCCGCCCTACATCAACTGCTCGATCCTGGCGGCGCTGTCCAAGTCCTTCTGGCTGATCCCGCCAGCGGAATGCGTCGTGTATCGGACCTTGACGCTGTTGTACCCAACCTCCAGGTCGGGGTGGTGATCCAGGCGATGGGCGATCCAGGCGACGGCGTTCACAAACGCCATCGTCTCGTAATAGTTCCTGAAGCTGAAGGTCTTGACGATCTGGTCTGCGACCCGCTGCCAGCCGGACAGTTGCCCAAGGGCGGCGGCGATGTCGGCGTCGGAAAGCCTGCTGGTCATGTAACGCTCCTTCCCGGATCCTCGGCATTCACCCCCGGCATGCTACCATAGGCGCCGATGCGATGGATCGTTGGAGATATTCACGGGATGCTGCGGCCACTGGAGACCATCCTGCGGGAGGTGTCGCGGATCGACCCGCAGCCGGTGTTTTATTTCGTCGGCGACTACGTCAACCGCGGGCCGGACTCCCGCGGCGTCATCGAATTGCTCCTGGGGCTGCAAAACGCCAGGTTCATTCGCGGCAACCACGACGACGTGCTCGATCAGGTCTTGCACGGCGTGTGCTATGCCGAGAATGCCTCCACCGGGGACCGGTTTCTGGCCTTCCAATGGTTCCTCGAACACGGGCTTTTCGAGACGCTGACCAGCTACGGCGTGAGCCGGGATATCATCGCCCGTGTGATCATGCAGCGCACAGCCGATTCGCTCAACCGGCTGATCGACTGCTTCCCCGAAGCGCATCGGCAGTTCATCCGCAGCCTGCCAGTCTACATCGAGGACCCGGATCTGTTCGTGATCCACGGCAAGTGGCCACTGAAGCAGCGGCACACGCCTGCCGAGCTGCTGGCTCCCGCCCGCCTGCCCATGCCCTCCCTTCGACACGAGATTCTCTGGGGCCGATACGTCGATGCCGATCTTCGACGAACCCCCTTGTGGACAAAAACCGGCTACTTCGGACATACCCCGGTCCCAACTTACACCGATTATGTCGATAGCCGCGTTCCGATCGTGCTGGAGAAGCTGGTGCTGCTGGACACCGCCGCGGCGCTGCTTCCCGATGGCAGGCTCACCGCCTATTGCCCGGATTCGCGGCAGATGGTTCAGGCCGACCCATCGGGCAAGCTGGTGGCCGCGGACGCCGCCGGGCCGTGAGTCGCGCGGCAAGCTCTGACTGCCATGACCCTTCGCGAACCCACCTTGCCGCCTCATTGCCTCAGGATCGCGCTGCTTCAGCCGCAGATCGCGCCCAATACCGGCAACATCGCCAGGCTCTGCGTCGCCAGCGGCACAGAACTGCATCTGGTCCGCCCCCTGGGCTTTGTCCTCTCCGATCGACAGCTTCGCCGCAGCGCCATGGACTACTGGCCGAGGCTCAAGCTCACGGTCCATGACGACACGGCCGCGTTCTTCAATTACATCAAGGGCGGGCGGCTATGGCTGTGCTCCTCGGGCGGGCAACGATCGCTGTGGCAGGCCGACTTCCGTGATGGTGACTGGCTCATCTTCGGCTCCGAGACCCGTGGCATCGACCAGGCGATCCTGGACGCCTACCCCAACCAGGTCATCCGCATTCCTCAATCCCCCGGCGAACGCTGCCTCAACCTCGCCACCGCCGCCGGCATCGTGCTTTACGAGGCGCTGCGGCAGGTGGCCAGCGCTCGCGGGTAAACCGCCAACACCTGTTCTGTGTGATCCACTTTTTTGCAGGGCGGTGTCCGTTTGGCTCACGCCCGCCGAGTCAGTATCCTCACCGCAGCATGAACATCGCATTCCTCAAGACCTTGTCGGAAGCTCCCGGCGTGCCGGGGCGCGAAGAACGCGTCCGCCAGATCCTTCAAAAGCACATGAAGGGCCTGTTCGACTCGATCAAGACCGATCCGATGGGCAACCTGATCGCAACCCGGAAGTGCAAAGCAAAGAAGGCCAGGCGGGTGTTGCTGGCCTGCCATATCGATGAGATCGGCTTCTACGTTCGCCATATCGACGACAAGGGGTTCGTGCGGATCCAGAACGCCGGAGGATTCGACACCAAGAACCTTCACGCCCGGCGGGTGATGATCCGGGCCAGCAGCGGTGAGGACCTGCTGGGCCTGATGAATCCTGCCGGCCGGCCCGTGCACATCGCCCGGGAGGAGGACAAGAAAAAGATTCCCGAGATCAGCGACCTGCTGATCGACCTGTGCCTGCCGCCGGAAGAGGTGAAGAAAAAGGTTCGCATCGGTGATCCGGTGACCTTGGTGCAGGAGTTCAGCGAAATCGGGCAGTGCGTCAGTGGCAAGTGTCTGGACAATCGCGTGGCGGCGTTTGTCGCCATCGAGGCGATCAAAAAGTGCAGGAATCCCAGGTACGAGCTTGTCCTGGCGGCGACGGTGCAGGAGGAAGTGGGCCTGCGCGGCGCCGGGCCGGCAGCCTATGCCGAGCAGCCCGACCTGGCCATCGCCATCGACACCACCCTGGCGGTCGATACCCCCGGCGTGCCCGATGAAGAACGCGTCAGCAAACAGGGCGACGGCGTGGCGCTGACGATCATGGACTCGGCGACCATCTCCACCCGCTGGCTCATCGACGAATTCGAAGCCGTCGCCAAAAAGCACAAGATCCCCTACCAGCTCAGCATCCTGCCCCGCGGCGGGACGGACGCGGCGGCGATGCAGCGCAGTCGCGGCGGCGTGCCCACCATCACCCTGTCCATCCCGACGCGCTACATCCACACCGTCACCGAGTCGGTGCACAAGCGGGACCTGCAAAGCGCCATCGACCTGCTGGCCGCGTGGCTGGGGCACTGATCCGATCCGCCTGCACCCCGGGCTGAATCGCCCGGCCATCACCGGCGGCTCGTGGTTTTTGCGGCTACCTGCCCAGCACCCACAGCAGCGCGATCAGGCCAAGAATCACCAGCACCAGGCACCCGCACCCGCCGCGCCGCGGGTGTCGTACGGTCTGGTCGGCGAGGATGATCCCGAAATCATCGTCGGCGGGCACCGGTGTCCCTGTTGGCGGCGGCTTTAACTCAGGTAAAGCCTGTGAGTGTGGATGTAACGAACTACAGCCGGCGGCGTCAGATACTCGATGCTCAGCCCGGCGCGGACCCGCCAGCGGATCTGCGTGGAACTGATTTCAATCAACGGGGCGACGACAACGTTGTCTTTCAAAGAAGCGAATTCCCCCGGCAGGGCGTTCCAGTCGATGGGAACGCCGGGCCGGGCCATGATCAGCAGGCTGGCCTCGCGTATCAAGGCGGCAGGTTCCCGCCATTTTGGCAGGTAGTTGAGCATGTCGGCACCGATGAGCCAGTGGACCTGTGTCCAGCCCTGGCTGCGGAGCTGGCGGACGGTGTCGATGGTATAGCTCGGTCCCCGGCGAGCAATTTCGATCTCGGAGATGTCGAATTGAACCTGTGCCCGGCGACTATCCGTTGAGTTAGAGGTCTGGATCGCAAGTCGGCACATTTGCAGACGATGCGTCGGGCTGGCCAGGTCGGCGGCCCGGGGCTTGTGAGGCGGCTGGCCGCAGGGGATGAGCATCACCCGGGCAAAGCCCCTGGCTTCGGCCACCGCCCGGGCACAAATAAGGTGCCCCAGGTGGATCGGGTTGAAACTTCCGCCCAGGCACAGCGTTTTCTTATGCATGGATGACCGATAACCGTTGGCAGCACAGGTGTCCAGTGCCCGGGACACCTGAGGCGAATGCTGAAAGGAGCATCTAAATATCCTTTTATGCGGCAGTTACGTTGCGAACCGCGCGGCGGTTGGCAACGTATGTATCGCTGGAACGACTCAATATCTGTACAATAGTTCCAGCAAAGACCGAATAAGCTCCCATTGAGCTTGGTTGGTCTTTGTATTGTAGGTGACGACGCGGAAAGTGGAATCAGTCAGCGCACGCAGCGCACGAAGGAGGCCAGAAGTGGCCGCTGCCTTACTCGCCAATCAGAATAAAAAGACCCAGGCTTCGGCCCGACGCAGCCCGGTGCCGCGCCATCTGCGCGAGCGCGCCGAGGCGATCCTGGCCGAGAACTACGCCTACATGGACAGCCCGCTGTTCCGTCGCAAGAACATCGAGGCGGAGCTGTTCACGGAGGACGCCGAGCGCGCCCTGCCGCTGGTCAGTTGGTACCAGCCCACGCGGGACGACGCGTTCGAGGACCAGGCCATGGTCGGCGCGCCTCAGCTCATGAAGCCTGAGGAAGAGCGGTTGATGTTCTACCGCTTCAACTACGCCAAGATGCGGCTCTGCCAGCTCCAGCGAAAGGTCAAGCGTGAAGGCCTGACCAAGGAACTGGCCGAGCAGGTCATCGAGTGGCACCGCCGCTACGAGCACTACCGCGAGTACCTCGTGCGCACCAACCTGGCGCTGGTGCTGGCCATGGCCAAGCGCACGCGCCTGGGCGACGTGGACTTCGCGGAGATCGTCTCGGAAGGCAACATGGCGCTGCTGCGGGCGGTGGACAAGTTCAACGTCGATCGCGGCTTCAAGTTCAGCACCTACGCGTGCCGCGCTATCCTCAAGGCTTTCTCGCGCACCGCGATGAAGCACAGCCGGCACCGTACTCGGTTCCCGGTCGAGTTCGAACC
The DNA here is from genome assembly GCF_050410795.1 of Fontivita pretiosa. Taxonomy (GTDB): domain Bacteria; phylum Planctomycetota; class Phycisphaerae; order Tepidisphaerales; family Tepidisphaeraceae; genus Fontivita; species Fontivita pretiosa. The sequence goes on along the minus strand of NZ_CP191258.1, from coordinate 3,694,984 downwards.
CGACTTGGAGAAGAGCGACTGGATCGACAAGAAGCGCGACATCGTCGAGGAAGAGTGCATCGACGAGCTCAAGCAGATCGTCGATCGCAACCTGGCGGATCTGAGCGACACCGAGCAGACCGTGATCCGTCGCCGATTTAACTGGCAGCAGGAGGAGGAACAGCCCCTGACGCTGGAAGAGGTCGGCAAGATCATCGGTGTGACCAAGGAGCGTGTCCGCCAGATCCAGAACAAGGCCCTGGCCAAGATCCGCAAGCTCATGGAGGAGGGCGTTCTGCGGACCCGGCCCGAGCCGCGTCCCAGCCAGGAGCCCCAGGAAAAGTCCCAGGACAAGCTCGATACCACCGGCAGCGCTTAAGCCGCCGGGCGGCACAGCGCAGGCAAGCAAGACGACCGGAATCAGCCAACCCTGATTCCGGTCGTTTTCTTTCTGGCACAGGCACTGCGCCGTTCACCGGCAGCAACACCCGAGGCACCGTCAGGCCGCCTTGGGCACGAAGGGCTTGAGCATCTCGGGCAGTTGTTTTGCTCCCCTGCGCAGCGCCTTGCCGACCGCATAGCGCATCGACAGATCGAACCGTCGCCACACCCGCTGATCCGGCTCCACACCCAGGCGTCGCATCTGTGATATCGCCCACATCCACACGTGGTATTCCTCCTCGCAACGCCTGCGGTAGGTCTCGAAGCCGATCGCGTGATGCCCCACTTCGTGCAGGAAGACCGCCAGGCTGATCGGCGTCTTGGGAAACGGCGACTCGATCCAGTTCACCACCCGTCCATCATGGTGATACACCCGCCAGGCACAACCGCTCATACTCCGCCGCCACTTGCGGACCCGGATGTCGTACCGCCGCTTCATCTGTTGCACGATCGACGCGAATGGCTGATGCATGGTGTTGGTGTGGTATCGGCACCGGGGCCTTCATCGCTGAACTTCAACGCGTGCCGACGCCCCGGAGCATCACACACATCGCCTGCGCAAGACAAGACCCGTGCCAGGTCGATCTTCCGCGCCGCAGAGGGCACGTCCAGCCGTGCAAATCAGCGGCCAGCATCGTGCCCGATAACCACCTGCCGCGCATCAGATCGCCTGCCTGCGTATGCCAGTTAACTCCGGCACTCGCCGGACCGATAAGCACCGACGGATGCCCACCGCCGATTCGACCAGGAACGCTGTTGCAACGACCACGACTTGTCCGATGCGGCCAACCGACACGCTTGATCCGATCCGCGCATTCACCCGCAACCTGGCGATGCGAGCTGTCGCCCGCCTGCGCGCGGTTCTGCCGATCATCCTCATGGTCGCGATGATCGGCGCCGCGCTGGCGATCTGGTGGAGCGTCTGGAGCCTGGCCCGTGGAACGCCCCATGGACGGCTGACGTCGCTGCCACTCCCCCTGGCCATCATGCTTGTTGCCGCTGTGCTATGGGTTGGACACTACAGGCGATGGGTGCTTCCCGCGCGACGCCTCCTGCACACCATCCGCCAGATACGCTGCGGGCAGGCGCCGATCGACGAGCTGAGCCGCATCGGCGGCAGGCTGGGCTCGCTGGCGCCGCTCATTCAGGAACTGTTCCACGAACTGCGACAGCAGAAGCTGGCGATGGCTCAGCTCGAGGCCGAAATCCATCAGCGTATCGCCGTGCGCACCAGCGCGCTGGAACGACAGATTGGTTCACTGCGACAGCAGGCGGTCCGCGACCCGCTCACCGGGCTGTACAACCGCCGAATGCTCGATGCCTGCCTGCCCGGATTCATCCAACGCTGCACCGCCGAGCAGAGCGATCTGTCGTTGCTGGCCATCGACGTGGACTACTTCAAGCTGCTCAACGACACGCTCGGGCACGCGGCGGGCGACCAGTTGCTTCGCGATATCGGGCAGATCATCCGATCCGGTATCCGGGCGCAGGACGCGGCGTTTCGCACCGGCGGAGACGAGTTCATCGTCGTCCTGCCCGGCGTGACACCGCAAGACGCCCGCGCCACGGCCGAGCGGCTCACGCGGCTGGTTGAGGAGCTGGTCAAGCCGCTGCGGCTGTCCTGCCCGCCGAAACTGTCGATCGGAGTCTTTTCCCTCTCCGAGCTGCCCGGCAACCCGACGGTCGGCGAGATGACCGCAATCGCAGACAAGCGGCTGTACCAGATCAAATCGGCGCGCCATCGCCAGCACCAGCACCACCCGCGCCACCTCTGCGAAGCCAAAAAGACTCCCGACCCCTTAAAATAAGCGATCCCTTAAAATAAGGCACGACTCGACCGTTTTCGGCGGCGATGGGAACGATGACATCCTGATGCGATCGCGGAGGACGAGCTATTACCGCGGCGGCGCGGGTGACGACTACTTTCGCGTGGACCGCTCGTCCTCTACCTCGCGCGACTTTCATGGTGAGCAAGGCAACGATACCCTGGATTGGCGCGGCTTTCTGAGTGCACCCTGGTCGGTGTTTGTCACCATTGACTTTGTCACCATTGACGACGTTGCCAACGACGTCTATCCGCCGAGTGGACATATCAGCAGGGGCGGGACAATGTTCACACGGACATTGAGCGGATCATCGGCAACTGCGGAACAGATTCCATCACCGGATCCGCGAAGAACGAGACGCTCATCGGAGACTCGGGCAACGATGTGATCTACGCGGGAGGCGGCAATGATGTGCTGGACGGCGGGCGAGGCGATGATCAGTTGTTTGGACAAGGGCGGGCCGGGGGTGAATGTGATCACCGACCAACTGCTGTTGCGCCAGTAACAGCAGCGGGTGGCGGAGCCGCTGTTGGACTGAGTTGGTCCGGTAATTCGCCGCAAAACAGGATTGTCAATGCCGCAAGCGCCGACGCGACGATAGCTACGGATGTATGAGACGTACATCCGAGATCATCGAATGGTGTTTGAAGTGGTCGGA